>NZ_BBXE01000013.1 GCF_001570565.1 Herbidospora yilanensis | reverse complement strand
GGTTGATTTCGCGGTCGGAGTGCCTGCCTCTCCGGCGCCTTCACCGGCAGTGTCTACCGGTCGATGCCGCAAGACGCGGCCGACTGGAAGTTCGTCGTGCGGCAGAAGAGCAAGGAGCAGAACATCTTCTACGGGTCGGCGAAGGACATCACGTACTGGATGAACCGCGGTTTCACCTTGCGCAACCCCGAGCACTGCAACACGTGGACCGCCATGAACTCACTGGTCGCCGGACCTTACTATCCGAGCTGAAATCTCAGGTTCTTGCCAAGAAGGGTCCCTATCGTCCCGAGCGCCACAACCGCTCACACGAAAGGGAATCCCTCCCATGCGGCGTAGTACCTTCGTCCCCGCTCTGCTCGGCGCGGCTCTGGCCGGCGCCACCCTGGTCGGCGTCGCGCCCGCCTCGGCGACCACCGGCACCCCGTGCGAGAAGGCGCCGTGGATCGGCCAGGTGCAGGGCAGGCCCAAGGGCCTCACCCCGGGGGCGCGGGCCGGTGACTACTTCTGGCACGACAGGGCCGGCTTCCACCTTCGCATCACGCAGAAGAAGCCGCGCAAGGCCACGACCTACACCGGCACCATCACCTCGAACGCCCCGATCCGCGACTTCAAGTGGGTCAAGCTTGAGCACAAGCAGGACTCGGTCGTCCTGTCCGAGGACAAGCTCACCATCACGTTCAAGGTCGTCAACCACGGCTGGGTCGACGGTTTCTCGTTCCGCACCTCGTGCGCCGACAGCCTCACCGTCTCCGGGCTGACCATCAACACGAAGGCGCTGCCGGCCGGCAAGGTCTACCTCGGCAAGACCAAGGCCCACCCCGCCTCGATCCCCTTCACGGTGCACCGTAAGGCCTAAACTTCCAGGTCCGGCCGCATATGGCCGGAGGAGGTAAAAGCAGATGGGCGCACACCGGATCCTCGCCGTGGACGACGACCCGGCGATCCTGCGGGTGCTCCGCCGGGGGCTCACCCTGGAAGGCTTCACCGTGGAGGCGGCCGGCGGCGGCCGGGCCGCGCTGGAGATAGCCGACCGCGTCGACGCGATCGTCCTGGACGTCTCGATGCCCGGCGTGACCGGCATCGAGGTGTGCGCCGAACTGCGCCGCCGGGGTTCGGAGGTCCCGATCCTCATGTTGTCGGCCCTCGATGAGGTCGCCGACCGCGTCGCCGGTCTCACCGCCGGGGCCGACGACTACATGGTCAAACCGTTCGACCTCATTGAACTGGCGCTGCGGCTCCGGGCGCTGCTGCGCCGTTCGGGCGCGGCGCCGGTCGGGTCGGGCGTGCGGGCCGGCGGCCTGGTGCTCGACACCGACGGCCGCGACGCCGTCTTCAACGGCCGGCCGCTGGCGCTCACCCGGCGGGAGTTCGACCTGCTGGAGGTGCTGGCCAGGAACCACGGCATCGTGTTGTCGCGTGAGGTGCTGCTCGAACGCGTCTGGGGCTACGACTTCGCGGTCACCGCCAACGCGGTCGAGACGTTCATCGGCTACCTGCGCAGGAAACTCGAAGCCGAGGGCGAGCCGAGGATCCTGGAGACGGTCCGCGGCGTCGGATATGTCCTGCGGGTCCGGTCGTGAGATTGTCGACCAGGTTCGCGCTGGGCGTGGCCGTGCTGCTGCCGCTGCTGGTCGGGTCGCTGGGCCTGCTGTTCGCCCGGTTGTCGGCCGACGACCTGCGCACCGCCCGCGACGAACGGCTGATGCAGCGCCTCCAGGCGTTCACCCCGCTCGCCCTGAACCACACGCAGCGCCCGGTCCGCCTCCGTCCGGCGGAGGGCGATTCGTCCGAGGGCGTGTACGTCGATCCGGTCCGCGGCCAGCCGCTGGTCATCGGCGCGGTCCCGCCGGAGCTGCCGGCCCCGGCGACGGCCCCCGCCACCGCCGGGACCTGGCGTTACGTCAGCACCGACCTGGGCCGCCGGGGCCGCCTGTGGATCTTCGAGGAGCAGGGCCCGCTCGACGCCCGGATCTCCGGCCGGTACGACCAGCTCCTGATCGCCACCCTGATCGCCCTGGGCGTGGGGGCGGTCGCCGGACTGACCCTCGGCCGGTTCACGCTCCGCCCGCTGACCCGCCTGACCGAGGACGTGAGGGCGGGCAACGGCCGGCTGACCCGCAAGACCCGCGCCCGGGAGATCGACGAACTGGCGGGCCTGGTCAACCGCCTGCTCGACCGCCGCGACGAGGCCGTGCACCGCACCGCCGAGGCCCTGGAGACCGCCCGCGCCTTCGCCGCCACCGCGGCCCACGAACTGCGCACCCCGCTGACGAGCATGGGCGGCAACATCGCCCTGCTCGGCTACCCGACCCTGCCGCCGGAGGACCGCGTCGAGGTCATCCGCGACCTGGCCATGGAACAGGCCCGGCTCGAACGCCTCATCACGATGCTCCGCCAGCTGGCCCGGGGCGAGCTGATGGAACCCGACTCGCTGAAGGACGTCGACCTGGCGGGGGTGAGTGAGGTGGCCGTACAGGAGGCGACCCGAAGGCACCGCCACGCCCGCTTCGTCGCCCACCTCCCCGACGCGGCCATGGTGAGAGGCTGGCCCGAGGGCCTGCGCATGATCGTCGACAACCTGCTGGAGAACGCGGCCGTGCACGGCGTCGGCCCCCACGGGACGGTCCGGGTGGAGCTGACCGTCCGGGTGGAGGGCACGGTGGCGTTGCTGCGCGTGGCCGACGACGGCCCCGGCATGCCGCGTGAGCTGCACCAGGAGGCCTTCAACCGGTTCAGCCGCCGGGCGGGCAGCCCGGGGACGGGCCTCGGGTTGACGTTGATCCACCAGCAGGTGGTGCTGCACGGCGGCACGGTCGAGATCGAGCCGTCTTCGGGACGGGGGTTGTCGGTGCTCGTGCAGATGCCGATCGCCTGGCGGCCCGACGGGCCGAGCGACGGGTTGTCGTGGTTGTCGCTGCACCAGAAGATCTGACAGGCAGAGCCAGCCGAGGTTTGTCGGTGGCGGCTTCTAGTCTGCGCGATCATGACTGAAGACGGGATTCAGACCCTCCGACTGGAACTGCACGTCGAAGACTGCGGCCAGGTCCACCTGCTCGAACACGATCTCGGTGAGACCCCCAACACAGGTCAGGAGGTCGCCTACGTCGAGGTGCGTAGCGGGATCGCCGACATCTGGATCTCCACGCAGTGGGGGCGCATCCCGTTCACGGTGACCGTCGCCGACCGTGATCCGGGCGCTGACCTTGACGGCTACGACGACGTTGTGGAGATCGGCTACAGCTCCGCGTCCGGCCGGGTGGTGATGGCGGGCTGGGCGCTCGACTGGAGCGACGACGACGCCCGCCACCTCCCCCCGTTGCCCGCCGGCCCCGGCGACTACCGGTTGCGCTACCACGTGCGCGGCATCGACGCGGAACGCTGCGCTGTCGACGACCACTACCTGCAGATCTGGCCGTCGCCGCCGTCCGCGCCAGTGGTGCGCAAGGCCACCAGCCGTGCCTACGAATACTTCAAAGACCCGAAGGCCTACGTGGACGCAGGGGAGGAGGCCCGGCGCAGGTCAGATCTGTGACATGCAGGGTCCGTCACCGAGACCCGGCAGGGACGTTTCTGGCAGTACGCGATCAACGGCCAGATCGTGTCCTCACGCCGACGCCCACCGGCTCCGCAGCCACCCGATGGTCGCCCGCCGCCCGTGTTCGCGCCGCTCCCGCAGGTGGGGAGCGTGCGCCAGCCCCGGCAGGGCGGCGGTGAGCGTCCAGTAGCCGGCCAGTGCGACGAGGAAGGCGTCGACCGGCTCCGGCTCCGCGACGGGCCCGAGCAGCGGTTCGGGATCGAGCCCCCCGAGGTCCGACTGAAGCAGCAGGCAGACCTTGTCGGTCCAGGCGGGCCCGACGCAGGCCCGCCCCCAGTCGACGATCCGGGCCGTGCCGGTCGCCGGATCGATGACGATGTTGTCGAACCTCGGATCGAAGTGGACGAGCGAGTCGCCGACGACGACGTCACTCCAGACCGCCTCGACGGAGGCCAGCCGCGACAGGTGCCGCCGCTCCCATTCCCCGACATCGCCGACCGCGACCGGCCCTGACCGCCCGTCGCGCGCCAGCCCGCGCCAGGTCTCACAACGCCCGGCCAGCCGCTCGCCCAGCGTCGGCAGGCCGCCGACGGGCGACGGCGTCAACTCCCGCGCGCAGACCGCGAGCATGTCGATCGCGGCGGCCAGCTCGTCCATCTGCCACGGCTCTTGTGGCAGTGCCCCCGGCGCGACGTCGAAGCAGAGCAGGAACCACCCGGCCGCCTCGAACACGAACCGCAGCCGAGGCGTGGGAACGGCGCGGGGGAGCGCGGCGGCGACCACGGCCTCGGTCCGATAGTCCTGGACGTTCCCGGCGTCGTCCCGAACCGCCTTCACGAAGACCTGGTCACCGTCGGCGAGAAAGGCGACCCCGAGAACACCAAACGAGAAACCGCCCTGCCGCTCCTCGAACCCGATGACCGCCGTCCCAAGCCGGGTCTCGAATTCGTCGGTGACGGCGGCGGGAAGCTCGGTCCAGGCGACGCGCTGCGTTCTCATGGACGTCATTCGGGCGGAACCAGGCCGTGGTCCGCAAGGGCCTTGAGGGTCTTCTCCATGCATTCGTCGGCCGAGAACGCGTCCACGCGCAGGGACCATTCGCCCGTGCTCGCGGCGAAGGTCCACGGCCGGACGCCGCCCCGGCCGGCGTCCACCCTGAGAAGCGCGTCGACGTCACACTCCAGCAGCCAGTCGAGCAAGGCGATCGCGTCCATCACGGCACGGTACAGGACCCCTTGACGATCGGGCCGATACGCGGTCTTGTGGGTGAAGCGGTCTTCACAAGATCTTGACTCGGTGAGTGAGTCGTGTTGTCATCGAAATACCCTCCATTACCTGCCAGTTTGATAGGAAATTTCGCATGCGCAGACTCCGCCGAGCAGCGATCACGACCGCACTCCTCTTAGCCGCGGCAGGACTCCACGTCATCCAGAGCGGCGCGGCCCAGGCCGCGCTTCCGACGGCGGCCGTCGCGCTCGGCGACAGCTTCGTCAGCGGCGAAGGGGCGGGCGACTATCAGCCCGTCGTCGACTCCAACGGCACCGCGCAGGGCTTCCCCGGCTGGTCGGCGCCCAACGACAACGCCTACTTCTGCCACCGCTCCGCCAACGCCTCCCTGTTCAAGGCCGACCTTCCCGGCATCCAAGACCGGTTCAACCTGGCCTGTTCCGGCGGACAGCCGCACGACGTCGCCAACGCCTCCAGCGCCCGCGCCAACGGCCGCACCGTCAAGTCGCAACTCGACCAGCTTCGCGCCGTCGCGCAGACGCACGACATCGACGTCGTCCTCATCGGCCTCGGCTCCAACAACAGCCAGTTCACCTTCGGCGACGTCGCCACGTTGTGCGCCAACCGGTTCATCGCCGACGCCTGGACCGGCTGGTGGGAGTTCTGGGCCTATCTCGGGGGAGACGTCCCGCAGGAGCCGTGCACGGTGTCCGACCTCGGCAGCCCGGCGGAGGTCGTCACGGCCACCAACGAGACCACCGCGGCCCTGCGCCAGATCCTCGACACCCTCGCCCAGGTCGACGCCGACGGCGTGCACCAGGTGGTGCTCCAGACGTACACGAACCCCCTGCCTCTGGACGTCGCCCCGCAGTACCGCGACGAAGACGGCCGCACCGACACCCGCGACAAGTTCCGCGACCTCGGCGCGGAACGGTACGCCGCCGGATGCCCGATCCACCGCGCCAGCCTCGCCCCCGGCCACGTCTTCTCGACCAACCTCGGCGACCTGGTCAAGAACGCGTACAACACCCTCGCCGCCGAACGCCCGGCCGCCAACCTGCGCGTGCTCGACGTGCAGCGCGCCTTCGACGGCGCCCGCCTGTGCGAGAACCCCGGCAGCCCGTCGGGCACCCTCGCCACGCCGGTCAGGGTGATGGAGGGGCCGACCGGCAACCACGTCACGAGCCTGTCGGGCTGGGACAAGATCCGCATCCAGCGGGCGGCCAACGCCTGCGTGACCTACTTCCAGACCTGCCAGGAGTCGTGGCACCCCAACGCCGCCGGGCACACCGTCCTCGGCCAGTGCCTCTCGGGCGCGCTGACCGCCGCTACCCGGACGGTCGTGACCTGCGCACGGAACTCCAACGGGACTCTGACCATCTCCTGACCCCGACCGCGACGGCGAGCAGCACCACACTCGCCACGAGGTCGAGCACGTAGTGGTTGCCCGTGACGACCACCACCACCGCCATCCCGACGGGAAACGCCCACGCCAGGACCGCCAGGCGTGGGCGTGCCGCCCAGACGGCGTAGCCGGCCCAGAGCGACCAGCCGAAATGGAGGCTGGGCAGGGCGGAATAGAGGTTCGCGCCTCTCGATCCGACGACGTCGACGACGCCCGGGAGCGCGAACCTCGGCGGCGACATCGGGATCGTGAAGAAGACCACCAGAGCGAACGCGAGCATCAGCACCATGGTGCGGCGGGCTTTCACGTAGACGTCCGGGTGACGGACGAAAAGCCAGACCAGAACAGCGGCCAGGACGACGTAATAGAGGCGGTAGTAGAGAATCGCCGGCTGAACGAGCGCCGGATGGCCGGTGAGCCATCGATTCGCGGCCGGCTCGATGTCCAGCCCCAGGGCGTGTTCCCACGACTGGAGGACGAGCGCGTTGGCCGCGGCCTCTTCGGCGACGCCTGCTCCGGCGGCGGCGTGCAGGCGTGAGAAGAGGACGAACACCAAGCCCAATAAGGCGAGTTCGCCGACGACACTCAGCAGGCGGCGGTTTCCGCTCATGCGGAGACCCTAATCGCCTGAGATCGCCGAAAGCGGTCGAGGACCCGCGCTGTCAGCCCACGTCGGCCAGCAGGCGGTCGAGGCAGCGTTTGCCCAGGTGGGACATGACCGGATTGCTTCTCACGTAGTACCAGACGCACCCCATCGCCTGCACGAACGCCCACGCCTTCCCCCGCTCCCATTCGAGGTCGTCGACCCCGAGCAGTTCGCGGAAAACCTCACGGGGCCCGCTCTCAAGCAGGTTCCAGGCGCTCAGCAGGTCGAGCGCCGGATCGGCCGCCCCGAACCCGCCGACGTCGAGGATCCCCGTCAGCCGCCCACCGGCCACCAGCACGTTGCCGGGCAGCAGGTCGCCGTGGGTCATCACGTCGGCCGACCGGCGCGGCAACACGCGCAAGTCCGCCCACAGTTTGCGCAGCCTCGGCACGTCGAGCAGCGCCTCGCTCTGCCGGAGGCAGGTCTCCACCCACTCGTCGTGTACGTCGATCTCACCACCCCGGCCGCCACCGGAGAACGTCCGGCCACGGGTGTCGATCGCGCGCAGGTCGGTGATGAGATCGGCCAGGTCGTGCGCGAACCCGGCCGACTCCCCGGGATGGTCGTCGATGGCGACGACCCCGGGCAACCAGGTCTGCACCGACCACGGCAGCGGATAACCCGCCCCGGGTTCGCCGAGCGCGACCGGTTCGGGCGAGCGGAACCGCGTCCGCCCGGCCAGCTCACGGGCGGCCCCGGCCTCGGCTTCGAGCCAGTGCCGCGTCGACTCGACGTCGCCGGGAGGCTTCAGGGGGAAACGCGCCGTGTAACGGTCGCCGATGCGGAAGATCGCGTTGACGGTCCCGTGGGAGACGACGCCCGTGACGGCGAGGTCGCGCCACTGGGGGAACTGCTCGTCGACCAGCGCGCGGACCATCCGGGGCGACACCGTCAACTGGTTGGCATGCATTCCGACGACCCTTCCGGCCGCCCAGCCGGTCATGCAACCCATTTGTTACGGTCGCTGCCATGAAGATCCTGGTCGTCGGCGGCACCGGTTTCCTGGGCGCCGAACTCGTCCGGCAGGCGGCGGCCCACGGCCACGTTGTGGCCGCCACCTACTTCACCCGTCCGGGCGCGGCGGCCGAAGCCGGCTGGCGGTCGCTCGACGTCCGTGACCGCGCCGACGTGGCCCGCCTGGTCGCCGAGGTCGCCCCAGACGTCGTCGTCAACGCGGCCTACGTCCAGTCCGACTGGGTCACCACGGCCGTGGGCGCGGCCAACGTCGCCGTCGAGACGGCCGGCGTCCGGCTGGTGCAGGTGTCGAGCGACGCCGTCTTCTCCGGTGCGGCGGTCACCTACGCAGAGGACGCCGTCCCCGACCCCGACAGCCCCTACGGCGCGGCCAAGGCGGCGGCGGAGGTGGCGGCCCAGACGGTCAACCCCACCGCGGTGATCGCCCGGACGTCGCTGATCATCGGTGACGGCGGCTCGCCGCACGAGGCCCTGGTGCACACGCTGGCCTCGGGCGACCGGCCCGGGATCCTGTTCACCGACGACGTGCGCTGCCCCGTCCATGTCGCCGACCTCGCGGCGGGCCTGCTCGAACTCGCGGACTCGGGGCGCGCGGGCGTCCACCACCTGGCCGGAACCGACGCGCTGAGCCGCTACGAACTCGGCCTGCTGATCGCCCGGCGAGACGGCATCGACCCGGCCCGGCTGCCGTCGGGCACGCGGGCCGACGCCGGGCTGGCGGGGCGACGGGACGTGCGGCTCGACTGCGGGCTGACCCAGCGGCACCTGAAGACCAGGCTGCGCGGCGCCCGCGAGTTCCTGTCGGGTGAGTAGACACCGCCTGCGTGCCCTACGCGGACGACCAGGTCATGGCCATCCCCTGAGCGTCAACGCCGGGCGGCGTCCAGCTTCGCCTGGACCGACTCGGCGTCGCTGGGCACGCCGGGCGACTCCCAGAAGTTCTCGGTGTCCCCGGCGTAGAGGCCGCCGTAGGCAGGGGTGCCCGGCTGGTAGCGCCACCCGTCCGCGAGCTTCCCGGCGTCGACGGCGTCGTAGCCGATCCGGTCGAGGAACTCGATCGCCTCCGCCTTCGCGGCGGCGTCGTCGCCCGCGACGGCGAGCGCGCTGCGGTCGGCCGCGCCCGAGGGCCGCGGCAGTGCCCGCAGGTGCACGAAGTAGATGTTGTTGAAGACCTTGACCACCTTGGACGTCGCCAGATGCGCCTGCAGCAGTTCGCTGGACGTGGTGGTGTCGGCGTCGAGCTCGGGGAAGACCCCGTCGCGGTCCGGGTAGTAGTTGTTCGTGTCGAGCACGGTCTTGCCGGCGAGCGGCTCCACCGGGACCTGGCGGTAGGCGCCCAGCGGAACGCTGACGACCACGAAGTCGCCGGCCTCGGCGGCCTCGGCCGCGGTCGCCGCCCTGGCCCTCGGCCCGAGCTCGTCGACCAGGTCCCGCAACGTCTCGGGCCCCCGCGAGTTGCTCAGGACGACGTCGTAACCGGCCGCGACGGCGAGCCGGGCGACCGTGCCGCCGATGTGCCCGCTGCCGATGAATGCAACTGTTGTCATACGAGCTGCCAACTTCCCCGCCCCACGGGGCATTCCACCGGTAGGTTCCCGGCGTGTTCTCGTTGGCCGAACCCCCTCTTTTCACCCGGCTCAAGCAGGCCCGCCGCGTCCTGATCGCCGGGGCGGGCGGAGGATTCGACGTCTTCGCCGGGCTCCCGCTCGCCGTGGAACTGTGGGCGGCGGGCAAGGAGGTCCACCTGGCCAACCTGTCGTTCAGCCGCCTCCACGGCCTCGACCTCGACGTCTGGCTGGGCGAGAACGTGGCCGTGATCGGGCCCGAGACGGCCGGCCGTGACTCCTATTTCCCCGAACGGTCACTCGCCCGCTGCCTCGAAACCCACGGCCTGCCCTCCACGGTTCACGCCTTCCCCAAGGTCGGCGTCACCCCGTTACGGGCGGCCTACCGGATGCTGACCGAACGCCTGGACATCGACGCGATCGTGCTGGTCGACGGCGGCACCGACATCCTGCTCCGGGGAGACGAGGCGGGCCTGGGCACCCCCGAGGAGGACATGGCCAGCCTGGCCGCCGTCCACCGGCTCGACGTCGCGGAGAAGATCGTCGTCTGCCTGGGTTTCGGCGTCGACGCGTATCACGGGGTCAACCACGTCCAGGTGCTGGAGAACCTGGCGGCCCTCGACCGAGAGGGCGCCTATCTCGGCGCCTTCTCCATTCCCCGGGCCGGCCGGGCGGCGGAGATCTATCTGGACGCCGTCGCGTGCGCCCAAGCCGACACCCCCGAACACCCGAGCATCGTCAACGGCTCCATCGCGGCGGCCCTGACCGGCAGGTTCGGCGACGTCCAGTTCACCACGCGCACCAGGGGCAGCGAGTTGTTCGTCAACCCGCTCATGGCCCTCTACTGGGCCGTCGACGCCGACGCCCTGGCCCGCCGCTCGCTCTACCTGGACCGCCTCGAAGACACCGTCCTGATGCGCCAGATCAGCTCCATCATCGAGGGCTTCCGGGCGGAGATCACCCCGCGCCCGCCGAGGGCGTATCCGCACTGACGGCCACCGGCGCCTCACCCCGGCGGACGCCCCCAGCCGATGCGGAATGACCGGCAGGACAGGCGGAGACACGATCCACGCGATGCCAACCCACCATGGATCGACCTTCCGCGACGCGGAGGGAAGCGCTACTACAGGGGATCGGCGCGCAGAATCCCCTCGATCCCCTGAAGGAACGTCTCGCCGACCGCGGCCGGTTCGGACAGGCAGCCCGACGCCATCGCGCCGTCGCGCAACATGACGAAATGCCGCCCCGCGAGCTCGGGCGGCGTCTTCCCGGCCTGCGCGAGCAGATCGGTGACGGTGCGCAGGAACCATTCGCGATGCGCCAGCACGGCTCGGTGCACGGGATGCTCGGGGTCCGGATACTCCGCCACGGCGTTGAGGAACGCGCACCCGCGAAACCCGGGCGACCCGATGTCCTCGGCGATGGCCCTGGCCACCATGCGCAGGATCTCGCCCGCCGGCCTCCCACTGCCGAGGGCTTCGCCGACCCGATCGCGAATGGCCTGATCGGCCTCCCGCAGATAGGCGACGACGAGCTCGTCCTTCCCGGTGAAGTGCCGGTAGAGCGTCGCACGGGTCACCTTGGCCTCGGCGACGATCCGGTCGATCCCCACGGAGTGAAGCCCTTCCATGTAGAAGAGCCGGGTGGCGGTGCCGAGCAGCCGCGCACGCGCTTCGGACACCTGGCCTCGAGTGTTCTTCACCATGGCGAGATTAGCAGACAGAACGTTCGGTCTTGACGTGCTCGACATCATGGTGTCAGGCTGGGCAGCGATACCGAACGTTCTACCTCATTTGCCGGAGGATCCCCATGACCACTGTCACCACCTCCGCCGTCGCCACCTCCCTGCGCCGGCTGTACTTCGCCCGCTTCGCATTGGCCCTGGTCTGGGCCGGCCTGCTGGCCGCGACGGCGTCGAGCCTCGGCCCGGTCAGCATCGCCCTGCTGGTGCTCTACCCCCTGTTCGACGGAGTCGCCGCCGTCATCGACGCCCGCTCGTCGAAGGACAAGGGCCCGGCACCGAGCCTGTACGCCAACATCGCCATCAGCTGGCTGACCGCCGCCGGCCTGGCCGTCGCCGCCTCATCGGGCATCCCGGCGGTGCTGCGCGTGTGGGGCGCCTGGGCCGTCGTGTCCGGCGTCACACAGCTGGTCGTGGGTGTCATCCGCCGCCACCTGGACGGCCATTGGCCCATGATCCTCAGCGGCGGCATCTCAACCGTGGCCGGAACGTCGTTCATCCTGCAGGCCGGCCAGGACGGCGCATCGCTGCTCAACCTCGCCGGCTACGCCACCCTGGGCGGCCTCTTCTTCCTCGCCTCGGCCCTGCGCCTCGGCCGGGCCACCCGAGGTCGATGACCCGGACTCCTTCCGGGCCCGACGGATTCCCCGTCGGGGGCATAGGGGTGAGCTCCCTCTTTGGGGCGCGGACATAACCTTGTCCGGTGTCGGACGAACTCGGCCATGTGAGCGAACTCTGTGCCAGGGAATCGTTCGGCGAAGCCTCCGCCTTCGTGCGCGGCCTTCGCGCGGAACGCCCCGGGGAACCGTTCCCCGTCCTGCTCGACGCGCTGATCCACGCTCGACAGAAGGATGCCGAGTCCGCACGCGAACTGATCGATCGCGCCATGTTCCTGACCTCGCCCCCAGGCGCCGACTGCCTGGCTCTCGCCAGCATGATCTTCCGCGAACTGGGTGACACCACTCAGGCCATCTCCCACGGCTTGCGCGCGACCACGCTGAACCCGCATGACTGGCGGGGACATGTGGCCTTGGCCCGCGCCGCGACCGCAGCGGGTGAACTGCGAGTGCCGCAACACGAGGCCGAACGCGCGGCACGCCGAGCCGTGGACCTCGCGCCAGGTGAGGCATCGGCCCATCTGGCTCTTGGTGAGGCTCTGCTGGCGCACCCGCCTGGACGCATTCGCGCCCGTAGGGAAGGCGTCGCCGCCCTGGAACACGCCGCAGAACTGGCACCCGGCAACGCCGAGATCCAGAAGGCGCTGGCTGGGGCCCGTCCGAGCAAGGACACCACCGGTTGGCTGGGTTGCTTGGCATTACCCGCCGTCATCGCCGTACTCGTGGCCGGCCGCCAGTTCATCCAAATGGCGGGGGACGGTGTCGCTCACCTGCTGAGAATCGACCAGAACCGTCCAGACGGCGAACATTCCTTACCGGGTTTTCTGATCATCGCCGCGATCGGAGCCGTTGTCTGGGGCCTTGTACGCCTCATCAGAATCAAACGAAGAGGCGACCGGCCAGAAGTGGCGATCAGCCGGAGAAGAGCACTTTCGCGCGATCTGCATATGGCCGACGAAGAGAGTCTGCGAATCACGGCCACCGCCGCGGCCGCCGTCGTCTGCATGGTGCCCTTCTTCCTGACAGGATCCCTCGCCGCCACCGCCGCAGACGGCGCGCCCCCGGCAACCGACGGGGCACTCCTACCCCTGCTGGGCGCGGTCGCTCTGTCGGTCCTCGCCTGGTCGGCCGTGCGGTGGTGGTTCGGGTCGGGGCAGGTGCGACGAGCATTGAGGATCAGCGGAATTTTGCGGGGCTATCTGCTGACCAGCTACGTCATCGTGGTCGGTACCGTGCTGCTGAGCTGGGCGAAGGTATCCGACAAGAGGGTGTGGGCCGCACTGGTGGTGCTGCACTTCGTGTGGTTCATAGCCGCCATGGCCCCCGTGGTCATCGGTACGCGACTTGCCCGCCGCCGAGGCAGGAGCGGGCACATCTCCCCTGAGTAAGGAACCGAGGCATCGAAAAGCTCCCCGAGAAGGAGTGACGGGAGTCGAACCCGCGCTGTGGACACGCCGGTCGGCGCGGATCTTATGACCGTGAGTCACCATGGGCCGCCTCGGTTCCTCACCCGTTCACACGGACACGAGTACGCCATCGACGCCATGCTCTGCGCCACCGCTCTCGCGGCCCCTGGCCCCGTGACGGTTCTCACCTCCGATCCGGACGACCTGGCCGCTCTGTGCGGCGGACGCGTCATCGTCATGAAGGTCTGAAGGGGCTCACCGGAGAAGCGCCCAACCGACCGCAAACAGGGATCAAATCCTCATCAAGGGAACAATGGGGGCCGCGCACGCGTACCTTCGTGCTGACCGTTCGACATGAACACTGCGCGAAGGAGCCGTCAGGTGACCGGCACTCTGACCTTGCAAGCACTGCGGCGACTGAGGACCACCCCTGGCGGGCAACTCGACTGCCGGATCAGTTTCTCCGACGGATCGCAACCTTCGCGGCCGGTCGCTTATGTCGAACGCGAGGTGCCGCCCGGCGGCATATCCGCCTACCTCGCGGCCCGGAAGAGCGGAGCCCGCTTCTTCGTCCTGTGGGCGGACGAGCATCGCCAGGCGCGGGTCGCCACCCTGGTCACCGTCTCCACGGGCAACGGGCGGGCACAGTTCAAGGTGCTCGGCCCGCAAGGCGAACCACTCGGTGCGTTCACGCGCGACAAGGCGTTCAGCCGGCGACTGCGCACACGCTGGACGGTGAGCCGCCCCGGCAGCCCCGACGCGGTGGGATACAAGGGCCGGCTGTTCTGGTGGTGCGTGTGGTGGCTCTGCACGCCCCTGCTACCGCTCATCCTCGTGGCCAGCCTGTTCGGCGGCGGCGGCGGTGACTTCCCGCGCGGCCCACGCCGCATCAAGTGGCGCTCCGGCGGACAGGTCCCGCTTGAGTTCAAGTCGTCCGGGGACACGGTACATCTGTACGCACCGGAGCTGGACTGGCGGCTCGGGGCCGCCCTCGTGGCCCTGATCCCCTCCTTCGACGGCTGGATCGGTGACCCCTGGGACAGCAGGAAGGACTGACGGGAAGGCGGCGCGCCCGTGATGCGGCGGGAGGCGCGGAGGCCGCGTGAGCAGGATCTCGGCGAAGGGCCGGCCCGGGAAATGCTCGCCGCCCCCCGTGTGCAGGTGCGGATGTCCTCCCACGTGAACACCTTCTCCTCCCGGGGGCCGCGTGGGCTGGTACAAATGCGACATGAGCGAACTCGCCGGCTATCCCCCACAGCCGAACGTGCGGCCGGCCCGGCGGGTCTACAGCCGGAAGTACCGCGTGTGGGCCCGCGTGCTCCTGTGGACGCCGATCGCGATCACGGTGGTCGGTGTCATCCTCGGCCTGGGGCTGTTCGCAGCCGCTGATGCCGACCCGACGCACAGTTCGTCCGCGCTCGGCTATCTCGGCCTCGTCGTGTGGGGCGGCCTCGCGGTCCTGTCGCCGGTCCTGCTCGGGTCGTTCATCGCCGGGCTGGTCATGGTGATCCGCGCGCGCAACTGAGGCCGCGGCGGGACGCGACCCGCCTCGACCTGCTCCAGGCCGGCCCCGCCTGGACGATGTCGTGGCCACGCCGGCGGTCGACCTGCTCAGAGCCGATCGGTGAAGGGCGGCCAGGTCATCGTGCCCTGAGGTCCGGCCGTGGCCGGCCGTTGTGACGCAGCCGGAGCCGACGCCGGGGGTGCGAGCGCAGCACCGGGTGGAGGTTCCAGCCCTGCTCCGATGCGACGCGCAGGGCGTAACCGGCGCCGGCGCCACGGAAGTAGTGTGCGCCGAGTTCCAGGTCGCGGTGGTACTCGCGACGGTACTGGGAGGTCTCCACGCGTCGGGTCTGCTTCTCGATGCGCTGGTCAACGCGCGCCCGGTAGTACGCCGTGTCGCCCTCCCGCACCAGCCCCACCGGGGTCACACACCAGAGCGGGACGAACGGTAATTGGCCCAATGTGGCGTCCAGCATTCGTATCGCGCCGTTCTCGGCACGCGGCACGATGTAAACGATCAGCTGCGCCACCGGCGCCACGCAGTAGAAGCAGATCGCCAGGACGACCCACACCACCCACCACAGCGGCAGGAACACCAGGGTCAGGGGGAGAAGCAGCAACCAGCGCAGTGGCGCCGGGCGCACGGGAAGCGGCCCCCAGGCCGGGTCGTCGTAGTCATGCACGGACGGTCTTTTCCTCTCGTTCGCCATCGCTCGACGGTGCGCCCGTGAGCCTACGCCGAGGGCCGACCGGCCCGCACGAGGCGGCGGGCCGTGCCGCCAGCGCCGAATGGTCGAGCGAATGCGCCGGCGCTCGCCGATGACACCGTCGCCACGAAAGCCGGGGAACATCATGCAAGTCCTTGACCTGCCAGCCGTGGTCGGTCGAAGACTTCAGGCTCAGCTCCCATCGCCACCGGACGCGGGTCAAGGAGAAAGGCCCGGCCTGGCCGGCCTCGGCGGTGAGGTCGTAACGGAGGCATGAACGGAGTGGCCGGAGCAGGCCGGTGCTGGCGCCGAACTCGGTGGCCGCCACGATGAGGGCTGATTCGTCGTGCACCGTGCTCGCTCTGGGCCATCTGAGGCTGCCGACCCCATCTGCGGATATACCAGACCTATACCGCTCCTTCGCATGCTTGGCGCCCGACGTGGGACAGGACAGCAGAAGGAGAACGAATGCGCATCAGAAAGATCCTCATGGTGGTGGTGGCGGGGCTCACGCTGTTCGCGGGACTGCCGATCGGACCCGCCTCGGCCGACCTCCGGGGGGTGTACGTGAGCGTCATGAGGGCGCCCGGCGCGGAGAACCGCCTGGTGATCGATCTTCCGGTCCCGTTCCAGGGGGACGGGGTGCGGCCCGAGTTGTGGCCCCTGACCGGAGGGGACACGCAGTACTGGGCCATCGTTCGGACCGGAACCACCTCGGACTTCGCGGGCATCTACGAGCTGCGCAACTACGGCTCCAACAGGTGCCTGGACATGGCGGTCGACGGGCCGATTGGGAATGGCACGCGGGTCCAGCAATGGCGCTGCAGCGGCGGCAGGAACCAGCGATGGGTCGCACGGCCGCAGGTGACCGGCGACCCCTGGGTCAAGCTCGTCAACCTACAGGGCAACCTCTGCCTGGACGCGGTCGGCGCGAGCTACCACGCGGGGACGAAGTTGCAGGTCTGGCAGTGCAGCGGCAACTGGAACCAGCGCTTCAACATCAGCTGACCGCCTGAATACTCCAGATCCCGTGTCGGTGATCAAGCTGGTGGCCCGTTTCTGCCCGCCGGGTCGTCATGAATTCTCTCCGCAGATATGAGTACGTCGACCGCAGTAGTCGGGTGGGTGGAGCTGGTCGGGCGGCCGACCAGGCGAAGCCGTAACGGAACAATGGTTTGACGAGCGAAGCGAGGCCTTACCAGGGAGCGTGAGGGCGGAGCCCTTCGCCCGGAGCGATAGGACGCCGGGACGCGAAAGCGGCCAGGGGGAGTGCGAGGGGGCGCATGCCCCTTCGCATCGGGGGGCTGCGGTCGCCCCCAGAGACGAAAAGAGCCCCGCGAAGGTGGTCCGAAGGCCACCGAGCAGGGCTCGCCGAGAGCGGGTGACGGGAATCGAACCCGCGCGGTCAGCTTGGGAAACATCACTGATCTTGCCTAGCTGACCTGCGGAAACGGAATGCCCAGGGCATGAACATGAGACTGGATGCCCTTGGCTCTTAGGGATCACGACCGACCGACCGCTCTGGCACGCATCTGGCACGACACTCCCGCCTGACGAAGCCAGCCATACGGCGTTGCCGTGTCCCGCCGTGGCTGGGTCAGCTATGCCCCTCCGCTGCATCAATATCAAAGAGTCCCATTGGCCCCGCTTCATCCTTCTTCGTTCGGGCCTTCGAGCTTGCCGACTGCTTGTGCTTGGAAGCGCGGTACGTTTCCACGGACTTGCGCGTCGACCTCCACACCCCATCCGCCCCCTGAACCGCGTTGAGGCGTCCACGCTGTGCAGCTTGCCGAAGGGCGTTAATGGTGAACTCTTTGTCGACCAGTGCGGCCAGCGGTACCAGTCTTGCCGGCCCTGCAACATTGGGGACGATGAAGCGATTGAGGTTCTCCTCCATCGCTCGTGCGATCAATTCGCCCAAGGCGCCACAGTCGCCAGCGTCAGCTCGGCGCATGGCCGCCAGGTATGCCTCACGCTGTTGCTTGAAGATGATGATCGGTGGATAGCTCAACCGCACCAGTATGAGATTGAGAGCGAGCCGCCCCGTACGACCGTTTCCATCGATGAACGGATGGACTCGCTCGAAGGCATTGTGGATGCGGGCGAGTTCCTCGGGCAGGGGGTGCCCAAGATCTTCTCCTGCCTCCAGCTTTTTGCCCGTGGCACAGACTTGGTCCACCCAAGCCTGAATCTCTCCCGGCACAAGTGGCCAGGCAGGTGGGGTCATGCCCTCCGCAAATGGGTGAAGGTCGTGCTGACGAAAGCTGCCTGGTCGTTCTTGATCTGTCGCGTCAGGGTGAGGCGCCACATCCCAGACCGGTGTCATCGCGGTGTAATGGATATGACGTAGCTCACTCAGACTAATGAGCTGGCCCTCGTTCCACACCTCAGGTTCCAATGCCTGCCCGTAGACCCACTTAGCTGCGTCGCCATACCCTTTGACCTCGTTGTACTCGCGTAGAGGCTTGGCGCCGACGGCTCTTCCCTGATCGAGCAGGGTTTGGACCTCACGTAGAACGAGTGTGTTGCCTTCGAGCGCGGTGGAGTGGTGCGCCTCCAGATGCCAGATGTCTGACCAGATCTCTTGCGCCTCAGCGGGGCTCGGGAGTCCGCCAAGGCGTTGGTTGAGCTCCTGCAGCGCCCGAGCAAGCCTGTCGTACACCGTAGCTCGGGTGGGACGCCCTCTTCCGGCCACTGGATCCCCTGCGTTCACGGTAGTTGCGGAGTTTGATAAGCCATCCTAAGACTCAATTGAACTAATCAAACCCGGTGTCTGGCGGCTGTCTGAAGAGCTAGGCGTTCAGGGTGAGCCCAAAGCCCTCTATGCGGGGGAGTCGCGCTGAGTGACTGCATCCGTACGCGCTGTATATGCCCAAGCCGCGCTTCACGATCTTCGGCGCGTGGGAACCGCCGAGTCTGGCACGGTCCCAAGGCGTGACGCCCGATGAGGGTGACACGCTCTCCCCGCTCAGCGTCAACCACTACATGCGACGTGAGGGGGCGAAGCCCCCTGGCAGCGGGGGTCTGGGGGTCGCCCCCAGAAACGAGAAGAGCCCCGCGAAGGTGGTCCGAAGGCCACCGAGCAGGGCTCGCTGAGAGCGGGTGACGGGAATCGAACCCGCGCAGTCAGCTTGGGAATCGCATGGATTACAGCTCATAGGAATGGGCAGAATTTCCCGCCCATTTCGAACTACAGAAAGTCGCGCTCGGAATATGCGGACGCGACCATGGAAGCCCTTGCGCGCATGAAAACGCCTGTGTCAGATGCCCTCTTCTTCGCGTTGACCCAGCTCAGATGCCCAGACTCGAAGAAATCCGCGCCAACCTGATCGACCGCCTCTCCGAGGCCAAGGATCAAGGCTGGCTCGGTGAAGTCTCCGCGATCGAGACCACTCTCGCCGCCACTGAGCAGAAGCTGCAGGCCATACGGGCAGCGGCTGCGCGCACAAGCATCGTGAGCCTGGGTATGCCCAGTATCCACCGCACGACTGGACGATCATCCGAGATGACATCCTGACCCGCTCGCCGGTGAGTGGCCCGGATTGCCAGCGGGGGCATGAAGCTTGCAGGCTCAGCCGATCAACACCGCGGCCATGGCTCGCCCTGAGAGCACGGGCGCGATCCCGCTCAGCCGGCTCGCCGGCGCTTTCTTAGCATCGACGCAATTAGCGATCCGTGTTGTTGAATGGTGATCACTCGACGAGCTCTGGAGAATGGCATGGTGCTGACCGAAACAGCCTCGGAGGCGTTACCGAAGCAGCGGAGGAGGTGGCCGTTCTTCGTATGTCTCGCGCTCCTGGCTTCGATCGTCGCCTCCACCCTGGTGTTCGTCGTTCCGCAGTGGCGCAACGACGAGAAGCTGGCCCGGCTGCACGAACGGGTGAGCATGCTCTCCCTCCCACCCGACACCGAACATGATCTGCGGGCCGAGGCGCGCGTGGTGGGCCTGCTGTCGGGCAACAGCAACCATTGCGACTATCTGGTCCACCTGGCTCTGATCACGAAGCTGCCCGATGCCGAGCTTGTCCGCTACTACAAGTCCGTCACGGTCGAGGGCATCGAGGGCGGAGCGCTCTCCGGCACCGTATACGTCAACCCGAGCGGATCATGGCGAGGAGACGGCTCCAAGGACGTCATCGTGGAATTCTTCGACGGAGGACACGAAGCCGGGTCCGACATGCGCTGCCACTGACCCAAAGCCCCCGGCGATCGCCGCGACGCGCCGAACACCCTCCCCCTTAGAACTGAATGTGGTCACAGAGAGTTGGGCCGCCAGAGAGGAGACTCATGGTTCACTACCAAGATCAGTTCGGTTAAGTAGCGGTGTACGACGGGGACGCGACAGCGGACCGGGGGAGCGTGAGGGGGCAAAGCCCTCTCGCATCGGGGGTCTGGGGGTCGCCCTCCAGAAAGCAAAAGAGCCCCGCGAAGGTGGTCGTTAGGCCACCGAGCAGGGCTCGCCGAGAGCGGGTGACGGGAATCGAACCCGCGCTGTCGGCTTGGGAATAGGTTACTGATCGTCGCGTGCTGAGCTGGGAAAACACGGGTACAGGTCAGAGTCGGCCGAGTGACCGTGAGTCCTCACGATTCACCGCTGATCGCCGCTCGTTCTGGCCGCACGGATCTGGCATGCGAACGATGCTTCTGCGTTGGGGCATTGTCGGTCGAAGCTGGCAACATGCAGCCTTATGGACGTGGGCAACTTCTGGCTCTTCCTTCAGCGGTCCTCGCATGTGGAGTGCCGATCATGACAGAAGATGAGATCTTCGAAGCGATACGGTCAAACCCCGGGCGTGATGTGCTACCGATGGCCTCCTCCGAGGCGGTCGCTGAGGCTGAAGAGGCCATCGGTCACCCGCTTCCTTCACTGCTGCGGCGGCTGTATCTGGAGGTGGGGAACGGAGGTTTCGGTCCTCGCGGTGGCATCATCGGTGTACGGGGCTATGACTTCTGGAAGAGCGACAGCTTCGCGGACATAACTGACTCTGCTCTGGGATTTCGGGCCGAGTCCGGCGGACGATGCGCGGGCATGATCCAGTTGCTGGAGTGGGGGTGCGGACTCGCGTCTCTGCTGGATTGCCGCGATCCCGAGGGCGCGATGTGGGGGTGGGACCCCAATCTGTGCTGCTTGGATCATGCGCTCTTCCCTCAGGACATCACCTTCGTGCCGTGGCTCGCGGAGTCGATCGGCCGCGATTTCGCCGAACCGTTCTATGACGGTTACTCCGAGGTCTCGGACCAAGACGAGGCAGAGATCGCGGTGAGCACTATTGGAGAAGAAGAGGAGGGACCGTGCCTGTGGTCACCGCCCCTGTGGGTGAAGGGCAGGGAGGCCGGCACCTGGAAGCGCCGTCACATGTGCGATGACTGACGCGTCGGCTTTCGTAAGCGAGTGCGGGGAACAGCCGAGAAGGAGCGCTTCTACCACGATCTGGGCTGAGGCGATCTCGGATTTTGCGTCCTACCTCGACTACCACACTGAGAGCGGGTGACGGGAATCGACCTCGCCCTGTCAGCTTGGGAATCAACTGTTGAAGGCTGCTTTCTGAACTGTGTGAGTCCGGTCTAGTTCAGGTGAAGACAATTGACCGTGACGACCCGGGAGAGCCCTCGGATGCCCGCCTTCTGGCACGGGTATCATCAATGACCTCAACGCAGGGGAAGCGCTCGTACACGAATGCCGTTCGGCGAGAAGGCCGCGACCGCTCCCAACTCGAGATGCGCCTGGAGAACCTCGAGATTCGCCAAGATGATGTTGACGAGTTCCGGCGGGCGGAGTGCGATGAGCTCCCGCACGAGGATGACAGAAGGTTCGGTCGCGCGGCTGTAGGCCAGAAGTGCCCCGAAGTCAGTGTCTGCGGACACAATTACCCTGCCGCCATGTACAGCGAGCTCCATAATCGTCGCGTCTGGAGCACTTGTCGCGTGAAGATCGCGCACGTGGACCGCATCATGGTCGGCCTTGCTCAACAGCTCGGCAACACGGGGCGAGAGGTTCTCGTCGACCAGGAAGTTCACGCCGGCTCACGAAGACTGTAGAAATGGACATTCGTTGAAGCCGCCGCGTATTCAAGCGCCTGCCTGATGTCCTCAAGCTCCAGGTCGGGGTAGTCGGAGAGGATCTCGTCAAAGGACCACCCTCCGGCGACCAGGCGTACCAGCGTCTCGACAGACATGCGCAGGCCCCGGATGGTCGGCTTGCCTTCGAGCCTCCCAGGCTCAACGGTGATCCGATCGAAGTTCATGGTGTCAGCCTCCTCCCCTGATGATGCCAGCTCGGCCACAGACCCGTCCTACGAGCCAGGCCGGCCCGGTGTACTTCGAGCTCTAGTCAGGTGGTGCCGTCTACATCAGAAAGACCATCGCGGACGGCGGTAGGAACCGAGCCGCTCGGTCTACGACTTCAAGCCGACCAGCGACCAGATCCGGGAGCAGTTCCGCGGACATGGCCATGCCACACAGACGGCCGGGGTTGGTCGGGTGGCCGGCCAGGCGAAGCCGTAACAGGAAAAGTTCTAACGAGCGAAGCGAGCAGCAGCCCGAGCGAAGCGAGGCCTGTCCAGGGAGCGCGAGGGGTGGAGCCCTTCGCCAGGAGCGCAGCGACCCGGAGCGGAGCGACGACGGGGACGCGACAGCGGACCGGGGGAGCGTGAGGGGGCGAAGCCCTCTCGCATCGGGGGTCTGGGGGTCGCCCTCCAGAAAGCAAAAGAGCCCCGCGAAGGTGGTCGTTAGGCCACCGAGCAGGGCTCGCCGAGAGCGGGTGACGGGAATCGAACCCGCGCTGTCAGCTTGGGAAGTGCAGCGATCACGGGCTGCGGACCCCGGGCTGCCTGGTCAGCGTCGGGCTCGGGCCGGTCGTGAGTGGTCGTGGTTGACCTCTGGTCACCGCAGCTAATGGCACGACGACCACCGAGCTCACCGGCAGGTTCACTGCTCAGAGGAGCCGCGTTCGGGGGCAAGCCACCTGATCGATTTCCTCCAAGTCCCTACTTCCGCCAGAAATGCGGATGACGTTGGCCAGGGCGAGCAGGTTACTTCTGAGGATTCTCTGCGACGGCCCAGCTCTGCTCGGAAGAGATCCTTTCGACAGCTCGATCGGCGAGGACAACAGGGTGACTGCTGGCAGTCATGCGTTGGCGACCTGTCGATGATGCACTGTCAGAGGCTCGATTTCAGTGGTGTCGTCGTCGACAATGAGCTCGACTCGGAATCGCACGCCCATTGCCGCACCCAGGCGCACAAGCGTAGCTATATCTGGTATGCCGCCCCCGCTCTCGATGCGAGATAGGGCAGGCTGGGACATCCCAGCCCGCTCCGCCACGACTTTCTGAGACAGACCTCGGCGCCTGCGGATCTCACGCAACTGATCACCGAGTTCCAGGTCGTGGCCGGCCTGCTCGTATTCGGGATGTGGCTGCGCATCTGCTGCTAGCTGGCGCAGACGCTTTGCCTTGTAGGTTTCCCAACGGCTGTGACTCATCATGCGCTCCTCTCGAAAGTATGCGTGACGGTGAGGTCGTGTTCTGCCTCGCACCGCTTCTTGGCGGCGATTGCCCGATTGAGGTCGGTGATCTGCGTCCCTTCCTGCGTTTTGCGGAAGACCGTGAGAATCACGATCACTTTGTTGGCTGGCTTCCAGAAAGTCAGTCGCCAGGTCGTTCGGTCGAGAGCAACGCGCAGTTCATGGACGCCTTCGGCGTCCTTGAGCTTCTTTACATGGTCTCCATCAGGGACACCGCCAGTGACGAGGTAGTCGTCTACGTTTCGCATAACCCGCTGGTAGAGCGGAAAGGGGAGCCCGTCCAGCCATGACTCCACCTCTGGCTCGAGATCGATCTCTCATCGCATCATATCTTCAATGATATATACTCTCAATGATAACCCGCAGCGGAATGAACACCAAGCCCGCCCCCGCTTTCGTGCCCTGCACCTCGCCGCCGCCCGAGCTCAGCAGCGAATACTTGCGGACCCGCTGTTGAGATCCGTGTCGGCCTGTACTGTGCCGCCCGATGGTCGCGGCATCCTCGTCTATCCCGACCCCTTCTTGGCGGCAGCAGTCGGATGGCGGGAGTAGGTCGGGTGGCCGACCAGGCGTAGCCGTAACCAAAAAGAAGGTTCTGACGAGCGAAGCGAGCAGCAGTCCGAGCGAAGCGAGGCCTTACCGGGGAGCGCGAGGGGCGGAGCCCTTTGCCCGGAGCGGAGCGACCCAGAGCGATAGCGATGTTTGGACGCGATAGCGGCCAGGGGGAGCGTGAGGGGGCGCAGCCCCCTGACATCGGGGGTCTGGGGGTCGCCCCCCAGAAAGCAAAAGAGCCCTGCGAAGGTGGTCGTTAGGCCACCGAGCAGGGCTCGCCGAGAGCGGGTGACGGGAATCGAACCCGCGCTGTCAGCTTGGGAAGCTGATGTTCTGCCATTGAACTACACCCGCAAGGTGCTCCGCCCACTCTACATGATCCACGCCAAGCCCACGCCCTCATTCCCACTACCCTGTCGTCGTGCTGCTTTCAGATCGCGACATCAAAGCCGAGGTGGACAGGGGAAGAGTCCGTCTCACCCCCTACGACCCCGACATGATCCAACCCTCCAGCATCGACGTCCGGCTGGATCGCATGTTCCGGGTCTTCGAGAACCACCGCTACCCCCACATCGACCCGTCCTGTGAGCAGCCCGACCTGACGAGGCTCGTCGAGCCGGAGAAGGATGAGCCGTTCATCCTCCATCCGGGGGAGTTCGTCCTGGCCAGCACCTACGAGGTCATAAAGCTCCCCGACGACATCGCCAGCCGTCTGGAGGGCAAGTCGAGCCTGGGCAGACTGGGCCTGCTGACCCATTCGACGGCCGGCTTCATCGACCCCGGGTTCGAGGGCCATGTCACGCTCGAACTCAGCAACGTCGCCACGCTGCCCATCAAGTTGTGGCCCGGCATGAAGATCGGTCAGCTCTGTCTGTTCCGGCTGAGCAGCCCCGCTGAGCATCCGTACGGCTCGGCCGCGTACGGTTCGAGGTACCAGGGCCAGCGTGGACCGACGCCGTCGCGGTCTTTCCTCAACTTCCACCGCACCAAGATCTGAAAAACGAGCGAAGAACCTTATGTGTCAGGGGAAGACCGTTGGGCAACCATTAGGTGACATCTACCTTAAGTTCACGTTCTGCCTGGTTGCCTCTACTCTTCTCTGCGGACAGTCCCCGCACATCTGGAGATCCACGTGCGTCTGCGTCTCACGCCCCGTGAGGACAGTTACTACGACTTGTTCGCCGACTCGGCGAACAACCTCGTCACAGCGTCACGGCTGCTGGTCGAGATCATCAGTGACGGTTCCGACCGTGAGGCTCTCGCTGAGAAGATGCGCGCGTGTGAGCACGCGGGCGACGAGCGTACTCACGCGATCCTGAACCGGTTGAACGAGAGCTTCATCACACCGTTCGACCGCGAAGACATCTACAAGCTCGCCTCGAACCTCGATGACGTCATGGACTTCATGGAGGCGGCGGCCGATCTGATCGTGCTCTACCAGATCGACCACCTGCCGAAGGAGGTCGTGCGGCAGGTCGAGGTGCTCGAACGCGCGGCCGAGCTGACCGCCGAGGCGATGCCCCGGCTGCGGTCGCTCAACAACCTGAACGAGTACTGGATCGAGATCAACCGTCTCGAGAACCAGGCCGACCAGGTCTATCGACGCCTGCTGGCCAAGCTGTTCTCCGGCGAGTACGACGCCCTGACCGTCCTCAAGATGAAAGAGGTCATCGACCAGCTCGAGTCCGCCGCTGACGCGTTCGAGCATGTCGCCAACACGGTCGAGTCGATTGCGGTCAAGGAAAGTTAAGTGGAGCTTGCGCTCGTCATCAGTGTGGTCGTCATCGCACTGGTGTTTGACTACACGAACGGCTTCCATGACGCGGCGAACGCGATCGCGACCTCGGTCTCGACGCGGGCGCTGACGCCGAGGGCCGCCCTGCTGATGGCCGCCGTGATGAACTTCATCGGCGCCCACCTGGGGGAGCAGGTCGCCAAGACGGTCGGCAGCGGCATCATCGAGCCGCCCGAAGGCACCCACGGTCTGGTCATCGTGGGGGCCGGGCTCGTCGGCGCGATCACGTGGAACCTGATCACGTGGTACTTCGGGTTGCCCTCGTCGTCCTCCCACGCGCTCATCGGCGGGCTCGTGGGGGCGGCGCTGGCGGCCAGCACGACCGTCCACTGGGATGGGGTGCTGGAGAAGGTCGTGGTGCCGATGATCTTGTCGCCGCTCGTGGGGTTCACCCTCGCGGGTGGCATCATGATCGCGATTCTGTGGATCTTCCGCAAGTCGAATCCCCATTCCACGGGCCGGGGTTTCCGCTACGCGCAGACGGTGTCCGCCGCGGCCATGGCCCTCGGCCACGGCCTGCAGGACGCCCAGAAGACCATGGGCGTGATCTTCCTCGCGCTGGTCGTCGGCGGCTACAACCAGCCCGGCGACAACATCCCGCAGTGGGTCATCCTGGCCGCCGCGGCCGCGATCTCCCTGGGCACCTACGCGGGCGGCTGGCGCATCATGCGCACCCTCGGCCGGCGCATCATCGCCCTCAACCCGCCCCAGGGCTTCGCGGCCGAGAGCGCGGCCGCGACGGTCCTCTACGTGGCGGCCATCGGCTTCCAGGCCCCGATCTCCACCACCCACACGATCACCAGCGCGATCATGGGCGTCGGCGCGACCAAGCGCCTGTCGGCCGTGCGCTGGGGCGTCGCGGGCAACATCGTCACCGCCTGGGTCCTCACGATCCCGGCGGCGGGCATCGTCGCGGCGATCACCTACTGGATCGCCCACGCGATCATCGAGTAGTCCCGATCCGACGAAGAACAGGCGCGATCACGCGCCTGTTCTTCTTTTTCTCCGTTACGGCTCCGCCCACCCCGGCACCGCCCGCCGCCCCCGGCGCTCTCCGGCATCCGGCGCCAGGCCCGCGCTCCCGGCAACCCGCCGCCACGAGCGACTGAGACGCCCCAAAGCCCACTTGACAACCCACAGCGGCGACGCCGGAAGTCCCAGGCCACACCCAGCAGCCCTGGCCACAGCCGGGAGTCCGTGGCCACAGCCAGCCCTGAGCCGGCAGCCGGCCTCGGGCCAAGGGCCGCGCCTCGATTCGCCCCCAGGTCACCTCATCGGGCCGGGGCGTACATCACGTCCACGTCCCACCGGCTGAAGCCCAGCCCCTCGTACAGCCGGATCGCCGCCCGGTTCTCCTCGTCCACGTACAGCATCACCTGCGACAACCCCAGCGACCGCAGATGGGCGAGCCCCGTCAGGGTCAGCGCCTTCCCCAATCCGGTCCCCTGCTCCGAGGGGTCCACCCCGACCACGTACACCTCGCCGATGGGCTCGTGCCCGTGGCCGCCGTCGCCGTGGACCTTCGTCCAGTGGAAGCCCGCCATGGTCCCGTCGCGGAAGGCCAGGAAGAAGCCCGCCGGGTCGAACCACGGCTCGTGTTCCCGCCGTCGCACGTCGTCGATGGTCCACGCGCCCTGTTCGGGGTGGTGGGCGAAGGCGCGGGCGTTGAGCGCCACCCACTCCTTCTCGTCGCGGCCGGTCTCGAACGTCGTGATGCGCACGCCCTCGGGCACTCGCACGGCCGGGAAGGGCGCGAACAGGCTGCGCCGCATCTGCCACAACGATCGGACCCGCTGGAACCCCGACGAGGCGGCCAGCCGGCCGGCCCCGGGGTGGTCGCCGTGGGCCCACAGGCGCAGCCGTCCGCCGGTCTCCATGAGGACGGCGTCCAGGAGCATGCGGCCGTATCCCCGGCGGCGGGCGGCGGGGTCGATCACGAGTTCGCCGCTGGGGCCTTCGACCTCGTCGGTCGGGTCGACGTGAGCAAATCCCGACAAAACGCCCGACTCATACAAAAGTGCCGTCTTAGCTCCGGGGTCGCCTCCGTACCGAAGATGGAGCATGACGTGCTCGTTCAGCGGGCGGACGCCGTCGGCGTCGGTCGCGGCCTGGACCAGCCGCCGGACCTCGGCAACCGTGTCGTCATCGAGTCGTTCCCTGATCTCCACGTGGGCGTTCATGGAACGCACTCTACGTACCCCTGACTGGCAAATCCCGCCAGGTGTCACCGAGGGGAATCGTTACCTTTGCGCCATTGGTCGGCCAGGTGGTCACTCTAGGCTCACTTACCATGACCCCTGCATCCCTCAAGAGACTCGCCGTGGCCACCGTCGCCTCGGCGGGTGTCATCGCTCTCGCCATCGGGCCCGCGGGCGCCAGCGCGAGCGGCTCGGAGAAGAAGAAGGACGACGAGCTGATTCCGATCCGGATTCTCTCGATCAACGACCTCCACGGCAACCTGGAGCCCCCGACGGGGTCCAGCGGCCGGATCGCCGACGAGAGCGGCACCATCGTCGACGGCGTCGGCGGCGCCGCCTACCTGGCCACCTACGTCAAGCAGCAGCGCAACCGCGACACCGTCCTGGTCGCGGCCGGCGACCTGATCGGCGCCTCCCCGCTGCTGTCGGCCGCCTTCCACGACGAGCCCACGGTCGCGTTCCTCGACTCGCTGGAGCTGGCCACCTCCAGCGCCGGCAACCACGAGTTCGACGAGGGCATCAGCGAGCTCAAGCGTGTCATGGAGGGCAAGTGCCACCCGGTCGACGGGTGCTCGCCCGTCGGCAAGTGGAAGGGCACCGACTTCGAGTTCATCGCGGCCAACGTGATCGACGAGAAGAAGAACAAGCCGGCCCTCGCGCCCTACTATGTGGAACGAATCAACGGCGAGAAGGTCGCCTTCATCGGCCTGGTCACCAAGACCACCCCGTCGATCGTGACCGCCTCCGGCATCGCCGGCCTCAAGTTCACCGACGAGGTCGCCGCCGCCAACGAGACCTCCGCCTACCTCCGCGACGTCAAGGGCATCAAGGCCCAGGTCGTTCTGGTGCACGAGGGTGACCAGGTCACCCCGAACCAGAGCCCCGACGCCTGCCCGATCACCAAGGGCGCCGGCTCGCGCATCGCCGAGGGCATCGACCCCGAGATCGACATCGTCATCAGCGGCCACTCCCACCAGGCCTACATCTGCAAGGCCACCGACCCGGCCGGCCAGCAGCGCGTCTACACGCAGGGCTCGTCGTTCGGCCGCGTGCTGACCCAGATCGACTTCCAGATCGACAAGGGCACGGGCGACGTCGTCCGCTCCTCGGTCGTCGCCGACAACACCGTCGTGCGCCGCACCGTCACCCCCGACCCGGCCACCGTCACGTTCATCGACCAGTGGAAGACCCGCGTCGCGACCGTCGCCAACAAGAAGGTCGGCGACATCACCGCCGACATCACCAACGTGGCGGGCCCCTCTGGCGAGTCCCCGCTGGGCAACCTGATCGCCGACTCGCAGCTCGCGTCCGCCAAGACCGGCGGCAACGCCGAGATCGCCCTGATGAACCCGGGCGGCATCCGCACCACCCTCACCTACGCCAGCTCGCCCGTCGGCGAGGGCCCCGGCGTGACCACCTACGGCGAGATCTTCGCGGTCCAGCCGTTCAACAACCTCGTGCAGGTCGTCACGCTGACCGGCGCCGAGCTCAAGCTGGTGCTGGAGCAGCAGTGGGTGGGCGGCCCGAACAACCAGGCCTTCACCAAGATCCTGCAGCCGTCGTCGAACCTCACCTACTCCTACAGCAACAGCGCGGCGTGGGGCTCGAAGGTGTCCGACATCAAGATCGATGGTGTCGCCGTCACCCCGACCCAGTCGATCCGCGTCGCGGCCAACAACTTCCTCGTCGGCGGCGGTGACGCCTTCGCGGCCTTCACCCTGGGCGACGACCTGTGGAGCGGCCCGCTCGACATCGACGCGTTCGAGGACTACCTGACCGCGAACTCCCCGGTGGCGCCCCCGGTCGCCAACCACATCACGGTCCTCCCGTAGGGCTGAGAGCAACAGGAAGCCCCCGGTCGAAGCGACCGGGGGCTTTTCCCATGCTCTGACGTGCCGATCAGCGGCGGGCGGTCTCCAGTTCCTGGGCCATCTCGTTGCCGCGGTCGGGCACGAAGCGGTAGCCGACGTTGCGGACCGTGCCGATCAGCGCCTCGTATTCGGCGCCCAGCTTGGCGCGCAGGCGCCGCACGTGGACGTCGACGGTCCGGGTGCCGCCGAAGTAGTCGTAGCCCCAGACCTCCTGGAGGAGCTGGGCCCGCGTGAACACCCGGCCGGGGTGCTGGGCCAGGTATTTGAGCAGCTCGAACTCCTTGAACGTGAGGTCGAGCGCCCGGCCGCGCAGGCGCGCGGTGTAGGTCGCCTCGTCGATCGACAGGTCGCCGCTGCGGATCTCGTCGGGCACCTCTTCGGCGGCGGCCAGCGACAGCTTGCCGATCGCCATGCGGAGGCGGGCCTCGACCTCGGCCGGGCCGGCGGAGTCGAGGAGCACGTCGTCCGCGCCCCACTCGGCGGTCATCGCCGCGAGGCCGCCCTCGGTCACGATGACCATGAGCGGGCAGTCGATCCCCGTCGTCCGGAGCAGCCGGCACAGGCTCTTGGCCTGGACCAGCTCACGCCGGGCGTCGACCAAAATCGCGTCGGCGGGCGGGGCGTCGAGCAGCGCCGTTCCCTCGGCGGGCGCGACCCGGACCGAGTGAAGCAGCAACCCGAGCGCCGGCAGGACTTCGGCGGACGGTTCCAGTGCGTTGGTCAGCAGAAGCAAATTGCTCATGAGGCCTCCTCGCCAAACGGGCGGGCGTGCCGGGAGAGCACCGCGCTGTGCACGATCACAGGCTCGCCTCCTTCGATCCGCGTCAACGGCAGGGCCGTAGAAACACGTAAGGACCCGGGGGCTACGTCGCCCAGGTCCCGTTGCTCGTAGATTAGCCCACAGCAACTTTGCGTCCAATGTGCGTCCACCGTGTGAACAGCACTTCACGTGGAGAATCACCGTATCCGAACGCTCACTGTGAGTGTGCGGATCTGGGGCTGGAGAGACGTATGGCTACGGGAACGGTGCGGTTTTGGGCCGCGGCGAAGGAAGCGGCCGGAGTCGCCGAGGAGACTTTCGACGCGGAAACCCTTGGAGAGCTTGTTACCAAAATCACAAGGAACGACGCCCTGGCCAGGGTGCTTCCGCGCTGTTCGTTCCTGGTCGACGGGAACCCGGCCGGCACCCGCGACCCCCACACCGTGGAACTGCCGGAAGGCGCCACGGTTGAGGTTCTGCCGCCGTTTGCCGGCGGATAGGCTGATCCGAAACCCCCCGGCCAACGGAGGATGCGGTGCGCAAGCTGGTGGTGGCGCTGCTCGTGCTCGTCGTGCTGGCCGTGGTGCTCGACCGCGTGGCCGTCGCCGGCGTGCAGCGGGAGATCGCCAAGCAGGTCCAGGCCAGTGCCGATCTCGACTCGCCGCCGACCGTGCAGGTCAAGGGCGTGCCGTTCCTGACCCAGGCGATCGGCGGGCGCTACGAGGAGATCGCCATCGACATCGGCGACATCCAGCGTGAGGGCATCCGGCTCAGCGACGTGCAGGCGACCCTCTATGGGGTCGAGGCCCCGCTGACGGACCTGATCCAGAACGCCGCCGGCACCAAGATCGTCGCAGAGCGGGTCACCGGCACGGTGACCATCTCCGAGGAGACCCTGAACTCCCGGGCCCCGCGCGGCATCAAGATCGAGGGCGGCGGCGGCAACGGCACCGTCCGCGTCTCCGGCGAGGTGACCGCGCTGGGCAACCAGGTGCCGGTGACCGCCGACATGAAGATCGAGGTCAAAGACGGGGTGCTGCGGCTCACCCCGGCCAAGGTGACGATCGCGGGCGGGTTCACCGTGCCCAACGCCGAGCGCCTGATCACCTTCACCGTGCCCGTGCAGGGCCTCCCGCTCGATCTGAAGATCGACGAGGTCCGGTCCGCCCCCGGGGGTGGCCTGGCCATCGACGCGACGGCGACCGATGTCCCTCTTTCGCGGTGAACCGAAGCGCCGCCGGTTGCGTTCTGAGGATGTGAGCGCAGCCGGGACGGCCGACGAGGAGCTGGTGAGAGCCCTTTTCGACGACCATGCCGGGCCGCTCTACGGTTACGTGCTGCGATTGACGGGTGACCCGGGGAGGGCGGAGGACATCGTGCAGGAGACCATCCTCCGGGCCTGGAAGAACCCGATCGCCGACCGCCCGGTCCGGGCGTGGTTGTTCACCGTGGCCCGCAACCTGGTCGTCGACCAGGCCAGGGCGCGCAAGTCCCGCCCGCAGGAGACCGGCGACGAGGCGCTGGCGATCCTCCCGGCCGACGACGAGCTCGACAAGGCCGTCGAGTCGTGGGCCATCGCCGACGCGCTGGCCTCGCTCCGGCCCGACCACCGCGAGGTCCTGCTGGCCGTCTACTACGGCGGCCAGTCGGTCAAGGAGGCCTCCGAGTCGCTCGGCATCCCGCCGGGCACCGTCAAGTCGCGCACCTACTACGCGCTGCGCGCGCTCAAGCTGGCGCTGGAGGAGCGGGGGCTCGCGCCGTGAACCACGACGACGTCAAGATCTCTCTTGGGGTGTACGCCCTGGGCGCCCTCGACGCCCGGGAGACCGCCATGGTCGAGGCCCACCTCGACACCTGCGACGAGTGCACCGCCGAACTCGCCGAGTTGTCCGGCCTGCCGCCGATGCTGGCCCGCGTGTCGGCCGCCGACGTCGAACACGCCGCGGCCCCGCCCCGGGCGGTCCTCGACCGGCTGCTCGCCGACTCGGCCAAACGCCGCCGGCGCGGCCGGATCACCCGCACCATGCTGGGCCTGGCGGCGAGCGTGGCGATCCTCGGGTGGGGCGGCGCGGTCATCCTCGACGACACCCCCGAGATGACGGCCGCCACGACCGCCGGCGGCGCCCCCGAATCGGCCGCCCTGGCCCCCGACACCACCGCCCAAGACCAGAACGGCTACAGCGCCGCCGAGGCCCAGCCGCTGCTGACGGAGGAGCCTTCGCAGAACGCCGCGGCGGGCACCGGCCCGGCCGATACCGGCGTCGCTCCCGCCGAGGAGCCGGCGCCGGCGTCGTCGAAGGCCGCCAGGGCCCCGCAACCCGAGCAGACCCCGGTCCCCGAACCGGCCCAGGCCGACGAACCGGCGACCGCCAAGGTAGCCCCCGAGACCATGACGCTGGAGCGGTCGCGGGGCGAGGTCACGCTGCGCCTCGACCTGACCGGGCGTGAGGGCGGCACCGAGGTGGCCGCCACCATGACCGGCGTGCCGGTCGACACCAAGACCGAACTGTTCGCGGTGCCCAGGCAGGGCCCCCGCACGTCGGTGGCGAGCTGGGAGGTCAAGGCCGGCGACGAGGGCGGCGCCACCTTCCGCGGCTCGACGAGCCTGCCGATCGCCGAGATCGCCCGGTTCGAGCTGCGGGCCGCCAACGGCGCCGCGCTCATCACGATCCCCGTGGGCTGACGGGAATTTCCCGGTCGCCGCCGGTGGTTGCCGATCGTATGGACCTGGGTGCGCCATTGGGTGAGCGGGCGACGCTCGTCCACTTCTCGACGGCCTTCTGCCAGCCCTGCCGGGCCACCCGGCGGGTGCTCGCCGAGGTCGCCGCGATCGTTCCCGGGGTCCGCCACGTCGAGGTCGACGCCGAGTCGCGGTTGGATCTCGTACATGCCCATGAAGTTACGAAAACCCCAACGGTGTTAGTTCTCGACAGTTCTGGAAATGTCGTGAAAAAGGCATCAGGGCAGCCCAGGAAAGCCGACGTCATCGCCGCCCTCGCTCTGGCCGTGGACAGTGCGTCTCAAAGCGGGTCTCAGCAATCGGACGGCATGTGACAGATGGCGAGACGAAAGGGTACTGTCGTGCCCATGACTCCCACGACAGAGATGCTCACGAAGCGGCGGGCGGTTGACTTCTGCCGCGTCGCGACGGCTCTCTGTCGCATGGCCTGAGGGTGATTTCCGGCGGCGTCTGAAGCCGCATCACGCGAAACCCATCAGGAGCATCAGGCGATGCAGGTCGATCCCCGTGGCCCCCGCTCCGGCGCGGCCGACACCACTCTGGTTCCGCCCCGGTACGCCCCGGGGCCTGGGCATCATTCGCATCGTTCCCGCCTCTGGAATCGTCCCTCCGGCCCTGGGTGCGACAGCAGCGGCACTGCTGGCCGCCTTTCCCGTGCATCACAACCGCTCATCAGCCGTCTACAACCTGGGAGAAATTCATGAGTCGCTCCGCCGCACTGGTCGACGCCGACTGGGTCGAGGCCAACCTCGACACGCCCGGCGTCGTCCTGGTCGAGGTCGACGAGGACGCCAGCGCCTACGACAAGGGTCACATCCGCGGCGCCGTCAAGGTCGACTGGCGTGACGACCTGCAGGACCCGGTCCGCCGTGACTTCGTCGACAAGGCCGGTTTCGAGGCGCTGCTCTCGTCGCGCGGCATCGGCAACGACGACACCGTGGTCCTCTACGGTGGCAACAACAACTGGTTCGCCGCCTACGCCTACTGGTACTTCAAGCTCTACGGCCACGAGAACGTCAAGCTGCTCGACGGCGGCCGCAAGAAGTGGGAGCTCGACTCCCGCGAGCTGGTGAAGGACGTGCCGAACCGCGAGGCCACCACCTACACGGCCCAGGAGCAGGACCTGTCGATCCGCGCGTTCCGCGACGAGGCCGTGGCCGCGATCGGCAAGCTCAACCTGGTCGACGTCCGTTCGCCCGACGAGTTCACCGGCAAGCTGCTCGCCCCGGCCCACCTTCCGCAGGAGCAGGCGCAGCGTGCCGGGCACATCCCGACCGCCCGTAACATCCCGTGGTCGAAGGCCGCCAACGACGACGGCACCTTCCGTTCCGACGACGAGCTCAAGACCCTCTACGCCGACGCGGGGGTCGACTTCGGCAAGGACACCATCGCCTACTGCCGCATCGGGGAGCGTTCGGCGCACACCTGGTTCGTGCTGCACGAGCTGCTCGGCCAGGCCAACGTCAAGAACTACGACGGTTCGTGGACCGAATACGGCTCGCTCGTGGGCGTGCCGGTGGAACTGGGAGAGGCCCGATGACCACCACTCAGGGGTGCGCCGCGCCCGAGCAGACCGTGGCGCTGCCGACCGGAATCGATCTGTCCAAGCAGGCCGTGATCCAGGGTGTCGTGACCGGCGCCGGCACCGCCTACGCCCGCCTCCTCGACCACTCCGGTGAGTTCACCGGCGAGGTCGTCGTCTCCGACGAGGGCATCTTCCGCTTCTTCGCCGCGCCCGGCTCGTGGACCGTCCGCATCATCGCGGGCGGCGGCCGGACCAAGGACGTCGCGGTCGAGGCCAAGCTGGGCGAGGTCGCCCAGCTCGCGGTGGCCGTCTAAACCGCATCGGAGAAGCCCGGCCCCGAACGGGGGCCGGGCTTTTCTCAGTTCACGCCCGCGAGTTGCTCCAGCACGTCGATGAGCGCGTTGTGCTCCCCGGCGACCTTGAAGAACTCGCGGTCGACGTTCTCCACCACCCCGGCGGCGCGCTCGGCCAGCCGGCGGCCCTCGTCGGTGATCACGAGCACCTTCTTGCGCATGTCGGCGGGGTCGTCCTCGCGGCCGAGCAGGCCCTTGACCTCCAGCACCCTGACGACCTGGCTGGTCATCATGACGTCGACGGTGGCGTGCTCGGCCAGTTCGCGCTGGCTCGGGCGGACGCCCTCACTGTCGAACCACCACAGGTCGACGAGGAGGGCGAACTGCACGTGGGTCAGCCCCATCGTCTTCAGCGCCGTGGTGATCTCCCGCTGCCATCGAAGGGTCGCCCGCCACAGCAGGAAACCCGGGCTCCGGCCTGGACCGGCGTCCCGTTCCGCGCTCACTGTCTGATTCCCCGATCTACGACTTCAGGGAGTGTCCCACCTCGCCTCCCGCATATCCGCCGTTGACCAGCCCGGACGGCCGATCTTTGACCTTTCCGGCTCCTTGACCGCTAGCATGCGCAAGATGTCCGGTACGTCCACCAAGGTCGCGCGCCTGCCCCTCGACGCGTTACGGATCGCCGGGTCGTGCGCGCTGCCGCTGATCATGTGGTTCTCGCTCGGCCGGTTCGTGCGCTGGGCGCTGCTCTACGCCGCCGCGCACCTGTCCCACGGGTCGTGGTACCAGCTCCGGCTCGTGGCGGTGCTGTTCATCTTCACCCTGGTCGTCATGGTGTCGCTGGCGACCGTGGTCGGCATGCTCCACACCGTCCGGGAGGCGCTGGCCGAGACGCGGGCCCGCCGCGCGGGCGACGAGGCGCAGGAGACGATCTTCGGGGCGCTCAACCGCACCGCCCTGGCCTTCGCCGGTCTCTACATGACCTGGGGCCTGGTCGACCAGGACATGCGCGACTTCGAGAACATCGACCGCACCCTCAACCCCGACCAGCAGATCGTCGACCAGTTCCAGGGGGTGCAGAGCACCATCGGCGACGGCCTGACCGGCCTCGACGTGCGGATCTCGGTCGCCGCCATGGTCGTCGCGTTCGCGATCAAGTGGTTCGCCGGCCGCCGCCACGAGAACAAGCCGGGGAGGTTCACCGGCATCCTGACCACCTTCGGCGAACTGGCCTTCGTCTTCTACGGCCTGACCGCCACCGTCGCCGCACTCAAGCTCCGCGAAGACTGGATCGAGCACCGGGCGCTCGTCATGGGCGTGAGCGACGCGACCGAGGACGTGCGCGAGTCGCCGTTCTTCGAGTGGCTCGGCGACGTGTGGCCGCTGCTGATGGACGCGCTGGTGCTCCCGCTGGCCTGGCTGACCGTCGGCATCCTGGTGTACGGCGCCTACGCCGAAGACACCCAGACCACGATCAGGGGCACCCGCCTGGAAGGCGTCGGCGCCCGCGTCGAGCGCAGCCACAACTGGACCCAGGTCACCCTGGCCAAACTGACCGGCGGGTTCACCTCCCGCTGGATCCCGCTGCTCAACTCCCTGCGCCTGACCGCCAAGGGCGGCCCGGCCCTCTTCGGCCTGTACGCCCTGCTCTACGTCGCCCTCCACGTCGGCGGCGACTACCTGGGCAGGCTCCTCGACTACGCCACCGCCGGCGGCCCCTATCTGTGGATCGTCACCACCGTGCCGACCACGTTCGTCGTCGACCTGCTGGTGACGGTCTTCTCGATGTGCCTGGTCGCGGCCACCTACGACCAGGCCGCGACCCGCAAGCGGCTAACGGAGGAACCGGAGGACGTCGAGGTCGGCGCTTAGGTCGTCGGTGAGGTCCTCGGTCGGGGTGTCGGAGCGGTAACCGGAGGGCCGGACGAACAACTCGGCCGTGCCGGCCACGTCGGCCGGCACGACGGCGTAGATCTCGATCGGGAAGGCCTTGCCGATCTGGTCGTCCGACGGGTCGAGCGGGGTGGCGTTCTCCAGCACCTCGGTACGCCACTTCCGCCCGCCGGCGTCGCGGATCTCGACGTCGGGCACGCCGGTCAGGAACGTGCCGTCGCGGTCGAGGGCGGTGCGGGTCAGCACGATCTTGACCCACTGGCGGCCGGGCTTCTCGGCCGCGCCCGCCGGGTTGGGGATCGACTCGATCGTCGACCGCCAGGCGACGTGCTCGAACTCGTAGGTCTCGCCCGCCGGGATGACATGGACGACGTCGGGCTCGCCGGTGGCGTACACATAGGTCGACCAGTTGGCGGCGGCGGGCGCGCCGACGGCGAGCACTACCGAACCGGCGGCCCCGGCGAAGAACCGGCCCCAGCCTTTCTTCTTCGGCTCCGGCTCCGAGGGAGGCGGGGGCGGTTGCTCCGAGACGGGCGGCGGGTCGGGGAACGGCGGATAGGGCTCCGGGTCCTGGAAGGCCGGTTTGGGGCGCGGTAGCGGCCGGCCCGCCGCGATGGCCGGGAAGGGCTGGGTCGAGAAGCCCTCGTCGTCCTCCTCCGGAGCCGGGGGAGGCGGCGGTGGCGGCCACACCAGCACGTCGCTGGGCGGCGCCAGCGGCGGGATGTAGGCCGGGATCATCGGCGGGAGCGGTCCCGAATAGGTCGTGTCGTCGATCTCGGTCGGCTGCGACGGCGGCGGGGAAAACCAGTCGCGGGGTGGCTCTTGCTGGTTCACGTGCCCTCCGGGGCCAGCGAGTAGTGCTCGACCGGCGACTCGCCGCCGGTCAGCCCGAGATCGATCTGGACGTCCGGGGCGAGGTTGTCGACCACGAGCGGGTTGTTCGGCGCGATCAGCACGAGCTCGGCCCCCGGGAGCGCCTCCTTGGGCACCTCGAACACGAGCGGGGCGTCGATCCACCAGCCGGCCTGCACCCACTTGCCCAGGAGCATGGCGTCGTCGGCCACCTTGTCGGTGACCTCGTACTTCTTGTCGCCCTCGGTCAGCAGCCAGGCCTCGAAGCGGCGGAACCGGACGGGTTCGGCCGGTGAGGTCGCGGAGACGTGGGCGACGAGGAACAGGTTGCCCGTCTCGATCGTCTTGTCGGCCACGTCGACCGAGGTCGCGACGGCCGTCTTGGTCACCTTCACCGAGAACCGGCCGGTGTCGACCTCCTCACCCGAGGCCCCCGAGGTGGTGAGGTAGGTGTTCTTCTGGTCGGGCTCCAGCGCGAAGGTCTGCGCGTAGACGGCCGCGGCGGCGAGGCTCAGTCCGAGCGTCAGCGCGCCCAATCGGCGGAGGAAGCCGGCCATCAGGCCTCCTCGGGCCGGATCGGCAGGGTGACCTGGGCGATGACCTTGGGTTTGATCGGGGCCATCTCGTCGCCGGCGCCGGTCGGCAGGTCCTTGTCCGGTTCGACCTGCCAGAACTCACGGGGGTCGCGGCGGCTGACGGGCTCCTCCACGAAGCCGCCGACGTCGATCGTCACCTTCTCAGGGGGAGCGGCGCCCTGGGGCAGGTCGTAGCGGATGACGACGGTGTGGGTGATGCCCGGATGGAGCTGGAGGCTGCGGACGCCGTGGCTCCACACGCCGATCTCGGGATAGGAGTCGGGCCTGCCGAGCGGCGGGGTGGTCTTGAGGATCGTCGAGCCGAGGCGTCCGTGCCGGCTGACCATGGGGCCGGTCGCCATCGCGCCGACGCTCTCGGTCCTGTCGCCCTCGTTGGTGACCTTGAGAACTAATTCCACCGCGTGGCGGTCGCCCTCGGCAACGTCGACGGCCTTGACGAACTGGGTCTTGAAAAGCTTCTGATCGATCGTCGCGCCGGGCTGGTACTGCTTGGGCGGCGAGTCGGGTTCGGTGTCGAGCCCGCCCGTTCCGGCGGTCACCCCGAGCCCGGACACGGACAGCAGCGCCACCACGGGCACGAGCACCGGTCGCCGACTCATGGCAATGGATGGTAGTACGCCCACACGTGACCCATCCGCCGCAATCGTCCCTATCTTTGGTGGGAAACCCGTCCGAATGCCGAGAACCCTGCCCTGACGGGGTACCTAGCTCCTACGCTTTGACCTTACGACGAATACGGAGGGGCCAGGCGCGACCATGGCGAGGTTGACCGACGCGCACCCCGAGCACGCGGAGCTGCGCGCCGACCGCATCTACCTGGGGTGGCAGTACCTTCTGCTGCACCCCGACCCCGGCCCGCCTCCGAAACGCCCACCGCGCGACGACGCCGAGCTGCCGCCCGATCCGGGCCCCGAACTGTTACGCAACGAACGCCTACAGGAAGACCTCCTGAACCGTCCGGTCAAGTTGTTCCGCAACGTGGTGGCCGGGCTCGCTGTGGTGGTCGCCGGCCTCGGGTTCGCCGGGGTGATCGGCTGGCCGTTCGTGGGCATGGGCGTGCTGGCCGCCGCCGGGGTCACCGGGGTCTGCTCGTACGCGATCCACCAGGGCAACAAGGCGGTCCGCTTCCGCGTCCAGGAACGCCTCGCCCAGACCGAACGCGACCGGGCCAAGCGCGAGCGCGAGCACATCCGCGCCCAGGAGGAGCACGCCGCCCGCTACCGCGACTGGGCCGAACGCAAGGCGATCTACGACAAGCAGATCAGCTGGTACGCCGTCGCCGTCCCCGACGACATCGACCGCGTCGACGTGGCCGGCGGCACCCTCCCCGGCTGGTCGGCCCTGATCACCCTGATCGGCGCCACCCGCCTCTACAGCGGCGGCCACCTCACCGTGCTCGACCTGTCCGAGGGCGTGATCGCCAAAGACCTGATCCAGCTCGCCAAACGCGGCGGCGACGACCCGCTCGTCTGGGTGCTCCCCTCCGACCTGCCCAAACTCGACCTCGGGGCGACGCTCAAGCCCGAGGCGTTCGCCGACGTGCTGGCCCACGTGGTCAGCGTCAGCGAGGAGACCAGCCGCGACATCGGGTTCGACAACGCGATCCTCGAACGGGTCCTGGAAGTGCTCGGCGAGACCGCCACGATCAGCCAGGTCACCGCGGCGCTGCGGGCCCTGGCCCAGGTCGGCGACCCGCGCGAGGACCTCAAGTCGGGGCGGCTCACCGCGATCCAGCTCGAACGCATCGGCACCCTCTTCGGCCGGGGCGTGGCCGACCGCGTCGTCATCGAACGGGCCTGGGCGCTGGAGTCGCAGCTCCGCAAGCTGGAGACCCTCGGCTCCGACGCCGTGCGGCTGCCCCCGGCGCGGTTACGCGTGGTCAGCATGGACCGCCAGGCCGGGGTGTTCGGCAACCGGGTGCTCGGCACCTACGTGGCGACCGCGCTGACCCACATCCTGCGGCAGTCGCCGGCCAGCGAACGCCCCTGGTATCACACGATCATCGTGGCCGGGGCCGACAAGTTACGCGGCGACGTCCTCGACCGGCTCATGGACGCCTGCGAGACGTCGCGGACCGGGCTGGTCCTCACCTACCGTTCCCTCACCCCGACCGTCAGGGAGCGGCTCGGCCGGGGCCACGCCGCCGTCGCGTTCATGCGCCTGGGCAACGCCGAAGACGCCCGGGTCGCCAGCGAGCACGTCGGCACCGAGCACCGGCTCGAACTGGCCCAGCTCACCGAGTCGGTCAGTTCCGTGGTGAACGGGGCCGGGGGGAGTTACACGTCGACGGTGGGCGAGGGCCGTGGCGAGATGGAGGCCCTCGCCGAGGGCGACCTGAAAGAGGGCATCACCGAGTCGACCGAGTGGGGCCGCAGCGCCGGGAGGGTCGCCGAGGGCGTCATGCAGCGGTCACGGGAGTTCCTGGTCGAGCCGCACCAGTTGCAGCAGCTCCCGACCACCTCGGTGATCGTCACCCACGCCACCGCCGACGGCCGCGAGGTGCGCCTCGCCGATGCCAACCCGGCCATCCTGACCTTCCCGAAGACCACGCTGGAGGAGGTCAAGTCGCTTGCCGTGACCCCGCCCGTGGTGCCGTCGGAAACCGACGAGAAGGCGCCCCCGCCGAACCTCGGCCCGCCGCCGCCGCGCCTCGACTGGCGCAAACCCTGATTGCGAACGAGGTAAGAGGTTCGTCAACGGGGGTGTGTGAGCATGATCGGCAAAGGACCGTGAAAGCCTGGCAGAGAGGGGTCTCATGCAACCGTTCCCCCTGAGCGGGCCGTGGTATCGGATCCAGGCGATCACCGCTCCGTCCCGCACGTCGTCGGCCGAGTGGGACTTCGTGAACGTGCTGCCCGCCGTGTTGTCCGCCGCGCAGCGCGACCGGCCCTTCGTCATCGGCTGGTTGTCCCGGGGCTCCGGGGCGCCGCTCGAACTCATCACCAACGCCGGCCCGCTGACCCCGCCGCGTGCCCCGCGCCGGGCGGCCGTCGCGGCGATCGAGGTGGTGCCGACCGGGCCGCAGCCGCTGCTGTTCCCCGGCGGCGCGCGGGGCGTCGAGATCGGCGACGACTGGCTCGCCGACCTCGCCGATCTGGTCTGGACGCCGTGTCCGGGCCGCCAGGCCCCGCCGCTGAACGGCCGGCGTGAGCCGGAGCCCGACGAGCCCAAGCAGCCGACCCTGTTCGAGTCGACCCTGACGACGCTCATGTCGCGCCCGTTCGGCTGGGTCGTGGTCGCCGAGCCCACCGACCTGCTCGACCAGGAGGTCAGCCACCTCCGCACCCAGCTCAACGTGCTCCGCCAGTACGGCGACGCCTCCGAGCGCTCCCGCTACGACGCCGAACGCGCCGAGCGCCGCATGCAGGAACTCGACGCCTTCCGCGAGGCGGGCCTGTGGAACGTGCGCGTCCTGGCGGGCGCGGCGGGCCCGGAGGAACTGCGCCAGATCGCGCCCGTCCTGGTGGGCTCGGTGGAGATGAGCCACCACCCCTACCGGCTGCGCAGCGCGATGGCCGGCCCGGCCCGGCCGACCGCACAGGAGCCCGTCTACAGCTTCACCGAGGCGCTCAACGTCAACTTCCAGGACCCGACCGACAGCGCCGCCGCCCCCTTCGCCGCCACCGCGGGCGCGCTCGCGGCCCTGGCCGGGCTGCCCCGGCGCGAGGTGCCGGGCGTGCGCGTGCTCGACACCGGCTTCTTCGACGTCACCAGCGAGGCCGACTCGACCGGCGGCGACATGCTCGACCTGGGCGCCATCGTCGACGGCCAGGACCGGGCGGTCGGCACCTTCCGGGTCCCGCTGGCGACCCTGAACCGGCACGCCTTCGTCACCGGCGCGACCGGCTCGGGCAAGTCGCAGACCGTCCGCCACCTGCTCGAACAGCTCACCAAGGCGGGCATCCCGTGGCTGGCCATCGAACCGGCCAAGTCCGAGTACGCCGCCATGGCCGGCCGCCTCGAAGGCCAGGCCCCGCTGACCGTGATCAACCCGTCGGCCCCCGACGCGGTGCCGTTCAGCGTCAACCCGCTGGCCCCCGAGCCCGGTTATCCGGTGCAGGCCCATATCGACATGGTCCGGGCCCTGTTCATGGCCGCCTTCGACGCCGAGGAACCGTTCCCGCAGATCATGTCCCTGGCCCTCCAGCGGGTCTACGAGGCCAACGGCTGGGACGTCGTCACCGGCGGCGGCATCCCGGGCGCGGCGGTCCAGCCGCAGGTGCCGACCCTCGAACAACTCCAGCAGCACGCCCTGGAGGTCATCGAGGAGATCGGCTACGGCAACGAGGTGCAGGCCGACGTCGAGGGCTTCATCTCGTTGCGCCTGCGGTCGCTGCGGGTCGGCTCGGCCGGGCGGTTCTTCGAGGGCGGCCACCCCGCCGACATCGGCGGCCTGCTCCAGCGCAACGTGGTGCTCGCGATCGAGGACGTCGCCAACGACGAGGACAAGGCGTTCCTCATGGGCACCCTCATCATCCGCATCGTCGAGCACCTGCGGATGCGCGCCCGCCAGCAGAAGTCGACCGGCCTCCAGCACGTCATCGTGATCGAGGAGGCCCACCGGCTGCTGCGCGACCGGGGCGCCCAGCGGGCCTCGACCCACGCGGTCGAGCTGCTCGCGGGCATGCTGGCCGAGATCCGCGCCTACGGCGAGGGCATCGTGGTGGCCGAGCAGATCCCCACCAAGCTGGTCTCCGACGTCGTCAAGAACACCGCGCTCAAGGTGGTGCACCGGCTGCCGGCCGAAGACGACCGGTTCCTCGTCGGGGCGGCGATGAACCTGTCGGAGGAGCAGTCGCGCCAGGTGGTCTCGCTCCAGCCCGGGTTCGCGGCGGTCTTCGCCGACGGCATGGACCGGCCGCTGCGCATCCAGGTGCCGCTGGGGGAGGACCGGGAGCACGTGCTCCAGAGCCCGGCCCCGCCGATCAAGGGACGCCGGTCGGCCGCCTGCGGGCGCGAGTGCCGTACCGGAAAGGCCTGCACGCTCTTCGAGGTCCGCGAGGCGGACCTGCTCGCCGTCGCGCCCGAGTGGGCGTGGTTGCGGATCTGGACCGACACCGTCATCCTGTCGTTCGTCGCCAACCGGTCGCTGCCGGGTGTGCCGCGCATTCTGGCCGACATCTGGTCGGAACTGCCGCCGCGCCGCCGTGAATGCCTGCTCGCCACGCTCGTGGAGCGCAGCGTCGCCCGCCGTGCCTGGTCGCTGCGCACCTGGTTCGACCCGACTCTGCTGACCGAGAAGGCCGCGGAGATCGCGGCCGGGCTGCTGGCCGGCTCGCCCGCCGGGGACAAGCCCGGCCCGGCGTGGGTGATCCCGCAGATCCGCTGGTTGCACGAGGTCGACCGGCTGTTCCCCTACGGCCACCCGGCGCCCAACCTGCGCAGCCCGGCTCCGGCGATGGAGTACGCCCTCTTCGGCACTGACCCGTCCGGCCGCCCCTACCTGCACGCGGGGGTCAACGGCGGCGGGGTGGCCGTGGAGACCAGAACCGAGCTGCTCGGCCACCGGGCCAAGGCGCTGCGCCACCATCCGCTGTCGATGGAGGTCGACCGCAACCGCCCGCTGGCCTGGCGGGTGATCCTCGGCGACGACGAGCACGAGGGCATCCAGCGCGACATCGCCACCGTCGCGGTCGGCGTCGAACCCCGGGAACGCATCCGGCATGTCGCCCACACGATGGGGGCGGCGTGGCTGGAGACGGTACTCTCCTGGCCGCGCCGGTTCGTTCTGCCGTTCGACGGCGACGCCCCTGCCGAGCTGTCCTTCACCGACCCTTAGGATCACTGCATGAGTCAGTTGCCGTTGCGCGCTCAGCTCGCCAGCGCGCTCGGACGAACCGCCGCGACGCTCTCCCGGGCGACCGGGCGCGGCGACGGGTCCGTGATCGGCGGGCGGGTGGGCCTGCTCCTGGAGCCCGACCTCCTGCGCAAACTCGCCCACGAGAAGAGGCTCGCGCTGGTCAGCGCCACCAACGGCAAGACCACGACGACCCGCCTGATCGCCTCGGCGCTCCAGGAGCTCGGCGAGGTCGCCACCAACGCGTTCGGCGCCAACATGCCCGCCGGCCACGTCTCGGCGTTGTCGTCCAACAAGGCCGCCCCCTACGGCGTGCTGGAGGTCGACGAGAAGTACCTCCCCGAGGTGCTCGACACGACCGAGGCCGGGGTCGTCGTGCTGATGAACCTCAGCCGCGACCAGATGGACCGCGCGGCCGAGATCTGGCTGCTGGCCCAGAAGTGGCGCCGCGCCCTGGCCGGCCGGCCGGCCCACGTGATCGCCAACTGCGACGACCCGCTGGTCACCTGGGGCGCCTCCACGGCCGCCCGGGTGACCTGGGTCGCCGGCGGCCAGCGCTGGCACGAGGACTCGTGGTGCTGCCCCGAGTGCGGCGGCCCGCTCGACCGCGCCGAGGGCATCGTCAACGCCGACTGGGCCTGCCGCGAGTGCACCTTCAGCCGTCCCGAGCCCAACTGGATCCTCGACGGCGAAGACGCGATCGACCCCTACGGCCACCGCTGGCGGCTCGACCTCCAGCTCCCCGGCACGGCCAACCGCTCCAACGCCGTCATCGCCCTGGCCACCGCCGCCGCGTTCGGCCTCGACCCGCAGCGTGCGCTGCCGAGGCTGCGCGAGGTCAAGTCGGTGGCCGGCCGCTACACCACCGTCGAGCGCGACGGCCGCGTGATGAAGCTGCTGCTGGCCAAGAACCCGGCCGGCTGGCTGGAGGCCTTCGACGTCACCCGCCCCGACCGCCCGATCGTGTTGTCGGTCAACGCGCAGGGCCCCGACGGCCGCGACACCTCGTGGTTGTGGGACGTCGACTACCGCATCCTCGCGGGCCGCCGCGTCTACGTGACCGGCGAGCGCCGCCTCGACCTGGCCCTCCGGCTCGACGTCGCCGGGGTCGGCTTCACCCTGGTCGACAACTTCGGCCAGGCGGTGGGCGCGCTCCCGCCGGGAGACATCGACGTCATCGCCAACTACACCGCGTTCCAGTCGATCCGGACGGAGTTCGGCCGTGCAGTCTAGCCTCCGCATCGTCTGGATCTACCCCGACCTGCTGTCGACCTACGGCGACCAGGGCAACGTGCTCGTGCTCGAACAGCGCGCCCGGCGCCGGGGCATCCCCGTCGAGGTCGTCCACGTCCGCTCCTCCGACCCGGTCCCCGAGCAGGGTGACGTCTACCTGATCGGCGGCGGCGAAGACCGGCCCCAGATCCTCGGCGCCGAGCGCCTGCGCCGCGACGGCGGCCTCCACCGGGCCATCCAGCGGGGCGCGTCGCTGCTGGCGGTGTGCGCCGGCTACCAGATCATGGGCTCGGTCTTCGGTGGCGAGGAGGGCCAGCCGGTGCCCGGCATCGGCCTGCTCGACATCAGCTCGGGCCGCGGCGAGCGCCGCTCGGTCGGCGAGCTGGCCGCCGAGGTCCACCCCTCGCTGGGCCTGCCGACCCTGACCGGCTTCGAGAACCACATGGGCGTGACCCGGCTGGGCCCGGGGGTCACCCCGCTGTCGCGCACCCTCGTCGGCACCGGCAACGGCGACGGCACCGAGGGCTGCTTCGCCGGCAAGATCATCGGTACGTACCTCCACGGCCCGGCCCTGGCCCGCAACCCGGCCCTGGCCGACCTGCTGCTCCGCTGGGCCGTCGGCCCCCTGCCCGCGATCGACGACACCTGGTACGAACGCCTCAGGAACGAACGCCTGGGCGCGGTGCTGAAGCCGTAGGGCCTCAGGCGGTGGGGCCGAGGTCGAACTTCCAGACGTAGCCGTCCCAGGTCCCGGCGAACAGGTAGGTCCGGCCCCGGTGGGCCGCGACCTCGAAGCCCTCCGGGCCCGAGGTCGGACCCTCGGCCGGCGGGCCGGCCTGCTTCGTGGTGCTCAGGTCCCATTCGCGCAGGCTGCCGTCGTCGGCGCCGGAGAACCCGATCGTGGTCCCGCCGACGACGGCCAGCGCGACACACTTGACCGGGTTCGGCAGCCGCTCGCCCAGCAGGTGGCCGATGGGCTGCGCCTCCGAGAGGTCCCAGAGCCGGGTGGTGCCGTCTTCGGCGGCCGACAGGGCGATGGGCCGCCGGTCCGAGCGGCCCATGGCGAGATTCCAGATCGTGCCGTCGTGACCGCCGATGGGCACGCCCGACGGCGTCGCGGCGGTGAGGTCCCACCTGCGGACCAGCCGGTCGTCGCCCCCCGACAACGCGGTCGGCTTCCCGGCCACCTCGCCCACCGCGATGGCCTTGGGCGACATGGCCAGCGGCTGCCCGACCACCTCGCCGGCGGGATTCGACGCGGCCAGATCCCAGCGGCGGATCGTCAGGTCGTCGCCCGCCGTGAACGCCAGGGGCCGCCCGCCGATCGTCGTGACGGCCAGGGCGTTGATACCGCCCGACTCCTTCCCGGCGTTCAGCACCCGGCCCTGGCCCGAGGCCAGATCCCACATGCGGACCGTTCCGTCGGCGGCCCCGGTCACCCCCGTGGCCCGGCCGCCCACGTTAGCGATCTTCGCCGCGAACACGGCCCGGTCGTGCCCGGTGAGCACCCCGCCGATCCGTTCCCCGGTGACGAAGTCCCGGAGGTGCACCGTGCCGTTCTGGCAACCGGAGAGGATGACCGGCCGCCCGCCGAGCACTCCGTGGGCGACCGACCAGACGGCGCCGTTGCCGCCGGAGAGCGGCCCGCCGAACATGACGCCCTTCCGGGGCTCGGGTCCGCCGCCCAGCAGCCGAGGGGCCAGCACGGCGCCCGCGGCCACGACGGCGACCGACGACAAGGAGACGAGCAGGGCCCGCCGCGACCGCGGAAGGCCGCCGGGCCGGGCCGTTGCAGGAGACGTCGCAGGAGACGTCGCAGGAGACGGAGCGTCGGTGCCGGAGATTTCGTGATCTGGCGCCACGGGATCGGAGCCGGTCCCAGCGGCGGCGGAAGCCGTCGTGGCGGCGTCGGCGGCGAGCCACAGGCGGTGGAACTCCCCGGTGTCGCCGCCCAGGGACTCCACGATCAGTTCGAGGGCGCCCCAGCGGGGGAGGCGTTCGCAGAGGATGACCGTACGGGCCGACGTGTGGCTCATTCCGGTCTGTTTGGCGAGTTCGCGGTAGCTCGGTTTACCCGCTATGCGATATCGCTCCTGAAGACGTAACCGTAATTCGGCCAGTGGGTCGTCGGATGCCATTTATTCGTCCCGTCCCGAAACAAGGGAACCCGAAGCGTCAGTAGACCAGCGCCTGAACACCTTCCTGGGTGATCTCCTCGACGAATGTCGGCGCCCCCGCGATGCGGATTCCGTCGATCACGTCGTCGAGCGTGATGCCGCGCCGGGCCGCGCACTGGGTGCACAGTGTCACCCGGCCGCCGGCCAGCACCGCCGCCAGCAGGTCTTCGAGAGGGGCCGCCTCGGCCAGCTTGAACTCCTCGGCCCGGCCGGGCAGGGCGAACCACGACGACTCGCCGGTCAGCCACAGCGACACCCCGACCCCGCTGACGATCGCCGCCCCGGCGACGTTGAAGGCCTGGTTACACCGCTCGGGGGCGTCGCTGCCCGCGGTCACTTTGATCACCAGTTGGCGTGCCATGCCCGCAGCCTAAACCCGCACTAGCCTTGTCGGCATGGACGTACATCCCGATCTTGAGCCGATCGCGTTCCTGCTGGGCCACTGGGAGGGCGCCGGGGTCATCGGCTACCCGACGATGGAGAGCGCCAACTTCGGCCAGGAGATCATCTTCGAGCACAACGGCAAACCCTTCCTCAGCTACCGCAGCCGCACCTGGCTGCTCGACCAGCAGGGCGAGAAGGTCCGTCCTCTGGCGAGCGAGTCGGGGTTCTGGCGGGTCCAGCCGGAGCGCCAGGTCGAGGTCATGCTGGCCCATCCGACCGGCATCATCGAGATCTACGTCGGCGAGGTGGTCTTCCACAAGATCGAACTGATCACCGACGTCGTCGCGCGCACGGTCACCTCGAAGGACTACTCGGCGGGCAAGCGCCTCTACGGCCTGGTCAACGGCAATCTCATGTACGCCTACGAGATGGCCGCCGTGGGCCTACCGCTGCAGGACCACGCCTCGGCGGAGCTCAAGAAGGTCGCCGACTAGGATCGGGCGCCATGAGCACCCCGCTGACCCCTGACGCGGTCGAAGCGATCAAGAGGCACATGAACGACGACCACGCGGCCGACGCGCTGCTGATCGTGCGGGCCCTCGGCGGCAAGCCCGACGCCACGTCGGCCCGCACGACCGACGTCGACACCGAGGCGATCCACTTCGAGGCCGACGGCGAGCCGATCACGGTGAAGTGGCCCGCGCCCATCGTGGAGCGCGCGCAGGTGCGCAAAGAGGTCGTCGTGCTCTATCGGCGGGCGTGCGAAATTTTGGGCGTGGAAGCACGAGGGCATTAAGAAACCCCGGGCGCGTTCCGCTCGGTTGAGCGGGCCGGCTGGACCAATGGGAGAGGGTCTGCACCCTGCACCCGCCGGCTGCCCGGGGTTCCGGTGTCTGCCTGGATCTGCGCTCTGACGCGCCGACCCGGAGCCGGTCCGGATCGGGTTGTCCTAGCGGACAGCCACCTCGCTAGCCCAATCATGACTAATCATTATTCGGACCACCTCCTTTCTGCGTGCTTCGTACGCTAGGCGCTCTTCCGCGGGGTGGGCAAGTCAATATCGGGCCGTAGGATTTCGTCATGACCGACACCTGGCACGACGAGCTCCGGGCCCGCGGCTACCGGGTCACTCCGCAGCGCCAGCTCGTCCTTGAGGCGGTCAGCGCGCTCACCCACGCCACTCCCGAGGAGATCTGCGCCAAGGTCCAGGAGACCGCGCGCGGGGTGAACATCTCGACCGTCTACCGCACCCTCGAACTGCTCGAAGAGCTCGGCCTCGTCACCCACACCCATCTCGGGCACGGCGCGCCGACCTATCATCTGGCCGCCGACGCCGACCACGTCCACCTGGTCTGCCGGACTTGTGGGCAGATCATCGAGGCGCCTCCCGAACTGGTCGGCGACATGGTGGCCCGGCTCGACCGCGACATGGGTTTCCAGACCGACGTCCACCATCTGACGATCTTCGGGCGGTGCCGCGACTGCCGTTGAGCGGGCATAGCCTGAGAGGTATGCGCAGCCCTTTGCTCGACGTCCCCGGAGCCGTCCCCGCCGCGTCGCCCGACGACACCGTCGCGGCCCACTACGGCGACCCCTACGGCGAACAGCGTGCCCTGGCGGCCGGCCGGGCCGTGGTCGACCGGAGCAACCGTCCCGTGATCACCGTGTCCGGGCCCGACCGGTTGAGCTGGCTCAACAGCCTGAGCTCCCAGAAGCTCGACGACCTGCCGCCCGGGGTGTGGACGCAGACCCTGTTCCTCGACCCGCAGGGGCGGCTCGAACACCATCTCCACCTGCGCGACGACGGCGAGACGACCTGGATCCACGTCGAGCCGGGCACCTCCGAAGGCCTGGTGGCCTGGCTTGAGAAGATGCGGTTCATGCTCCGCGTCGAGATCGCCGACGTGTCGGCCGACTGGGCGGTGGTCTCGGGCGTCCCGGGCGACGACCGGCTGATCCCGCGCCCGGAGCTCGCCGCGCAGGGGCCGCTGGCCGGGTTGTGGGCCTACGAGGCGCTGCGCATCGAGGCCCACATCCCCCGCTACGGCTTCGACACCGACCACAAGTCGATCCCCCACGAGCTGGGGCTGATCGAGCCGGCCGTCCACCTGAAGAAGGGCTGCTACCGGGGCCAGGAGACGGTCGCCCGCGTCCACAACCTGGGCCACCCGCCGCGCCGGCTGGTCTTCCTGCACCTCGACGGCAGCGTCGACGAGCTCCCGCCCCACGGCACCCCGGTGACGCTCGGCGTGAGCACCCCTCTTGAGGCCGACCCCGAGGCGGCCGTCGAGGGTTCGGCGACCCCGGGCCAGATCGGCTTCGTGGGGTCGTCGGCCCGCCACCACGAGCTGGGGCCGATCGCCCTCGCGGTGGTCAAGCGCACCGTCCCGGTCGACATCGACCTGGTGGCCGGCCACGTGGCGGCCAAGCAGGAAGTGATCGTCCCCCAGGACGCCGGCCGCAACGTCCAGGTCGACCCGGAACTGCGCAAGCAGGCCGCGATGATGGCCCGCGACCGGAAGCGTCCGAATCTGATGTAGGCACTAGCCTGCTCGCGTGGGACGCGCGCTGGTGTCGATGGTGATGTTGTGCGGCCTGGTGGGCGTGGCGGCCGCGCAGCTCACCGGGTTCGTCGTGCTGTTACGGTCGCTGCCCCCGGGAGGGGTCTCGCCCGTCGGTTTCGTGGTGCTCGTCCTGGTCATGTTCGGCTGGGCCGGCTGCCTGGTCTACGCGCTGGGCCGCGGGTTGTGGCGGGCGCTGCGGCAGCGGGACGATCGGCCGACCGGTCCGGCCCTGGACGCCGATCAGGCTCCGGGGTTGTGGGAGCTGGTGCGGGAGCTGGCCGCGGAGGCCGGCACCCGCCCGCCACACGAGGTCCGGATCATGTCGGAGGTCAATTTCCGGTACACCCACACCTTCCTGCGGGGCCGCCGCACTCTGTTGATCGGCCTGCCGCTGCTCCAGACGATGACGGTCGGCCAGACCCGGTTCGGCGTCGCTCACTTCATGGCGCACTTCGCCGCCGGGCACACCCGGTGGGTCGGGTTCGCCAACCGGTGCAGCACGGCCGTCGTCACCACCGCCGAAGCCCTCCGCCCCACCAACCCTGCCGGGTGGGCGTTCCGCGTGTACAGAAGGGTGTGGGGGGTGATCGACGGCTTCTGCTGTCGTCGCTGGGAGTTCCGCGCCGACGCCGTCGGCGTGCGGATGGCCGGGTCGGCCGACGCGGTCGGCGCGATGCACGAGATCTGGGCGGTCAGCGAAGCATGGGACTTCTTCTGCGACTTCCACCTGTGGCCGGGCTTGGAGGCGGGTCATCTGCCCGATGACGTCTTCGGCGGGTTCGCCGAATTCGTGGCCGCGCGCAAGGACGAGCTCGACACCCTGCGGGCCAAGCCGCTCCCCGCGAACACGTCACGGTGGGAAACGTATCCCTCGTCGGCCACCCGGGCCGCGCGGGTTTCCCGACTCCTTCGCCGTGTCGGACGGACGGCCCGCCACGTCGCTGATCCTCGACCTGGCCGCCGCTCAGGCGGCGTTGCGGGCCACCGAACTGGAGGGCACCCGGGCGGCGTTGCGGGCCGACGGACGCGAGATCGAAGACGACATGGTGCTCGCCTGGCCCGAGTTCACCCATGCGGCCACCACCGCACAGCTCCAGCGCGAGACCGACGGCCTGCTCCACACCATCGGGCTCACCGGGCCGGGGCTGCCCCAGGTGCTGCGCATGCTCGAAGACGGCCGCCTCGACGAGGTCGCGCGGCCGCTGTTCCCGGACGCCGCGCCCGAGGAGCTGCCGGAGCTGTTCCCGACCCCGTTGGAGGTGCTGATGAACCTGGCCGCCGTCCGCGCGGGCCAGGCCACCTTCCGGCATTCGTGGAGCGACCCGGCCGAACTGGTCGCCTCCGACGGCAGCCCCCTCGACCTGACGAAGGTGGCCGAACGCGCGATCACCGACCCGCGTGGGGCCACCGCCGCGCTGGCCGAGCTGGGGATCGGGATCTGGCGGGCCTGACGCGTCAGACGTCGATGACCAGGGTGATCGGGCCGTCGTTGATCAGGGCGACCTTCATGTCGGCCCCGAAGCGGCCCGTCTCGACTCGGGCGCCGAGCCTGCGGAGTTCCTCCTGCACCGCGATCACCAGCGGCTCGGCCACCGGGCCCGGGGCCGCGGCCTGCCACGTGGGGCGACGGCCCTTCTTGGTGTCGGCGTAGAGCGTGAACTGGCTGATCACCAGGAGCGGCGCCCCGATGTCGGAGCAGGACTTCTCGCCGTCGAGGATGCGCAGGCCCCACAGTTTCGCGGCCAGTTTCGCCGCCTCGGCCGGGCCGTCGGTGTGGGTCACCCCCACCAGGACCATCAGGCCGGGCTCGTCGATCGCGCCGACCACCGTCCCGTCGACCGTCACCGATGCCTGGCTCACCCTCTGGACCACCGCGCGCATGGCGGGATTCTGCCATGCCCTACAGTCGACGGCATGTCCGAATTGCTGGTCGAGGTGGTTCGCTCCGGGTTCGTGGAGTCGGTCCACCGCGCCCGGGTCGTCGCCGTCGACGCCGAAGGTTCCCCCGTCCTGGTCCATGGCGACGTACAGGCCCCCGCCTCGCCCCGTTCGTCGATGAAGCCGCTGCAGGCGGCCGGCATGCTGCACGCCGGTCTCGACCTCGACGGCGAACTGCTGGCGCTGGCCTGCGGGAGCCACGCCGGGGAGCCGATCCACGTCGAGGGCGCCCGCCGCATCCTCCAGCGGGCGGGGGTCGACGAGAGCGCCCTGAGGTGTCCCGAGGACTACCCCGACGACCGGGCCTCGCTCGACTTCGGCCGCGTCTACATGAACTGCTCCGGCAAGCACTCGGCGATGCTGGCGACCTGCGCGGTCAACGACTGGCCGGCCGAGGGCTACCTCGACCCCACCCATCCGCTGCAGAAGTCGATCCGCGCCACCGTCGAGGAGCTCACCTCCGAGCGGATCGCCGCCACGGGCGTCGACGGGTGCGGCGCGCCGTTGTTCTACGTGTCGATGGTCGGGGTCGTGCGCGCCTTCCGGCGCATCGTCACCGCCCCCGAGGGCTCCCCGGAGCGCCGGATCGCCGACGCGATGCGGGCCCATCCCGAATACACGAGCGGCGCCACGCGGCCCGAGGCGCTGCTCATGAGGAGCGTCCCTGGGCTGATGCTCAAGGCGGGCGCCGAGGCGTTCGACGCGTTCGCGCTGGGCGACGGCCGGGCCGCCGCCGTGAAGATCGTCGACGGCGGCCAGCGGGCCAGGGTCGCGGTCACCGCCCACGCCCTGAAGGCCCTGGGTGAAGACGTCCCCGGCGACCTGGTCCCCCCGATCAAGGGTGGCGGCCGGCCCGTGGGGGAGCTGCGGATCAGAACGATCTGAACTGCCGGGCCGCCGAGATCGCGCCCGACGTGGTCATCACGAACGTGCGCATCGAGTCGGCGAACTTCGACAGGTCCCATTCGGCCGGCCCGTGGTACCAGTACAGGTTGTCGCCCTCCGTCGTGATCGTCGAGACCACGCGGGCCCACCGGTCGACGCTGTCGAAGATCACCGCGTACGGCAGGTAGCGGGAGAACAACTCGACCCGCTGGCTCTCGGGCAGCCCGTTCACGTCGCCGGAGATGAGGAACTGGCGGAAGCCCAGCGTGTGGGCGAGCGCGGCGGCGCCCTTGGCGGTCTTGGCCGGCATGTACTGCCCGCCGACCGTCATGGCCGCCCCCGCGATGATCACCGCCAGGCCGACCAGGCCGTAGGTGGTCTGCCAGGCCAATACGACCGTCCCGGCCAGGCCCAGCAGGGTCAGCAGGACGCCGAGGACGGTCCAGCGCGACCGCACCGAGTCGGGCCGCCGGGCGAACCAGCCCTGCTTGACGACGTCGCGGTAGAGGGCGTCGCGGACCCGGGCCAGGCCGGCCGAGAAGCCGCCGTGGAGCTGGGAGAGCAGGATGTCGTCGCGGAGGTCGAACATCGCGTCGTACAGGGCGCGTTCGTAGGGGAGCAGGGCCTGCACGGGGGCCTTGGGCAGCTTCACCAGCAGCCAGTCGGGGGCGTCGTAGGCGCCGCGCGGCTGCTCGTCGATGCGCAGGTAGCCGCGTACCGCCAGATCCACGATGGTGGCCGTCACGTCGATCACGTCGGCCTGTTCGTCGATCAGGGTGCCGATCTGGCCGGGCCGCACCCCGTCGGGCGGGGCGAAGCGGCCGTCTTCGACGGGGGCGTACAGGCCCGACTCCGACTCGACCACCCGGGCGTCCCGGCCGCGTGAGCGGTAGAGGCCGTAGAGGCCGCCGAGCAGCAGGACCAGCAGGACGGCCAGCGAGCCGCCGGTCCACACGTCGACGGTGAAGGCGGTGGCCAGGTCGAAGCGGCGTTCCAGGATCGGCCGCGCGCCGGTCGACCCGGCGGGGTAGGCGACCACGACCGTGAGCTGCTCGCCCTCGGCGAGGCCGGTCTGCTCGAAGGCGGCGTTCTCGGCCGACTCGTCCATGCTCGCGGCGGTGCAGCCGAGCGCCGACGCGGCCGGTCCGGCGAAGCAGGTGAGGCTCTGGATCTGGCCGGGCCCGCGCACCGACACCGTCACGGCGTCGAGCGGCCCGCCGGCCGCGAACCAGCGCAGTTCCTCGGTGCCGTCGGGCATCGGCGTGACCGCGCCGGTGACGTCGTACTCGACGGTCCCGGCGGCCGGGACGGTCAGCGTCTCGCCGTCGAGGGTCGCTCCCTTGACGTTGGTGATGCGGTAGACCCGGTCGGAGCCGTCGTCGTAGCGGGTACGGGTGGTCACGGTACGGCTCAGCGGCCCGTCGGCCCGCTCGACCACGTGCAGCACCCCGTCGGGCCGCAGCTGCATGGTCACCTCGCTCGTCCCGGCGGCGCGGGCCGGAGCGGCGAACAGGACGATCAATAAGAGGGCCAGCCCTAACGGGCGTGCCAGAGATGTCATGACCCGTCACGATAGTGCCATCGGAGTACGCTGAGCCGGTGGCGCGCACCAGGCTCTACCGCAAGGGAAGACTCGAATCCGAGGGTTTCCCCATCGCCGACGTGTCCGACCACCTGGGCGAGCCCGACGTGGTGGTCTGGTTCGACCTGTGCACCCCGACGCGCGCCGACCTCGACGCGATCAGCGAGGAACTGGGCCTCCACCCGCTGGCCGTCGAAGACGCCCTCCACCCGAGCCAGCGCCCCAAGCTCGACGTCTACGACAGCCACATGTTCCTGAACGTCTACGCCACCCACTTCGACCCCGGCACCGGCCGCGTGGAGTCGGTCGAGGCGTCGGCGTTCGTCACCGAACGGGCGCTCGTCACCGTGCGGACCAGCGAGTCGTTCTCGATCGACCAGGTGCGGCGCCGGTGGGACTCCGGCGGCGCGCTGGCCGAACACGGGGTGGCCTTCCTGCTCCACGGCCTGCTCGACTACGTCGTCGACACCCACTTCGAGGTCGTCGAGGCCATGGACGACCAGATCGAGAAGCTGGAGGACGGCCTCTTCAACGAGACCCTGCCGGGCCCTGACGACCAGCGCCGGACCTTCGAGTTGCGCAAGAGCCTGGTCACCCTGCGGCGGGTGGTCGCCCCGATGCGCGAGGTGGTCAACACCCTGTTCCGCCGCAACGACGTCATCCGCGACAGCTCTCTGGCGCCCTACTTCCAGGACGTCTACGACCACGCCGTGCGCGCCGCGGAATGGACCGACTCCCTGCGCGACCTGGTGGGCAACATCCGCGAGGCGCACATGACCATGGCCAACAACAAGATGAATCTGATCATGAAGCGGGTGACGAGCTGGGCCGCGATCATCGCCGTGCCCACCATGATCACCGGCTTCTACGGCCAGAACGTGCCCTATCCGGGTTCTGGGCAGCCGTGGGGGTTCTGGACCTCGACGGGGTTGTGGGTGGTCGCCGCCGTCGTCCTCTACACGCAGTTCAAGAAACGCGACTGGCTCTGATCACCAGGTGATCACCAGGTGATCACCAGGTGATTCACCAGGGGCCGTAGGGGCCCTGGTTGCCGCCGCCGCCCTTGTATTCGCTGACGGCCGGCTTCACGTCGGCCAGGTAGATGCCGGAGGCGATCACCGAGGCGATGGTGAAGATGTTGAGCATGTTCAGCCCGCCGCCCATGTATCCGGCGGCCGAGGCGAGCGTGAAGACCGTGGCCAGGCCGGTGAAGAGCATCCAGAGGTTCTTGTTGAGCTTGCCGGCGGCCTGGAAGGCGCGGGCGGGGGTGCGGATCGCGTGGATCAGAGCCCACACCGACATCCCGAACGCCGCGATGGCGAGGCCCAGGAAGATGAGGTCCAGTACGCCGTAGAGCATCTCGTCACTCCCGCGGAGTCAAGGTCGGAATGTCCACCAGCCTAGTGTCTGGTTTCCGTGGTGTGCAGGTCGAGAAAGCCGCGGCCCCGGTGGGGAATCTCCCACCGGGGCCGCGGACCGTTCGGCTACGACACCTTCGAGGTGTTGGTCCGGCGGGCGGCCGGGCGCTTCGCCGGGGTGGTCGCCTTGGCGGCGACGGCGGGCTCGGCGGCCTCGGAGACCTCGGTGAGCTCCAGCGCGGCCTCGCCGCTGGCCTGGCTGACGACCTTGCGGCCGCGCTTGGCCATCTCCTCGTAGAGGGAGTTCAGCCGGTCGGCGACGCTGTTGGCGTAGTCTTCGGCCTTGCCCTGCACCCGGCCGGCGTAGGCGAAGGCCTCTTCGCGGCGGGCCTGGAGGTTGATGACGCGGTCGGGGAGCTCACGCAGCTTCTCCACCGCGTAGTCGCCGGCGCCGGTCAGGGCGTAGAACGGCTTGGACTCAGTGATCTTCTTGACCTCGGTGGCGAGGGTCATGGCAGGTTGTACCCTTCTGACGTGGCGTGACCGTTAAGTGAGGCCGCATCCAGGGGCTCGGCCGGTTGCGTCGGCTGGGCCCCTTCGTTCTCCGCGGCCTTGTTCTCCTTGCGGAACGACTCGTATATGTCGACCAGAACCTGGCGCTGCCGTCCGGTGATCGTGACGTCGGCCCTGATGGCGGCCAGGACGTCGCTCTCGGGCTCGCGCTCGTCGATCAGACCGGCCTGCACATAGAGCGCCTGGGACGAGATCCGCAGACCCTTGGCGATCTGATTGAGGATCTCGGCGCTCGGCTTGCGCACTCCCCGCTCGACCTGGCTGAGGTAAGGAAAGGACACCCCGGCCTGGGCCGCGAGCTGGCGCAGCGAGATCTTCGCCTGCGTGCGCTGCTCGCGGATGTATTCACCGATCGAGCCGACCTTCGGGAGTTCCATGTCTCCCAGCCTGCCAGAGCGTGTATGCATTTGCAAACGCACTGGTTAACGATAGCTAACTCACTGGGGCAAGAACCACAAAAGGGGCGCCGACGTGGTCAGCAGGGCGGCTCCGGCGACGATGCCGTAGCGGTAGCGCCTGCGCATGGCCGGACCGGGCTTGACCAGCCGGTTCACCCGGGCCATCACGTTCTCGGCGCCCATGCCCAGCGCGCCGTGGGGGGTGGCGAACGCCCCGGCCGTGCCGAACCGCAGCAGCGCCGTGGCCAGCCGCTTCGGCGGCACCCGCAGCCGGGCGTGGTCGTCGGCGGCCATCTCGACCAGCAGCGCGACCGACGCGTGGGCGTCGCGCACCACCTTCGACCAGGGCAGCACCCAGCGCAGCGCGGCGAACGGCAGCAGCACCAGGTCGTGGCGCTCGCGCGCGTGGGCGTCTTCGTGGGCCAGCACTGCGGCGAGCTCGTCGCGCGAGAGCAGGCTCAGCGTGCCCTCGCTGATCACCACCTGCGACTTCAGCCCCGGCACGCAGTAGGCTGCGGCCCCGGGGTGGTCGACCACCCGAACGCCGGGCACCGCCGGCTCGTCGCGGGCCACCAGCGACAGCAGCAGGCGGTGGCGGCGGCGGGCCTGGAGGGTCTGCGCCATGGCCACCACGACCACGGCCATCAGCACGGTCAGCAGCGCCAGCCCGGCGGCCAGCGCGCCCACCCGCTGGAGCCCGGAGGGCTCACGCCAGTGGGTGACCAGATAGACCAGCCCGTGGATCACGCCGCGCCCCCACGGTTCGAGGGCGTAGGCCAGCAGGGCGCCGACGGAGGCCAGGCCCCACGTCAGGCCGAGGGCCTGCCACAGGGCGATGGCGGCCCGGGGGGCACGCCAGGTCCAGCGGACGGACGTCATCCGCCACGCGGAGAGCGCGCAGACGGCGGCGAGCGCGGCGAGCGCGACGGCCGCGATCACTCCTCCTCCAGCTCCGTGAGAGCTTTTCGGAGCACGTCGGCCTCGGTACCGGACACGGCCTGCGCGAACCTGGTCAGCGCGGCGGAACGGTCTCCGGTCATGTCGAGGGCCTCCAGCATCAGCTCGGCGATGTAGGCGTCACGGCTCGCGGCCGGTTCGTAGCGCCACGCACGGCCGTCGCGGACCCGCGTCAGGAAGCCCTTCCGGGTGAGCCGGTCGAGCACGGTCATGACGGTCGTCGGCGCCAGATCGCGATCGGCGATCAGCCGCCCCACCTCACGGGCGGTCAACGGACCACCCTCCGCCCACAGAACGTCCATGATGCTGCGCTCAAGCTCGCCAAGACCCTTCACGACATTCAGCCTACCCGGCGTAGTACTACGTCTCGTAGAGGAGGGTGGGGTACACCTCAGCTTACAAGCGCGGACCAGGGCAGGGACAGCTCACCGAGCCGCCATCGGGCCGTCCCCCCGAAGGGCGCGGAGGTGTAAAGAGGCCATGAGTCCCTCAGCAGGAGCGCCGCCCGGATCCAGCGCTGCCGCGCCCCGTAGGCCCCGAAAGGGGCGGAGATGGCCCAGGCGCGGTCCCAGTCGGTGAGGAAGGCGTGCACCCGCTCCCCGGGCACGTTCCGGTGGATCAGCGTCTTCGGCAGCCGTTCGGCCAGGTCGGAGGGCCGGTCGACGCCGCCGAACCGGGCCGCGAAGGTGAGCGTGCGGGGACCGGTCCGGTCGAGGCCCACCCAGACGGCCCGGTGGCCGATCTCCGAGCAGGTGCCCTCGACGATCACCCCGCCGGGCTGCAGCCGGGAGGCCATCAGCTCCCAGTGCCGCCAGGCCTCGGCCTCGGGATACTGCCGCAGCACGTTGAAGGCCCGGATCACCAGCGGCGGCCGGCCGGGGATCTCGAAGCCGCCCCGGCGGAAGTCCAGGCCGGGCCGCCGGTACGCCGACGCCGCCGCCACCCGCGCCGGGTCGATCTCGACCCCCACCACCTCCAGGTCGCGCCGCACCCGCCGGAGCCGGGCGAACAACTCCAGCGTGGTGACGGGGGAGGCGCCGTACCCGAGGTCGACCACCAGCGGGTCGGCGGCCGACCGCAGCAGGCCCTCGTGGACGGCGGCCAGCCACCGGTCGGCCCGCCGGAGCCGGTTGCCGCCGGTGGTGCCGCGAGTGATGGCCCCGACGGGTCTCACACGCGGTGCACCTTGTGCTGGGCGGCCTGGGCGCGCGGCCGGATCACCAGGCGGTCGATGTTGACGTGGGCCGGACGGGTGATCGCGAACGAGATCACGTCGGCCACGTCGTCGGCGGTCAGGGGGTCGGGCACGCCTTCGTACACCTTCGCGGCCCTCTCGGCGTCGCCGCGGAAGCGGTTGAGCGAGAACTCCTCGGTCTCCACCATGCCGGGCGCGATCTCGATGATGCGCACGGGCTCGCCCACGAGTTCGAGGCGCAGCGTCTCGGTCATGGAGGTCTGGCCGTGCTTGGCCGCGCAGTAGCCGCCGCCGCCCTCGTAGGAGACGAGACCGGCCACCGAGGTCAGCATGACCAGCACGCCGTCGCCGCTGGAGACCAGCTTCGGCAGCAGCGCCTGCGTCATCCGGAGGGCGCCCAGGACGTTGACCTCGTACATCTGGCGCCAGTCGTCGAGCAGGCCGTAGGCGACCGGTTCGAGGCCGACCGCGCCGCCCGCGTTGTTGACCAGCACGTCGACCGTCGGGACGGCCGCGTTGAAGGCGTCGACGGACTCCTGCGAGGTGACGTCGAGGGTCATCGGGACGATTCCCGGGTGCTCGGCGGCCAGTTCGTCGAGCCGGTCGCGGCGGCGGGCGGCCGCCACAACGCGGAAGCCCTCCTTCGCCAGCCTGCGGGCCGTCGCGGCACCGATTCCGCTGCTGGCCCCCGTGACCACGGCTGTTTTCGTCATGGTCGCAATCCTAGTGAGAGCGGGAATCCTGGGCTGAGTGTCATGGTTAGTCGTTGTTTGGAGGTGGTTCGGGTGCGTCGGGTGAACCGGGTCGCGACGATCAGCATGCACACGTCACCGCTCGATCAGCCGGGAACCGGCGACGCGGGCGGCATGAACGTCTACATCGTGGAGACCGCCAAACGGCTGGCCGACCTCGGCGTCGAGGTCGAGATCTTCACCAGGCAGACGTCGCGCGACCTGCCCCCGATCGCGCAACTCGCGCCGGGCGTCTCCGTACGCCACGTCACCGCCGGCCCCTACGAGGAGCTCGACCGCTCCGACCTGCCCGGCCAGATGTGCGCGTTCCTGTCGGGCGTGCTGCGCACCGAGGCGATCTACGAGCCCGGCCGCTACGACGTCATCCACTCCCACTACTGGTTGTCGGGCCAGGTCGGCTGGCTGGCCAAGGAGCGCTGGGGCGTGCCGCTCGTGCACACCATGCACACCATGGCCAAGGTCAAGAACCTGCTCCTGGCCGAGGGCGACCGCCCCGAACCGCCGGCCCGCGTCTTCGGCGAGGAACAGGTCGTCGACGTGGCCGACCGCCTGGTCGCCAACACCGCCGCCGAGGCCGAAGAGCTCATCTCCCTGTACGCCGCCCCGCCCGCCCGCGTCAGCGTGGTGAACCCCGGGGTCAACCTCCAGGTGTTCCAGCCCGCGTCCAAGGGCGCCGCCCGCCACCGGCTGGGCCTGGCGCAGGACGCCCACGTGTTGCTGTTCGTCGGCCGCATCCAGCCGCTGAAGGCCCCCGACGTGCTGCTGCGGGCCGCCGCCCAGATGGTCGCCGACAACCCCGCGTTAAGGGACCGCCTGGTGGTGGCCTGCGTCGGCGGCCCGAGCGGCAACGGACTGGCCCGGCCGTCCCTCCTCACCGACGTGGCCGCCGAACTGGGGATCACCGATCTGGTCCACCTCGCGCCGCCGTGCCCGCAGCCCGAGCTGGCCGACTGGTACCGGGCCGCCGACGTCACGGTCGTGCCCTCCCACAACGAGTCGTTCGGCCTCGTCGCCCTGGAGTCGCAGGCGTGCGGCACCCCCGTCGTGGCCGCGTCGGTCGGCGGGCTGCGCACCGCCGTCGAGGACGGCGTCTCCGGCCTGCTGGTCGACGGTCACGACCCCGCCGAATGGGCCACCGCCCTGGCCGGGCTGCTCGACCGCCCCGTCTGGCGGGGCTTCCTCGCCGAGGGCGCGATCCGCCACGCCGCGGCGTTCGGCTGGCAGGCCACGGCGGCGCGGCTCGTGGAGGTGTATACCGGAGCGATGAGCCAGCTCCTGCCCGTGGCGGCCGCCCGATGAACGTCCCCGCCGTGATCGAAGCGGCCCTCAGGTCGATGGAACTGACCTACGAGAGCCCCCGCACCGGCTCCTACCTGGTGAAGCTCCCCGGCACCCACAAACTCCAGACGATGGCCTGGCTGGTCGTCGACGAGCAGGCGCTCAACATCGAGGCGTTCTTCTGCCGCGGCCCCGACGAGAACCACCAGGAGTTCTACCGCTGGCTCCTGTCCAAGAACGGGTCGATGTACGGCGTCCACTTCGCCCTCGACCACCGGGGCGACGTCCACCTCGTCGGCCGGATCCCCCACGAGGGCGTCACCGAGGCCGAGGTCGACCGGCTGCTCGGCTGCGTGCTCACCTACGCCGACGAGTTGTTCGACCCGGCCCTGGAGATCGGCTTCGCGACCTCGATCAGGCGCGAGTGGGAGTGGCGGCTCGAACGCGGGGAGTCGACTGCCAATCTGCAGGCCTTCGCCCGTTTCGCCGACCCGGAGCGTTAACCGTCCACCACTAAGATGCCGGTCATGGCGACTTTGGTATTGCTCCGGCACGGCGAGAGCGAATGGAACGTCAAGGGCCTGTTCACGGGCTGGGTCGACGTCAACCTCTCGGCTGCCGGTGAGGAGGAGGCCGCGCGCGGCGGCCGGCTGCTGCTTGAGGCGGGCGTACGCCCCGACGTGGTCCACACGTCCCTGCTGACCCGCGCGATCCGGACCGCCAACCTGGCGCTGGAGGCGGCCGACCTGCTCTGGCTCCCGGTCGAGCGGTCGTGGCGGCTCAACGAGCGCCACTACGGCGCCCTCCAGGGCAAGGACAAGGCGCAGACCCGCGCCGAGTTCGGCGACGAGCAGTTCATGCTCTGGCGCCGCTCCTACGACACCCCGCCGCCCCCCATCGCCGACGACGACGAGTTCTCCCAGTTCGCCGACGTCCGCTACGCGGGCCTGCCGAAGGAACTCCGCCCCAAGACCGAGTGCCTCAAAGACGTCGTCGACCGCATGCTGCCCTACTGGTACGACTCGATCGTCCCGCAGCTCGCCGCGGGCAAGACCGTCCTGGTGGTCGCCCACGGCAACTCCCTGCGCGCCCTGGTCAAGCACCTCGACGGCATCAGCGACGCCGACATCGCCGGCCTGAACATCCCCACCGGCATCCCCCTGCGCTACGAACTCGACGCCGACTACAAGCCGGTCAGCTCGGGCTACCTCGACCCCGAGGCGGCGGCGGCAGCCATCGAAGCAGTAGCGAACCAGGGCAAGTAGCCCGGCCGAGTCCAGGTCTGGTCATGAAAGATCCCCGGCCCCCCGAGGGCCGGGGATCTTTGTTTTGTTACTCCTCGCCGTCGCGGGAGCCGGTGACCAGGTAGACCACGTCACGGGCGACGCGGACGGCGTGGTCGGCGTAACGCTCGTAGTAGCGGCCCGCCAGGGTGATGTCGATCGCGGCCTCGATGCCGTGGCTCCAGTTCGGCGACAGCAGGACGCGGAACAGGCGGCGGTGCAGGATGTCCATCGCGTCGTCGTCGGCTTCGAGCTCCTTGGAGAGTTCGACGTCGCGGGTGGCGATGCAGGTGCCGGTCTTGGTGATCAGGCGCTCGGCGATCTGGTCCATCTCGACGATGGTGTCGCGGAGCTCGGCCGGGATGGCCGACTCGGGGTGGCGCATCCGGGCGATCTTGGCGATGTGCTCGGCCAGGTCGCCCATGCGCTCAAGGTCGGCGGCCATGCGCAGCGCGGTGATGACCGTGCGGAGGTCGACCGCGACGGGCTGCTGGGTGGCCATCAGCTCGTAGATGGAGGTCTCGACCTCGGCGTACAGCCGGTTGACCTCCTCGTCCTGAGAGATCACACTCTCGGAGAGGTGAAGATCGGCGTCAAGCAGGGCCGTGGTGGCCCGGGACATGGCCGAGCGAACCAGGCGGGTCATCTCGACCAGCTTGATGGTGAGATTGTCCAGCTCGTCATGATAGGCGTCGCGCATGCCCGTCACGGTAATCGTCGCTTCGTGAACGATCTCCGACCAGAAAGTGAACTCTTTCGGAAAGGCCATGGTCAGTCGGCATACGGCCGTAAGGAACAGGGGCATTCCCACCTAGCATCGAAGCGTGAATGAGTTGCTGGCGAGTCTTGCCGCGATGGGTGGGTTCCTGGTGGGCACCCTCGTCATGCTGGCGATCCGGCGGCAGTCCGAACCCGCTTCGGTGCCCGATTCCCCGCCCGAGGAGACCCTGTCGCCGGGAGTGGCCTCGCTCCTGGCGGTGCTCCCGTCCTCGGCGGTCGTGCTCGACAGGGAAGACCGCGTCCTGCGGGCCAGTTCGGCCGCCCGCGCCTACGGCCTGGTCCGCGGCGACACCCTCATCTCGGCCGAACTGCTCGCGCTGGCCCGCAAGGTCCGCCGCGACGGGGAGATCCGCGAGGGCGAGATCGAGACCTCCGGCCGCAAGTTCGGCCAGGAGTCGACCTCCTTCGCGGTCCGCGTCGCCCCGCTGGGCTCGACCGGCCAGGTGCTGGTGCTGGCCGAAGACCAGACCGACCGGCTCCGCGTCGAGGCGGTCCGCCGCGACTTCGTCGCCAACGTCAGCCACGAGCTCAAGACCCCGGTGGGCGCGCTCAGCCTGCTCGCCGAGACGATCCAGGACGCCGCCGACGACCCCGAGGCGGTCACCCGCTTCGCCGGCCGCATGCAGCACGAGGCGGCCCGCCTCACCTACCTCATCCAGGACCTGATCACCCTGTCCCGCATCCAGGGCGCCGAGGAGATCCCGACCCCGGAGCCGGTCCCGGTCGACGAGGCGGTCCATGAGGCCATCGACCGTTGCAGCACCAAGGCGGCGTCGAAGGACATCACGCTGGTCGCCGGCGGCACCGGCGGCCTCAACATCTGGGGCGACGACGAACTGCTCGTCACCGCCCTGCGCAACCTGATCGACAACGCGGTCGCCTACAGCCCCGAGCACACCCGGGTCGTGGTCAGCGCCCGCCCGGCCGGCGACTCGGTCGAGATCAGCATCAGCGACCAGGGCATCGGCATCCCCGAGAGCGCCCAGGAACGCATCTTCGAGCGCTTCTTCCGGGTCGACGCGGCCCGCTCGCGCTCGACCGGCGGGACCGGCCTCGGCCTGGCCATCGTCAAACACGTCGCCGTCGCCCACGGCGGCGAGGTGTCGGTCTGGAGCAAGGAAGGCTCCGGCTCGACCTTCACTCTCCGCCTCCCCGCGTTCGGCGGGGTCGCGGTCGCCACACCCCGCACAACGTCAACTCCCCTGGAGGCGGCCACATGACCCGGGTACTCGTCGTGGAAGACGAGGAGTCGTTCTCCGACGCCCTTTCCTACATGCTGCGCAAAGAGGGCTTCGAGGTCGCGGTCGCGGCCACCGGCCCCGAGGCGCTGGAGACCTTCGACCGCAACGGCGCCGACCTCGTGCTGCTCGACCTGATGCTCCCGGGCCTGCCGGGCACCGAGGTCTGCCGTTCCCTCCGGCAGCGGTCCAAGGTCCCCGTCATCATGCTCACCGCCAAGGACAGCGAGATCGACAAGGTCGTCGGCCTGGAACTCGGCGCCGACGACTACGTCACCAAGCCCTTCAGCTCCCGCGAACTGGTCGCCCGCATCCGCGCCGTCCTGCGCCGCCAGGGCGACGTGGAGGAGGTCGAATCGGCCGTCCTGGCCGCCGGCCCGGTCCGCATGGACGTCGACCGCCACATCGTGGCCGTCCGCGGCCGCCAGGTGCAGCTCCCGCTGAAGGAGTTCGAACTCCTGGAGGTCCTGCTCCGCAACGCCGGCCGGGTCCTGACCCGCGGCCAGCTCATCGACCGCGTCTGGGGCGCCGACTACGTGGGCGACACCAAGACCCTCGACGTCCACGTGAAGCGCCTACGCGCCAAGGTCGAATCCGACCCGGCCAACCCGCGCTGCATCCTGACGGTCCGGGGGCTGGGCTACAAGTTCGACCCGGTGATCGAAGACTAGGACCCCCTCGGCTCCGCCGGCCCGTGCGAAGACGCGCGGGTCGGCCATGCGTCCGTATGAAGATCTTCCCTCCGTTACGGCTCCGCCCACCCGGACCCCGCCCGCCGCACCGGCGACGGCCGATCACCCGGCGCTCCTCGGCCGCCGTGCCCGGCGCCGCAACGCGCGGGTGCCTGTCGGAGTGGGTCGTGATGGGTCCGCGCGATGCCGACCGGCCGTGCGGAGACGGCCGGTCGGCGGGAGGCTCAGTGGCCCGACGACTCGCCGGTCGCGGTGGCCGTGGGGGACGGCTTGGGCGGGGCCGGGACGGCGCCGGGGACCGGGGGGAGGGTCGCGTATTCGCGGTTGCGGGTGATGACCGGGACGACCATGGTGATCTCGCCCGCGTTCTGGAACTTGAGCGTCAGCGGGATGCTCTCGCCGCCGCGCAGGGCCGCCTTCACACCCTGGATCTGGATCTGCGGGGTCGCGCCGGTGCCCGTGTGGACGAGGGTGCCCACGGGGAGCTGCACGCCGCCGCCCTGGGCCGCCGTGGCGGCGTTGGGGTCGGGGGTGACGGCGGTCAGGACGTCGGGCGCCGTGCCGTCGTTGGTGAGCGACAGGTAGAGCGGGACGGTGCCGCCGGCGGGGATCTGACCGCCCGGGTCGGGGCCGAGCATGTATGCCTGGCTGACCTTCATGCCGTTGACGCCGTACTGCCCGTCGCGGATGAGAACCTGGGACTCGGTCGGCGCGTAGGGCTTGTTGGTGTTCGCGTCGGTCCCGGCGCCACACGCGGCCAGCGCGGGGGCGGCGGCCAGAAACGCGGCGATGGCGATCACCCTGCGGCTGGTCGTGGTCACGGTCGAGAATCTCCTTGCTAACGCGCGCGATCGTATGCGGGGATCACCATATCGGCGTGGCAGGCCCGTCCGATAACCGCCCCGGGAACACTTCAGACGCAGGTCATCCCGCCTGTCGGACGGCCCGATTCACACAGTAGAGCTCTTGTCAAGTCCCAAAATGAGGCTTTGACCTGCAGTTATGGTGATTTCACTGTTCCGGGAGAGTGTTGGCGCGTGGTACCCTGGAGTACAGCGGAAGGGGTACTTGTCACATGACTTTCCAGGTCGGCGACACGGTCGTCTACCCCCATCACGGGGCTGCTCGGATCGAAGCCATCACCACTCGGACGATTAAGGGTGAGGAAAAGACCTACCTGGTACTGAAGGTCGACAAGGGCGACCTCACCGTCCAGGTGCCTGCGGAGAACGCGGAGCTCGTCGGCGTGCGCGATGTGGTCGGGCAGGAGGGCCTTGAAAGGGTCTTCGACGTCCTGCGCATGCCTCACACGGAAGAGCCCACCAACTGGTCGCGTCGTTACAAGGCGAACCTTGAGAAGCTCGCGTCCGGTGACGTCAACAAGGTGGCCGAAGTGGTTCGGGACCTCTGGCGCCGCGACCGCGAGCGTGGACTCTCCGCAGGTGAGAAGCGGATGCTTGCGAAGGCTCGGCAGATTCTGGTCAGCGAACTCGCCCTGGCTGAGAAGACCAACGAGGACAAAGCGGAAGCCCTGCTCGACGAGGTGCTGAACTCCTGAGCGCGAAACTTCCCAGGGTGGGCGTCGGTGTCGACGTCCACCCTTTCGCTTCTGGGCGTGAACTTCACCTGGCGGGGCTGTTCTGGCCCGGAGAGACCGGATTGGCCGGTCACTCCGACGGCGACGCGGCGGCTCACGCGTGCTGCGACGCGTTGTTGTCGGCCGCCGGGCTGGGAGACCTGGGAAAGGTCTTCGGCACGTCCGATCCCCGCTGGTCGGGGGCGTCCGGTGTGACGTTGCTGACGGAGACGGCCCGGCTGGTCCGTGCGGCCGGGTTCGAGATCGGCAACATCGCCGTGCAGATCATCGGGAACCGGCCCAAGTTGTCGCCTCGGCGTGGCGAGGCGGAGAAGGCGCTGGGCGCGGCGGTGGGGGCTGACGTGAGCGTCAGCGCGACCACGACCGACGGCCTGGGGCTGACGGGCCGCGGCGAGGGGATCGCGGCGATCGCGAACACGTTGATCGTCGGCTGTTAGGGTCCACGCGCCGGCGTCGTGGCGGGTCTCATCCGCCACATTCGGCTCGTAAAGCTTGCCTGGTCACAGGGGTGGATAACGCTTTGGTGCGGTCCAAAGTGCATGGCAACCGGTGTCCGGGATGCGGCGTCTCATATGCGGTTGGGGCGGCGATCCCGTAACCAGGCGCGGTGCGTGGATCGCCGTCCCTTTTTGGGTACTTCATCCCCTAGAGGTGCAGATGTCACCTCGTCGGGGGGAAAGTCATGATCGCTTCGATCCTTGGCGCCATCATCATCGGTGTCGTCATCGGCGCGCTGGCGCGTCTGATCCTGCCCGGGCGGCAGAACATCAGCATCGGGATGACCATCCTGGTCGGAATCGTCGCCGCGCTCATCGGGTCGCTCATCGCGGCGCTGTTCGGGTTCGCCAACACGCGCGGGTTCGACTGGTGGGAGCACATCCTCCAGCTCGTGCTGGCCGTGATCGGCGTCGGCTTCGTGGCAGGGCGGGGCATCACCACAGGTCGCGGGCGTGGGCACGGCGGGGCAACCGGCCGGCCGGGGCACAGCGGCATCTAAAAGATTCCGGCGCAAGGCATATTTTGTCGATGGAGGGTATTCGACCGCTTGAGCGTGAAGGTGTCACCCTCAAGGGGAGGTCGAATAATGACCATCGAGACCATTCTCGGCGCCATCGTGATCGGCGCCATCATCGGTGCGCTGGGCCGACTGGTTCTGCCTGGCCGTCAGCCGATCGGTTGGATCCTGACCATCGTCGTCGGTATCGTCGCCGCCCTCATCGGCACGGCGATCGCCCAGTCCCTGGGTGTCGCGACGACTGACGGGATCGACTGGATCGAACTGGTCATGCAGGTTGTCCTGGCCGTCATCGGAGTCGGCGCCGTCGCCGCGCTGCGAGGCCGAACCAGGGTGTGACCAGCCGCGAAGGTTGATGCCCGACGGCCACCGGCCGCCGGGCACCGGCCTTTTCGCAGGACGTCGCCGAACTCGACACCGAGACCCGCCTGAAGTGCCCGCCGCGGCTCCATCCCGGAGCCGCGGCGGGCTTTCTGCGTTCGGTCGTGCCGGGCTTCGACGCATGGGGCGACGGGCGGTCAGGAGTCGCTCGGTGGGGTGGGGGTGCTGCGGAGGTGGCCTGAGGGAGGGGCGGAAACCTCGTCCTCGTAGGGTTCGCGCCAGGCGGCGGCCTCCATCTCCTCCGGGTCGGCGGCCTCCGGGCCGTGTTCCGGGTCGGGGTCGGCCGGGAGGTTGCGCATCGGCTGGGTGTCCACGTCGGACTCGTCGCGGCGGCTCAGTTTCTCGGCGGCCTGGGCGGCGGCCTCGCCGTACTTCCTGTCGGTCTCGTCGTCGGGCTCGGGGAGGGGGTGGACGAGGACGTCGCCGGCGTTGGGGCGGATCAGGTCGCCCCAGCGGGCGGGGCGCGGGGGCGGGGTGGGGGTGAGCGGGGGCGCCAGCTCCGGGGGCGCGACCGTTTCGGTCACGGGGCTCACGGGGGTCGGCGGCGTGTAGTCGGAGGGCGCGGTCACGTGGGCGGTGCGGGTGAAGGGGACGACGTCGCCCTCGGGGTCGTCGTCGAGGTCGGCGTTCTTCGTCTGGGCGTACCGGACGATCAGAAGTAACAACCACAGGCCCACGACCAGCATGATCCAGGGCACCAGGGCCACCACCACGGCGGCGGGACGGACCGCGAGGACCACGCCGGACGCCATCGCGACGTCGGCCGCCGCCGCCGCGATCAGCAGCAGGATGAGGATCAGGGCGGCCTGCAGGCGGATGACCAGCCGTCCGGGGCGCACCACCGGCACGGCCAGCAGGGCCACCACCAGCAGGGCGTCGAAGCCGGCCGGGTAGAGGTAGGCGAACTCGGGGTCGGCCTGGCCCTGGAGCGCGAGGGCCCGCAGGTCGTCGAAGGAGAGCACGCAGGCGGCTCCGGCGAGCACCGCCACCGCGAGGCTCGCGACGATCACGGCCACGCGGCTCAGCAGGCGGGATCCGGAGGAAGACGGACGGGAGGCCGGGCCTGCCGTCGCGGGGGGAATCGCGTCCATGGCGTGTCGAGCCTAGCGACTCGGGTGCCCCCGGCCGTTTTATGACACGTACGAAATGGCATGATCGCTCCTATGGGAGAGCAGACCTTGCCTGACGGCGCACGTTCCTTGTTCGACGGGGCGAATTTCGCCACCGTCTCAAGCGTCAACCCCGACGGAAGCCCCCAGGCCTCGGTGGTGTGGGTGCGCACCGACGGGAACGAGATTGTCTTCTCGACGGTCAAAGGACGGCGAAAGCACCGCAACATGGAACGCGACCCGCGCGTCTCCATTCTGGTCGTCGACCCGGCCGATCCCTACGTGTACGCAGAGGTCCGGGGCCTGGTGACCCTGTTCGACGACCCCCACGGCGACCTGATCCAAGAGCTTTCGCACAAATACACCGGCAAACCGTTCGTGGAGGGCAGCCCCGACAACGAGCGCGTGATCGTGCGGATCGCCCCGGAGAAGGTGTATCTCCGAGGCTGACGCTCACGGTTTCTTAACTCGGCCTGTGCTGGCCGGGAAGGCGTTAGCCTTGCCTTTGTGAGCCTGAGACTCTATGACACCAGCACCCGAACGGTCCGTGAATTCGCCCCGGTTGAGCCCGGCCGGGTCACGATGTACCTGTGTGGTGCGACCGTCCAGGCTCCGCCCCACATCGGCCACATCCGGTCCGGCGTCAACTTCGACGTGCTGCGCCGCTGGCTGCTGCATTCGGGGTACGACGTCACGTTCTGCCGCAACGTGACCGACCTCGACGACAAGATCATCCGGGTCGCGGCCGGTGAGGGCGTGCCCTGGTTCGTGGTCGCCGAGCGGAACCAGCGGGCCTTCACGTGGGCCTACGACCAGTTGGGCTGCCTGCCCCCCACGGTCGAGCCCCGCGCGATGGGCCACGTGCCCGAGATGATCGAGCTGATGCACCGCCTGATCGACAAGGGTCACGCCTACGCCTCGGGCGGCGACGTCTACTTCGACGTGGTCTCCTATGCCGACAGGTACGGAAAACTGTCGAACCAGAAGCTCGAGAACATGCGGGCCGCCGGCGACACCGACACCGACTCCCTCAAGCGCGACCCGCGCGACTTCGCGTTGTGGAAGGGCGCCAAGGAGGGCGAGCCGACCTGGCCGACCCCGTGGGGCCGCGGCCGTCCGGGCTGGCACCTCGAGTGCTCGGCGATGGCGACCAAATACCTCGGCGGCACGTTCGACATCCACGGCGGCGGCGTCGACCTGATCTTCCCGCACCACGAGAACGAGATCGCCCAGTCGCAGGCGGCCGGAGACGGCTTCGCCCGGTTCTGGCTGCACAACGGCATGCTCCAGCTCGGCGGCACCAAGATGAGCAAGTCGCTGGGGAACTCGCTGCTGATCCCCGAGATGCTGACCAAGGTCCGGGCCGTCGAACTGCGCTACTACCTGGTCTCGGCCCACTACGGGTCGGCGATCGACTACTCCGAAGAGGCGCTGCAGGAGTCGGCCGCGGGCTACCGGCGGCTGGAGGGCTTCGTCTCCCGGGCCGCCGAGGTCATCCACGACGTCGACGCCACGGCGCCGCTGCCGCAGGCCTTCGTCGACGCGCTCAACGACGACCTGAACGTGTCGCAGGCGCTGGCCGTCGTCCACGAAGTGGTCCGTGAGGGGAACGTGGCCCTGTCGCAGGGCAACAAGGAGGCGGTGGCCAGGCTGCTCGCCGAGACGCAGACCATGCTGGGGGTGCTGGGGCTCGACCCCCGGTCCCCGCAGTGGCGGTCGTCCGGCGAGTCGGGGCTGCACGAGGTCGTCGACGCCCTGGTGGCCGTGGCCCTGGAGCAGCGTCAGGCCGCCCGGGCCCGGAAGGACTACGCGGCGGCCGACGCCATCCGCGAGTCCCTCGCGGCGGCCGGGGTCGTCGTCGAGGACACGCCGCAGGGGCCCCGCTGGGAGCTGGCCCGCTGATCTGGGCTGCTCGAATTCACGGATAGGCTTTTCAGTTATGGCAGCGGGACGTAAAAGGCAGGGCGCCACTCGGGGAACCGGGGGCAAGGTTCGGCGATCTCTTGAGGGCAAGGGGCCAACGCCGCCCGCTGAGGCTCGGCACTGGTTCAAGGACAAGGCCCGGGCCGAGCGCATCGCCCGCGAGGAGCGTGGAGGGGCCTCGCCTCGGAAGGCTCCTGTGCGGGCCCGGAAGTCCGAGGACGCCCCTGAGTACATCGGCGGGCGGAATCCCGTCGTCGAGGCTCTGCGGGCCGGGGTGCCCGCCTCTGCTCTCTACGTCGCGGCGCGGATCGAGAACGACGACCGGGTCCGGGAGTCGATCAAGATCGCGGCTGACAAGGGGATCGCGCTGCTGGAGGTCGACCGGGGAAAGCTTGACCGGTTGACCGAGGGCGGGGTGCACCAAGGGGTCGCGCTCCAGATTCCGGCCTACGAGTATGCGCATCCGATCGACCTGGTCCGGTTCGCTCAGGATGCCGCTGAGACGCCGTTGATCGTGGCTCTCGACGGGGTCACCGATCCTCGGAACCTGGGGGCCATCGCACGGTCGGCGGCCGCCTTCGGGGCTCACGGGTTGCTGGTGCCTGGGCGGCGGTCTGCCGGGGTCACCGCTGGGGCCTGGAAGACGTCCGCCGGCACGCTCGCCACGCTTCCGGTGGCTCGGGGGGCCAACCTCACGCAGGCGTTGCAGGGATACCGCGAGGAAGGGCTCTTCGTCGTCGGGCTTGACGGGGAGTCCCGCACGGACATCGGCGACATGACCCTTGCCGCCGAGCCACTGGTCGTTGTGGTGGGGTCTGAGGGGAAGGGGCTGTCCCGGTTGGTGCGGGAGGCCTGTGACCAGGTGGTTCGCATTCCGATGGGGGCTGCGGCGGAGTCGCTGAACGCGGGGGTCGCGGCCGGCATCGCTCTCTACGAGGTGAGTCGCCTGCGCAGAGGGTAGGTGTGTACTAGACTAGGCGAGGCTTGGTCCTAGCCGCCTTAGCTCAATCGGCAGAGCATCTGTCTTGTAAACAGAAGGTCTGGGGTTCGATTCCCCAAGGCGGCTCGAAAGCACCGGCCTCCGCGTTCACTCGCGGAGGCCTGTTTTATGCTGACTCCTCCTCCTTGAGAAAAATGTCGCATTTTTTGCGATAAGCGCATCCGAGTGTGCATTTAGGGGGATTCGATAATGGAGATTTGTCTTAGCAGAGCCAGCCCGGATGTTCATCCGTAGCTCGCTTGGGGGTACTTGTCGAAGCGCCTAATCTGGTCCTATTATGCCCACTCCGTCAGGCTTAGGAACATTTAGGCAGGGAGCCCCGCGGTGTCCCGGGTCCTGCTCTGCCTGCGATTCGAAGGGATCGCCTCGCGCATTCTGGTGGCCATCCGCGGGCTGAACCGAAGGGTGGTTAGCGCGGTGGATCCACGGTGGTCGATGCGGCGCTTTTGGGTGGGTCTCACTGGTACCACGGCCGTTGCGCGGACGATGAGCCTGACGTATCCGGTGCTCGCGTTCGACCACTCGGGTTCGGGCATGGCGGTCGGGTGGGCGAGCTTTATGCTGAGCCTGCCCGGTTTCCTGTTTTATCTTCCTTTTGGTGCGATGATCGACCGGCAGGACCCTTCTCAGCTTATGAGAAGGGTTGAGGTTGTTCGACTACTTACATTGCTTTTTGTGGGGTTCCTGCTCATAGCAGGTCAATTGACCCTTCCGATCATCCTGGCTGCGGCCTTCCTCGAAGGCACCATGTGGATCGCCTACTCCCTCGCCGAATCCGCGCTCATCCCCTCCCTGGTCCGGGGGCCTGCCAAGCTCACTCTCTTTCTGGCGTCGAGTGAGCGGAGCACGCAGATCGGCTCATTGATCGCCCGTCCTCTCGCAGGGTGCCTCTACGCGTGGCACAGTGCCGCCCCTTTCCTCATCGCGCCGGCTTTCGCGCTCGTATCGGCCTTGACCGTGCCACGGCCCCGGGTGGTCCGGCCCCGCAGGTCAGCGGAGCAGGAGTCGATGTGGGTCTCCATCGCCGAGGGATTGCGTGAACTCAACCGGCACCCGTTCCTGCTGGTCGCGGTCATTCTGACGACGACGACGAACTTCATGGTCAACGTTCTGATCGTTGTCTTCATCGCCGGGTACGTGCCGATTCTGGGGGTCACCGAGGTCGGGGTGTACCTGGCGTTCGGTGGTCTCGGGGGGACGCTCGGCACGATCGTCGCCCGTCGCATCCGGCCGGAGACCTGGGTGCTGCACACGCAGGTCGTGATGGTGGCGGTCGCGATGTTCGCCATCACCTGCTATCCCCATCCGGTCTCCTTCGCCCTGGGCCTGTTGTTGACCGGGTGGGGTACGGCCACCAATATCGCCATGCGGCGTTATGAGGGCGCCTTCGTCGTCCGTCAGAAACGGGCCCGGGTGGCCAGTGTGTCCCGGCTGCTGGGCCACACGGCGGTCACGGCGGCGGCGCCGCTGGGCGGTGTGCTGGTGACCGTTTACGGTGTCGAGGGCGCCGCGCACCTGCTCGCCTACGGGTTCGCCGTCATCGGCGGGCTCATCGTCATGTGGATCGTCTGGTTGAACAGCGAGATGACCGGCGATCACGGGATCCACGGTCTCCGCCATGCGCGGGGGCTGGGCGGACGCGGCCGTCTGCTCCGCGTGTTCGGTCAGAACGACCGTTCCGGGATGACTGCCCGGTTCCTCGATCCGCACCTCACCCAGGACCGCTGGCCCATGTACTGCCGAGACGGAGGTGACCGGCATGACTTCGTGTTCCGCTTCGCGGCGGCGGCCTATCGGGCCAAGGGCCCACGACTGGGCGACATCGGCCAGGAACGCACGTTTCGCACGGAACCGCTCGACGCCCCTCGACGCTTCCTGTGGCCTGCTGAGATAGGTGCGGATGTCCACGCGCTTCAAGGTGATTGGCGAGGCGCCGCACCGAGTGTCAAGCAGGCCGGAAGCGTGGCCGGCTAAGGGACGTCGGGTGGCGGAGCGCCCTCATCATCCCGTTCACGATGATCGTGTCCATGGTCTTCGGAGATCAGCCGGGCGGCGACATGGTCGAGGGCCGCGGGCATCAGCGGTGCCCTGGCCGCTCTCGCCGATGCGGCGAGGCGACCTGCCGGCGCGGCTCGTCCGGCCAGTTTCTCGATGAGGGCCGCATAGAGGAGAACGGGACCGTGTCCCGCCGTGGTCGCGCGCAGGGCGGTGATCTCCTCCATCGCTTCGGGCAGTTGGCCGTGCTGGGCCAGGGCATACGCGTAGGCGGCCCTGATCCATGGCTCTCTTATCGGTTGGATTCGGGCGAAGTCTCGCAGCGCCTCGGTGGGCTTGCCCGCGTGGAGGAGGATCTCCGCCCGGGCGCGCAGGGCGGGCCAGGAGTTGGCGTCGTCGTCGAGAACGGAGTCGAGCGTTTCGAGCGCGAAGTTGGCATGATCCGCGTCCCAATAGGTCCACGCGAGTTCGACCCGGATCCCCTGATCGTCGGGGACCCGATCGATGGCGGATTTCAGGTCGTGGATCGCGCGCCGTGTTTCGCCGAGGGCGCGGAGGGCTCTGCCGCTGGCCGCCAGCAAGCGGCCTACGCTCACCTTGCGGCCGTGGACGTCGAAGAGCGCGGCCGCCTCGCGGTAGTGGTCGATCGCTGTGTCGTATCGGGCGTCGGCGAAGGCGACGTTGCCGAGGAACGACTCGATCTCGGCCCTGAGCCGGGAGGAATCGGTCAGGGCGAGCGCGGCGTTGGCGTGACGGCGGGCACGTGGGAAATCGCCCTCACGCAGGGCGTGCTGGGCGGATTCGAGGAACTGCTCAGAAGACCGGTGGTCGGCGGGCACATCGTCGGCCTCTTCGCGGATGAGGCGGACGAGGCTCTCGTGTGACAGTTCGTACCACTGGGCCGCGTCGCCGGTGACGTCGGGCCGCGGGGTCAGGACGTGGTGGTCGACCAGGGCGGCGACCACCTCGTTCGGCATCCCGGCGGTCAGGGTCTCGCCCCGGTAGACCGGGGTCTTGGCGTTGCCCGCGACGAAGTTGGCGCGGAGCCAGGCGCGCAGGCGGGCGGTGTCGCCGTCGAGGTGGTCGAGGGCGACCTCGGCGATCGTCTGGTCGACGTATCGCTCCAGGGACCGGCGCACGTCGGCATACCGGACGATGTGGTGCGTGGTGATGCGGGTGACGTCCGGAGGCAGCGCCTTCCACAGGGCCGTGCACACGACCTGGAGCTGGACGGGATCGATCGCCTTCGACTCCGGCTGGGTGTCCCGGCTGCCGCTCAGGTCGTCGACCAACTGCTGCGCGGCGTCGTCGTCGAAGGAGTAGCCGGTGCCGGTCAACGGGCCCACGACGGCCTGGGTGGCGGCGGGGGGTTCGAGGGCGCCCAAGGCGAAGCGGCCCCGGGTCTGGACGTCCTGCAGGCGGTCGCTCCGCAGCACGGCGGCGACTTGGTCGTCTCTGATCGAGATCAGCACGCGCAGGTCCAGGTCCATGCGGAGGGCTTCGACGAGCTGGTCGACGAACCACTCGTGGTACGGCGCGCGGCGGTTGTTCCCCAGGAACAGTTCCTCGGCCTGGTCGATCGCCGCCAGACGGAGCACCGGGTCGCCATAAGGGTCCTGCCTCATCGGCCGGCGGCTGAAGAACCGCCTCAGGGTGAGTCCGGCCAGCAGCGACGGGCTCTCTCCCGGCGACCACGACGACAGCAGCGCATAGGTGTGCGGGTTGTGTTCGGGCAGCGCGGCGGAGGGCACCGCCGAGGTGTAGGAGACCCGCCCCACCGGCAGGATGTCGTTCTGCGACGGGTCGAGCAGGGGCATGACGCCCGCGTTGATCAAGGAGGTCTTGCCCGCGCCGGAGGGGCCGTACAGGACCGTGATCTGGTTCGATCGCCACAGGTCGCAGACCTCGTGGGCTTCGCGTTCCCGGCCGAAGAACTTGCCGCTGTCCTGGCGGAGGAAGGCGCGCGGGCCGACGTAGGGTTCGAGAGTCGGAACTGGCCCGGTCACGACATGGCTCCCATCCGATCACGCAATTCGGTGCAGAAGTCCTCGATGCCGCCCCAGTAGACCGTGATCTGCCATTCGCGGTAGTACCAGGACAGTTGACGCTCCAGGTCTTCGACCGTCCAGCCCGAGGCGTCACCGGGGGCGAGCTGAACGCTCACGTGGCGGCGCCTGCTGAGCGCGGGGATCGACCGGCCGAGTTCCGCGAACATGGCCCGGGTCGTCCAGTCCTGAAGGCTGTATCCGATGAAGAGCAACGGGCGGGTGGTCAGCGCCGCCAGGATCGACGGGGGGAACATGCGGTTGCCGCCGATCTTGCGTTCGATGGCGAGATTGCGCAGGAACATCATGTAGTCGTCCTCGGCCAGCACGAAGGTGGCCGGGTCGCGCATCGCGCCGTGGAGGTGGTAGACGAGCGGGGTCTGCGGGCTCGGGTTCCAGCCCTCCGCGTCCTTGAACAGCGGGTCGGGGGCGATGGCCTCGTTCCACGGGCAGACGGCCGCTCTGGCCGCCTTCCTGCGGGTCGCCAGCGCCTGGACGATGAAATCGTCGTAGTTGGTGGTGAGGTAGACCGGCAGGGGGAAATCGGCCAGCACCGCGTGGGGCTCGTTCTGGTCGCTGAAATCAGGGGTCCGGTCGTCTTTGGTCAGCTCATCGCGGACCAGGTATTTGACGTGGCTCAGATCGCCGTATTCGAAGCTGGCATATTGGGCGACACGCGGCAGTTCGCTCGTCTCCGGGCCGGGATAGTCACACTTGGCCGCGAGGGTCTTACTGAGCCGGCGGCCTGACGGGAGGACGCTCATCGAGGCGCCGGCGCCCACGAAAGGGGTGCAGTGGCCGGTCCTCAATTGGTAAATGAGCCGCTCCCAATCTTTTTTGCTCATTCCGCCCATGCACGGCTCCACCTCTTCGGCCCGATATCCGGTTCCGACTGTAGAGGCAGTCGCGCTGAGATGGCCGGTGTCGTTTTTTCGGTTTCTCCGGCAGGTGGCCGGGAGGGCGCGGATCATCATTGGCTCACGACCCTCCCGCCGTTTCGATCAGATGAAGTTCTGGAACCCCGAACTCGTCGTCGCGGGCTGTTCGACGAAGTGTTCCAGCAGCCCACGCAGGGTCGAGTAGGGAACTTCGCCGATCGAGTTCAGGAGCGGTTCGCCGGAACCGCGTTCAGCATCGATCATGAATCCTCGCCTTCAGCGTCAGCCGATAAGAGAATTATGGTTGGCCGCCTTTCACGGCCTGGGCGACATTGACGAGCGTTGCTGTTTAGATGAGTTTTGAACAGGGCGTGGCAAGAAGCAAGTCATCTCTTCATCGAAGCAGCGGAGGTCCGATGGGCACCGAATCCTCCTCGCTCGCCGCACATTCCCTGGGAGACAAACAGCCGGAGATCTTCGAGCGGGTTCCGCCCAGAAACGGCAGCTTCACCGGGCGGGAGAGCCTGCTGCACCAGCTGCGTGAGGGCACCCGGTCGGTGACCGCCGTCATCCCGTTGCCGCAGGCTCTGCAGGGTTACGGCGGCGTCGGCAAGACCCACCTGGCGATCGAGTACGCCCACCGCTATCGCTCTCACTATGACCTGGTCTGGTGGATTCCCGCGGACCAGTACTATCTGGTGCCCTCGGCGCTGGCCGCATTGGCGCCCCATCTCAAATTGACTCCTGCCTCTGTCGTGGGTGTGGAGGAGGCGGCCGAGTCCGTGCGGGAGGCGCTGGAGAACGGGGCGCCGTACAACAACTGGCTGTTGATTTTCGACAACGCGGAAGACGCCCGCATCGAGAGGTTCATTCCGCGCGGCCCCGGCCATGTGATCATCACGTCACGCAACCCGAATTGGGACGACCAATTCCGATCCCTCCAGGTGGACGTGTTCACCAGGGACGAGAGCATCGAGTTCCTGACGAAAAGGCTGGGCGCGCGGATCACCAAAGACGAGGCGTTCCGGCTGGCCGACAAATTGGGTGACCTGCCCCTGGCCCTGGAACAGGTCGGCGCGTTGCAGCGGCGCGGCACCATGACGGTCGACGACTACATCGAGCTGCTCGACAAACAGACGGCCCGGCTGCTGGGCGCGGAAAGAGCCAGAGACTATCCGCTGACGATGACCGCCGCCTGGCGAGTCTCGGTCTCGCTGCTGGAAGAACGGCTGGAGATCGCGCTCAACCTGCTGCGCTGTTGCGCTTTCTTCGGGCCCGATCCCATTCCGCTCGACGTTTTCCGGCGCGGGAACAAGGCCAACGCGCCGAGTCTCGAGAAACTGCTGGCCGACCCGATCATGTTCGACAAGTCCGTGAAAGAGCTCAGCCGATACGCTCTCATCCGGAGCGACCCCGACAACCGCACGATCCAGGTGCACCGGCTGATTCAGGCGCTGTTGCGCGACGACCTCGACGAGGCCCGCCAGGACCGGCAGCGCGAAGAGGTGCACCGCCTTCTCGCCGGCAGCGCGCCGCAACTTCCGGACGACAACTCCAAGTGGCCGGACTTCGCCGACCTGGTGCCCCATGTCCGCCCTTCACGGCTTCTCGAATCACGTGAGCCCAGCGTCCGCGAGTTCGCTCTGAACGTCGTGCGCTACCTCTACTCCTCGGGCAACTACCGGTCGGCGCTGGAGCTGGTCACCGCCTCCATCGACGAGTGGGGCAGAGCGCGGGAGAACCACCCCGACGTGCTCCGGGCCCGCCGCCACCAGGGGAACACGTTGCGCCGCATGGGCGAGTACGCCCAGGTGTACGACCTCGACCGCACCACCCTGGCGAATGTGATCAACGAATTCGGCCCGGAACACGAGGAGACGCTGATCGCGAGGAACGGTCTCGGCGGCAGCATGCGGGCCCGCGGTGACTTCCGGGAGGCACTCGAACTCGACGAGGAGTCGGTCAGACAGCATGAGCGGCTGCTCGGCGACGACCACGTCCTCACCCTGCGGGCCAAGAACAGCCTCGCCCTCGACTTCGGCCTCAACAGCCAGTACGAACGGGCCAGGCGGCTGCACACGGAGGTCTATCTGGCCCAGAGCGAGGCGGCCAACCCGGCCAGCTCGGAGATCGTGCTGCTCTCGCGCAACAGCATGGCCAGGGCCGTCCGGCTCACGAGCGGCTTCGAGGAGGCCTGCGACACCGGTGAGGACGCGCTGGCGTTCGGCGTCCTGAAGCTGGGCCGCGACCACTGGGCCACGCTGATCACCGCCAAGGACCTGTCGATCGCCCAGCGCCGGGCGGGCGCCCTCGACCAGGCCATCTCCATCGCCAGAGACACCCACGCCCGGCTGGCCCGGCTGTTCGGCCCCCGTCACCCCGACACGATCGCGGCGGCCGTGAACGTCTCCAACGCTCTGCGGGTCCGCGGCGATCTCGCTGAGGCGTACGAACTGGCGGAGGAGATGAACCGGGCCTACCCGTCGGTCTTCGGCGGCGACCATCCGTTCACGCTCGCCTGCCAGACCAACCTGGGCATTCTGCACCGCCTGCTCGGCGATCCCCGGAAGGCCCGCGACGTCAACGAGGCCGCCCGCGAGGGGCTGACCGCCCGGCTGGGCCCGGAACACCACTACGTGTTGTCGTGCATGGTGAACCTGGCCAGCGACCTGGCCGCCCTGGGTGAGTCCGAGCAGGCCAGAGCACTGGGTGAGGGCACACTCGAACACCTCACGGAGCGGTTCGGGCGCGACCACTTCCTGACCCTGTCGTGCGCGGCCAACCTGGTCCTGGACCGGATCGCGACAGAGGCTCCCGACGCGGACAAGCTGAGGATCGAAGTGGCGGACCTCTACCAGGAGCGGTTCGAGCAGGGCCAGCCCGACGCGGTGACCGCCGCATCGGGCGTCAGGATCGACTGCGACTTCGACCCGCTACCGATCTGAGATCCCGTTCCGCGCCTCCCACGCGGCCCGGTGGTCGGCCGCCGCCTTCTGGGCGGCGGCCAGGGCCTCCCCGTCGAGCGGCTCGGCCAGCACCGTTCCCAGCCGGGTGCGCATGCCGTCGACGAAGGTCATCCCCGCGTCGTTCAGGAGGTGCTCGTCCTCAAGAGTGTCGAGGACGCGCCGGACCCCCTCCCGCCAGCGGGCGAGCTCCACGCGGCCACGCAGGCCCTCATGCGGATGCTGGCGCTGCCAGAACTCGGTCACGCCCAGGTAGGCGTAGGCGCCCTGGAGCAGGCCGTGGGCGGGGCGGGGGTCGGGGCGCCACGGGGCGTAGTAGGTCTCGGTCTTCTCGTATCGGACCAGCGGGACCAGGTGCATGAGGGCGTCGAGTTTGGCGTGCTGGATCTCGTGGGCGAACGTCTCCGCGAGCCAGGACGGGGAGCCCGTCGGCGCGGACATGGCGATCGTGCCGAACGTCTCCCGCGCCGAGGCGCTGCTCACGCCCTCCGGCGGCGCCGTGATCGGAGTGAGGGCCCGCACGATCGTGACGATCTCGTCGGCGACGCCTGTGTGGTTCGCCCGCAGGACGTGCCAGGCCTCCGGGAGCAGGGATCGCCAGACGGGCAGCGCGCCAGGGGCGAGCCGGGGCGTCACCCGGCCGGGCTCCGGCCAGCGATGGGGGTCGAGGTCGTCCAGCACGACGGAGAAGCCGTCGCCGATCACGATCCGGTGCAGCACCTGCCAGCCGGGGGCGTCGGCCGTCAGGTCCAGCTCGGCACTCCAGTCTCCGGCCCGCAGGGAGTGTCCCTCGACCTCGATCTCTCCGCAGGTTCCGCCGGGGCTCAAGCGTCCGAGGCCGGGCAACATCAGCCCGCCGTCGTCGTCGAGCAGCGCTTTGACCCGGCAGGGCGTGCCCGATGCGACGGCTGCCGCCACGGCGATCGCACCAAGGCGGGCGGGGCGTTCGGGGCCGCGTACCCGAAGGGAACGGAAGGTCCGCCAGGCCCAGGCCCCGACGGCGGGGTGCTGGAGGACCGGGTTCACCGAGGCGGGGGCGGCGGCCTCCAGTTCGAGCAGCGCCGTGTAGGCCTCGCCGGCCAAATCGGCGTCGGGGTGGCCGGACACCCGGGATTCCTCGGCGACGCCCCGGAGCAGGCCCAGCCGGCGGCGGACCTGGAGACCGTTGAGCTCCTCGGCCGCTTCCGCGTTGGCGGGTTCCTCGGCCAGGGCGCGGAAGGCCTTGTCGGAGACCGTGTTCATACGCGTCCCTTCAATCGGGCGGTGTCACGGGCGTGCCGATCGCTGATGTACGAGATCAGCCGGTAGAGGTCGGGGCAGTACACCGAAGGGCTGCGGAACCCGGTGGCCGGGCGGTATCGGTGGGCGTACAGGCCGCCACCGCAGATCCGCATCAGGTCGCATCGGTGGCATTCGGGGCCGAGAGCCCGGTCACCCAGTTGCCTGGCCACGATGGCGGGGTGTCGCAGGGCGTCGTCGAAGGCGGCGGTCAGCACATGGAGGCCGGTGGCCGAGGCGCCCTCGAACGCCGATTTGAGGATGTCCGACTGTTCGATGGCGCCGTTGGTCTCGACCACGACCATCGACGACGGCGACAACCCGACCGATTCACTGCGCGACGGAGCTTTGAAAAGCAGCCGGTTGATCTCGTGGAAGAGCCTGATCTCGGTACGAAAGCTCGACGCCTCCCGCCACTCGTCGAAAACGCGGATGAGCCAATCGGCATAAGGCGTCGCGGCCGAATCGGGATCGCGCCAGGGCGGCGGCGCCGCCCAGTTGCCGTGCGGGAGCAGGAAATCGACGCCCGGCGGATCGAATTCCAGCAATGCGCGGTATGTCGAGACGGGGTCGTTGCGCAGGTCGATGGTGCACAGAAGCCCGGCGAACAAATGATGAAAGGGCCCTTCGAACAGGCGCAGCGCACGGCTGACGTGTTCATGACTGCCCCGGCCGTTCGCGAAGACGCGGGTCCGGTCATGGGCCACGGCGTCGCCGTCGAGGCTGACCCCGACGCGTATCTCCAGGTCGTTGAAGAGACGCAGGAAGGTCTCGTCGAGCCGGACGGCGTTGGTCTGCACGCTGACCCGCACGCGGGTGCCCACCTCGGCGCACGCCCCGCGAATCGTTCGCACGATGTGGCCGAGCGATTCCGGCCCGGCCAGAAGCGGTTCCCCTCCGTGCAGGATGACGTCGATATCGGCCAGCCGGTGGGCGCGGGCGTGTTCGGCTATACGGAGAGCGGTGCGCGCCACGATGGCCGGCGACATTTGGCGCGGCTGACTGCGCCAACCCTGGTCGGCCATTTCATACACGTAGCAACTCGGACACGCGAGATCGCATCGGCTGTGCACCTTCAAGATGAACTGCCGAAAAGCGGACGGCCGCCAGCCCGTGGCCAGCAATTCCGCGACGTCGAGGTTTGCCGGAAATACGTTTTCGGGCGGCGGAATCGTGGGTTCTTGGTTGTTCGACAACCGGCACACCCTTCTTTGCGCCAACCCCATTTCGCCCTATTTTCAACTGATAGTCAATATTCGCTTATCTGGGTGACGTACTGCGGTGCCAGTTCCGGGTGATCACATCCCTTGTGAAGGGTTGGCCGTAAAGAATCCCTCGTTGTCCCACGTCAAGACGGTCTTGCACAGGAAAGTTTCCTAATAAATACTCCGCATGACGACCCCATCCCCGGAGGTTCCCATGCTCCGCCGCGCCCTGACCCTCCTGGCCGCCGCCACCCTCACCGCGACGACCGTCCTCACCGCCCCAGCTCAAGCCGTCATCGTCAACCTCAACTTCGGCCCGCTCAGCATCGGCGAATACTGCACCGCGAAGATCCACCCCGAAGCCTGGCTGGGCCTCTACGAAGCCTCGGGCCTCAGGTGCTACACCCCCCAGGGCTCCGGCCTCATCTTCCGGGGCACCGGCGATCCCTACCTCGCCTGCAAACACCTCACGACCGACGTCATCGCGGGCGCGACCAGGATCGCCGGTGACGGCCTGAGCTGCCAGGCCGTCCGCTAGGCCACCGGCGTGATCTGGAACACCGCGGCCCGCCAGGCGCCGGAGGAGTCCAAGACCATCGTCGTGGTCGCGTAGACGACCATCGTCCCCCGCTCGGAGTCGATCTCCACCCGGGCGGTGTGGACCACGGAGGTGTCACTCAACCGGACCACCCGGTGCTCGGACTGATCGGTTCGTGTGTACGGGTTCTGGTTCTCCGCGAAGGTTCGCAGAATGGCGGCCCGGTCGGTCTCCACCCCCCACGGGGAGATGGCCACCGGGTCGTCCGTCAGGTAGGCGTCGTAGAAGGAGGCGTCCCCTTCGCGGTTGGCCTGCCACGCGCGTTCGCTGAGTTCGATGAAGTCCATGTCACATCCTCTGGCCCTGTGTCGTCCTTCTAAGCGTGGAACCGTATGTGGCAATCCGGCCAAGACTTGTCCGCTTGGCCTACGGCCTGCTGGGCGATCTGGCCGAGTCCGAGGACGTCGTCCAGGACGCCTGGCTGCGCCTGAACAGGGCCGAGGAGAAGCCCGAGGACGTCGAGGGCTGGCTCGTCGTCACCGTCTCCAGGCTGGCCCTCGACGTCCTGAAGTCGGCCAGGAAGAGGCGGGAGGAGTACGTCGGGCCCTGGCTCCCCGAGCCGGTCGTCGACGCCGATCCCGCCGATCGGGTGACGCTCGACGAGTCGCTCAGCCTGGCGATGTTCGTCGTGCTCGAAAGCCTCAGCCCGGCCGAGCGCACCGCCTTCGTCCTCCACGACGTCTTCGGCGTCCCCTTCGACGAGATCGGGCAGGCCGTGGGCCGCAGCCCGGCCGCCTGCCGTCAGCTCGCCGCCAGGGCCCGCAGGCACGTGCGGAAGAAGGCTCCGAGGTTCGACGTCAGCGCCGAGGACCACAGGCGGGTGGTGGACGCGTTCGCGGCGGCCTGCGCGGGGAGGGACATCGAGGGGCTGCTCGCGGTGCTCGATCCCGATGTGGTCCTGCGCACCGACGGGGGCGGGCTGGTCAAGGCGGCGCTGCGGCCGATCCTCGGGGCCGGGAAGGTCGCGCGGTTCCTGGTCGGGGTCCAGCAAGGCGGGTTCCGGCCGGTCATGGTCAACGGCTCGCCGGGGCTGGTCCGTGACGATCCGCCGGCGGTATACGGGCTGGCGGTCAGACAGGGACGAATCGTCGAGGTCGACATCGTCCGCAATCCAGAGAAACTGAGGAGTCTGCGATGAGGATCGACGTCGCCGCCGTGGCGCCCGAGGCGTACCAGGCGATGCTGGGGCTGGAGCGCTACCTGCGGTCGAGCGGGTTGCCCTCGCAGGTCGTCGAGCTGGTCAAGCTGCGGGCCAGCCAGATCAACGGGTGCTCCTACTGCGTGCACATGCACAGTTCCTACCTGAAGAAGGCCGGCGAGCCCGACGAACGCATCTGGGGTGTGGCGGCGTGGCGGGAGACGCCGTCGTTCACCCCGGCCGAGCGGGCGGCGCTCGCGCTGACCGAGGAGGCGACGCGGCTGGCCGACTCCACCGGCGTGAGCGACGAGGTCTGGGGGGAGGCGGCCAAGTACTTCGACGACGAGCAGCTCGCGGCGCTGGTGGTGGCCATCTCGACGATCAACGCCTGGAACCGGATCGCGGTCACGACCCACAAGGAACCAGAGGTCTGATCACCCACGTGGTGTGGCCCGGGACTAGACCTCGGGCCATATCGCCATGTCCTCCCCCCAGATGACGTGCGGCGCTCACATAATGTCCACCGATGAACGCGCAACGTCACCACCCTTTTGACGTCAGCGTCGTCGTTCCGGCCGCCGATTCCGTCCACCTGGACAGGTGGCTGACGCACGCGCTGGCTCTGCGGGCCTCCAAAGAGATCCTCGTGGCCGACTCGCGGCTCGCCCGGCTCTACGCGAGCCTTCACCGGAACGTCCGCCTCGTCGATCGCCCGGAGAACGCCCCCACCCGAGGCCGCTACACCTACTTCGCCGGCGACCACCCCACGCCGCCGATCGATCTCATGATCGAGACGGCCGACCGGACCGGCGCCGACCTGGTGGCGGTCGCGGCCGAGGTCAGTGACGACGCGCTGCTCGGCGACATCTACGACGACCTGTCGCTGGGCAAGCTGTTCCGGACCGCGTTCCGCGACCGCATCCCCTTCACCGACGCGGCCGACTTCGTCGTGCACGCCTACTGCCACGCCGGGCGGATCGCGACCGTGCGGGGGCCGCAGCAGAAGGGGCGGCACCACCCCGACCGGCTGGTGCGCAGGGTGCAGAGCCATCTGCCCAACGGGCTGCTGCGCGACCATCTGATCGCCCGGCACATCACCCGAGACGTCCTGCCCGATCTGGCCGAGCCCTTCCTGGAGGCCGACGACGAGGCCAGGGACGCGATCGTCAAAGCGGTCGCGCACCGGTGCGCCGCCTGGGTGACCCCGGGGGTGCGGGCCCAGCTCGACGCCGCCGACCAGGCGAGGCTGGCCTCCTTGCAGGATCACCGCAGGCTCGAAAGGCTCGCGCGCATCTCCGAGGCGACGCTGCACCGGGCGCTCACGAACGTCGCCTGGGAGGGCGACCGGCTGCGCATCGAGTTCACCGCGGCCCTCGAAGGGTTTCCCGAGGCCGAGATCGGGCTGATGCTGAAGGACGGCGACCCCCAGGACGTCTGGGACGTCTACGTCACCGCCGAGTGCGACGGGATCGTGCGGCAGGCCCGGCTCGAAGGCGACCGGGACATCGCGCTGCCGGCCCGGTTCACCGACGACCTGGTCGCGCTGCCCTACCTGACCCGGACGGGCACGCTCAGCCTGCGGAAAGAGCGTCGCCTGATGCACACCTCGTCTTAATGCGAACGACTCGCAACTGCTCTACTGTTGTGGAAAATTCGTACAAAAGTGGAGGAACGCCGTGCACGTCCCCGATGGCTTCTTCACCGCGCCGGTCGCCATGGGCGCCGGCGTCGTCTCGGCGGCGGCCATCGCCGTCTCCCTGAGGAAGGCCAAGACCGAACTCGACGACCGGACCGCGCCCATGGCGGGGCTGGTCGCGGCGTTCATCTTCGCCGTGCAGATGCTCAACTTCCCCGTCGCGGCGGGCACCTCGGGCCACCTGCTCGGCGGTGCGCTGGCGGCGATACTCGTCGGGCCCTACACGGCGGTGTTGTGCGTGTCGGTGGTGCTGGCCGTGCAGGGGTTCTTCTTCGCCGACGGCGGGCTGACCGCCCTGGGGCTGAACATCCTGCTGATCGCCATCGTGCCCGCCGCCGTCGGCTGGGGGATCTTCCGGCTGGTCACGCGCGTCGCCCGGAACCGGGCCTCGGTGATCGCCGGGTCGTTCGTGGCGGCGCTGATCTCGGTGCCGGTCGCCGCGCTGGTGTTCGCGGTGCTGTTCGTGATCGGTGGCACCGCGCCGATCGAGACCGGCGCCGTGTTCGCCGCCATGGGCGGCGTCCACGTGCTGGTGGGCATCGGTGAGGGGCTGATCACCGCGGTCACCGTCAGCAGCGTGCTGGCCGTGCGTCCCGATCTCGTGTACGGCGCCCGTTTCCTCACCAAGCCGCTGGTCCTGAAGACCGCCCAGGGCGAGCGGGTCGTCGAGCCGGCCCGGCCCGAGAGCGCGCCCCAGCCGGTCCGGCCCTTCCTCGTCGGCGGCGGGATCGTGGCCCTGCTGCTCGCGGGCGTCGTCAGCTTCTTCGCCTCCTCCTCGCCCGACGGCCTGGAGCGGGTCGCCGAGGACGAGGGCTTCATCGGCGCGGCCACCGACCACTCGTTCGGCGGGTTCTTCCTGGCCGACTACGGCGACGTCGGCGGCATCCCCGTCGGAGTCGCCGGGGTCGTCGGCGTGGTGATCACCCTGCTGGTCGGCGGGGCCATCCTCTGGTCCGTCCGGCAGAAGACCGCGGCGTGAAAGGCCTCTACCTGCCGGGCGACTCGCCGGTCCACCGGCTCGCGCCGCAGTGCAAACTGCTCGCCGTCGTGCTCTTCGCCGTGGTGGTGGTGGCGACGCCGCGGGAGCGGTTCCTGGCCTTCCTCCTGTACGCCCTGAGCCTCGCGGTCGTCGTCCTGCTCGCCCGGATCCCGCCGGGACACGTGCTCAGACGCCTGGCGGTGGAGCTTCCGTTCGTGCTGTTCGCGGTGGCCATCCCGTTCATCGGGGTGGGGGAGCGGGTCGACGTGCTGGGCGTGCCGCTCAGCGTCGCCGGGCTCTGGGCGAGCTGGAACATCCTGGCCAAGGCGACGCTGGGGGTGGCGGCCTCGATCCTGCTGGCCGCCACCACCGAGCCGCGTGCCCTGCTGCTGGGCGCGCAGCGGCTGAGGGTGCCCCAGTTGCTGATCCAGATCGCCACGTTCATGTTGCGCTACCTGGAGGTCATCCTCGACGAGATGCGCCGCATGCGGGTCGCCCGCGAGTCCCGGGGCTTCACCCCGCGCGACTTCCGGCAGGCCCCCGTGCTGGCCAAGTCGGCGGGGGCGATGTTCATCCGGTCGTACGAACGCGGCGAGCGGGTCCATCTGGCCATGCTGAGCAGGGGATACACGGGCGTCATGCCCGCCCTGGCCGACGGCCGGGCGCCGAAGGCGCAGTGGGCCATGGCCGCCGTGCTGCCCGTGGTGGCCTCGGCCGTACTGTTCGTGTCATGACCCTCGACGTCCGCGACCTGGCCTACGCCTACCCCGACGGCACCCAGGCCCTCTTCGGGGTCACCCTCTCGATCGCCAAGGGCGAGCGGGTGGCCCTGCTGGGGCCCAACGGCGCCGGCAAGACCACGCTGGTCATGCACCTGAACGGGATCCTGACCGCCGGGCACGGCGAGGTCAGCGTGGCCGGGCTGCCGGTCCGCAAGGAGAACCTCAAGGAGGTGCGCAGGCGGGTCGGCCTCGTCTTCCAGGACCCCGACGACCAGCTCTTCATGCCCACCGTGCGCGAGGACGTCGCCTTCGGCCCGGCCAACATGGGCCTGCGCGGCGCCGACCTCGACCACGCGGTCGTCACGGCCCTGGAGAAGGTCGGCATGGCCGACGTGATCGACCGGCCGCCCCACCACCTGTCGTTCGGCCAGCGCCGCCGGGTCGCGGTGGCGACCGTGCTGGCCATGGACCCCGAGATCCTGGTCCTGGACGAACCCTCGTCCAACCTCGACCCGGCCAGCCGCCGGGAGCTGGCCGAGATCCTGCGCGGGCTCGATGTCACCGTCCTCATGGTGACCCACGACCTGCCCTACGCCATGGAGCTCTGCGAGCGCTCGGTGATCCTGTCGGACGGGGTGATCGCGGCCGACGGGCCGACCCGCGAGATCCTGGCCGACGCCGGCCTGCTCGCCGGGCACCGCCTGGAACTGCCCTACGGCTTCGCCGTGCCTAGTCCTCCGGCACGTGGATGACGACCAGCCGGTCGGTCGACGACAACGTGGGGACCTTCGCGTAGGGGATGACCCTGCCGTCGCGGACGACCGCCACGACCATGCCCTCGGCCTGTTCACAGGTGCCGCCGACCTCGCCCGGCTTGACCGGGCGTTCGTAGAGGTCGAGGCCGGTGCCGTACATGAGGAAGTCGTCGATGATCGTGCTGACGGCGGGGCTCTGGGTGGCCACGCCGAGCATCCGCCCGGCCGCCTCCGACGAGGTGATCACGACGTCGGCGCCGCTGCCGCGCACGAGCGGGTCGTTCTCCGACTCCCTGACCGCCGCCACGATCGTGGCCTTCGGGTTGAGGCTGCGGGCGGTCAGCACGACCAGGGCGGTCGTGTCGTCGCGCTGGGTCGAGATGATCACCTCTTTGGCGGTCTCGATCTTGGCCCTTCTGAGCACGCTGCTGCGGGTGCCGTCGCCGACGACGCCGACGAAGCCGTCCTCGTTGGCCTCGTGGACCACGCCGCCGTTGGGGTCGATCACCACGATCGACTCGCGGGTGCGGTCGTTGTCGAGGAGGGTGCGCACGGCGGCCCGGCCCTTGGTGCCGTAGCCGACCACGACGGTGTGCCCGGTCAACTTGGACCTCCAGCGGTTGGTGAGGAAATCTTCCCTGGTCCGCCGGGTGAGCACTTCGAGCGTGGTCCCCACGAGGATGACCAGGAACACGATGCGGAGGGGCGTGATCAGCACGATGTTGATCAGCCGTGCCAGATCGGAGGTCGGGGTGATGTCGCCGTAGCCGGTCGTGGAGACGGTGACCGTGGCGTAGTAGAGCGCGTCGAGCAGCGACACCTTGCCGTCGTAGCTGTCCCTGTATCCGTCGAGGTCGGACGCGACCAGCAGAAACACGGCGCCGAGGGCGGCGAGGGCGTACCAGAGCCGGCGCAGGACGGCCCTCAGCGGGCTGACCTGTTCCTGGGGGAGCCGAATTCCGGCATCTGTCACAAGGCGATCTTACGGTTCAAGCACCTCACTCACGGTGATGCACCAGTAAAGTGGGCCTCGCGGAGGAGGTTCGACAATGAAACTGCGGCTTGCCCGGAGATCACTCTCCGGTGCCGTGGTGGTGGCCGTCGAGGGCGAACTCGACCTGTTCACCGCCCCCTTCCTGCGCGACGAGGTGCGTGACGCGATCAAACAGGACGGCGCCGTGCTGGTGCTCGACCTGACGTCGCTCTCGTTCATGGACTCCAGCGGCCTCAGCGTGCTCATCGAGGCGTGGCGGCTGGCCACCAGCGAGGGCGGCGGCGTGACGCTCGCCGCGCCGCAGGCGCCGGTGGCGCGAATCCTGCGGACGACCGGGCTTGACCGGCGGATCAAGGTCTATCCCGACGTCGACACCGCGATTTTGGGCCACCCCGAGTAGAACTTCATTCGGTTCGTTGGTTATGGTCCGCGTATGGACCTGAGGAACTGTGTAGCGATCATCTCCGGCGGGGCGAGCGGGCTCGGCGAGGGCACCGCCCGCGAGCTGGCCGGAATCGGCGCGACCGTCGTCATCGCCGACCTCAACGAAGAGCGCGGCAAGGCCCTGGCCGACGAGCTGGGCGGGATCTTCGTCCGCACCGACGTCGCCGACGAGGTCTCCGTGCAGGCCGCCGTCGACGCGGCGGTCGCCCTCGGCAAGCCGCTGCGCGCCGTGATCAACAGCGCCGGCATCGGCTGGGCCTCCCGCACGGTCAACCGTGACGGGTCGCCGCACGACCTGGCGTCGTACCAGAAGGTCATCGACGTCAACCTCGTCGGCACCTTCAACCTCATGCGCATCGGCGCCGCCGCGATGGCCAGGACCGAGCCCGCCGACGCCGACAACGCGCGCGGCGTGGTGATCAACACCGCCTCGGTGGCGGGCATCGAGGGGCAGACCGGTCAGGTGGCCTACTCGGCGTCCAAGGGCGGCATCATCGGCATGACCCTCCCGGCCGCCCGCGACCTGGCCGCCATCGGGGTACGGGTGCTGACGATCTGCCCCGGCATCATCGACACCCCGATCTACGGCTCCGGGCCCGAGTCCGAGGCGTTCAAGGCCCACCTGGCCGCGCCGGTGCCGTTCCCGAAGCGCATGGGCACCGCCGCCGAGTTCGCCCACCTCGTCCGCTCGCTGATCGAGAACGACTACATGAACGGCGAGGTCATCCGCTTCGACGGCGGCATCCGCTTCCAGCCCAAGTAGGAGTCAGACATGTCCGATGAGGTTCTGGTCGAGGTCGACGGCAACGTCGCCGTCCTGACGATCAACCGCCCGAAGGCGAAGAACGCGGTCAACGGCGCGGTCGCCCAGGGCATCGCGGCGGCCGTCGACGAGCTCGACGCCCGCCCCGACGTGTCGGTGCTGGTCCTGACCGGCGCGGGCGGCACCTTCTGCGCCGGCATGGACCTGAAGGGCTTCCTGACCGGCGACATGCCGTTCGTGCCCGACCGGGGGTTCGGCGGCCTGGCCGAGTCGCCGCCGAAGAAGCCGCTGATCGCCGCCGTCGAGGGCTACGCCCTGGCGGGCGGGTTCGAGCTCGCCCTGTCGTGCGACCTGATCGTGGCCGCCGAGTCGGCCAAGTTCGGGCTGCCCGAGCCCAAGCGCGGCCTGATCGCCGGCGCGGGCGGCGTGATGCGGCTGCCGCGCCGCATCCCCTACCACGTCGCCATGGAGATCGCCCTGACCGGCGACTTCTACCCGGCGCGGCGCCTCTACGAGCTGGGCCTGGTCAACCGGGTCGTCGCCGAGGGCGAGGCGGTCGCGGCGGCCAAGGAACTGGCCGGGAAGATCGCGCAGAACGCGCCGTTGTCGCTCGCGGGCACCAAGAGGATCGTCGTCGAGTCGGTCGACTGGTCGCTCGACGAGATGTTCGCCCGCCAGTCCGAGATCATGAACCCGATCTTCGGCTCCAAGGACGCCATGGAGGGCGCCGCCGCCTTCGCCGAGAAGAGAGCCCCGGTATGGCGGGGTGAATGATCGACCCCTTGGGGGGAACTCCGCGTTCATGACGAGAACTGCGTACCGTTATGGCATGAGCGACGGCATTCCCCCCACCTCCCGGCAGAAGGTGCGCGGCCTGCTCGCGGGGGCGATCGGCAGCGGCCTGCTGATCGTGTTCCTCGTGGGCGTGATGTGGGTCCTGGAGGTCGTCGACTACATCGGCGACGGCTATCTCGACCGCTACGGCATCATCGCCCACGAACCCGACGGCCTGCCCGGCATCTTCTTCGCGCCCTTCCTGCACGCCGGGTTCCCGCACCTCATGGCCAACTCGCTGCCCCTGCTGATCCTGGGTTTCCTGGCCGCCGTCAGGGGCCTCGGGAAGTTCCTGGGGGCCAGCCTGATCATCGTGGTGGTCAGTGGCGTCGGGGTGTGGGTGACCAGCCCGCCCGACTCGGTCACGCTGGGCGCCAGCGGCCTGGTGTTCGGCTACTTCGGCTACGTCGTGGCGCGTGGCCTGTTCGACCGGCGGCTGCTCGACATCGTGCTCGGCGTGATCGTCGCCGCGCTCTACTGGTCGATCCTGTGGGGCGCGCTGCCGGGCGAGACGGGCATCTCGTGGCAGGGCCACCTGTTCGGGTTGATCGGCGGCGTGGTGGCGGCGTGGGTGCTGCGGCGCAGGAAGCCACCCGTCACCCGAGTCTCGACCGCGAGCATCGAATGAGCACGATCAGATCACTGTTCGCATGGCGCGACCTGCGAAGAGCCTGACAGAATCGATTTCGTGAACCTGGGGCCCCTGGAGCGCGCGATCATGGACGTTCTGTGGGACGCCAAGGAGTCGCTGCTCATCCGCGAAATACAGGCGCTGCTGAACCAGCGGGCCGAGAAACCGTGGGCGTACACGACCATCCAGACGGTCGCCGAACGGCTGGTGCGAAAACGGCTGCTGTTCCGGACCGCCGAGCGCAAGGCGTTCCGCTACGGCGCCACGAAGTCGCGTGAGGAGCATCTGACCGAACTGATGCTGACGGCCCTCGCGGAGAGCCCTGACCGCTCTCCGGTGCTGTCCAGGTTCGCGCAGAGCGTCGACCTCGACGACGCCCTGCGGCTGCTCGACGAACTGGCACGCCGGGCCGGCCGGGCTCCGGTGGAGCAGCCGCCCGGCTGGGTTCCGCCGCCGTCGCCGGAATAGCCCGGCGCCGCGTGGGCGCCGGGCGCCCACGCGGCCTGGTTCCGGGCTAGAGACGCTCGACCACGTAGTCGACGCAGACCGTCAGGGCCTCGATGTCGGCCGGGTCGATCGCCGGGAACATCGCGATGCGAAGCTGGTTGCGGCCCAGCTTGCGGTAGGGCTCGGTGTCGACGATGCCGTTGGCGCGCAGCGTCGCCGCGACCTTGGCGGCGTCGACCGAGTCGTCGAAGTCGATCGTGCCGACGACGCTGGAGCGCTGCGCCGGGTCGGCCACGAACGGGCTCGTGTAGGACGTCTTCTCGGCCCACTGGTAGAGCCGGGCGGCCGAGTCGGCCGTGCGCGCGGTCGTCCAGGCCAGGCCGCCGTTGCCGTTCATCCAGTCGAGCTGGTCGGCCAGCAGGAACAGCGTCGCCACCGCGGGGGTGTTGTAGGTCTGGTCCTTGGACGAGTTGTCGATCGCCACCGGAAGGCTGAAGAACTCCGGCACGAACCGGTCGGTCGCCGCGATCTCCTCGACCCGGGCCAGCGCGGCCGGGGAGAACAGGCCGATCCACAGGCCGCCGTCGGAGGCGAAGCTCTTCTGCGGCGCGAAGTAGTAGACGTCGGTCTGCGACACGTCGACCGGCAGGCCGCCCGCGCCCGAGGTCGCGTCGACCAGCACGAGCTGGCCCTCGGAGCCCACCCGCTCGATCGGCATCGCGACGCCGGTCGAGGTCTCGTTGTGGGTGAGCGCGTAGACGTCGACGCCCTCTTCCGCGACCGGCAGCGGGTGGGTGCCCGGGTCGGACTTGATCACCGACGGATCGGCCAGCCACGGGGCCTTCTTGACGACGGCGCCGAACTTCGAGGAGAACTCACCGAAGTGCAGGTGCTGCGACTTCTCGCGGATCAGGCCGAAGGACGCGATGTCCCAGAACGCGGTGGTGCCGCCGTTGCCCAGGACGACCTGGTAGCCCTCCGGCAGCGAGAACAGCTCGGACAGGCCCGCGCGGACCCGGCCGACGAGGTTCTTGACCGGCTTCTGCCGGTGGGAGGTGCCCATGAGGCTCGCTCCGGAGGCCGCCAGGGCGGCGAGCTGCTCGGTGCGGACCTTGGAGGGCCCGCAGCCGAAGCGGCCGTCGGCGGGCTTGATGTCATTGGGGATCACGATGTCAGCCACGTGTCCCACATTAGTGAGGTCACGAAACGGTGTACGCGCCGGTCCAGCCTTTGAGATGGAAAATGAGACGCGAAACACCCTGTCCCGCCGGGGGCGCGGGGCCTCGGCAAAGAAACGAAAAGGCCCGCGTCCCGGACGGGACGCGAGCCTCACGAAAAGAAGGGTCAGACCGGGGTGATCTCCGAGGCGCCCGGCACCTCGTTGATCGAGCGGGAGGCCGGCCCGGTGTAGGTGGCGCTGGGGCGGACCAGCCTGCCCGTGCGCTTCTGCTCCAGGATGTGCGCCGCCCACCCGGCGGTGCGGGCGCAGGTGAACATCGAGGTGAACATCGACGCGGGCACCTCGGCGAAGTCGAGGATCACCGCGGCCCAGTATTCGACGTTGGTGGCGAGCACCCGGTCGGGCTTGCGGGCGTGCAGCTCCTCGAGCGCGGCCGTCTCAAGTGCGGCCGCGACCTCGTAGCGGGGCGCGCCCAGCTCCTTGGCGGTACGGCGGAGCACCCGCGCGCGCGGGTCTTCCGCCCGGTAGACACGGTGGCCGAAGCCCATCAGGCGCTGACCCGAGTCGAGCTCGTTCTGCACCCACTTGCGTGCGTCGCCGAGCTTCTCCACGCCTTCGATCATGTGCAGCACACGGGCCGGGGCGCCGCCGTGCAGCGGGCCCGACATGGCGCCGACGGCGCCCGACAGCGAGGCGGCCACGTCGGCGCCCGTGGAGGCGATGACGCGGGCGGTGAACGTCGAGGCGTTCATGCCGTGCTCGGCGGCCGAGGTCCAGTAGGCGTCGATGGCCTTGACGTGCTTGGGGTCGGGCTCACCGCGCCAACGGATCATGAACCGTTCGACGATGCTCTCGGCCTGGTCGACCTGTGCCTGCGGCACCATCGGCAGGCCGAGGCCGCGGGCCGACTGGGCCACGAACGACAGGGCGGTCACCGACGCGCGCGCGAGGTCGTCGCGGGCCTGCGTGTCGGAGATGTCGAGCAGCGGGCGGAAGCCGAGAGCCGGGGCCAGCATGGCCAGCGCGCTCTGGACGTCGACCCGGATGTCACCGCTGTGGACTGGAACGGGGTACGGCTCAGCCGGGGGCAGCCCCGGCAAAAACTCGTTGTCGACCAGCAGGCCCCACACGTTCCCAAAGGGGACGCGGCCCACGAGTTCTTCGATGTCGACGCCCCGATACCGCAGGGCGCCCCCTTCTTTGTCCGGTTCCGCGATCTCCGTCTCGAAAGCTACGACGCCTTCGAGCCCGGGTTTGAAGTCGGACATTCCCGGCCGCCTCCCTCTCTTGTGAAGTCCAAAGCCTTGATGTCGAGATACCGGCGGGTCAATTTAACCCCCAGGGTTGTGGCGGGTCGCCTCCGGTCCCTCCCAAACGCCGTCGTCCCTGGTTAGGGCTGGTGTGTCCGACGTCTGTCAAGCGCGCAAGAATACCGTTCCGTGGACAGCGCATCGCACCTCGCCGGGCTCCGGCGCAACTACCAGGGCGAACCTCTGCTCGACGTGGCCGACGATCCGATGACGCAGTTCGCCGTCTGGTTCGACGACGCGGTGAGCGCCGAAGTTCCGGAGCCCAATGCCATGGTGCTCGCCACGGCGTCGGCCGGGGGAAGACCCTCGGCCCGGACAGTTCTGCTGAAAGGCGCCGACGAGCAAGGTTTCACGTTCTTCACCAACTACGAGTCCCGCAAGGGCCGCGACCTCGCCGAGAACCCCCGCGCCGCCCTGGTGTTCCCCTGGCATGTCATCAGCCGCCAGGTTCGTGTGGAGGGCCGTGTCCGCCGCCTGTCCCGCGAGGACACCGCGGCCTATTTCCAGTCCCGCCCCTACGGCTCCCGCATCGGCGCCTGGGCCTCACGACAGTCGGCGGTCGTGGGCAGCAGGGAGGACCTGGAGAACCGCTACCGGGAACTCGCGGAGAGATGGCCGGAAGATCCGCCGGTGCCGGATTTCTGGGGCGGCTACGTGGTGGTGCCGAGCGAGATCGAGTTCTGGCAGGGAAGAGGCGACCGCATGCACGACCGGCTGCGCTACCGCCGCGCGGGCGACGGCTGGACGGTGGAACGCCTGGCGCCCTGACATCCGGATGAACCCGGAAAAATGTGATATTTCCCCCATGAGTAGGGTGTCCCCCCGTGAGCAAGGTGAGGGCGGCACTCGGACGGCACTTCGCGGACACCCGGCCGGTGGCCATCCCCGAATACCGCAGACTCCTGGCCGGGCAGGCCGTCGGGTTCATCGGGTTCCAGCTCACCGGGGTCGCCGTCGCGGCCGAGATCTACTCCATCACCGAGTCGTCGTTCTGGGTCGGCATGATGGGGCCGGTCGCCCTCGTCCCGCTGGTCGTCTTCGGCCTGTGGGGCGGCGCGGTCGCCGACGCGATGGACCGGCGCAGGCTGCTGCTGATCAGTTCGTTGTTCACCTGGGGCGCCACGATCGCCCTGCTCGTCAACGCGCTCACCGCCAAGAGCCTGTGGGTGATCATGGTGGCGGTGTTCGTGCAGTCGAGCGGCTTCGCGGTCAGCTCGCCCACCCGGCAGGCCATCGTGCCGAGGCTGGTGCCGACCGAGCTGGTGCCGGCCGCCAACACGCTGAGCTTCCTGTTCTCCAGCCTCGGTTCGGTGCTCGGGCCGCTGCTCGGCGGTGTGATCCTGGCCACCACCGACTTCTCGGCGGCCTACGCGATCGACGCCGTCCTCTTCACCGCGACCCTGTACGCCGCCTACCGCCTCCCCCGGCTGGCACCCCTCGGCGAGGTGACCGCCCCCGGCCCCAGGGCCGTGGTCGAGGGTCTGCGCTACATCATGACCAGCCCGATCGTGCTGATGAGCTTCGCCGTCGACATCGTGGCGATGGCCTTCGCCCTGCCGAGGGCGCTGTTCCCCCAGATGGCCGCCGAACGCTTCGACGGCTCGGAGTTCGCCTTCGGCGCCCTGTCGGCCTCGATCGCCCTCGGCTCGGTCGTCGGCGGCGTCTTCTCCGGCTGGGTGGGGCGGGTGCGCCGTCAGGGGGTGGCCCTCACCGTCGTGATCGCCCTGTGGGGCCTCAGCGTGGCTCTGGCGGGCCTGGCCGAACCCCTGTGGTTGTGCGTGGCCCTGCTCGCGGTCGGGGGTTTCGCGGATCTGGTCTCGGCGGTCTGGCGGCAGACGATCCTCCAGACGTACGCGCCGGACGAGATGCGGGGACGCCTCCAGGGCGTCTTCTTCGTCGTGGTGGCCGGCGGGCCGCGCCTGGGCGACCTGAGGGCGGGGGCCACCGCTTCGGCGTTCGGGCTGGTTCCGGCCTGGGTCGGGGGTGGCTTGTTGTGCGCCGTGAGCGTCTTCGCGGTCGGGCTTTCGGTCAAGTCGTTCCGGAACTACCGGGTCGGTTCCTAGCTCGGAAGGTTTTCGGCCGTCCGGCTGTTGCCCAAGGTGCCGTTCTGGACCAGTAAGGTCGGCGGGAACGCGCTTGCGGGTCGTAGCATCGAACAGGACCGGGAGGATGACCGTTGACCGCACACGGCCTGATCGACACCACGGAGATGTATCTCCGCACGATCTTCGAGCTCGAAGAGGAAGGGATCGTCCCGCTGCGCGCCCGGATCGCCGAGAGGCTGCAGCAGAGTGGTCCCACCGTGAGCCAGACCGTCGCCCGCATGGAGCGCGACGGGCTCGTCAAGGTGGAGGGCGACCGCCACCTCACCCTGAGCGAGGCGGGCCGCAAGCAGGCCATCCGGGTCATGCGCAAGCACCGCCTCGCCGAGTGCCTGCTGATCCAGGTGATCGGCATGCCGTGGGAAGACGTCCACGTCGAGGCGTGCCGCTGGGAACACGTCATGTCGGAACAGGTCGAGGTGCGGCTCGTCGCCCTCCTCGGAAACCCGACCGTCTGCCCTCACGGGAACCCCATCCCGGGGCTCGAAGAACTGGGCGCGTCCGGTTTGACGGAAATTGAGCAGGTCTCGCCTATGGCCGACGTCGCGGGGCCAAGAGATATACCCGTTGTCGTGCGCCGAATTAGCGAACAAGTGCAAAGCGATCCCGCTGTGATGCTTAAACTCAAGCAAGTTGGGATACAACCCGGACGCGAGGTGACGCTCGCGGCGAGCGACGACGGTGTGCGGGTGACTGGTGACGAACAGGCTGACAACAACCTCGCGGAGCTTCCGCGCGACGTCGCAGCACACGTTTTCGTCTCCAAGCGCTGATCCCAACGGGTCCAGCTCTGTTCTCCTAGGAGTGGTCGTCGGATGAAGCGCTGGGGGGACCTGTCGCAGGACACGACCGACCACCTCTCCGCGGGCGCGGTGCTCGACCAGGCGGAGTTGGCCGTCGTCGTCACCGACCGGTTCAGCAACGTTCTTTACTGGAACCCTTTCGCCGAGCAGTTGTTCGGCCGGCCGGGCTACGCCCACGGGCGCGATGACACGATCTCCATCAGCATCATGGAGCGTGACCACCCGCTGGGCGTCGAGCTCGCCAAACACGTGCTCAAGGGCAACGTGTGGGAGGGGACCTTCGACGTCGTCCGCCACGACGGCACGCTGATCTACGTCCGGGCGCAGGCGGTGCCCATGCGGCACACCTCCGGGTCGGTCACCGGCATCGTGATCACCGCGCGCGAGGCGATGAAGAGCAACGAGCGGGAGAAAGACCGCTTCGGCCTGCTCGAACGCATCGGCGAGCGGCTGGCCGGCTCGCTCTACGTCGAGGAGACGCTCAACCGGGTCGCCGAGATGCTGGTCCCGCAGTTCGCCGACCACTGCTTCATCGAGCTGATGGAGGGCGAGCGGCTGGTCCGCAAGGTCTCCACCCACGTCGGCGGCTTCCAGCCCCCGGCCGACAGCTGGAAGCCCGTCGGCGCCGAGGTCCGCTATCCCATCGGCCACTTCGCCGACAGCGCGCTGCGCCGCCAGGAGACCATCCTGGTCGAAGACTTCTCCCAGGTCAGCTACCCCTCCCTCAGCGAGGGCGCGGCCCGGGTCGACGGCGAGGTCGGGGTCACCTCGGCGATCGTGGCGCCGCTGTGCGCGCGCGGCGAGTCCCTCGGCCTGATGTACCTGTCGATGTCCAACCTGACCGACCGGCGCTCGCCCCACTACGACGCCTTCGACCGCGACTTCGTCGGGGCCATCGCCACCCGGGTCGCCATCGCCGTCGACAACGCCCTCCTGTTCGAGGAGGAACGCCACACCGCCGAGTCGTTCCAGAAGCACCTGCTGCCGCGCGAGCTGCCGAAGCTCGACGGGCTGGAGATCGCCGTCCGCTATCTCCCGGCCGCCCCGCTCTCCAGCCACGGCCAGGGCATCCAGACCCAGGTCGGCGGCGACTGGTACGACGTGATCCCGCTCTCCGCCGGTCGCGTCGGCATCGTGATCGGCGACGTCGAGGGCCGCGGCGCGAAGGCCGCCGCCGTGATGGGCCAGCTCCGCGCCGCCCTCCGCGCCTTCGCGCAGGACGACAAGCCCCCGGCCGACATCCTGGCCCGCCTCGACGAGTGGACCCGCATACTGGCCTCTCCCGAGGAAGACGACTACGGCGCCGACGTCACCAGCCCGCCGATCGTCACCTGCCAATACATGGTCTACGACGCCTGGTCGCGCGAGTTGTCGTTCGCCAACGCCGGTCACTCGCCGCCCCTGCTGATCGTCGACGGTTCGGTCACCGAGCTCGACATCGGCGACGTCGGCAAGCCCCTGGGCGTGCGGGCCACCGGCGTCCACGCCGACCTGGTCTACAAGGAGGAGACGCGGGTGCTGCCCCCGGGCGCCACCCTGCTCCTCTACACCGACGGCCTGGTCGACCGGCGTCCGCACCGCGAGTCGGGCACGCCCTCGCGCGATCTCGAAGCGGCCGTGCGGGTGTTGTGCGACGAGATCTCCAAGATCGCCGACGAGGACGTCGAGCGCATCGCCGACGCCGCGACGAAGGCGGTGCCCGGCGAGATCGACGACGACATGGCGATCCTGGTCGTCCGGTCGGGTGGTGGCGAGCTGGAGTTCGAGGAGTCCGACTACCCCGCTCAGCCGATCATGGTCGGTGAGGCGCGGCGGATGGCCCGCAACGCCTTCGCACGCTGGAACATCCCCGAGGAGAAGGGCGAGCTGGCCTGCCTGCTCGTCTCCGAGGTGGTCACCAACGTCGTGCTCCACGCCGCGTCGGCCAGCGCGCCGCGCCGCGAGCTCGTGCTCGACGGGCCGCCGCTGCCGTTCGACGAGTCATGGGACTTCCCCGATCTCGAGGTCGACCTCGATCTCGACCTCGGCCGTGAGGGCATCGCCGCGCTCAACGCCGCCGCCGACCCCGAGAAGAAGTTCACGCTCCGGCTCCGGCGCGGCGGCGAGTCGATCTGGGTCGAGGTGTTCGACCAGGACCTGCGGCTGCCCCGCATCCGCAGTGCCGGCGAGAACGACGAAGGCGGGCGAGGGCTTTACCTGGTCGACCAACTGGCCCGGCGCTGGGGTTCCCGGCCCACCCCCGACGGGAAGGCCGTCTGGTTCGAGATTCCGGTCGGCGGTCGCTGAGCTGGCTTTCCCCTGGTTTCGGTGTTTGACTCGAACCCATGGAGCTGGTCTACCGCCGCACGGGAGCCGGCCCGCCCCTGGTGCTGATGCACGGGATCGGGCACCACTGGCAGGCCTGGCAGCCGGTCATCGGCCTGCTCGCGCGGCACCATGACGTGATCGCCGTCGACCTGCCCGGGTTCGGCGCCTCCCCGCCCCTGCCGCCGGGCACGATCTCCACCGCCGAGTCGCTGGCCTACGCCGTCGAGGCCTTCTGGCACGACCTCGGCATCGAGGAACCCCACGTCGCGGGCAATTCCCTCGGCGGCTACCTCGCCCTCGACATGGCCTCGCGCGGGGTCTGCCGCACGGCCACCGCGATCTCCCCGGCCGGGTTCTGGTCACGTACCGAGCTGCTCTGGCTCCGCAGTGTCCTCAAGGTGATGCGGGCGGGGCCGATCAGCCGGAAGGGCCTGGGGCTGGTCGTCGCCCATCCCGAACGGGTGTCCGACGAGGTGCTCCACGCCGGATGGCAGGCGCTGAAGGAGGCGCCCGGCTTCTTCGAGACGCTCGACGCCTTCTACTGGATGCCGCCGCCCGCGCCGCCGAAGGTGCCGATCACGATCGCCTGGGGGGACAAAGACCGCCTGATGCCGAAGCGGCAGGCGGTCAGGGCCGGCCGGTGGGCGCAGAAGCGGGTGCACCTGCTGCCCGACTGCGGGCACGTCCCGATGACCGACGACCCCGAGCTGGTGGCGCAGATGCTCCTCATCGGAGCACGCGCAGCGAACTGACGACCGTCGAGATGTCGGGCCACAGGCGTTTGTGGGTCTCCGGGATGGTGATCCAGACGACCGAGGGGCGGTCGGCGCCGGTCTCCACCGCGATGGCGACGGCCAGCTCCAACTCGGCCTTGCGCCCGAGTTCGCTGGGGGGCATGCGCATCTCGCGGGCCACCAGCCAGCCGTCGCGCACCCGCTGCGAGGCGACGTCCTTGCCCTTGGTGCCGCGGGGGAAGTTGTTGGCCTGCTTGTAGTCGAGCATCGCGACGGCGGCGTCGTAAGGGCTGTCGCCGGCGTCGAGGTCGCTCCACAGGCGCTGGGCGTCGATGTCGGCGAACCACTCGTTGTCCAGGTCGGGGCCGTACTCCTCGGTGACGAAGGTCTGGCGGGTGGAGTAGCGGCCGTCGGAGAACGGGCCCTCCGGCCGGCCCTTGGCGGGTTTCCAGGGCTTGCCGAGTTCGGCGTAGCGGAGGCGGGCCTTGCGGTCGCGGACCTCGCCGACCACCTGCGAGGGGGTGCCGGAGTATGTCCTGAGGCGGACGACGGTGCCTTCGGGGATGCGGTCGACCGCCGGCGTGGGGGAGGGCGTCGGGGTCGGCGTCGGCGTCGGGGTGGGGGTCGGTTCGGCTGTGGCGGTGATCGCGGTGACCGGAGTCGGGGGTGGGGGCCGGTCGGGGAGCGCGGCAGGGGTGGCGCCCGAGTTCGCGGCCAGGGAGATGCCGGTGATCACCTGGGTGACCAGGAGGACGCCGCCGAGCGCGTTGGCCCACACCGGGACGCGGACGTAGAGGCGGCGGGCCCTGGGGGAGACCTTGGGCATGTCAGCCCGCCTTCGGCAGCAGGACCAGGCCGGCCTTGCGGGCGTCGCGCACGCTCTGGCGCAGCGCCGCCTCCACCTTGGCGGCCTTCTCGGTCAGCGCGTCGATCTCCTCGGTGGCCAGGCGGTCGCGGACGGTCCGGGCCAGGAGTTCGGTGTAGGCGTCGCCGTCGTCGGCCAGGTCCTGGAGGGTCTGCCACTCCTGGTAGGCGTCGTCGGCGGCCAGCACCCGCAGGGCGTAGTCCTCCAGCGCCTCGATCCGCTCGGTCAGCGAGTCGGTGGCCACCTGCATGGCGTTCTGGTGGGCGTCGAGCATGTCTCTGATGCGGTCGGTGACCCTGCCCTCGCGGGCCGCCCGCTGTTCGCGGCGCAGCCGGGTCATCTCGGCGAGGGTCTCGGCGATCTCCCACTCCTGGCGGGGGAGGGTGACGCTGTTGGCGATGTCGTCGAGCAGGCCGGCCCGGTTGACGCTCGATTCGAGCACGGCGGCGACCGCCTTCTGGGTGCGCTCCAGCAACTCGGCGTCGCGGAGGTGCAGGTCGGCGATGTAGCGGCCCTGGTGTTCGCGGGCCAGTCCGGCGACGGGCGATTCGCCCGACAGGGCGAGCAGGACGAGGAATGCCACCGCCTCGACCGCGAGGCTCATGGTGAAGGCGGGGGCGAAGCCGTAAAAGAACCAGATCATGAGCTGGACGACCTGGAGGGTCGCGCCGAGCGGGAACCACCACCGGCCGTGGAGGCGGCCGATCACGACGGGCAGGAACCCCCACAACGAGGCCGACAGCAGCGCGGCCCAGGCGTCGGCGCCGATCCGGCCGCCCCAGCGGGGGCGGCCGGGGACCGGGTGGAGGAACTCGGGTGAGGCGGCCATGAGCGCCCGGTCGGCGGGCGGCAGAGCCGGATCGAAGGCGGGTCTCATCGGATGGTCTGGCCCCAGATCAGGAGCATGGCGATGATGAAGACGATCATTACGCCGCCGTAGGCGACGGCGCCCAGCCGGAAGAACCGGCGCACCTTGTTCAGCAGCCACGCCGCCAGGAACGCCAGGAAGACCAGCAGGATCAGCCCGGTGATTTCCATGGGGCCAGTATGAAGCTTTACCGCCGCTTTTGATCGGTTCAGAACCCGAATGATCTGCCGATGATCTCCTTCATGATCTCGGTGGTGCCGCCGTAGATGGTCTGGACGCGGGCGTCGAGCCAGGCCTTGGCCACCGGGTACTCGGTCATGTAGCCGTAGCCGCCGTGGAGTTGCAGGCAGCGGTCGATGACCTTGTTCTGCAGTTCGGTGGTCCACCACTTGGCCTTGGCGGCGTCGACCGGGGTCAGCGTCCCGGCGTTGAGCGCGGTCACGCAGGTGTCGACGAACAGGCGGGCGATCTCGACCTCGGTGACCAGTTCGGCCAGCACGAACCGGGTGTTCTGGAAACTGCCCAGATTCCGGCCGAACGCCTGGCGGTTGCGGCAGTAGTCGATCGTCGTCTCCAGCACGGCCTCGGCGGCGGCGACCGCCACCACCGCGATCGACAGGCGTTCCTGCGGCAGGTTGCCCATGAGCTGGAAGAACCCCTGGCCGTCGGCGGGCCCGAGCCGGTTGGCGGCCGGGACCCGGACGTTCTCGAAGAACAACTCGGCGGTGTCCTGCGCCTTGAGGCCGACCTTGTCGAGGTTGCGGCCCCGCTCGAAACCGGGCATGCCGCGCTCGACCACGAACAGCGTGGTGCCGCGCGCCCCGGCCGCCGGGTCGGTCTTGGCCACCACGACCACCAGGTCGGAGTTGATGCCGTTGGTGATGAAGGTCTTCTGGCCGTTCAGGACGTAGTCGTCGCCGTCCTTCTCGGCGGTGGTCCGGATGCCCTGGAGGTCGCTGCCCGCGCCCGGTTCGGTCATCGCGATGGCGGTGATCAGCTCCCCGCTCACGAAGCCCGGCAGCCAGCGGGCCTTCTGCTCGTCGTTGGTCAGGTCGACGAAGTAGGGCGCCATCACGTCGTTGTGCAGGCCGAAGCCCAGGCCGCTGGCCCCGGCGCGGATGATCTCCTCGATGACCACCACGTTGAACCGGAAGTCGGTGATCCCGATGCCGCCGTGTTCCTCGGGGACCGACATGGCGAACATGCCCAGGTCGCCGGCCTTCTTCCAGATCTCGCGGGGGACGATGCCGTCCTTCTCCCATTGCGCGTGGTTCGGGATGACTTCGCGGCTCATGAAGTCGCGGACGGTGTCACGGAAGAGCTCGTGCTCCTCCTCGAAGAGGGTTCGCTCCATGACTAGCAGAATACTATTCTGTTACTTCTCGGAACATGCTGGGGGGCGCATCACAAGTGCGCCACGTTCCCACCAATCACCTTCCTTAACCCCATAAGATCTACCTTCGGTTTGGTATGCCGCGATATCGGAGTGTGTGCAATGCGGTGGGAACGGACGCGTCGGCGGTGGGCCGCCCTGGGAGCGGTGGGAATTGCCACTGCTGGCGCACTGATCGTCTTCCCCGGCACCAGCCAGGGTTCGGCAGAAGGTCCCTACTACTTCAAGTGTGTCGGCCCACTGGCCGACAACCAGACGATCGCGGCGTCGATCTCTCTGTCCTCCAAGGAACTGACGGTCGGGCAGCAGCTCGTCATCAACTGGCAACTCGGTGACGCGCAGCGCAGCGTGAAGGTCCCCGACCCGCTGAACCCCAACCACGACAAGGGCGGCCACCTCGCGGTCACCGCCCGCGTGAAGGCGCACGGCGTGTGGACCGGCCAGGGCGCGATCGACTCGACCGGCACCCGCCTGGTCCCGGCCGACGACCTGCGCACGGGCAAGCCGCTGTCGCTGGGGCTGGTCTCGCCGGGCCTGGCGACCGCCGAGCGGGCCGGCTCCGGGTCGATCGAGGTCGGGCCGATCATCCTCGACCTCGCCGACGTCGAGTCGACCTGGAACAACGACTTCCAGCCGGTCGGCGACTTCTCGCACTGGTACGGGCCGGGCTGGAACCACGTCAACGACCCGCTGGCCTACTTCGGCAAGACGCACTACGAGCAGGACCTCCGCGAGGCCAAGAACGAGGGCGACGAGGCGACCTTCACCTTCGTCGGCACCGGCGTCGACCTCTTCGGCGACAAGAAGAACGACATGAGCGAGTTCACGCTCGTCACCGACCAGGGCAACCCGCCCGACGAGGCCTCCGAGCGCTACAACGCCTACTGGCAGGTGGCCGGCGAGCGCCGGGTGCTGGAGAAGTTCACCGCGGCCACCGACCTGCCCTACGGCAAGTACACCGTGAAGATCAAGAACCAGACCCAGGACAAGTTCGCCCGCGTCGACGCCTGGAAGGTGTACGCCAACACGGCCGACAACCTCAACGCCTCGCCCTACCGCACGGTCTGCAGCCCCGAGCCGAAGTTCCCGCTCATCCCGCTGACGGTGACCGGCGGCGGCACCTCGCAGTCCCCGTCGCCCGACCCGTCCGGCGACCCGTCGCAGACCCCCTCGGGCACCCCGTCGACCACGCCGTCGACCACCCCGTCGACGACGCCCTCGACTTCACCGAGCGGCTCGCCGAGCCCTTCCGGCAACGTGAGCAGGCCGCCGACCCCGCAGGAGAACTTCACGCCGCTGGTGTCGGTGATCGTGCAGGGCACCCCGACCCCCACGGCCACCACGACCGTGACGCTGACCTCGACCCCGACCGTGGCGCAGGTGGCCATCACGCCGCTGGGCGGCGCGCAGACCGGTGAGGCGCCCGAACGGTCGAACCCCGGCGCCGCGGTGCTGGCGGTCGGTGCGCTGCTGCTGATGGGCGGCATGGTCAGCGGACTCAAGCTGCTGCGCAGGCGCGCGGCCCACGCCGGGGAGCGGTGATGACGGACAAGCGCAACCCCTATCCGACGCCCGACCCCGAGCCGGAGGACGAGCAGTCGAAGCCGGCCTCTCCCGGGGCGATCGTGCAGCACCCGTACGACCGGCTGCTGAAGGCGACCGGGCACAAGCTCGTGAAGGGCGACAGCGGCGACAAGCCGGCCATGCCCATCGAGCCCAAGACCTCGGCCGACGCCGATGGCTCGGCGGCTTCCGAGGCGCAGGCTTCGGACGCTCAGGCTTCGGGGGCTCAGGATGCCGCGGCTCCGGCCTCTGGGGCTCCGGTCTCCGGTGGTGACGTGCCCGGCGCGGTCGCGCCGGGTGGCGTGGTCATGGTCCCGAGCGGGTCGGTGCCTCCGGGCATGGTGCCCGTCGTGATGGTGCCGGTGAGCCAGGTTCCGGGCGCCGGTGTTCCCGGCGCTGGGGTTCCGGCTGCCGGTGTGCCCGGTGCTGCTCTTCCCGGCGGGCAGGCTGCTGGTGCTCAGGGTCCGGCTTCCGGCGCTGGTGCTCCGGGTGCCGGTGTTCCGGTGGGTGCGGTTCCGGTTGCCGGTACGCCCTCCGGTCAGGTCGTGCCCGTCGTCCAGGTCCCCGCGCAGGCGCCCCCGCCCGGCGGCATGTCCAAGCGCACCCTCACGGCGCTGCTGGTCGGCGGCTCCTTCAGCGGGATCGCGGCGATCATGGCCGGCCTGCTGATGGTGCTCTCGCCGACCCCGGCGATCGAGGAGCCGGCCGACGAGGTCAACATCCAGGCCGCCGGCAACTCCTACGTCATCCCGCCGACCGTGGGCCCGGGTGGCCCCGGGGTTCCGCTGACCGCGGCCGACCCGACGGCGCCGCCGCCCGGGCCGGCCACCCAGCCGGTCGCCCCGCTGACCCTGTCGCCGCAGGTCGTGGCGCAGGCGAACGGGGTGGGCGTCAACGTCGAGATCCCGAAGCCCGCCGCGAAGGCGAGTTCGGCGCCGAAGGTGACCGCGCCCAAGTCGTCGCGCCCGCTGAAGATCAGCATTCCGGCCGTCGGCGTCAACCGGGCCAAGATCGGCACCGTCGGCGTGACGAAGAAGGGCGAGATCGCGACCCCGTCGCTGGCCAAGCCCAAGGAGACCGCCTGGTACAGGTTCGGGCCCGCCCCCGGCGACCAGGGCCCGGCCGTCATCCTCGGTCACGTCAACACCCGGTCGGGCGCGGCGGTGTTCAGCAGGCTGCGGGACATCAAGCGCGGCAACAAGATCAGCATCCTGCGGGCGGACGGTAAACTGGCGGTCTTCACCGTCGACGGCGTCGAGCAGGTCAGCAAGAAGGCCTTCCCGACCAAGCGCGTCTACGGGAACACCATCACCTCAAGCCTTCGGTTGATCACCTGTGGTGGTGCCTACAATTCGAAGACCCATCACTACACCGACAACATCGTCGTCTACGCGACCCTGACCGAGGTCCGCTGATAGACGGCGTATCCGGGGGCAAGCGATGAGGATGCTGAAGACTCGTGCCCGTTTCGCCGCGCGCGGAGCGGGCGCCGGGGCCGCCGCCGCCCTGCTGTTACTCGGCCTCCCCGCGCTGGCCGGGAACAGCGACGGCACGACGACCTACGACTGCTTCAAGGGCGCCGAGACGTCGTCGGCGCCCTACCAGGTACGGGTGATCCTGGGCGCGCCCGACCAGCCGACCCCGAGCGCGCCCGTCTCGGTCGTCTGGAGCATGGTCCCCGGGACGCCGACGGCCAGCGGCGGGCCCGTCCTGAGCCTGCCGACCCCGCTGGCCGTGGGAGACCAGGTCGCCGCCCAGGGCGTGCTGCGCGCCACCGGCCCGGCCCTCGACGGCTCGACCCCCACACCGAGCACCACACCGAGCACCACCCCCAGCCAGACCCCGAGCGCGACGCCCAGCGGGTCGAGCAGCCAGACCCCCAGTACGACCCCCAGCGAGACTCCCAGCCAGACCCCGAGCCAAACGCCCAGCCAGACTCCAAGCCTGACGCCGAGCCAGACCCCCAGCGGGTCGGACGACGAGCCTTCGGTGTACGCCGGGGCGACCGCCAACGCCACGGTGACGGTCAACGCGGCCGTCACCCAGGGGGCGACCGTCTGGCCGATCCCGCCGCTCGTGGGGGTCGTCACGCCCACGGCGACCGGGGTGTTCGAGGTGTCCGCCCGTGAGTTCGCGGTGCGGGTCAGGCCCTCGGGAGCCACCACCGACTCCGTCCTCTACAACTGCGTCCTCCCCGACACGGCCACCCCGGTCGCGCTGAAGATCACTGTCGTTCCGTCCCCGACCCCCACGTCGTCCACGACCCCCAGTTCGACCCCGAGCCACACTCCGAGCAGCAGCGGCACGCCGACCCCCAGGGGCACGGTGACCGCCACCGCCACGGTGACCGCGCCCACGCCGGTCGACCGCTCCACCCGCACCGCGACCGCGACCGTCACCGCTCAGGTCGAGACCCCCGACGGGGGTGTCGCGACCGGTGGAGGAGGGTCTCTCGGGCCCGACGGACGGGTGTTGGTGCTGGCCGGAGGCACCGTCACGCTGGCCGCGATGGTGGGAGGCCTGATGCTCAGGAGACGCGTGGTGTCTTGACGAAATCTTTACTGATTATCGTCAGAGTTGGGGTTATCTCTGCCTTCTCCCAGGCTTTGTCCCTAGGATCTCCCCATCCGCCATGAAACGGTCATCGAATCTGAAACGGAGAGAGTCAGTGCTGAAGTACAAGGCACGGCGACGCATCGCTACCAAGGCCGCCGCCGCCGGTGTGGTCAGTGCTGGTCTTCTTCTTGGTCTCGGTCCCCTGCTCAGCAGCGCCACCGCCGACACGAAGACGGTGAACTACATCTGCAAGCCCTGGCTGGCCGGGGTCGAGGGAACCGACGTCGACTATGACGTGACCGTGGCCCTGAACTCCTCGGTGACGGCCGCGACCATCGCCACCGGGTTCAACGCGACCGTCGCGCTGAGCGGCACCGCGCTTCCCCCGGCGCCGGTGGCCCTGGAGACGACCCACTCGATCCAGGTGGCCGCCGAGATCGAGATCAAGGGCAACGGCAGCGCTGCGGCCATCGCCACGGTGACGCCCTCGGCCTCCGTGGCCCCGGCGGCACCGATCTCCGTCGGCGGCGCGCTCCCGGCACTGCCGACCCCCACGGCCACGATCACCCCCTCGACCGGGACGACACAGCTCGTCCTGACCGCCAAGAACTTCACGATCCGGCTGATGAACGGCACCACCGAGGCCGCCAAGTTCGTGTGCTCCCTGCCGACCACGGCCCCGCTGCCGACGCCGGCGAGCGCGACCCTGAGCGTCACGGGCACCAGCAGCAGCCCTTCGCCCAGCCCTTCGTCGAGCTCCTCCCCGAGTCCTTCCACCTCCACCTCCCCGACGCCCCGGACCACCAAGACGGTGACCGAGACCGCCACGGCCGACGTGCCCGACGACCAGGTCGAGACGCCCGACGGCGGCGTGGCGACCGGTGGCGGCGGCATGCTCGGCCCCGACGGGCGGCTGTTCGTGCTGACCGGCTCGGCGATCGTGCTCGCGGCCGGCGTCGGCGGACTGATGCTGCGCTCCCGGCGACGGCCGCAGCAGGGATGAGGCGCCGGTGACCGGCTACTACCCGCAGGATCCGAACCAGCCGCCGCAGGGCTACGTCTACTACCAGCAGGTTCCGGCTCCGCAGCCGGAGCCTGAGGGGAAGAACGGCACTCAGCTCGTACGGCTGGTGCTGATCATCGCCGCGGTCGCCGGTCTCCTGACGGTCGGGCTCGGCCTCGTGTTCATCCTGGGCAACCCGGAGGAGTACAGCGAGCCCGACCGGGTCAACCTCAAGGTCGCCGGCGGCATGCTGCCCGAGGTGGGCCGGGGTGGCGGTCCCGAGCTTCCGCAGGCCGTTCCGGAGGCGCCGGCGCCGCTGCCGCCGCTCACGCCCATCGCCCCCATGAGCCAGCCGTCGTCGCCCAAGCGACTGATCGTCAAGCGGCTGAACATCGACGCGCCGGTGCGTTCGGTGGGTCTCGACAAGACCGGTGCGATCGAGCCGCCGCCGCTGGCCAACACCAACCTGGTCGGCTGGTATCGGGGCGGACCGACCCCCGGTTCTGCCGGGCCGGCGACCCTGGTGGGGCACCGCGACACCGCGACCTCCCCGGCCGTTTTCAACCGGCTGGCCGAACTGCGTTACGGCGACACCATCGAAGTGATCCGGCAGGACGGCACCGTCGCGATCTACACCGTCGGCGGCATCGAGCAGGCCGACAAGACGACGTTCCCGACCGAGCGGGTCTACGGCGACAGCGACATGGCCGAACTCAGATTGATCACATGTGGCGGAACATACAACCGCACCACCCGTCACTACGTAGACAATGTCATCGTTTACGCGACGATGACAGGGACCGGCCTAGCCTCGTCCTGACTTCTACGTAAGGAGGGGCACATGGGTCTTCTCTCCAATCTGCTGCTGCCTGGCCGTCTTCGCACCGGCCCCACGGTCGTGGTGCCTGCCAAGACCAAGCCCGAGGCGATCCTGGAGATCGTCCGGCTGGCCGACCCGCAGGCCGAAATCGACGGCGCCGACGTGCTGGCCGCCGCGACCCGCATCCACGACGCCGTCGAGCTCACCCCCGACCTCCAGAAGAAGCTCGGCCTCGACGGCGAGGAGAAGCTCTGGGCGCACCGTGTGGTGGCGGAGCGCCCGCTGCCGGTCGACTACTACGACAAGCTGCTGGCGGCCGGGCTGGCCTACCGCCTGGGCGGCTACTGCCTGTGCGAGGGCTCGGCCGACGACCCGGCCGAGGACGTCGAGCTGGAGTACGTGGTCTACCTCCCGGCGGTCGAGGAGTCGGAGCTGACCCCGGCCCTGGAGAAGATCCTCGGCACGGAGGAGGACACCTCTCCGGAGACCGCCGACGGTCGCGCGGAAAGCGCCGCCGCTGACGACGTATCCGAAATCTCCGGGAGCGCCGCGGCGGAAGCCGGGGACACGACCGATGCCGCCGAGAGCGAGTCCGAAAAGGCCGCGACCGACGCCGGAGCCGAGCCGGGCGAGAGCGCGACCGACGCCGGAGCCGAGCCGGGCGAAGCCGTGGCCGGTGCGCAGGCGGACTCTGACGGCACCGACGCCGGAGCCGAGTCAGGCGAAGCCGTGACCGGTGGCGGGGACGAATCAGGCGAGGCCGTAGCCGGTGCGGACGCGGACGAAGCCGAGGCCGGTGCCGAATCAGACGAAGCGTCCGCCGCCGACACGCGGAAGTCGCGCTGGTCCTCCGACGGCGTCTATGAGGCCGCCGGCTTCCGGGTCTCGGTGACCCCGGTGCACCGTTTCCCCGCCGCCGTCGCCGGGCTCATGCCTTATGCCACCGAGGTCGTCAGGATCGCCGTCACCGCCACCGAGGAGCTCGACGGTGACGCCCGGATGCTCGATCCCGGCAATGTCGCCCTGGCCCTCGGGACCGCCCTTGACGGTCCTGTGGTCGACCATTGGGGATTCCAGGTCTTCGAGCCCGCCGATCTGCTGCCGCCCGGGAGCGTCTAGGAAGCGACTGTTGTAGCCTCCGAAGTAACGACCGAATGTTGCTCGGTTTCGTGACACAGGTGGAGGCCATCGTGGCAGAGGCGTACATCGTCGGTGCGGTTCGTACTCCCGTCGGCAGGAAGAAGGGCGGGTTGTCGGCCGTCCATCCGGTCGATCTGGCCGCGTATCCGCTGAAGGAGCTGATCGACCGGACCGGCGTCGACCCGTCCGCCGTCGACGACGTGATCATGGGCTGCGTCATGCAGTTCGGGCCGCAGTCCATGGACATCGCGCGGAACGCGTGGCTGAGCGCGGGGCTGCCCGAGAGCGTGGCGGGTGTCACGATCGACCGGCAGTGCGGGTCGTCGCAGCAGTCGATCCACTTCGCCGCCCAGGGTGTCATGTCCGGTACGCAGGACCTGGTGGTCGCGGCCGGGGTCGAGTCGATGTCGATCGTCCCGATGGGGTCCAGCATCACGGCGGCCCTGGAGAAGGGCATGCCGTTCCCGTTCGGCGAGAAGTGGGTCGAGCGCTACGGCATGCAGGAGATCTCCCAGTTCCGGGGCGCCGAGCTGATGGCCGAGAAGTGGGGCCTCTCCCGCGAGGACATGGACCGCTACGCCTACGAGAGCCACCAGCGCGCCGCCAAGGCCGTCGCCAACGGCTACTTCAGAGACCAGATCGTGCCGGTCAACGGCGTCGAGGACGACGAGGGCCCCCGCCCCGACACGACACTGGAGAAGATGGCCTCGCTGAAGCTGCTGCGCGAGGGCGGCCGGATCACGGCCGCGACCTCCTCGCAGATCTCCGACGGCGCCGGCGCGCTCCTGGTGGCCTCGGAGCAGGCCGTACGCGACCACGGCCTGACCCCCAGGGCCCGCGTCGTCACCCTGGCGCTCACCGGCGACGACCCGGTCTACATGCTGACCGCGCCGATCCCGGCGACGAAGAAGGCGCTGAAGCGGGCCGGGCTGAGCATCGGCGACATCGACGTGGTCGAGATCAACGAGGCGTTCGCGCCGGTCCCGATGGCGTGGATGAAGGAGCTCGACGCCGACCCCGACAAGACCAACCCGAACGGCGGCGCGATCGCCCTGGGTCACCCGCTGGGCGGCACCGGCGCGATCCTGATGACCAAGCTCCTGCACGAGCTGGAGCGCACCGGCGGTCGCTACGGCCTGCAGACGATGTGCGAGGGCGGCGGTCAGGCCAACGTCACCATCATCGAGCGGCTCTAACGTTCCGGGCAGACGTCGATCAGGTGCCCTTCGGGGTCGGCGATCACCGTCCAGTGGTCGCCGCCCGGCTGGAAGTCGGGCTTGGTGGCGCCCAGCGCGAGATACTCCTCGACCGCCTTGGCGACGTCGGGCACCCGGACGTCGAAGTGGAACTGCTTGCCCGGCCCCGGCCACGGGGCCGGGGTCCGCTCGGCGACCCGCTGGAAGTAGAGGGTCGTGGTGCCGTCGCCGATGGCGCTGTACTCGTCCTGGGAGTGCTGGACCTCGAAGCCGAAAATCTGGGCGTAGAACTCGGCGAGGGTCTTGGGTTCGGCGCAGTCGATGTTCACTGCGATCAGTTTCGCGATCGTGGTCATGCCTCAGATCCTCCTCGCGATACCTGCCAGGGCGTGTCAGGAATCCCGGGCGCGGTGGAGTCGCGGATGACCAGCCGGGTGGGCATGCTGTGCACGCCCGGGGTGGCCTTGCCGTCGATGGCGGCGAACAGGTGCTGGGCGGCGGTGTGGCCGAGGCGCTCCAGGTCGGGGTCGATCGTGGTGAGGGTGGGCCGGGTCTCCTCCGACAGCACCTCCCAGTTGTCGTAGCCGACGACCGCGATGTCGTCAGGCACCCGCCGGCCGCGTTCCCTGGCGGCCTCGATGAAGCCGGCGGCGATCTGGTCGTTGCCGCAGAACACGGCGTCGATCTGGGGGTCGTTCAGCAGCAGCATGTCGGCCGCGAGCCGGCCCCAGCGCTGGGACCAGGCGCCGGAGAGGGTCTCGCCGACCTGTTCCAGACCGGCCTCCGCCAGCGTCTCGCGCACGCCCTCGGCCCGGTCGGTGGCGGCCTTGTAAGTGGTGGGGCCGGTGATGTGGGCGATGCGGGTCCGCCCGGTCGCGATCAGGTGGCGGACGGCCAGCCGCGCGCCGCCTTCGTCGTCGGGGACGAACGACACGTCCGCGGGGTCGTCTGAGGGCGCGTAGGCGTACACCACCGGAACCGGCACGTCCTTGGTGATGGACGGGCGGGGGTCGGTGCTCTCGCCGACGACGATGAGGCCGTCGACCCGGCGGGATAGCAGGGTGCGGATGTAGTGCTGCTCCCGGATCGCGTCGCCCCGGGCGTCGCAGAGGAGCACCGCCATCTCCCCGGCTCCGAAAGCGTTTTCCGCTCCTAGGAGGACCGGGATGCCGAACCGGCCGACCATGTCGCTCGTGAGCAGCCCGACGGTGCGCGTCTGCCCGCTGAGCAGGCCTTGGGCCAGCACATTCGGTTGGAAGCTGAGCTGGGCGGCGGCGTCGATGACCAGTTGCCTGGTGGTGGCGCGGACGTCGTCGCGGCCGTTGAGCGCCTTGGACGCCGTCGCGACGGAGACGCCGGCAAGGGCGGCAACGTCGGTTATGGTCGCACGTCTCGTCGTCACTCCCGAAAACCCTTTCGCCTGACACTTCCTGGTCAATCGGCATCATACCCGGCAAACCGTTGACAGTGATGCAGGTTTCTTCTACGTTACGAAAACCTTTTAGGTGATTTCGGTCATTGGTTCGGGGGGTATCGGAAGGAGCAGGCCATGAAGCCACGTGTGCTGGTCAGCGCTGCAGTGGTCGCATTGGTGTCATTAGTGTCGGCGTGCGGCGGCTCGGATGGTGGCGAACAGCAGCCGCAGGCGGGCCAGTCGGCCGCCTCGGACGCGGGCGTCGAGGTCACGATGTGGACCCGCGCCGCCACCCAGGCGCAGAGTGAGCGGTTGGTCCAGGCCTACAACGCCAGCCATAAGAACCAGGTGAAACTGACCGTCATCCCGACGGACAACTACCAGCCGCGGGTCGCCGCGGCCGCGGGCGCGGGACAGTTGCCCGACATCTTCGCCTCCGACGTGGTGTTCGTGCCCAACTACACGTCGCAGGGCCTGTTCATGGACATCACCGACCGGGTCGCGTCGTTGCCGTTCAAGGACAGCCTCGCCCCCTCGCACATGAAGCTCGGCACGCTGGAGGGCAAGAACTACACCCTCCCGCACACGCTCGACCTGTCGGTCTGGTTCTGGAACAAGGACCTCTACGAGAAGGCCGGGCTCGACCCGGAGAAGGGCCCGACGTCCCTCAAGGAGTTCGCCGAGCAGGCCACCGCCGTCGACGAGAAGCTCGGCAAGGACGGCAAGGTCAGCGGCACCTTCTTCGGCGGCAACTGCGGCGGCTGCTTCGTCTTCACCTTCTGGCCCTCGGTCTGGGCGGCCGGCGGCCAGACGCTGAACCCCGAGGGCACCGAGTCCCTCAACGACAAGTCGCCGATGACCGACGTGTTCGCGATCTACCGCGGCCTGTTCGAGAAGGGCGTCACCGGCGCCACCACCAAGGAGGAGCAGGGCCCGACGTGGACCGGCTTCTTCCCCAAGGGTGAGATCGGCGTCATGCCGATGCCGTCGACCACGCTCGGCTCGATGCCCGCCGACATGAACATCGGCGTCGCGCCGATCGCCGGCCCCGACGGCGGCGAGTCGACCTTCGTCGGCGGCGACTCCGTCGGCATCTCGTCGACGAGCAAGAACGCCGACGCCGCCTGGGACTTCCTGGCCTGGTCGGTCTCCGACGAGGCCCAGGTCGAGGTCATGGCCAAGAACAAGGACGTGCTCGCCCGCGTCGACCTGGCCAACAACAAGTACTCGGCCGAGGACCCCCGGGTGGTCCTGATCAACTCCCTGGTCGGCAAGGGCCAGACCCCGATGGCGCTGAAGTTCGGCGAGAGCTTCAACGACCCGCAGGGACCGTTCCTCCGCCTGGCGCGTGAGGCGCTGTTCGGCGACGCGTCCAAGGTGACCGAACTCAACGCCGCGATCAACGCCTCGCTTCAGTCATGACCACCCTGACCCGCCCCCGTGGGCGGGCGGCGCGCGGCGGTTCCACCGCCGTCGCGCCCCCGCCCTGGTGGCGCCGTCAAGGAGCACAGGGCTGGCTGTACGCCGGCCCGACCGCCCTCATCGTGGTCGTGCTCTTCCTGGCGCCACTCGTCCTCGTCGGCTGGATGTCACTGAACCGGTGGCCGCTGCTGGGCGAGGCCACGCTCAACGCCCCGGCCAACTACACCAAGATCGCCGACAACCCGCTCTTCGCCGACGCCGTGTGGTTCACGCTGAAGTACACCGTGATCATCACGGTCGTGCTCTCGCTGTTCGCGCTCGGCCTGGCCCTGCTCGTCCAGGAGCGCAGGCCCGGCGTGGGGTTCTTCCGCACCGCGTTCTTCCTGCCGGGCGCGGTGGGCTTCGCGGCGGCGGCGCTGCTCTTCTACGGCATGCTCAACAGCGACTTCGGCCCGATCGACCCGATCCTGCGAACCCTGGGGATCATCGACGAGCCGGTGAGCTGGATCGGCACGCCGAACATGGCGCTGTTCTCCACGATCACGCTCGTGCTCTGGCGCTTCGCCGGGTTCAACATGCTCATCCTGCTCACCGGCCTGCAGGCCATCCCGGTCGCGGTGTACGAGGCGGCCAGGACCGACGGCGCGAGCCGTTGGGTGATCTTCCGAAGGATCACGCTGCCGCTGCTGCGCCCGACGATCGCGCTGATGCTGATCATGAGCATCACGGGCTCGCTGCTGGCCTTCGACCAGTTCTTCATCTTCACCAACGGCGGCCCGGACAACAGCACCGTCTCGATGGTCATGGTCATCTATCGCGACGCCTTCCTCCGGTTCGACCTCGGCGGCGCCGCGGCGTTGTCGGTCGTGCTGCTGATCGCCCTCGTCGCGCTCAACGCCCTGCAGATGCGGGTGCTCAGGAGGCCGGAGTGAGGTACTACACGACCATGTCGGCCCTGGCCGTCCTGTTCCTGTTCCCCCTGGTGTGGAGCGGGTGGGCGTCCATGGAGGAGCCGGGCAACTACGTGGAGATGGCCCAGTTCGGCGAAGGGCTGGGCACCTATCTGACCAACAGCGCCCTCGTCTCGGTGATGACCGTCGCGGGCACCCTGTTCGTCTCGGCGCTCGGCGGCTACGCCTTCGCCCGGTTCGCCTTCCCCGGCAAGAACCTGCTGTTCCTCGCCACCCTGGCGATCCTGATGGTGCCGTACGCGACGGTGCTGATCCCGCTGTACGTGCTGCTCGGCTACATCGGGCTGCAGAACTCGCTGGTCGGCGTGGCCCTGGTCTTCGTCATGTTCCAGCTCCCCTTCGCGCTGTTCATGATGCGCAACGCCTTCGAGGCGCTGCCGAAGGAACTGGAGGAGGCGGCGCTGGTCGACGGCTGCACCACGTTCCGCGCGTTCGTCCGCATCCTGCTCCGCGCGGTGCGGCCGGCCATGGTCACCGTCGGGCTGTTCGCCTTCCTGGCGTCGTGGAACGACTTCTTCGCCCCGCTGATCCTGCTCAACGACGGCGCCAGCTTCACGCTGCCGGTCGCGGTGGTCAGCATGACGCAGAACACGTTCGGCGCCATCGACTACGGCATGTTGCAGGCCGGCGTCATGGTCATGGCGATCCCGTGCCTGATCCTCTTCCTCGTCCTCCAGCGCCACTACGTGCGCGGATTCATGTCAGGAGCTCTGCGTGGCTAGTCCTGTGCTGCCCTCCTCCGGCGTGTTGTCCCCCCTCGGCCTGGACGCCGTGCGCCCCGCGCCCGGTTTCTGGGGCGACCGGATCGCCCTGAACCGCGAGGTCACCATGGCCCACTGCCAGGAGTGGATGGAGAAGGAGGGCTGGGTCGCCAACTTCCGGGGCGAGGTGCCACGTCGTGGCCGGGAGTTCAGCGACTCGGAGATCTACAAGTTGCTGGAGGGCATGGCCTGGGCCGGCCACCCGGCGCTGCCGGAACTGGCCGGGATCGTGGCCCGCGCCCAGGAGGCCGACGGCTACCTGAACACCCGCTGGAAGAACGCCCGCTACACCGACTTCGAGTGGGGCCACGAGCTCTATTGCTACGGGCACCTCATCCAGGCCGGGGTCGCCCGCTTACGGACCCACGGCGAGGACGAGCTGACCCAGGTCGTACGCCGGGTCGCCGACCACGTGTGCGACCGGTTCATGGAGACCACCGAGACCTGCGGGCACCCCGAGATCGAGATGGCCCTGGTCGAGCTCTACCGGGCGACCGGTGTGGAACGTTACCTGGAGATGGCCCGCCGGTTCGTCGACCGCCGGGGGCTGCCCGCGCTGGCCGACATCGAGTTCGGCCGGGGCTACTTCCAGGACGACGTCCCGGTCCGGCAGGCCAAGGTGTTCCACGGCCACGCCGTGCGGGCGCTCTACCTGGCCTCCGGGGTCGTCGACGTCGCGGTCGAGACCGGCGACGTCGACCTGCTGAAGACCGTCGAGGCGCAGTGGGAGTCGACGATCGCCCGGCGCACCTACCTGACCGGCGGGATGGGGTCGCGCCACTTCGGCGAGTCGTTCGGCGAGGACTTCGAGTTGCCGTCCGACCGGGCCTACTCGGAGACCTGCGCCGGCGTCGCCTCGTTCATGCTCTCGCACCGGCTGCTGCTGGCCACCGGCGACGTCCGCTACGCCGACCTGGCCGAACGCACTCTCTACAACGTGCTGGCCACCTCGCCCGCGCTGGACGGCAAGTCGTTCTTCTACGCCAACCCCCTCCAGGTCCGGGTGCCCGCCGAGCCGCTCGACGGGATCAACCTGGCCGCCGAGGGCGGGCTGCGCTCGCCGTGGTTCACGGTGTCGTGCTGCCCGAGCAACATCTCCCGGACGTTCGCCTCGCTGGCCGCCTACCTCGCGGCGGGCGAGGAGTCCGGCGTCCGGATCCACCACTACACGCCCTCGGAGATCCGGCACGACGGGCTCGTGCTGAACGTGGACACCGACTATCCGTGGTCGGGCCGGGTCGCCGTCACGGTGGCCGAGGGCGGGACCGGATCGATCTCTCTCCGGGTGCCCGCGTGGGCCGAGGGCGCGACCCTCTCCTACGGCGGGACGCGTCGCGCGGTCGCGCCCGGCTACGCCGTCGCGGAGGCCGAAGGCGGCTGGCGTCCGGGCGACGTCGTCACCCTCGACCTGCCCGTCATCTCCCGATGGACCGTGCCCGACTCCAGGATCGACGCGCTCAGGGGCAGCGTCGCCATCGAGCGGGGCCCGCTGGTCTACTGCGCCGAATCGGTGGGGGACCGGCCCCCGCTGGCCGAGGTCGTGGTCAGGCCGGAGGAGCCCGTGGAGCACGTGGTCGACGGTGCCGTCGAACTCGACGTCAAGGCGGCGCTCATCTCAGGGGCGCCGACCGGCTGGCCGTACACGGCCGAGAAGGAGTCCCCGGACGAGGAGCCGATCACCCTGCGGCTGGTGGCCTATCACCGCTGGGGCAACCACGGGCCCGCGACCATGCGGGTCTGGCTCCCCGTCGACACCGCCCGAACCGACCGATCCCGGTACCTGGAGGAAGTCTAAATGAGTGCCAGACGCACAGGCAGGGCGCCCACGTGGCTCGCTCTGGCTGCGCTCACCGTGGCGGGCCTGGTCAGCCTGCCTCCCGCCGCCCATGCCGCATCGCCGATTCTCCCCGGAAACGAAGGCGACGTCGGTGTCTACACCAATGGCCAGAACCACGTGATGGAGATCGGCGACCCGGTCTACAGCAACGTCGGTGACGTCGCCAACCAGGTCAAGCCGGGCGTTCCGTTCACCGCGTCCAGCATGCACCAGTCCATCTTCGACAAGGACCTCGCCGCCGGCGGGACGGACTACTACCTCGACCGCGTCCTGGGCGTCAGGGGCGCCATCGGTTCGGCCGTGCTGATGACGCGTGGCCGCTCGCTCTACATGCGCGGCGCCAGCAACGCCAACTTCACCACCATGGGCTTCGCCGGCAGCGCCTTCGTCGGCGGCCCGAACAACCTCGGCAACTTCTACACGGTCACCGTTCCCGGCCAGACCGTGACCGAGGTGAACGCCAACCGGTTCAACGCGCCCTCGCACGCCAAGACCCGGTACACGGTCGGCGGCGCCGGCGTCACCGCCGATCTGACGAAGTTCATCACGTACGAGAACGTCGCGGTCACCGCGATCACCTTCACCAACCCCGGCGAGTCGGCGGCCACCTTCACGGTCCGCGCGGCCTCCCCGCTCGCGACCCAGGCGGGCGAGGGCAACGCCGAGCTGACCGGCACGCGGACCATCACGAGTGGTTCCAACAACGGCACGATCGACACCCCGTGGAACCAGATCAGGGTCAACCTGACCGGTGACGGGTTCACCCGGACGGGCACCAACCTCGACCGGGAGATCACCGTCCCCGCGGGCGGTTCGGTCTCGCTGTCGGTCGTCGGCGCGGTCACGCAGGACTCGCTGCCGCAGGCGACGACCGAGTACAAGGCCTACGCCCAGAAGAGCCCGGCCGAGGCGGTCAAGGACGGCATCACCGCCTTCAACCGCCAGTGGGCCAAGGACGTGCCCTACATCGACGTGCCCGACCCGGCGCTGGAGAAGGCCATCGTCTACCGCTGGTGGGGCGAGCGCTACAACACGCTCGACGCCAACGCGACCGGCTACGTCTACCAGTACCCCACGACGATCGAGGGCGTGAACCTCTACCAGAACGCCGTGGCCCTGACGCAGCCGATGCACCTGCAGGACACCAAGTGGCTGCGGACGCCGTACCTGCCGTACGGCCAGATCCTCAACATCGGCGAGCTCTCGGGCTCCTCGGCGTTCCTGGACAGCCCGGGTCACACGAGCTGGAACAACCACTACTCGCAGTACATCGGCACCGCGGGCCTGGAGGCCTACGGGGTGCACGGCGGCGGCAAGGAGATCGCCCAGAAGTTCGCCCACTACTTCGAGGGCGACGGCAGGGGCCAGCTCGAACACTACGACGGCAACGGCGACAAGCTGATCGCGTACGACACCAACTACATGCCCGGCAACGACTCGGACGCCATCTCCTTCGGGTTCCCGAAGAGCGGCAGCGGCGCGCCCGGCGCCCGCACCATCGAGCGTCCGGAGTCGGCGTACGTGTGGGGCGCCTTCGACGCCGCCCGGCAGCTCTACTCGATCGCCGGCGCCGACCAGGCCAAGGTCGACGAGATGGCCACCAGCGCGAACGGGATCCGGGACGCGATCCTGACCAAGTTGTGGAGCCCGGACATGAGGATGTTCCTGGCCGCCACCTCGCACGGCGCCACCAGCGCGGCCAGCTCCAACGGCACGGCCAATCCGCTGCCGCCCGCCGCGCGCGGGCTGATCCCGGCCAAGGAGTCGAACCTCTACGACGTCTACGCCGAGAACCTGATCCCCGTCGACCAGGCCGCCAAGTACGTCGACGGCTTCCGCTTCCTGACCTACGGCGACAACTTCCCGATCTTCCCGTTCTACACGGCCAACCAGTACGACAAGACGGCCTACGGGGTCGGCGGCTCGAACAACTTCTCCAACATCAACTTCACCGTGCAGTACCGCGCGGTGCGGTCGGCCCTGCGGCACTACGACCCGACGGGCAAGTACATCACCCCGGCCTACGCCAAGCGCCTGCTCGACTGGATGGCGTGGAGCGTCTACCCGGCCGGTGACATGCGGGCGCCGAACCAGTCGGAGTACTACTCGAACTGGAACCCGACCACCAAGACGTACAACAGGAACAACCCGAACCACGTGATGCTCGGGAACATGAACTACATCTTCGTCGAGGACATGGGCGGCATCCAGCCGCGCACCGACGACAAGATCGAGCTCTGGCCGATCGACTTCGGCTACGAGCACTTCATGGTCAACAACCTGAAGTACCACGGCCAGGACGTCACCCTCGTCTGGGACCCCGACGGCACCGCCTACGGCCTGGGCTCGGGCTACAGCCTGTTCCTCAACGGTGAGCGCAAGTTCGCCGTCGACAAGCTGGGCAAGGTCACCTACGACCCCAAGACCAACACCGTCACCCCCGCGGCCGGCGTCACCGTCACCTTCACGGCCACCGAGGGCGACGACTTCCCGGCCTCGGTGAACACCCCCATCGAGGACGAGCGTGTCGTCTCCTACCTCAAGACGGCCGGTATCGACCTGACCGAGGACGCCGCCAACCTGGCCAAGGGCGCGACCCTCGCCTCGTCGTACACCCAGCAGGGCCCCCGCCCCGCCTCCTGGCGTCAGTTCCACACGCCCGGCTACAGCACCACCTCGATGAACTACACGCCCGGCGCCATCAAGGAGCTGGAGCGTCCGGTCGCGCTGGCGGCCGTCAACGACGGTGTGACCGCCAACGAGCCGTACTGGGGCAACCACGGCACCACCGACAAGAACGGCTACGTCGAGCTCAACTTCGGCTCGGCCAAGACCTTCGACAACATCAAGGCGTTCTTCGTCTCCGACCGTCAGGCCGGCGGCTACCACGAGCCCTCGCGCTGGTGGATCCAGGTGCCCGACGGCAACGGCGGCTGGAAGGAGGTGCCGGGCCAGTTCAAGAACCCGGCCGTTCCGACCGCGAAGTTCAACGAGGCGCTGTTCAACAAGGTGACCGCCGACAAGGTGCGCGTCGTCTTCACCAACAGCCCGACCTACTACACCGCGATCTCCGAGATCCAGGTGTTCGACTCGGGCCGCGAGGTCCCGGAGGTCACCAACCAGGCCCCGGCCGTCACCGCGGTCCGGGACGCCTCGCAGGACGGCAACCTGTCGACCCGCGTCGTCGGCACCGCCTCCGACGACGGCGTGCCCTACGACGACGAGCTCACCTACGGCTGGGAGACCGTCTCGGCGCCGGCCGGTGCGGGCGTCATCTTCACCGACTCGAAGGCGCTGGCCACCCGCGTGACCGGCACTGTCGAGGGTGACTACGTCCTGCGGTTCTTCGCCGACGACGGCGAGAAGCGGTCGACCGCCACCGTCTCGGTGACCCTCGCCAAGAAGGCCGTCTCCGCGGAGTTCGGCGCCACGGCGACCATCACCACCAGCGGCACCGCGTCGTGGGAGAACCACTCGCGGGTGAACGAGAACACCACCCCGGCCAGCTCCAACCCCGGCGCGGGCAACGGCTGGGGCAACTGGGGCCAGCCGCGCAACGGCACCAGCCCGGCCACCGAGGCCTACATCCAGTACACCTGGACCGCCCCGGTCCGGCTCTCCTCGACCGACGTCTACTGGTACGACGACAACGGCGGGACCCGCCGCCCGACGGCCACCACGTACGCCATCGAGACCTCGAACGACGGCACCACCTGGACGCCCGTCACGCTCACCGGAGGCTCCACCTACGCGGCCGGCCTGAACACCAACGCCTACAACAGGTTCAACTTCACCCCGGTCAGCACCAGCCGGATCCGCATCCGGATCTGGGGCCTGATGACCGGCGGCGCGGGCACCGGCGTGCTGCGCTGGCGGGCCAACGGCGAGACCGTCGACTCGGTGGCCTCCCCGGTGCTCATCCGGACCGGCGTCGGCCTCGTCCCGACCCTCCCGGCGACGCTGGACGCCACGTACACGAGCGGCGCACCCGGCCAGGTGGCGTTCACGTGGCAGCCCATCACCGCCGACATGGTCGCCGAGACCAACGTCGACCCGTTCGTGGTGTACGGCACCAACGACGCCTACGGCCTGATCGCCGAAGCGCGTGTCTACGTGCGTCCCGAGATGTCGCAGGGCGGCATCTCGATCCAGGGCGCCGAGTCGTTCGAGCGGCACGTCGAGGTCGGTGAGCAGCCGGTGCTGCCCACCAAGGTCTCGGTGTCGTACAACGACGGCTCGCGTGACAACCAGGCCATCGGCGTGAACTGGCGGTACAACCCCGAGGTGGTGAACACCGACGGGACGTACACGATCATCGGCGACCTGGTCCTGCCGTCCTACGTCAGCGAGGCGGGCACCACCCAGACCACGCTGAAGCTCGTCGTCGGCGAGGGCGGTCCGCAGTTCGCGACCACCGCCACGCCGAAGACGCAGTGCACGGGCACCAACGTCTACCTGTCGCTCAACGTCCGCAACGACTCTGATGGGCCGCTCACCATCGAGCTCATCACGCCGTACGGATCGAAGACCGTGGCCGACGTGGCGCCCGGCAAGAACGCCTTCCAGTCGTTCAACACCCGCGCCAAGTCGATCCCGGCCGGCTCCGCGACCGTGAAGGTCACCGGGACCGCCGGCGGCCAGTCGGTCACCGAGACGGCGACCGTGCCCTACAACGCGCACAACTGCGGCTAGCACCCCCTGGTGGCGGCGTCCCCCGCGGGGGCGCCGCCGCCCTTGCCGACGGTAAGGAAGAGCACCTTGAAGATCGCCATACGGGCGGCGGCCGCCGCCTCACTTGTGGCCACCTGCCTGGTCGGGCTCCCCGGTCCGGCCCATGCCGCCGACTCGTACACCTTCACCAGCACCGTCAACCCGATCCTGAAGGACGGCACGTACTACTCCGCCGACCCGGCCCCCCTGGTCGTCCCGGCGGGCGCCGAGGGCAACACCAGCGGCAAGGACGAGCTGTACATCTACACCGGCCACGACCAGGCCGGGCCCACCACCAACGACTTCATCATGAACGAGTGGGGGGCCTTCAAGACCACCGACGTCGCCGCCGGCGAGTGGACCCACTTCCCGTCGCTGATGCGGCCGGAGGCGGTCTTCTCCTGGGCGACCTCGGGCCGCGCCTACGCCGGCCAGGTGGTCCGCGGTCTCGACGGCCGTTACTACTGGTACGTCCCGATCAACGAGCGGGAGAGCACGGCGTCGGACAAGTTCGCCATCGGCGTCGCCGTGTCCACCTCGCCGACCGGTCCGTGGACCGACTACGCGGGCGGGCCGCTGGTCTCCCAGCGGGTCCCCACGCCCAACAACATCCACAACATCGACCCGACGATCCTGATCGACGGCCAGCGGGTGTTCCTGTGGTGGGGCTCGTTCAGCAACCTGAGAATGCTGGAATTGGCCTCCGACATGAAGACCCCGGTCACCACGACCCGGACCGTCACCGGCCTGACCGGCTTCTTCGAGGCCGCCTGGGCCTTCAAGCGCGGCAGCACCTACTACATGGCGTACGCCGGCAACAACGCCGGCCCGACCTCCGCGTGCACCCCGGCGAACTACCACGCCTGCATCGCCTACGCGACGGCCTCGGCCCCCGAGGGGCCCTGGACCTACCGTGGCACGATCCTGCGGCCGGTCTCCTCGACGACCAGCCACCCGGGCATCCTGGAGTTCGACGGCAAGTGGTACATCGCCTACCACACGGCCGACGCCGTGGGCGGCAACCACTTCCGCCGCTCGGTCGCCATCGACCCGGTCGAGTGGGACGACACCCAGACCCCGCCGAGGATCAAGCTCGTCACGCCGACCCCGGTCAAGGGACGTGACCTCACCCCGCGCGCCAACATCGCGCAGGAGGCGGTGGCCACGGTCTCCAACACGCCGGTGCCCACCCAGTACTGGATCAAGTCGCTCAACGACGAGATCGTGCGGCCCAACCCGCTGCCCCCGGACATGTGGGGCACCTGGACCGGCAACAACCCGCCGCAGCAGTGGGCCCAGTACACCTGGGACCAGCCGATGCGGATCTCCGGTTCGCAGATCGACTTCTGGAACGACTCGGCGCAGGGCACCGGCGTCGGCGTCGCGGCCCCGGCCAGCTGGAAGATCCAGTACTGGAACCTCGCGACGAACCAGTGGGCCGACGTGCCCAACCCGAGCGGCTACCCGACGAGCACGAGCGGGTTCCAGAACACCAACTTCGACCCCGTCACCACCACGCAGGTGCGCGCGACCTTCAACGCCTCCACCAACGGCAGCACCTACTCCGGCGTGGCCGTGGAGGAGTGGAAGATCCTGGCCGCGCAGCCGGACTCGGTCACCCCGCCGGCGATCAGGGTCGAGGTGGGCGAGCGTGACCTGCCCGCCACCGTCCCGGTCGTCTTCGGCGGCGAGACCCTGCAGATCCCGGTCTTCTGGGACGCGCTGACCGCCGAGCAGGTCGCCGCGCCCGGCACGTTCTCCATCCAGGGGACCGTGCTCGGCTACGCCGCCTCGCGGGTCACCGCCCAGGTCACCGTCCTGTCGCTGGAGGGCGGCGAAGGCGACGTGACCAAGCCCACGCTGACGCTCACCCCGAGCGGCAGCGCCGGCAGCAACGGCTGGTACCGCTCCGCGGTGCGGGTCAGGGTCAACGCCGTCGACGACAGCGGCGGCCGGATGACCATCGAGACCAAGGTCGACAGCGCGGCTCCGGTGGTCACCAACGACACCCGTGTGGCAGACGCCAACGTGACCGGCGAGGGCGAGCACACCGTCACCGCCAAGGCCACCGACCGGGCCGGCAACGTCTCCGACACCGCCGACCTGGCCGTGAAGATCGACTCCGTCTCGCCGACCAGCGTCGGCACGCTCAACGCCGACCGGACGGTGAAGGTCCTCTCGGCAGACGCCACCTCCGGCGTGGCGGGCATCGAGTACGCCGTCGGCACCGGCCCGTGGACCCCGCTCGCGGGCGGCGTGATCTCGGCGCCGGACGCGAACAAGCACACGGTGTCCTACCGGGCGACCGACAGGGCGGGCAACATCGAGACCGCCAAGACGATCGTCATCCCGGCCGACCTGTCGGCGCCGCTCAACGGCAACGTCGCGCCCATCGCGACCCCGACCGCCTCGTACACGGCGGGCTGGAACGCGGTCACCGCCCTCAACGACAACGCCGACCCGGCCAACCCGAGCCAGGCGCAGCTCTGGGGCACCTGGTCGGGCACCCGCCCGGCCACCCAGTGGACGCAGTACGAATGGTCCCGCCCGGTCCGGATCGTCAGCTCGGAGCTGAAGTTCTGGCGCGACTCCAACCAGGGCACCGGCGACGGCGTCGCCCAGCCCGACGGCTGGGTCCTCCAGTACTGGGACGAGGCCGCGTCGGCCTGGAAGGACGTCGCGAACCCGTCGGCCTACGGCACCAGCACGACCGCGTTCAACCCGGTCACCTTCACCCCGGTCACCACCTCCCGCGTGCGGGCCACGATCCGGGCCAACGGCAACGGCACCACCTACTCCGCGGTCGCGGTCACGGAGTGGCGGGTCTTCGCCCAGGAACCGGCTCCCGAGGAGCCCGCCGAGATCCCGGTGACCGTCACGGTCACCCCGCGCTGCCTGGCCGGCAAGGCGTACGTCGCGGTGCAGGCGCACAACGACCACGACGCGGCGGTGGACCTCACCGTCGAGACCGCCTTCGGCACGAAGTCGTTCGCGGGCGTCGCCCCGGGCGCCAACGCCTACCAGTCGTTCACCACACGCGTGGCGTCGATCGCGGCCGGCTCGGTCACCGTCACCGCCACCGAGGGGGAGACGACCTCCGAACACACGAAGGACTACGCCGCTCTCTCCTGTAACTGAAGCCACATTTCTCGCATAATCTCAGAAACCCCCCAAAGTGGAGCAACAAATGAAAATCAAGCACAAATGGCTGCTCGCGGCGGCCGTCGCCATGACCACCGCCGTGGCCTTCCCGGGGGCCGCCGCAGCCGACCCCGGTGACAGCACCGACGTCGCGGTGACCGTTGAGATCGCCCCGATCGAGGAGCCGGGCGTCCTGGCCATGTCGATCGCCGCCAACTCGGTCGCCCTGGCCGAGGAGGGCTCGACCCTGGAGGAGCGCCAATTCACCGGCACCCTCCCGACCGTGACCGTCACCGACACCCGCACCGGCGAGGAGATCCCCGAGGGCGCGGCGTGGGCCGTGCTCGGCAACGCCTCCGACTTCACCGGCGACGCCGGCCAGGCGCCCATCAGCGCCGGTCACCTGGGCTGGAAGCCGAACCTGATCGACGGCGGCGAGACCGGCCTGGTCGCCGAGGGCGAGGAGGTCGTGACCGTCCTCGACGAGCCGACCCAGCCCGGCAACAACGTCGGTCTGGTCGACCAGGAGCTGCTCGTCTCGACCTTCGACTCCGGCGAGGTCAGCGGGGGCTCCTACACCGTCAACGCCGACCTGTTCCTGAAGACCCCGGCCGACGTGGCCGCCGGTTCCTACAGCTCCACGCTGACCCTGTCCCTGTTCGAGTAGTCCACTGATGGGGGCCGCGGGCACCGCGGCCCCCATCACCCGTTTCCGCCGGAGGACCATGCCATGATCCGCGTTCTCGCCGTCCTCGCGGCGGTGCTTCTCACCGTGCCCCTGACGTCGACGGCCGCGCTGGCCGAACCGGCAAAGGACACCCTGACCTGGTCGGTCCAGCCCGCGAGCGCGGCGGGTCCCGACGGGCGCCGCTGGATCGAGCTCTCCCTCGACCCCGGCCAGACCGTGACCGAGCACCTGGCGGTGCGGAACTTCAGCGACGGCGAGGCGGTCTTCGCCCTCAAAGCGGCCGACGGCTACCTGACCGACAAGGGCCGCTTCAACATGCTCCAGTCCGACCAGACCTCCAAGGACGGCGGCACCTGGATCGACGTCCAGAAGGAGATCAGGGTCGGGGCCAACGCGACCACGGTCGTGCCGTTCACCATCACCGTGCCGGAGGACGCCGCCCCCGGCGACCACCCGGCCGGCATCGCCGCCACCGTCACCAGCGCCAGCGGCACCGTCGCCGTGGAGAGCCGGGTCGGCTTCCGCGTCATGATGCGCGCCACCGGCGCGATCAGGGCCGAAGTGGCGGTCACCGGCCTGTCGGCCACCTACGAGCAGCCGTGGAACCCCTTCTCCTCCGGCGTCGTCACGGTGAAGTACACGGCCACCAACAAGGGCAACGTCGCGGCGGGCGGCGCGGGCGCGGTGGCGGTCAGCGACCTGACCGGGCTGGCCCAACGCGACGGCCGGGCCGACGTGGCGGAGATCTTCCCCGGCGACAGCCGGACCGTGGAGACCAGGATCGGCGGCGTCTGGGCCCTGGGCCCCATGTCCGCGAACGTCACCGTGACCCCCTCGGTCGAGGGCGGCAGCCCCATGAGCGCCGACGTGACCCTCTGGACCGTCCCCTGGCCGCAACTGGCCCTGGTCGTGCTGGTCGTGGCCCTCTTCTTCGCCTACCGGGCGATCACCCGCCGCCGTCGCAGGCATCTGGAGAACCTGCTGGCCCGCGCCCGCGACGAGGGCCGCGCCGAAGCCCGCGGTTAGACCTCGCTCATGACGGCCGTGCGCGCGGTGGGCAACGCCACGTGCACGGTCGTGCCGTTCCCGGGGGCCGAGGTGATCCAGCAGCGCCCGCCGTGCGCGTCGGTGATGGCCTTCACGATGGCCAGCCCGAGCCCCGCGCCGCCGGTGGCGCGTTCCGACGAGCCCCGGGTGAACCGGTCGAACGCGCGGGCGACCTGCTCGGCGGGCATCCCCGGGCCCTGGTCGGTGATCTCCAGGAGCACCCGGGCCTCGTCCTGCGCCAGGTGGATCAGCGCGGCGGTGCCTTCGGGGGTGTGGGCGCGTACGTTGGCCAGCAGGTTCACCATGATCTGCCGGATCCTGGCCTCGTCGACCACCGCGACCAGCGAGTCGGGGGCGTCGACGACGAGAGGGGCGCCGGGGTTCAGCGCGCCCGCGTCGGCGGCGGCCTCCCTGACCACCTCGGCCAGGTCGGTGGCGGCCAGGCTGAGGGCCGCGCCCTTGTCGAGGCGGGCCAGCTCCAGCATCTCGGTGACCAGGTTGCCCATGCGGGTGGCCTCGTCCTCGATGCGGCCCATGATCTTGGGGAGCTCCTCGGGCGGGATCGCGCCGGCCCGGTAGAGCTCGGCGTAGCCGCGTACCGTCGACAGCGGGGTGCGCAACTCGTGGGAGGCGTCCGCGGCGAAGCGGCGGACCCGCTCCTCGGAGGTCCAGCGGTCGCGGAACGCCTCGGAGATGCGGTCGAGCATCAGGTTGATGGCGCTGCCGAGCCGGCCGACCTCGGTGGCGCCCTCGGGCATCCGGGCCGACAGGTCGCCGCCCTGCGCGATCCGCAGGGCCGTGCGCGACATCCGGTCGAGCGGCGACAGGCCCGACACGATCAGCAGCCGCCCGCCCAGCGCCAGCAGCGCGATCAGCAGCCCGCCGGTGACGAGCTCGGCCAGCAGCAGGTGGCGGACCGGGTCGCCGACGACGTCGAACGGCACCGCCACGACCGCGATGCTGGTTCCGGTACGGTCCTTGGCCGCGCTCGCGAGCAGGTCGTCGCCCAGTTGGAAGGTGCGGCCGGCCGCGGCGTGCCCGCCGAGCCGGTCGGCGCCCAGGTCGGCGAGCATGCCCGGCACCTTCGACGACTGCGGGACGTCGCCGTTGATCAGCACGGGCCGCCCGCTTTTGAGGTTGACCTGCGCGACCGCGAACGGCGAGCCGGCGAGCGCCTGCGTGACCGACTCCACGGCGTCGACCCGCCGGGTGGCGGTCGCCGTGGCGGCCAGCAACTGGCTCTCCAGCCGGCTGGTGAGGTGCTGTTCCAGCACCACCGCGCTCGTGACCGACAACACGACCAGCAGGATCGTGCTCACCACGAGCAGCCCGGCCAGCAGCCGGGAGCGGAGCGACATCGTCAACGCCATTTCGTCTGGCCCCGATCGTCAGGGCCGCAGAGCGTATCCCACGCCACGTTGCGTGTGGATCAGAGGTGGCCCGAGCGGGTCCAGCTTCCGCCGCAGATAGGAGATGTACGTCTCCAGCACCTGCGACGAACCGCCGTACCCCCAGACCTGGTCGAGCAGTTGCCGTTTGGTCAGCACCAGCCCGGGATGTTCCATCAGGAAGGCGAGCAGCCGGAACTCGGTCGGCGACAACTCCACCCTGACCCCGCCGCGGCGCACCTCCCACCGGGCCTCGTCGAGTTCGAGATCGGCGACCCGCAGCACGTCACGGCTGGGGCGCTCCGCGACGTCGGGCACGGTCGTCCGGCGCAGCACCGCCCGCACCCGGGCGACCAGCGCCTCCACCGAGAAGGGTTTGGTGACGTAGTCGTCGCCTCCCATGGTGAGCCCGCGCACGGTGTCGGAGACGGTGTCGCGCGCGGTCAGGAAGATGACCGGCGTGGTCGCGCCCTCGGCCCTGACCCGGCGGCAGATCTCGAACCCGTCGATGTCGGGGAGCATCACGTCGAGCACGATGAGGTCGGGCCTGCGGTCGGCGAACTCGCGCAGCGCGTCGCGCCCGTTGGCCACCGCTCTGACGGTGAACCCGTGAAAGCGGAGGGCCACCTCGATGATGTCGCGGATGTTCGGGTCGTCTTCGACGACGAGGATCCTGGTCTCACTCATGGCGAGCTCAAGTATGGTGCTTTTCTCCCACTAAAAGCCCCATATCGGTCACATCGTGGCGTCTCATGCGCCACACCTTCTCCTCCCCGTCTGTGGCGCCCGAAGGAGAAGGGTGGGAAAAGCCTGAGTTATTTCACCGTCGCGACGCAGAAGACGGTCTGGCCGAACGGCGGGGTGACGAACCGCTCGATGAACCGCGTGGCCGGCACGACCGTCCGGTCGTAGATCTTGACCAGCCGAGGGTCGGGGTAGCCGACGCCGCCCCGGCGCACGGCCGCCCACCAGGCGATGCCGCCCAGGAAGTTGATCGGCTTCAGCGTGTGGATGCCCAGCCCGGCCTCGCGGACCGTCGCGCCGAGCGTCTTCGGGGTGTAGCGGGTGACGTGGCCGACCTTCTTGTCGAAGTCGCCGTAGAGCTGCATGTAGCCGGGCACCCAGATGATGATCTTGCCGCCGGGCTGGGTGACGCGGGCCAGCGAACGCAGCGCCTCGACGTCCTCCTCGATGTGCTCCAGCACGTTCATCAGCACGACCGTGTCGACCTTGTCCTCAAGCGGGATGTCGGTCGGCAGCCCGAACTGCAGCACGCCCACGTCGGGGTTGTCGGCGAACCGCTTCTCCAGTTGCTCGACGCAGTAGGGGTCGAAGTCGCTCGTCACCAGACGGTCGAGGCGGGGCAGGAACTGCTCGGCGAAGTGGCCGAGACCGGAGCCGATCTCCAGCATCGACCGGCCGACGTGCGGGGCAACCATGTCGAACTCGTATTGCCGGTAGTTGCGCGCCTCGTCGCCGCCCAGATGGTTCTCCAGGGCTTCGTCTCCGGCCGCGGGCTGGACTACACGGTCGTACCCAGACATGGCTCCTCATTCGTCGGTGGCGGTCCGAGCGAGTCTAGTGCCCAGGAGAATGACGCCGATTCTCTTCTGCGGCATCTCCCACTAGAGAGTTACCATTCGTTAATGCGTGCCGAGGTGACCAGTTTCATCGGCCGGGAGCCGGAGATCACCGAGATCGCGCGCCTGCTCGAGGTCTCCCGCCTGGTGACGCTCACCGGTGTGGGCGGCGTCGGCAAGTCCCGGCTGGCGGGCCGGGTCGCGGCCGTGGCGCAGGCCGGTTTCCCCGACGGCGTGTTCGTCGCCGACCTGGCCAAAGTGGGCGAGCCCGACCTGCTCGGTCACGCCGTCGCCGACGCGATGCGGCTGACCGACCGCACCGCCCGACCGGCCGACGAGGTGCTGACCGCCCATCTGGCCGACCGGCGGGTGCTGCTGGTGCTCGACGGCGCCGACCGGCTCGTCGACGCGTGCGCCAAGCTGACCGAGCTGCTGCTGCGCGGCGCTCCTGGGTTGCGGGTGCTGGTCACCAGCAGGCAGCCGCTCGACGTGGCCGGAGAACATCTGTTCGCGGTGGCGCCGATGAACCGTACGGAGGCGCTGGAACTGCTGTCCGACCGGGCCGGGCGGGTGGTCGCCGACGACGCCGGGCTCTGCGACCGGCTCGACGGGATCCCGCTGGCGATCGAGCTGGCCGCCGTGCGGCTCGCCGAGTTCCCGGTCGAGGAACTGGTGCGCCGGCTCGACGACCGGTTCCGGCTGCTCGACGGGCTGCGGGCCGCGATCGGGCTGAGCCACGAGTTGTGCTCCCCGGCCGAACGCCTGTTGTGGGCGCGCCTGTCGGTGTTCGCCGGGTCGTTCGGGCTGGCCGCCGCCGAGGAGGTGTGCGCCGACCGCGCCCTCCCCGCCCACGCGCTGCTCGGGTTGATCAGTGGTCTGGTCGACCGGTCCATCGTGGTCCGCGCGGGAGGGCAGTACCGGCTGCTCGACACCGTGCGCGACTACGGCGAGGAGTGGCTCGACCGGCTCGGCCCCGAGGAGACCGACCGGCTGCGGCGCAAGCACAAGAACCACTACCTGCGGCTGGCCCGGCGCGGCGAGTCGCAGTGGTTCGGCCCCGGCCAGCAGAAGATCTACGACCGCACCCACGCCGAACACGGCAACTTCCGGGCCGCCCTGGAGTTCTGCGTCTCCACTCCCGGTGAGGAGCGCGACGGCCTCGACCTGGCCGCCACCCTGTGGTTCTACTGGGTCTGCTGCGGCCACCTCGGCGAGGGCCGCCACTGGCTGGAGCAGGTCCTCGACTCCGATCTCTCGCCCACGCCCGAGCGGGCCAAGGCCCTGTGGGTGGCGGGTTATGTCGCGATCATGATGGGCGACGCCGCCAGGGCCACGGCGCTGCTGGCCGAGTGCCGCGAGCGCGGCGACGACCGGTCGCGGGCCCGCGCGGTGCAGCGGCTGGGCGCGCTGGCGATGCTGGCCGACGAGCTCGACCGGGCGATCCCGCTGCTGCTCCACGCCCTGGCCGAATACGAGGACATGGGGCTGCTCGACACCCACGTGCTGATGGGCAAGATCGAGCTGGCCATGGCCCAGGCGTTCACCGGCCGGCTCGAACCGGCCCGGGTGATCTGCCGCGACGTCCGGCGGTTGTGCGAAGACCACGGCGAGAGGTGGGTGCTCGGCTACGTCTGTTACCTCGAGGCCTATCTCGCGTGGGGGGCGGGCGACCACGCCGGGGCCGAGCGGCTGGCGCGCGAGTCGCTGGCGTACAGCAGGATCTTCAACGACCTGATCGGCACGGTGCTCGACGTCGAGCTGCTCGCGCTGGTGCTCGTCGGCACCGGCGACGCCGCCGGCGGCGCGCTGCTGCAGGGCGCGGCGGCGGTCGTCTGGGAGTCGGTCGGCTCTCCTCTGTACGGCTCCCGCCACTTCACCGCCGCCCACGACGAATGCGCCAGGAGAGCGGTGCTCGAACTGGGCGAGGAGGCCTACCAGACGGCGCTGGCGCGCGGCCGGAGGATGGGACTCGACCGCGCATTAGAAATTTCCGCCCGAGGTAGAGAATTATCCACCGCAGCCCCTCAAACGTGATTGCGCCGTGAAACCCTGACGGCCGTGAACCTTCCGGCGGAAACCAGTACCTTCGTCGGGCGAGACGCGGAGTTGTCCGAGGTCGGCCGACTGATCACCGAGTCGTCGGTGGTGACGCTCGCCGGTCCGGGCGGCGTGGGGAAGACGCGTCTGGCATTCCGTGCGGCGGCACAACACGCCAGGGTTCACCTGGAGCCGGTCCGGGTGGCCGAATTGGCCGCCGAGCGCAACGGCGATCTGCTCGCCCACGCGGTCTCCGCTGCGCTCGGCCTTCCGGAACAGTCGGTCCGGCCCCAGGGCGAGGTGCTGGCCGCGCACCTCGCCGACAGCCGGATGCTGATCGTGCTCGACACCGTCGAACACCTCGTCGGGCCCGCCCGCGCCCTGGTCGGCCAGGTGCTGGCGAAGGCGCCCGGCGTCCGCTTCCTGGTCACCGGCCGCCAGCCGCTCGGCCATCCGGCCGAACGTGTCTACCGGGTCCGCCCGCTCGTCGAGACCGACGCCCTGCGCCTGTTCGCCGAACGCGCCGCCGCCGTCGTCCCCGGCTTCACCTCCACCGAGGAGGCCGCCCAGCTCTGCCATCAGATGGAGGGCCTGCCGCTGGCCATCGAACTGGCCGCCCGGCGGTTGCGCTCGATGACCCCCAAAGAGCTGGCCGACCGGCTCGACGACCGGTTCGCGCTGCTCTCCGGCCACCCGGGCCGCACCGGCCGGCACACCGCGCTGCGGACGTCGGTCGGCTGGAGCCACGAACTGTGCACCCCCGACGAACGGTTGCTCTGGGCCCGGTTGTCGGTGTTCGCCGGGTCGTTCGAGACCGAGGCGGCCCAGTACGTCTGCGGCGACGACCGGCTGCCCAACGTGCCCGGCACGCTGGCCAGACTGGCCGACAAGTCGGTCGTCTGCTCGATCGGCGACCGGTTCCACATGCTGGAGACGGTCCGCGTCTACGGCCGCGAGTGGCTGCGCGAACTCGGCGAGGAGGAGCACCTGATGCTCCGCCACCGCGACCACTACGTCTCCCTGGCCCGCCGTGCCGAGGCCGACTGGTGCGGCCCCAACCAGGCGTCGTGGTCTGACTGGGCACGCGGCGAGATGCCGAACCTGCGCCTGGCCCTCGACCGGAGCATCGCCAGCCCGATCGGCCTCGACCTGGTGGGCCGCCTGTGGTTCGTCTGGTACTGCCTCGGGCACGCCCGCGAGGGCCGCCACTACCTCGACCGGGCCTTGGAACGTAACACCGCGGACAGTCCGCAGCGCACCCGCGCCCTGTGGGCCGCCGCCTTCGTCGCCTTCGCCCAGGGCGACCGCGACCAGATGGCCATCCGCCTCACGCAGGCCCGCGAGGCCGCCCTCGCCCAGGACGACCCGGCCGCCATCGGCCACGCCTGCACCGGCGCGGCCGGCCTGGCGCTCTTCCAGGGCGACTTCGACGCCGTACGCCTGCTCGCCGAGGAGGCCATCGACCACCTCGACCGGGTGGGCGGCCGCTACGTCGCCCGCCTGTCGGCGATGGCGCTGCTCGCGCTGGCCCTGATCGGCCGGGGCGACCCCGACGAGGCGGTGATCGTCCTGGAGGGCCAGCGGGCCGCCTGCGAGGCGCTCGGCGAAGAGTGGTCGCGCTCGATGGGCGACCAGATCAGGGCCGCCGCCGAACTCGGCCGGGGCGACGCCGCCACCGCCGACCGTTACGCCCGCACCTCCCTGCGCACGATCTGGCGGCTGGGCGACGTGATGGGCGGCGCGATGGCCGTCGAACGCCTCGCCGCGTGCGCCGTCGCGATGGGCGACGCCGTCCGCGCGGCCCGCCTGCTGGGCGTGGGGGAGCGGTTGTGGGCCGAGCTGGGGTCGGCCCACTTCGCCCCGCCCGGCTTCGTCGAGTCACGCGGCCGCACCGAGCGGCGCGCCCGCCGGGTGCTCGGCGAACGCGACTACCTCGACGCCTACGCCGAAGGCCGGCGCCTGTCCCTCGACGGCGGCGTCGGCTACGCCTTGGGCGGTCTTCCCAATTCCGGAGCGATGCGGTGGAATCATCCCGCCGATGAATGCCGATGACCCTCCCCCTCTGACCGACGACGAAGCGGTCGGCCGTTCGCTCGCCGGTGACCTGACCGCCTACGAGGCGCTCGTCACCCGGTACACCGCGATAGCCCACCGCACCGCGTTCCTGCTCGGCGCGGGGAACGAGGCCGAGGACGTGGTTCAGGAGGCGTTCGTCAAGGCCTATCGTCATCTGAGGTCGTTCCGCCGCGATTCGGCCTTCCGGCCCTGGTTGCTGCGCATCGTGGCCAACGAGACCCACAACGCGACCCGGTCGCGCGGACGCCGGGCCGATCTGTCGGTCCGGCTGGAGGCGGTGCGGCAGGCCGACGGCCCGGCCGATCCACAGGACTCGGCGGTGGCGGGCGACCGGTCGGCGCGGTTGCTCGCGGCGGTCCGGGCGCTGCCTGATCGGGAACGCGAAGCGGTGGTCTGCCGGTATTTCCTGCAGTTGTCCGAAGCGGAGACGGCCGAGGTCCTCGACTGCCCGATCGGGTCGGTGAAGAGCCGCACCCACCGGGGGCTGCGGCGGCTGAGGGAGGAGGTGGACCGTGAACTCCTCTGACGACCCCTTCGAGGCCGAACTCCGCGCTCTGGGCGAGTCGCTCCACGTGCCGCCGCCGCCGACGGCGATGGCCGGTCGCGTGCTGGCCGCCTTCCACGAGCCCGCGCCCAAGCGCCGCTTCACCACGAAACGGCTGGTCGCGGTCGTGGCCGCCGTTCTGGTCGTGCTGGTCGCCGCGACCCCGCAGGGCCGCGCGGCGGTCGCCGGGGTGTTGCGCTTCGCCGGGGTCGAGATCGAGGTCGGCGGCTCCGCGCCGCTCCCGTCGGGCTCCCCCTCGCCGCTCCCGTCGGAGACGGGCGCCGCCCTGGCCGAGGCGCGCGCGGCGGTGGCCTTCCCGCTGGTGGTCCCGGCCGCGCTCGGCGAACCCGACCAGGTAAGGGTGGCCGACGGCGGTCAGGTCGTCAGCATGTACTGGGACGGGATCCGCCTCGACCAGTACGACGGGTCGTTGCGCGAGGTCTGGCACAAGGAACTCGGCGAGCCGTTCCCGCAGCAGGTCTGGCTCGGCGCCGGCCCGGGCGTCTGGATCCCGCAGCAGCACGGCGTCGAATATCTGCCCGTGGGAGGCGGGGCGCCGGTCTCGCTCCGCCTGGCCGGCCCCACCCTCATCTGGCAGCACGGCCGCGTCGGGCTCCGCCTGGAAGGCGCCCCGACGATGCAGGAGGCGGTCCGGATCGCCGGATCAGTTCGCTAGCCAGGCGTCGATGTCGGCGATGATCTCCTTCCGGACCGGCTCCGGGGCCGTCGACGACCGGATCGACTGGCGGGCCAGCTCCGCCAGCTCGGCGTCGGAGAAGCCGTAGACATCCCTGGCCAGCTCATACTGCGACAGCAGCCGGGCGCCGAACAGGAGCGGGTCGTCGGCGCCCAGCGCGATCGGCACCCCGGCCTCGAAAAGCCTTCTCAGCGGTACGTCCTCCGGACCCCGCGCCACCCCCAGACCCACGTTGGAGAGCGGGCAGACCTCGCAGGTGATCTGCCGGTCGGCCAGCCGCTCCATCAGCCGGGCACTCTCGGCGGCGCGCACCCCGTGACCGACCCGGTCGGCCCCGAGGTCGTCGACGCACTCGGCGACCGAGGCCGCGCCCAGCAACTCGCCGCCGTGCGGCACCGCCAGCAGCCCGGCGCGCTTCGCGATCCGGAACGCCGCGTCGAAGTCGCGCGCCCGGCCGCGCCGCTCGTCGTTGGACAACCCGAAACCGACCACGCCCTTCCCGGCGTACTGCGCGGCCAGCCGGGCGAGGGTGCGGGCGTCGAGCGGGTGGCGGGTGCGGTTGGCCGCCACGATCACCGCGACCCCGACCCCGGTCGCCTCGGACGCCAGCCGGGCCGCGTCGAGCGCCAGCTCCAGCGTCTCGGTCAGCCCGCCGAACTTCGAGGCGTAACCCGACGGGTCGACCTGGATCTCCAGCCACCGCGAGCCCTCACGGGCCTCGTCCTCGGCCGCCTCGCGGACCAGCCGGTAGACGTCGGAGGGCCGCCGCAGCACCGACCGGGCGATGTCGTAGAGCCGCTGGAACCGGAACCAGCCGCGCTCGTCGGTGGCGTGCAGTTGCGGCGGCCAGTCCTGCACCAGCGCGTCGGGCAGGTGGAGCCCCTGCTCGCGGGCGAGCTCGATGAGCGTCGAATGGCGCATCGATCCGGTGAAGTGCAGGTGGAGATGTGCCTTGGGGAGTCTGTCGAGTGGGCGCCGCATCTCCATATCCTGCCGCAACAGCACTCAACCCTTCACCCGCTTCGCGCGTTGTGGACGAGCGAAAGGGGAGCCCATGACCGATGAAGACGAAGCGGCCTTCGACGAGTTCGTGGCCGCGCGCAGCACGGCGCTGCTCCGCACCGCGATCCTCGTCTGCGGGGCCAGCGCCCACGACGCCGAGGATCTCGTGCAGGGCGCGCTGGAGAAGGTCTACCGCCACTGGTCGCGCATCCGGGCCGACAACCCGGAGGCCTACGCCAGGAAGGTGGTGGTCAACAGCGCCATCACCCGCTCGCGCCGCCGGCGCGTGATCCAGGAGATCACCTTCGCCGCGCCGCCCGACACCCCCGTCGACGGCCCCGACCTCGGTCTTCGCGAAGCGATGCTGGCCGAGCTGCGCAAACTGCCGGCCCGCATGCGGGCCGTCCTGGTGCTGCGCTACTGGGAGGACCAGTCGGAGGCCGAGACCGCCAGCCTGCTCGGCTGCTCGGTCGGCACGGTGAAGAGCCAGGCGGCGCGAGGGCTCGCCAGGATCCGAGAAGCGATGGTCGAAGGAGTGCCCGCATGAACGTCGAGGAAGCACTGAAAGAGGCGATGCGCGCCCAGGTGGGCGAGGTCTACGCCCCGCCGTCGATGGGCGGCGCCGTCCGGCGCCGCCGTCGCCGTTCCCTCGTCCGATTCCGTACGGCCGGGGCCGTGCTGGTGACCGCCGCCGTCGCGATCACCGTCCCCGTCGTGCTGACGAACACCACCCCGTCCGCCGGACCGGCGAGCGGCGCCTCGGCGCCCGCGATCGCGGTGCCCGGCATCGTGGTGCCCGACGTGGTCGGCATGAACGCCAAGCAGGCCTACCTGCTGCTGGAGCAGGCCGGCCTGACCCCGATGCTCATGACGCCGGGAGAGGGCAGCGAACAGGCCGGAGTGGTCGCGGGCGAGAAGGTGATCCAGACCAGCCCCGCCGCCGGAGAGGTCGCCGACCCGAAGGCGCTCGTCCAGATCAAGGTCCCGTGGGTGCCCGCCCCGACCGTCTCCCCGACGGCCCCTCCGGAGGACGAGGGCGGCAAGCCGGAGATCGAGACCCTGGGCGACCTCGGCGACGGCCTGACCTGGATGGGCATCCACGTCGGCTACCTCCCCGAGGGCGTGAAGTGGGGCGGCGACTCCTACGTGGGCGGCTTCGGCCCGAAGTCCGCCACCGTGCCCTACGTCACCGCAGGCCTGGAGGAGGGCATGTACTCCATCCAGGTGATCGTCGGCGTCGACCAGAACCTGCTGCGCCGCGACGGCGAGCAGATCGCCCCCGGCACCTGGGTCTCCAGCTACGGCGAAGGCGGCGAGAAGCTCGACTTCGGCGCCGGCTCGACCCTCACCGCCAGCCGTGACCTTCCCGGTGACCAGGTGGTCCAGGTCCTGTTCAGCCCCGACTACAGCGCCTCGCTCGGCGAGAAGACGGCTCTGGCCGAGATCGCCAAGGTGATCGAGCACATCCGCGTCGAGAAGTAGGGCAACCTCCCCGCCCGGTCTGGCGTATGTGAGGGCATGACGGGATTCGCGGAACTCGTCGCCGCCCGGGGCACCGCACTGCTCCGGACGGCGTACCTCACCTGCGGGTCCGTCCACGAGGCCGAAGACGTGCCGCAGGCCGCCCTGGAGAAGGCCTGCCGCAACTGGTCCCGGATCGACGATCGCGATCCGGAACCCTACGTCCGGCGCATCATCGTCAACACGGTCATCAGCCGGGCCAGACGGCCAAGGCCATGGCCCGCCTGCGCACCCTGCTGGGCGAGGAGGCGACCAGTGCTGGATGACCTCAAGGCGGCCATGACCGCCGAGACCGCCGACCTGGCCATCCCACCTGACCTGGCCGAACGCGTCGAACGCCGGGTCCGCCGCAGACGGTGGCGCAGCCGTCTCGCGGCCCTGCTGATCCCTCCGCTGGCCGCCGCCGGGGTCCGCGAGCCCGACCTCGCGATCACGGTCGCCGTCATGGGCGAGGTGCGCCTGGAGACCGTCGTGGCCGGGCTCGACTACTGGCGCGCCTCGCCGAAGAGCTTGCCCAGCCGGGTGACCCCTTCGGCGAGGTCGTCGTCGCCCAGGGCGTAGGAGAGCCGGAAGTATCCCGGCGTGCCGAACGCCTCGCCCGGGACCACCGCGACCTCGGCCTCCTCCAGCACGAGCTCGGCCAGCTCGACCGACGACGCCGCGCGGCGTCCGCGGATCTCCTTGCCGATCAGCTCCTTGACCGAGGGATAGACGTAGAAGGCCCCGAACGGCTCGGGGCAGACCACGCCCGGGATCTCGTTCAGCATCCGGACCATCGTCCGCCGCCGCCGGTCGAAGGCGGTCCGCATCTCGGCCACCGCCGACAGGTCGCCGGAGACGGCCGCCAGCGCCGCCGCCTGGGCCACGTTCGACACGTTCGACGTCGAGTGGGACTGGAGGTTGGTGGCCGCCTTCACCACGTCGGAGGGGCCGATCAGCCACCCGACCCGCCAGCCGGTCATCGCGTAGGTCTTCGCCACGCCGTTCAGCACCACGACCTTGTCGGCCAGCTCGGGGACGGCGGTCGCGATGCTGGTGAACGTGGCGGAGCCGTACACGAGATGCTCGTAGATCTCGTCGGTCACGACCCACAGGTCGTGCTCGACCGCCCAGCGGCCGATCGCCTCGACCTGCTCGGGGGAGTAGACGGCCCCGGTCGGGTTCGACGGCGACACGAACAGCAGCGCCTTGGTCCGCTCGGTCCGGGCCGCCTCAAGCTGCTCCACCGACGCCAGATAGCCGCTGCCCTCGTCGGTGACCACGTCGACCTGGACACCCCCGGCCAGCTTGATCGCCTCGGGGTAGGTGGTCCAGTAGGGCGCCACGACCAGCACCTCGTCACCCGGGTCGAGCAGGGTCGCGAAGGCCGCGTAGACGGCGTGCTTGCCGCCGTTGGTGACCAGCACCCGGCCCGCGTCGACCTCGAACCCGGAGTCGCGCAGCGTCTTGGCCGCGATGGCCTGCTTCAGCTCCGGCAGCCCGCCCGGCGGCGTGTACTTGTGGAACCGGTCCTCCGCGCAGGCCGCCACGGCCGCCTCGACGATGTAGCCGGGCGTCGGGAAGTCGGGCTCCCCGGCGCCGAAACCGATCACGGGCCGGCCGGCGGCCTTCATGGCCTTCGCCCGGGCGTCGACGGCGAGGGTGGCTGACTCGGAGATGGCGGCGACACGCGCGGAGATTCGGCTCATGCGCACATGTTTTCAGACCGGTATCCCGCCACCCGGCCATATCCACGATGCGGACGGTACCGTTGACCTGCGCGGCCGTACTGGTTCGACGAAGTGACCGATCCTGCGTACACTTCCACGTCTAGTGGCCCACAACGGCGGTGAACAGTTCGCCTGTTCTCCTGTAGTGTGGTGCACGGCTTAGGGCACTAGCGCAATTGGTAGCGCACCGGTCTCCAAAACCGGCGGTTGGGGGTTCGAGTCCCTCGTGCCCTGCGGAGTGCGGTCCGCGCACTAAGGGCGTATGAGCCGCCGGTTGCGATGGACACGACGGATCAGGTGAGGACTGTGGCGATCGACACGCGCGGCGAGGCCGCGGCTCAGCCGGAAAAGCCGAGTGGCGAGAAGAAGGCCAAGCGCACCACCCCTGCCCTTTTCTATCGGCAGGCAGTAGCGGAGCTCCGCAAGGTCATCTGGCCTACGCGCAAGGAGCTGATCAACTACACCATCGTGGTCCTCGTTTTCTGCCTGATCATGGTCGGAATCGTGTCCGCACTAGACTTCCTTTTGACGCAGGGTGTGCTGGCGGTCTTCGGTTCCTGACCCGCCCAGCACAGTAAAACCCGACGGAAAGAGGAATAGCCATCGTGTCCGAGTCCCCGCTGTCGGCCGACGACTCCCGCGACGAGTGGGACGACGAGGCCGTTGAAGAGGTCGACGCGGCCGCTGACGACGCTGCGGAAGCCGACGAGGCCACCGAGGCTGAGGCTTCCGTCGCCGACTCAGACGACGAGAACGTCGACGAAGACGGCGACATCCTCCCCGACGTCGACCCCGTCGAGGAGTTCAAGCGCCAGCTCCGCGGCCAGCTCGGCGAGTGGTATGTGATCCACTCCTACGCCGGCTACGAGAACCGCGTGAAGCAGAACATCGAGAGCCGCACCGGCAGCCTCAATATGGAGGACTACATCTTCCAGGTCGAGGTGCCGACCCACACGGTGACCGAGTTCAAGGGCGGCAAGAAGACCCCGATCAAGGAGCGCGTGCTGCCGGGCTACGTCCTGGTCCGCATGGAGCTCACCGACGAGTCGTGGGCCGCGGTCCGCAACACCCCGGGCGTCACCGGGTTCGTCGGCCTGTCCAACAAGCCCAGCCCGCTGAACCTCGACGAGGTCGCCAAGCTGCTGGCGCCTGAGCCGACCGAAGAGGTCAAGAAGGCCGCCACCAAGTCGGCCGCCTCGACCGTCGAGTTCGAGATCGGCGAATCGGTCACCGTCATGGACGGCCCGTTCGCGACGCTCCCGGCCTCGGTGAGCGAGATCAGCCCCGAGTCGCAGAAGCTCAAGGTGCTGGTGTCGATCTTCGGTCGCGAGACCCCCGTTGAGCTGTCGTTCAACCAGGTCTCGAAGATCTGAGGCGGTCGCCTACAATTAGACGTTCGGTCGAGCCGCTCCTTCGCGAAGGGCGGCTCGCCGACATGTTCCCCCTCCGATTCGCCGGGGGAACGCATCACCCAAACAGGACCCGGAGAGAGTCATGCCTCCCAAGAAGAAGATCGCGGCGTTGGTGAAGGTCCAGCTTCCCGCTGGCCAGGCCACCCCCGCCCCGCCGGTCGGTACCGCCCTCGGTCCCCACGGCGTCAACATCATGGAGTTCGTCAAGCAGTACAACGCTGCGACGGAGTCCCAGCGGGGCAACATCATCCCCGTCGAGATCACCATCTTCGAAGACCGCACCTTCCAGTTCGTCACCAAGACGCCCCCGGCGCCCGAGCTGATCAAGAAGGCCCTCGGTCTGAAGAGCGGCTCGAACAACCCGCTGAAGACCAAGGTCGGCCAGCTCTCCAAGGAGCAGCTCCGCGCCATCGCCGAGCAGAAGATGCCCGACCTGAACGCCAACGACATCGAGATGGCCGAGCGCATCATCGCCGGCACCGCCCGCTCCATGGGCATCACGATCGCCGAGTAGTACAGCCGGCCTCATGGCGGCTCATGACCGATCGAGCGACCGGTCACCATCGACAAACCAGTGGGAGGGCCGAGCGCGGCCCGCACCACGAACTCCCTCTCAGGAGAGATCGCAGTGAAGCGCAGCAAGAGCTGGAAGAACGCGGCCGCTCAGGTCGACCGCGACGCCCTGCTGGCCCCCCTCGACGGGGTCCGCCTGGCGAAGAAGACCGCGAGCACCAAGTTCGACGCCACTGTCGAGGTCGCCCTGCGTCTGGGCGTCGACCCGCGCAAGGCCGACCAGATGGTCCGCGGCACCGTCAACCTCCCGCACGGCACCGGTAAGACCGCCCGGGTCCTGGTCTTCGCGACCGGTGACCGTGCCGAGGAGGCGCGTGCCGCCGGCGCCGACATCGTGGGCGCCGACGAGCTGATCGACGAGGTCGCCAAGGGCCGCCTCGACTTCGACGCGGTCGTGGCCACCCCCGACCTCATGGGCAAGGTCGGCCGCCTGGGCCGCGTGCTCGGTCCCCGTGGCCTCATGCCCAACCCGAAGACCGGCACCGTCACCCCGGCCGTCGGCAAGGCCGTCACCGACATCAAGGGCGGCAAGATCGAGTTCCGCGTGGACCGTCACGCGAACCTCCACTTCATCATCGGCAAGGCGTCCTTCGACGAGCGTCAGCTCCTCGAGAACTACGCCGCCGCCCTCGACGAGGTGCTGCGTCTCAAGCCGTCGGCCGCCAAGGGCCGCTACCTCAAGAAGGTCACCTTCGCGACGTCGATGGGCCCCGGCATCCCGGTCGACCCCAACGTCACCCGCGGGGTGACCGCCGAACTCGACGCCTGATCCATTCAGGTCCGATCAGCCCTCGTCCGGTGTCCGGACGGGGGCTGTTTCTGTTGACCGAACGACCTGCGTCCTCCTCTCTCATGTGTGATCGTCATTGGGTGCAGGTTTCCGAATGACCGCAGTCCGGCAGGGGTATCGGATCGAACTCGCGCCAACTCCCGAACAGGGTGCCCGTCTTGCCCAGCACGCCGGGTTGTCGCGGGTCGTGGAGAATTTCTGCCTGGAGAAGGTCAAGGCCGCGCTCGCCCAGCGTGATGCAGAAAAGTCCTACGGGATCCCAGACGAACTTCAGACGCCGGTTCCATGGTCTGCTCCCGCCCTTGAGCGGCTGTGGCGTGCCGCCCACCCGCAACTGTTCCCGTGGTTCACAGACGAGGGATTGTCCTCTCGGGTGCCGAAGGAAGCGTGTCGGCTGCGGGCCGTCGGCTTCAAGAACTTCTTCGACTCCAGGGGCGGCAGGCGCAAAGGCAGGAAGCTGGGCTTTCCGAACGCCACGCCTGCTACCAGCGGAAACTCGTACACCACCTCCGTGGACGCAACCGAGTGGCGTGCGGTCTAGATCAGACGTCGCCGGGTAGTTCCCCGGAGCCGCCAAACGCCTGTGGAGGCGACTTAAGAGCTCGGCCTGCCGGGGCTGACGCCGGTGAATCAGGAAAGGGGATCACTGAGATCTTCTTTGAACGGTTGTGTCTTTTCTGTGCGGATCCTGAGGACAGGAACGCGCGCCAGAACGGCCCCACGTAGGCTCGGGCCGACGAAGGGATTGACAAGATGCGCAGATTCTTAGTGGCCGCCGGGGTCGTCGCCGCCCTGGCGGTGGCCGGTTGCGGGACCACGACTGCCCAGCCGCTGGGGGACGTCAAGCTCTCCGCCGCCGAGGCCATTCAGCAGACGGCGCAGAAGGCCGAGTCGATCGACTCCTACAGCGCCGACATCGTGCTCGACTTCGCCGACCCCAAGGGCCAGAAGGGCAACGTCCAGGGCAGCATGCTGTTCCAGCAGAAGCCCACCCTCGCCTCCGACGTGACCCTCAGCCAGGTGTCCTTCGGCGGTCAGACCGTTCCCGGCGGGCTGCGGGTGATCCTGGCCGACGAGGTCGCCTACGTGAAGATGGACATGCTGAAGACCCTCATCGGCACCGACAAGCCGTGGGTGAAGGTCGACCTGAAGCAGGTCGGCGGTGCGGAGGCCGCCGGGCAGTTCCTCGACCAGGCCCAGCAGATCGACCTGAAGACCAGCGTCACGCTGCTGACCGCGTCCAAGGACGTCAAGGCCGTCGGCACCGAGTCGGTGAACGGCGTCGACACCACCCACTACTCGGGCAGCTTCCCCGTCGACGCGGCCGTGCTGCTGCTGCCGAAGGAGACCCAGGAGCGGGTCAAGGGGCAGCTCTCGGCTCTGAAGAACGTGAAGTTCGACGCCTGGATCGACGCCGACGGGCTGCCGCGCAAGATCGGCATCAACGGCGCCGAGAGTGGTGCCAGCTTCTCGGCCACCCTGCTCTTCAAGTCGTTCAACGAGCAGCTCCAGATCGCCGCTCCGGCCGCCGACCAGGTCGGCGAGCTGCCCAAGAACATGCCCGTGGGCGGCTGATTTGGTGTTGCGGGCTTGACACCGTACTCTTAGTCCTGCCAAAGACCGCCGGTTGTCTCCGGGTGCCTATCCCGGTGACCGAAGGTCCCACGTTTGTGGGCGACCCGCGCAGGTGTGACTGAGAGCCTCTGACAAGCCTTCTGTGGAGCTTGCTGAGAGCCCCGTGCGCCCTGCGCCCGGGGCTCGTCCGTTTTCTTGGGGCCTTCATCCCTTCCGGCGGCGACATCTGGAAGGAGGCCCATGGCGAAGGCGGAGAAGGCCGGCGCGGTCGACGAACTCAAGGCTGAGTTCGATGGCAGCAGCGCCGCCGTTCTGACCGAATACCGCGGGCTCACCGTCGCCCAGCTCAAGCAGCTGCGCATCTCTCTCGGTGGGCATGCGAAGTTCGCCGTGGCGAAGAACACGCTGGCCAAGATCGCGGCGAACAACGCCGGGATCACTGCCCTCGACGACCTGCTCTACGGCCCGACCGCGATCGCGTTCGTCAAGGGCGACGTGGTGGAGGCCGCCAAGGGTCTGCGTGAGTTCGCCAAGGCCAACCCCCTTCTGGTGATCAAGGGTGGTGTCGTCGACGGCAAGTCGATGACGCCCGCCGAGATCTCCAAGCTCGCTGACCTCGAGTCCCGTGAGGTGCTCCTCGCGAAGCTGGCCGGCGCCCTGAAGGCCAAGCAGTCCACGGCTGCCGCCACCTTCGCCGCGCTGCCCACGCAGATGGCTCGTCTGGCCGAGGCTCTGCGCGCGAAGCGCGAGGAGTCCGGAGAGTAAGCAGGTCCGCGCGAGCGGGGGGAAACGCACACCGCGGTCCCTTTTCACGTTATTCAGCACGATCCTTATGGAGGAACCATCATGGCGAAGCTCAGCACCGACGAGCTGCTCGACGCTTTCAAGGAGATGACCCTCCTTGAGCTGTCCGACTTCGTGAAGCTGTTCGAGGAGACCTTCGACGTCAAGGCCGCCGCCCCGGTCGCGGCCGTGGCCGTCGCCGGCCCCGGCGGCGCCGCTCCGGCCGAAGAGGCCGAGGAGCAGGACGAGTTCGACGTCATCCTCGAGGCTGCCGGCGACAAGAAGATCCAGGTCATCAAGGAGATCCGCGCGCTTACCAGCCTGGGCCTGAAGGAGGCCAAGGACCTGGTCGACGGCGCTCCGAAGGCGGTCTTCGACGGCAAGGTCAACAAGGAGCAGGCGGAGAAGGCCAAGGCCGCCCTTGAGGGCGCCGGCGCCAAGGTCACCGTCAAGTAAGTGGCTTCACCCGCGAAGCGGTCTGCCCCAGGTGCCTGGGCGGGCCGCTTCCGGCGTTTCACAAGCACTTTTCGGTACGCCCGAAGGCCGGTTCCCAGATCCGTTTGATCCGTTCGAGCCGCCGCTCCGGTGAGGCCACGTACAATCCGCCCGTGGCCAGGATCCGCCGTGAGGCACCCCGCCGTCTCAACCTGGCCCTGCTGGCCCTGGTCCTGCTGCTCGGCGCGGCCGCCGGTTGGGTGTGGACGCTCAGGGCCTCGGCCCTGGCCCGCGAGGCCGACGAGGCCGCCGCCGTCGCGGCCGCCTCCACCCACGCCGTCAGCCTGATGTCGCTCGACCACCGCACCTTCGACACCGCCTTCCGCGGCGTGATGTCGACGTCGACGGGGGAGACCCGGGCCCGCTACGAGCGCGACCAGGCGGCCACCCGCGAGACCGTGATGAAGGACAAGGTGCTCCAGACGGGGGTGCTCAGGGGCGCCGGGCTGGCGTCCATGAACGCCGAGGGGACCCGCGCGCAGGTGCTCGTGGTGGCCGACGTCCTCGTCGACTTCACCGGCCGCAAGGACGACGAGCCCGAGGAGCGCTTCTACCGCTGGCGCATGGATCTGGCCAAGGAGAGCGGCCGCTGGCTGGTCGCGAACGCGGAGCTGGTGTCGTGATGGCCGTCGTCCAGCGTGCTCTGCGGCTGACCTCCCTGCTCGTCGTGCTGGCCGTGCTGGCGCTGGGCGGGCTCGGGCGGCTCTATCTGGACCTGAAACGGGTGCAGGACACCTCGTCGGCGGCTTCGGAGGCGGCGCAGGCGGCGCGCGCGTACGCCGCCGACATGCTCTCCTACGATCACCGGACCATCGAGGCCGATCTCGCGCGGGCGCGCGGCCACGCCACCGGCCCGCTGGCCGAGCACTACGCCAACCTGGCGGGCACGTTCGTCCCGGAGGTGCGCCGGCAGCAGAAGGTGCAGCAGGCGACGGTGGCCGCCGTGGCGGTCGAGGAGGCCAGTCCCGAACGGGTCAAAGTGCTGGTTTTCCTGAACACCACCACAAGTCGGACAGAGGGTCCGGCGGAGGTCGTACAGAACAGAGCGCGCCTGGTCATGGTGGTTACGGACGGTCGCTGGCTCGTGTCCGGGCTCTCGACGTTGATCGGCAACACGCCCATCCGCTGAGCCGCGAGACCCAATTGTTGGTCACGTTTGGGTTTTGGTTTGAGAGGCCTAGGGAATGTCCAGGGCGTTGGAAGGTCGATCAACGGTCATCGTTGGGCCTTCCGTGTGACAGAGCGTTAGCGGACTCGGGTCCAGGGTATCGACTGGGCTCGGCGGGTTGTCGATAGGGCTTCACAACCGGCGGTCGTCTCACGGAAGGGAAAAACCCAGCGTGCTGGCCATTGGTTAGCCGAAATGTCGTCTCTCGGGCTTGACGTTTGAGCCCAGACGGGTGATGCTGCCAGCAACGTGGAGCGCAGAGCGAGAGCGGAGTGGACAGGTGTATGCCCATCGGCTACACTGCCCCTTTGCGCTGCCCTTTGACGACCGTTTCTCTGAGTAACCTCGCTTTCCTTGGTCGTCTGGCGTGCGTGTAGTCAGTCCGCGAGCCCTCGGAAGGACATCTGTTGGCAGCCTCGCGCAACGCCTCCGCCGTACCCGCCGGTCCCCGCACCGTGTCGTTCGCACGTATCCAGGAGCCTCTGGAAGTTCCTGATCTACTAGCTCTGCAGACCGAGTCCTTCGACTGGTTGCTCGGCAACGAGAAGTGGAAGGCCCGGGTCGAGGCGGCCCGCCAGGCGGGCCGCCGCGATGTGCCGGCCCAGTCGGGTCTCGAGGAGATCTTCGAGGAGATCAGTCCCATCGAGGACTTCTCCGGCACCATGTCCCTCTCGTTCCGCGATCACCGGTTCGAGCCGCCCAAGTACTCGGTCGACGAGTGCAAGGACAAGGACATGACCTACTCCGCCCCGATGTTCGTCACGGCGGAGTTCATCAACAACACCACCGGTGAGATCAAGAGCCAGACCGTGTTCATGGGCGACTTCCCGCTCATGACCTCGAAGGGCACCTTCATCATCAACGGCACCGAGCGTGTCGTGGTGTCCCAGCTCGTCCGTTCGCCCGGTGTCTACTTCGAGCGCACCGTCGACAAGACGTCCGACAAGGACCTCTACGGCGCCAAGGTCATCCCGTCGCGGGGCGCCTGGCTCGAGTTCGAGATCGACAAGCGTGACAGCGTCGGCGTCCGCATCGACCGCAAGCGCAAGCAGGCCGTCACGGTCCTGCTCAAGGCGCTCGGCTGGACGACCGACCAGATCCTGGAGCGCTTCGGCCAGTACGAGTCGATGCGCGCCACCCTGGAGAAGGACCACACCTCCGGCCAGGACGACGCGCTGCTCGACATCTACCGCAAGCTGCGTCCGGGCGAGCCCCCGACCAAGGAGTCCGCGCAGGCGCTGCTCGAGAACCTCTACTTCAACCCCAAGCGGTACGACCTCGCGAAGGTCGGCCGTTACAAGATCAATAAGAAGCTCGGCTGCGACTCCGAGATCACGCAGGGCACCCTCACCGAAGACGACGTCGTCGCCGCCATCGAATACATCGTCCGGCTCCACGCCGGCGAGGAGTCGATGGGCGAGAACGGCTCGGTCATCGTCGAGATCGACGACATCGACCACTTCGGCAACCGCCGCCTGCGCACCGTCGGCGAGCTGATCCAGAACCAGGTCCGCCTGGGCCTGGCCCGCATGGAGCGCGTCGTGCGCGAGCGCATGACGACCCAGGACGTCGAGGCGATCACGCCGCAGACCCTGATCAACATCCGCCCGGTCGTGGCGTCGATCAAGGAGTTCTTCGGCACCTCGCAGCTCTCGCAGTTCATGGACCAGACCAACCCCCTCGCGGGGCTGACCCACAAGCGCCGTCTGTCGGCGCTCGGTCCCGGTGGTCTGTCGCGTGAGCGGGCCGGCTTCGAGGTCCGTGACGTGCACCCGTCCCACTACGGCCGCATGTGCCCGATCGAGACGCCCGAAGGCCCCAACATCGGTCTGATCGGCTCGCTCGCGTCGTTCGGCCGGATCAACTCCTTCGGGTTCGTCGAGACGCCCTACCGGAAGGTCGTCGACGGCAAGGTCAGCGACCAGGTCGACTACCTGACGGCAGACGTCGAAGACCGCCACGTCGTGGCCCAGGCCAACACGCGCCTGAACACCGACGGCAGCTTCGCCGAAGACCGCGTGCTCGCCCGTCGTAAGGGCGGCGAGTTCGAGGCCGTGCACCCGTCCGAGGTCGACTACATGGACGTCTCGCCGCGCCAGATGGTGTCGGTCGCGACCGCCATGATCCCCTTCCTGGAGCACGACGACGCCAACCGCGCGCTCATGGGTTCGAACATGCAGCGCCAGTCGGTGCCCCTGCTGAAGAGCGAGGCTCCGCTCGTCGGCACCGGCATGGAATACCGCGCGGCGACCGACGCCGGCGACGTCATCAGCGCCGAGAAGGCCGGTGTCGTCGAGGAGGTCTCCGCCGACTACGTCACCGTGATGAACGACGACGGCACCCGCACCACCTACCGTGTCGCCAAGTTCAAGCGGTCCAACCAGGGCACCTGCTTCAACCAGAAGCCCATCGTCGCCGAGGGCGACCGGGTGGAGTCGGGTCAGGTCATCGCCGACGGCCCCTGCACCGACACCGGTGAGATGGCGCTCGGCAAGAACCTGCTCGTGGCGTTCATGCCGTGGGAGGGCCACAACTACGAGGACGCGATCATCCTGTCGCAGCGCCTCGTGCAGGACGACGTCCTGTCCTCGATCCACATCGAGGAGCACGAGGTCGACGCCCGCGACACCAAGCTCGGCCCGGAGGAGATCACTCGGGACATCCCGAACGTCTCCGAGGAGGTCCTGGCCGACCTCGACGAGCGGGGCATCATCCGGATCGGCGCCGAAGTGGTCACGGGTGACATCCTCGTCGGAAAGGTCACCCCCAAGGGCGAGACCGAGCTGACCCCCGAGGAGCGCCTGCTGCGCGCGATCTTCGGTGAGAAGGCGCGCGAAGTGCGCGACACCTCGCTGAAGGTTCCCCACGGTGAGTCGGGCAAGGTCATCGGCGTCCGCGTGTTCAGCCGCGAGGAGGGCGACGAGCTCCCCCCCGGCGTCAACGAGCTGGTCCGCGTCTACGTGGCCCAGAAGCGTAAGATCACCGACGGCGACAAGCTGGCCGGCCGCCACGGCAACAAGGGCGTCATCTCCAAGATCCTTCCGGTCGAGGACATGCCGTTCCTGGAAGACGGCACCCCGGTCGACATCGTCCTCAACCCGCTGGGCGTGCCCGGCCGAATGAACGTCGGCCAGGTGCTGGAGACACACCTCGGGTGGATCGCCGCCAGAGGCTGGGACGTCTCCGGCATCGAGGAGGCGTGGGCCGAGCGGCTGCGCGAGAAGGAGATGGGCGAGGTCAAGCCCTGGACCAAGGTCGCGACGCCGGTGTTCGACGGCGCCCACGAGGAGGAGATCGTCGGCCTCCTCAACAGCACCCTGAAGAACCGTGACGGTTCGCGGATGGTCCAGGAGAACGGCAAGGCCCGGCTCTTCGACGGCCGCTCCGGCGAGCCGTTCCCGCACCCGATCTCGGTCGGCTACATCTACATCCTGAAGCTGCTCCACCTGGTCGACGACAAGATCCACGCTCGGTCGACCGGCCCCTACTCCATGATCACGCAGCAGCCGCTGGGTGGTAAGGCGCAGTTCGGTGGCCAGCGCTTCGGTGAGATGGAGGTGTGGGCGCTGGAGGCCTACGGCGCCGCCTACGCCCTCCAGGAACTGCTGACCATCAAGTCCGACGACGTCCTCGGCCGAGTCAAGGTCTACGAGGCCATCGTCAAGGGCGAGAACATCCCCGAGCCCGGCATCCCCGAGTCCTTCAAGGTCCTCATCAAGGAAATGCAGTCGCTGTGCCTGAACGTCGAGGTGCTCTCCAGCGACGGCATGTCCATCGAGATGCGGGACACCGACGAGGACGTCTTCCGCGCGGCGGAGGAGCTCGGTATCGATCTGTCCCGGCGCGAGCCGAGCAGCGTGGAAGAAGTCTGAGGGGGAGATAGCACATGCTGGACGTCAACTTCTTCGACGAGCTCCGAATCGGCCTCGCGACCGCCGACGACATCCGTCAGTGGTCTCACGGCGAGGTCAAGAAGCCGGAGACGATCAACTACCGGACCCTCAAGCCCGAAAAGGACGGACTCTTCTGCGAGAAGATCTTCGGTCCGACCCGGGACTGGGAGTGCTACTGCGGCAAGTACAAGCGCGTGCGCTTCAAGGGCATCATCTGTGAGCGCTGCGGCGTCGAGGTGACCCGTGCCAAGGTGCGTCGTGAGCGGATGGGCCACATCGAGCTGGCCGCCCCGGTCACCCACATCTGGTACTTCAAGGGTGTTCCCTCGCGGCTGGGCTACCTGCTCGACCTCGCCCCGAAGGACCTGGAGAAGGTCATCTACTTCGCGGCGTACATGATCACGCATGTCGACACCGAGATGCGCGACCGCGACCTGTCCTCGCTCGAGGCCAAGATCTCGGTCGAGCGTCAGCACGTCGAGCAGCGCCGTGACGCCGACATCGAGGCCCGGCAGAAGAAGCTCGAAGCCGACCTGGCCGAGCTGGAGGCCGCCGGGGCCAAGGGCGACCAGCGCCGCAAGGTGCGCGAGGGCGCCGACCGCGAGATGCGTCAGCTCCGCGACCGGGCGCAGCGTGAGCTCGATCGGCTTGAGGAGGTCTGGAGCCGCTTCAAGAACCTCAAGGTCCAGGACCTCGAGGGCGACGAGCTGCTCTACCGCGAGATGCGCGACCGGTTCGGCCGCTACTTCCGCGGCGGCATGGGCGCGCAGGCGATCCAGGAGCGGCTGCAGAGCTTCGACCTCGACCAGGAGGCAGAGAACCTCCGCGAGACGATCCGCAGCGGCAAGGGCCAGAAGAAGGCCCGCGCCCTCAAGCGGCTCAAGGTCGTGGCGGCGTTCCTGAACACCCGCAACTCGCCCGCGGGCATGGTGCTCGACTGCATCCCGGTGATCCCGCCGGACCTGCGGCCGATGGTCCAGCTCGACGGTGGCCGCTTCGCCACCTCCGACCTGAACGACCTCTACCGGCGAGTGATCAACCGGAACAACCGCCTCAAGCGGCTTCTCGACCTCGGCGCGCCCGAGATCATCGTCAACAACGAGAAGCGCATGCTCCAGGAGGCCGTCGACGCGCTGTTCGACAACGGCCGTCGCGGTCGCCCGGTCACGGGCCCCGGCAACCGTCCGCTGAAGTCCCTCAGCGACATGCTGAAGGGCAAGCAGGGCCGGTTCCGCCAGAACCTGCTGGGCAAGCGAGTCGACTACTCCGGCCGTTCGGTCATCGTCGTCGGCCCGCAGCTCAAGCTGCACCAGTGCGGTCTGCCCAAGCAGATGGCGCTGGAGCTGTTCAAGCCGTTCGTGATGAAGCGCCTGGTCGACCTGAACCACGCGCAGAACATCAAGAGCGCCAAGCGCATGGTCGAGCGGGCCCGCCCGGTCGTGTGGGACGTGCTCGAAGAGGTCATCACCGAGCACCCCGTGCTGCTGAACCGCGCTCCGACGCTCCACCGCCTGGGCATCCAGGCCTTCGAGCCGCAGCTCGTCGAGGGCAAGGCCATCCAGATCCACCCGCTCGTCTGCACGGCGTTCAACGCCGACTTCGACGGCGACCAGATGGCCGTGCACCTGCCGCTGTCGGCCGAGGCCCAGGCCGAGGCGCGCATCCTGATGTTGTCGACCAACAACATCCTGAAGCCCGCCGACGGCAAGCCCGTGACGATGCCCACCCAGGACATGGTCATCGGCCTCTACTCGCTCACCACCCAGGCCGACGAGGCCGAGGGTGAGGGCCGGGTGTTCGCGTCGGTCTCCGAGGCCCTCATGGCCTTCGACCGCCACGAGCTCGACCTGCAGGCGAAGATCCAGGTCCGGCTCAAGGACGTCGCCCCGCCGCGTGGCTGGGAGGCGCCCGAGGGCTGGGAGGCCGGCGACCCGCTGCGCCTGGAGACCACGCTCGGCCGCTGCCTGTTCAACAACACGCTGCCCGCGAACTACCCGTTCGTGAACTACCAGGTCGGCAAGAAGCAGTTGTCCGCGATCGTGAACGAGCTGGCCGAGACCTACCCCAAGGTCGAGGTCGCCAACGCGCTCGACGCGCTCAAGGACGCCGGCTTCTACTGGGCCACCCGCGCCGGTGTGACCATCTCGATCGACGACGTCATCGCGCCCCCGAACAAGGGCACGATCATGGAGTCGTACGAGAAGCAGGCCGACAAGGTCCAGCGCGAGTACGACCGCGGTCTGATCACCGACGAGGAGCGCCGTCAGGAGCTCATCGAGATCTGGACCAAGGCCACGAGCGACGTGACCCAGGACATGCAGGACGCCTTCGGCAAGACCAACCCCATCTGGATGATGGTCCAGTCGGGCGCCCGAGGAAACCTCATGCAGGTCCGTCAGATCGCCGGCATCCGCGGCCTGGTGTCCAACACCAAGGGTGAGACGATCCCGCGTCCGATCAAGTCCTCCTTCCGCGAGGGCCTGTCGGTGCTGGAGTACTTCATCTCCACCCACGGTCAGCGGAAGGGTCTGGCCGACACCGCGCTGCGTACCGCCGACTCGGGTTACCTGACCCGTCGTCTGGTGGACGTCGCGCAGGACGTCATCGTGCGCGAGATCGACTGCGGCACCGACCGTGCGGTCCCGCTGCACGTCGGTGAGCGCGACGCGTCGGGCAACCTGGTCAAGGCGGAGAACGCCGAGTCCAACGTGCACGGCCGGATCCTCGCCGAGGACGTCGAGGTCGACGGCAAGCTCGTCGCCGCGGTCGGCACCGACATCAACGACATCACCGTCACCGCGCTGGTCGAGGCGGGCATCGAGACGGTCCGCACCCGCAGCACGCTGGTGTGCGAGGCCAAGATCGGTGTCTGCGCCACCTGCTACGGCCGGTCGCTGGCCACCGGCAAGCTCGTCGACGTCGGCGAGGCGGTCGGCATCATCGCCGCCCAGTCGATCGGTGAGCCCGGCACCCAGCTGACGATGCGGACCTTCCACACCGGTGGTGTGGCGGGCGCCGACATCACCCACGGTCTGCCGCGTGTCCAGGAGCTCTTCGAGGCCCGCATCCCCAAGGGTGTGGCGCCGATCTCCGAGGTCACCGGCCGGGTTCGCATCGACGAGACCGACAAGACCCGCAAGATCGTCATCACGCCCGACGACGGCGCCGAGGAGATCGCCTACCCGGTCTCCATGCGGTCGCGGCTGCAGGTCTCCGAGGGGCAGCACATCGAGGTGGGCCACCAGCTCATCGCCGGTGCCCGCAACCCCAACGAGGTGCTGCGCATCCTGGGCCCGCGCCAGGTCCAGCTCCACCTCGTCGAAGAGGTGCAGCAGGTCTACCGGTCGCAGGGTGTGTCGATCCACGACAAGCACATCGAGGTCATCGTCCGGCAGATGCTCAAGCGCGTGAACGTGCTGGAGTCGGGCGACACCGAGATGCTGCCCGGTGAGCTGGTCGAGCGTCCTCGGTTCGAGCGCATGAACCGTGAGTGCGTCGCCGAGGGCGGGCAGCCGGCCTCCGGCCGTCCGGTCCTGATGGGCATCACCAAGGCCTCGCTCGCCACCGAGTCGTGGTTGTCGGCGGCGTCCTTCCAGGAGACGACCCGGGTGCTGACCGACGCGGCGATCCACGCCAAGTCCGACAGCCTGCTCGGCCTCAAGGAGAACGTCATCATCGGTAAGCTCATCCCGGCCGGTACGGGCATGCCCCAGTACCGCAACATCCGGGTCGAGCCGACCGAGGAGGCCAAGGCCGCGATGTACACGGTCGGCGGCTACGACGGCTCCGCGGCCGACTACACCTTCGGTTCGGGCAGCGGCGAGGCCGTCCCGCTGGAGGAGTACGACTTCGGCCAGTACGGCCGCTAGTCACCAGAGGTTCATCACGGAAGCCCGGCCCCGGCCGGGCTTCCGGCTTTTTCACCTCTGTTCGCGCGGTATAGTTGACACGGACTCAATCACGGCCTGCGTTTGAAGGCGGGCCGCGGGACTCAAGGTGCGAATCCCGACGACCCGTACTCGCGACCGTTTTGACGTGTCGCTACCGGCTGGGTAGTCTTCTCTTTCGTGCCCATGGGTTCATGGGCCCAACACGCGTGCGCGCAGCTTGCCAGCGAAGCGCGCCGTGTGCCCCTGGTTCCCGATTTCCAGGTCCGGGGTGTTGCGCCACCAGAGCGCGACACGCCCGACCGCGTGGGTCGGCGGAGAGGGAAAACCAGCAGGTCATGACACCGGCAGTACCTGCGAATAAGCATGTTCACGATTCACCGGCCAAGGCACGAAACGGAGTTGTTGTAGTGCCCACGATTCAGCAGTTGGTCCGAAAGGGCCGGCAGGACAAGGTCTCCAAGACCAAGACTCCTGCGCTCAAGGGCAGCCCTCAGCGGCGCGGCGTCTGCACCCGCGTCTACACCACCACCCCGAAGAAGCCGAACTCGGCGCTTCGTAAGGTCGCGCGTGTTCGCCTGACCAACGGCATCGAGGTCACCGCATACATCCCCGGCGTCGGCCACAACCTCCAGGAGCACAGCATCGTGCTGGTTCGTGGTGGTCGTGTGAAGGACCTCCCCGGCGTTCGCTACAAGATCATCCGCGGCTCGCTCGACACCCAGGGCGTCCGCAACCGCAAGCAGGCTCGTTCCCGCTACGGCGCCAAGAAGGAGAAGAAGTAATGCCTCGCAAGGGTTCTCCTGGCCGCCGCCAGCTCATGGCCGACCCGGTGTACAACTCGCCGCTGGTCACCGCCCTGATCAACAAGGTGCTCCTCGACGGCAAGCGCTCGATCGCCCAGTCGATCGTGTACGGCGCCCTCGAGGGCTGCAAGGACAAGACCGGCAACGACCCGGTCGTCACGCTGAAGCGCGCCCTGGACAACGTGAAGCCGACCCTCGAGGTCCGCAGCCGCCGTGTCGGTGGCGCGACCTACCAGGTCCCGGTCGAGGTCCGCGCCGCGCGCAGCACCACGCTGGCCCTCCGCTGGCTGGTGCAGTACTCGCGTGCACGCCGCGAGAAGACCATGACCGAGCGCCTCATGAACGAGCTCCTCGACGCCAGCAACGGCCTCGGGGCGAGCGTGAAGAAGCGCGAGGACACCCACAAGATGGCCGAGTCCAACAAGGCCTTCGCCCACTACCGCTGGTAGTCGGCGGAATTTCGACGAGACGACGAGGACGCGAGAGCAGTGGCGACCACGCTTGACCTGGCCAAGGTCCGCAACATCGGGATCATGGCCCACATCGACGCGGGCAAGACCACCACGACCGAGCGCATCCTGTTCTACACCGGGATCAACTACAAGATCGGTGAAGTCCACGAGGGCGCTGCCACGATGGACTGGATGGAGCAGGAGCAGGAGCGCGGCATCACGATCACGTCTGCCGCGACGACCTGTGAGTGGCTCGGCCACACCATCAACATCATCGACACGCCGGGCCACGTCGACTTCACCATCGAGGTGGAGCGCTCGCTCCGGGTCCTCGACGGTGCCGTCGCGGTGTTCGACGGTGTCGCCGGGGTGGAGCCGCAGTCGGAGACGGTCTGGCGGCAGGCCGACCGCTACGACGTTCCCCGTATCTGCTTCGTCAACAAGATGGACCGGGTCGGCGCGGAGTTCCACCGGTGCGTCGACATGATGATCAGCCGGCTGGGCGCGACCCCCGCGGTCATCCAGCTTCCCTGGGGCGTCGAGGCCGACTTCAAGGGCGTCATCGACCTGGTGAAGATGAAGGGCCTGATCTGGAGCGCCGAGGCGGCCAAGGGCGAGATGTACGACACCGTCGACATCCCCGCCGACCACGCCGAGACCGCCCGTGAGTGGCGCGACCGTCTGGTCGAGACCGTGGCCGAGAACGACGACGAGCTGATGGAGCTCTTCCTCGAGGGTGTCGAGCCCTCCGAGGAGCAGCTGGTCGCGGCCATCCGCCGCGCCACGCTGACGAGCTCGATCAACCCGGTCCTGTGCGGCACCGCGTTCAAGAACAAGGGCGTGCAGCCCCTGCTCGACGCGATCGTCGCCTACCTCCCGGCGCCGACCGACATCCCGGCCTTCAAGGGCCACGCGGTCAACGACGAGGAGAAGGTGATCGAGCGTCGCCCCGACGTGACCGAGCCGTTCTCCGCGCTGGCCTTCAAGATCATGAGCGACCCCCACCTGGGCAAGCTCACCTACATCCGCCTCTACTCCGGCACCCTTGAATCCGGCACGACCGTGATCAACTCGGTGAAGGGGAAGAAGGAGCGGATCGGCAAGATCTACCAGATGCACGCCAACAAGCGTGAGGAGCGGCCGTCCGCGGTCGCCGGTCAGATCGTCGCCGTGATGGGACTGAAGGACACCACCACCGGTGACACCCTGTCCGACATCCAGAACCAGGTCGTCCTCGAGTCGATGACGTTCCCGGCGCCGGTCATCAGCGTCGCGATCGAGCCCAAGACCAAGGGCGACCAGGAGAAGCTCGGCACCGCGATCCAGCGTCTGGCGGAGGAGGACCCGTCCTTCCAGGTCCGCCGCGACGAGGAGACCGGCCAGACCGTCATCCACGGCATGGGCGAGCTTCACCTGGAGATCCTGGTCGACCGCATGCGCCGCGAGTTCAAGGTCGAGGCGAACGTCGGTCGTCCCCAGGTCGCGTACCGTGAGACGATCCGCCGCAAGGTGGAGAAGATCGACTACACGCACAAGAAGCAGACCGGTGGTTCCGGCCAGTTCGCCAAGGTCCTCATCGACCTTGAGCCGCTGGGCGAGGGCAACGACGGTTACGAGTTCGAGAACAAGGTCACCGGTGGCCGCATCCCGCGGGAGTACATCCCGTCGGTCGACGCGGGCGCCCAGCAGGCCGCCGAGTTCGGCGTGCTGGCCGGTTACCCGATGGTCGGCGTCAAGGTCACCCTGCAGGACGGCGCCTACCACGAGGTCGACTCGTCCGAAATGGCCTTCAAGATGGCCGGCTCGATGGTCTTCAAGGAGGCCGCGCGCCGTGCCGACCCCGTTCTCCTCGAACCGATGATGGCCGTCGAGGTCACCACGCCCGAGGACTACATGGGTGACGTCATCGGCGACCTCAACGGTCGTCGCGGGCAGATCCAGGCCATGGACGAGCGGGCCGGTGCCCGTGTCGTCAAGGCGCTTGTTCCGCTCTCCGAGATGTTCGGCTACGTGGGCGACCTGCGTAGCAAGACGCAGGGGCGCGCGAGCTACAGCATGCAGTTCGACTCCTACGCGGAGGTGCCCCCGGGCATCGCCAAGGAGATCGTCGCGAAGGTCCGCGGCGAGTAATTCCGTCGCTAACCACCGGCCGCTCTCGCGGCCGGTGGGACCTGGCGAATGAAGTCAGTCAGAAATCTCTAAGGAGACAGACCAGTGGCCAAGGCCAAGTTCGAGCGGAACAAGCCGCACGTGAACATCGGCACCATTGGGCACATCGACCACGGCAAGACGACTCTGACCGCGGCGATCACCAAGGTGCTTCACGACCGTTTCCCGCAGATCAACGAGGCGACCCCGTTCGACAAGATCGACAAGGCGCCCGAGGAGAAGGCCCGCGGGATCACCATCTCGATCGCCCACGTCGAGTACCAGACGGAGAAGCGCCACTACGCGCACGTCGACTGCCCTGGTCACGCCGACTACGTCAAGAACATGATCACCGGTGCGGCGCAGATGGACGGCGCCATCCTGGTGGTCGCCGCTACTGACGGCCCCATGCCGCAGACGAAGGAGCACGTCCTCCTGGCCCGCCAGGTCGGCGTCCCCTACATCGTCGTCGCCCTGAACAAGGCCGACATGGTGGACGACGAGGAGATCCTGGAGCTCGTCGAGCTCGAGGTTCGCGAGCTCCTCTCGGCTCAGGAGTTCCCCGGTGACGACCTGCCCGTCGTCCGCGTCTCGGCGCTCAAGGCGCTCGAGGGCGACGAGAAGTGGGGCGACTCGATCATCGAGCTCATGACCGCCGTCGACGAGAACGTGCCGGAGCCCACCCGCGCGATCGACAAGCCGTTCCTGATGCCGATCGAGGACGTCTTCTCGATCACCGGCCGCGGCACCGTCGTGACCGGCCGTATCGAGCGTGGTGTCGTCAAGGTCAACGAGACCGTCGACATCATCGGCATCAAGGAGAAGAGCACCACGACCACCGTCACCGGTGTCGAGATGTTCCGCAAGCTCCTCGACGAGGGCCAGGCCGGTGACAACGTCGGTCTGCTCCTCCGTGGCATCAAGCGTGAGGACGTCGAGCGCGGCCAGTGCATCATCAAGCCGGGCACGACCACCCCGCACACCGAGTTCGAGGCCCAGGTCTACATCCTGAGCAAGGACGAGGGCGGCCGCCACACGCCGTTCTTCAACAACTACCGTCCGCAGTTCTACTTCCGTACGACTGACGTGACCGGTGTTGTGAACCTGCCCGAGGGCACCGAGATGGTCATGCCCGGTGACAACACCGAGATGACCGTCCAGCTGATCCAGCCCATCGCCATGGAGGACGGCCTCAAGTTCGCCATCCGTGAGGGTGGCCGTACGGTCGGCGCCGGCAACGTGGTCAAGATCATCAAGTAGTACCCGATGGCCGGGTCCACACGGACCCGGCCATCACATTGCTCCACCTGCCGTGATCCCGCAGCCGCTTCGGGTCTCCGAAGTGACTGCCGGATCACGGACACATAGCGGCAACCTGCCGCACGTTACTTGTTCAGACGACAGCGAAGGACACCGAGGCCATTATGGCGGGACAGAAGATCCGCATTCGGCTCAAGGCCTATGACCACGAGGTCATCGACAGCTCGGCCAAGAAGATCGTCGAGACGGTGACGCGTACGGGCGCCAAGGTCGCGGGCCCGGTGCCCCTGCCGACCGAGAAGAACGTGTACTGCGTGATCCGTTCGCCGCACAAGTACAAGGACAGCCGCGAGCACTTTGAGATGCGTACGCACAAGCGGCTGATTGACATCATCGACCCGACGCCCAAGACCGTCGACTCGCTCATGCGTCTCGACCTGCCTGCCGGCGTCGACATCTCGATCAAGCTCTGAGGGAACGCACTGACATGGCTAACCAGATCAAGGGCGTCCTGGGCAAGAAGCTCGGCATGACCCAGGTCTTCGACGACGGCAACCGGATCGTCCCGGTCACCGTCGTGGAGGCCGGTCCGTGCGTGGTGACCCGGGTCCGCACTCCCGAGCGTGACGGCTACTCCGCCATCCAGCTCGGCTTCGGTCAGATCGACCCGCGCAAGGTGAACAAGCCGCTGGGCGACTACCTGCGCAAGCACGACATCACCCCGCGCCGCTACTTCGTCGAGGTCCGCACCGACGACGCCTCCGAGTACACCCTCGGCCAGGAAGTCACCGCCGGCACCTTCGAGGCCGGCCAGTTCGTCGACGTCACCGGCAAGAGCAAGGGCAAGGGCTTCGCGGGCGTCATGAAGCGTCACGGCTTCAAGGGCCTGGGCGCCTCGCACGGTACCCAGCGCAAGCACCGCTCGCCCGGCTCCATCGGTGGCTGCGCCACCCCGGGCCGCGTCTTCAAGGGCCTGCGCATGGCCGGTCGGATGGGCAACGTCCGCACCACCATCCAGAGCCTGAAGGTGCACGCCGTCGACGCCGAGAAGGGCCTCATCCTGATCAAGGGTGCGATCCCCGGCGCGAACGGCAGCCTGGTCCTCATCCGCACCGCTGCCAAGAAGGGGGCTGCCAAGTGAGCACCATTGACGTCCTCGACGCGAGCGGCGCCAAGACCGGCGACACCGTCGACCTGCCCGAGAGCATCTTCGGCGCCAAGGTCAACGTGCCGCTGATCCACCAGGTCGTCGTGGCCCAGCTCGCGGCTCGCCGCCAGGGCACCCACGCCACCAAGACCCGTGGCGAGGTGTCCGGCGGTGGCAAGAAGCCGTACCGCCAGAAGGGCACCGGCCGGGCCCGTCAGGGTTCGACCCGCGCGCCGCAGTTCACCGGCGGTGGCACCGTCCACGGCCCGCAGCCGCGCTCGTACGTCCAGCGCACGCCCAAGAAGATGAAGGCCGCGGCCCTGCGCCAGGCCCTGTCCGACCGGGCCGGCGGCAACCTCGTGCACGTCGTCAGCTCTCTGGTCACCGGCGACACGCCCAAGACCAAGACCGCGCTCGAGGCGCTCCGTAAGATCACCGGCTCGCGCAGCGTGCTCGTGGTCGTCACCGAGCACGACGAGCTCACCTGGCTGAGCCTGCGCAACGCCCCGGAGGTCCACCTCCTGGACGCCGGCCAGCTCAACACGTACGACGTGCTGTGCAGCGACGCCGTCGTCTTCACCAAGGAGGCCTACGACGACGTCGTGGCCCGCCTGGAGAACAGCGGGAAGGAAGACGCCTGATGGACAAGATCACCGACCCGCGCGACATCATCATCAAGCCGATCGTCTCCGAGAAGAGCTACGGCCTGATCGACGAGCACAACAAGTACACGTTCCTGGTCAAGCAGGGTGTGAACAAGACGCAGGTGAAGATCGCCATCGAGCAGATCTTCGGTGTCAAGGTCACCGGCGTCAACACCATCAACCGCCAGGGCAAGCGCAAGCGCACCCGCTTCGGCTACGGCCAGCGCCCGGGCACCAAGCGGGCGATCGTCAGCCTGGCTGAGGGCGAGCGCATCGACATCTTCGGCCAGATCGGCTGATAGAAGGCAAACCGCACTCGTAGCGGTAGGCCAAAGACGAGTAGGTGGTTTGGCCGCGCGGCTGTCTGGACTGAGGAGCGCAGGGGAGCGAAGCGACCCGAAGCGACGAGGGAAGACAGCCGCTGAAAGCGGCCAAACCCGCCGCGCCGGAGGCGCGGCAATTAGACAGGGATGAACGAAAAAGATGGGCATCCGTAAATACAAGCCGACGACCCCGGGTCGCCGCGGCGCGAGCGTCTCGGACTTCTCCGAGATCACGCGCAGCACGCCCGAGAAGTCGCTGCTTGCCCCCCTGCACAGCAAGGGCGGCCGTAACGTCCACGGGCGGGTCACCGCCCGGCACCAGGGTGGCGGCCACAAGCGGGCGTACCGGATCATCGACTTCCGACGCCATGACAAGGACGGGATCCCGGCCAAGGTCGCTCACATCGAGTACGACCCGAACCGCACCTCCCGTATCGCCCTGCTGCACTACGCCGACGGCGAGAAGCGCTACATCCTCGCGCCGACCGGCATCAAGCAGGGCGACCGCATCGAGAACGGCCCCGGCGCCGACATCAAGCCGGGCAACTGCCTGCCGCTCCGCAACATTCCGACCGGTACCTTCATCCACGCGGTGGAGCTCCGTCCGGGTGGTGGCGCCAAGCTCGGCCGCAGCGCCGGCGCGCAGATCCAGCTCCTCGCCAAGGAGGGCATGTACGCCACGCTGCGTATGCCGTCCGGCGAGATGCGCCAGGTCGACATCCGCTGCCGGGCGTCGATCGGCCAGGTCGGCAACGCCGAGCAGGCCAACATCAACTGGGGTAAGGCCGGCCGTATGCGGTGGAAGGGCAAGCGCCCGACCGTCCGTGGTGTCGCCATGAACCCGGTCGACCACCCGCACGGCGGTGGTGAGGGCAAGACCTCCGGTGGTCGCCACCCGGTGAACCCGAAGGGCAAGCCCGAGGGCCGCACCCGCCAGGCCAACAAGGCCAGCGACCGCCTGATCATCCGGCGTCGGAGCAAGAGGAAGAAGCGGTAGGAGCAGCCGATATGCCACGTAGCCTTAAGAAGGGTCCCTTCGTGGACGACCACCTTCAGAAGAAGGTGGACGTCCAGAACGAGAAGGGCACCAAGAACGTCATCAAGACGTGGTCGCGGCGCTCCATGATCGTGCCCGACATGCTCGGCCACACGATCGCCGTCCACGACGGCCGCAAGCACGTCCCGGTGTTCGTCACCGAGTCGATGATCGGCCACAAGCTCGGCGAGTTCGCGCCCACGCGGACCTTCCGCAGCCACGTCAAGGAAGACCGCCGCAGCCGGCGGTAAGCGTCCTTCGAAAAGCAATAGGAGACAGCGATGGAAGCCAGGGCACAGGCGCGGTACGCGCGCCACACGCCCCGGAAGGCCCGCCGCGTGGTGGACCTCATTCGCGGCCTGGGCGCTTCGGAGGCGCAGGCCGTGCTGCAGTTCGCGCCGCAGGCGGCGAGCGAGACCGTTTACAAGGTCCTCTCGTCCGCGATCGCGAACGCTGAGCACAACTTCAAGCTCGACCGCGAAACGCTGGTCGTGAGCCGCGCGTGGGTCGACGAGGGCCCGACGCTCAAGCGGTTCCGCCCCCGCGCCCAGGGTCGCGCCTATCGGATCAACAAGCGGACCAGCCACATCACCGTGATCGTGGAGTCCCGCGAGCCGAAGGGGAGGGCCCGCTAGTGGGTCAGAAGGTTAACCCGCACGGGTTCCGCCTCGGCATCACGACCGACTTCAAGAGCCGGTGGTACGCCGACAAGCTCTACAAGTCGTACGTCGCCGAGGACGTGGCGATCCGCCGCATGCTGCAGAAGGGCATGGAGCGGGCCGGCATTTCCAAGGTCGAGATCGAGCGCACGACCGACCGCGTCCAGGTCGACATCCACACCGCCCGGCCGGGCATTGTCATCGGCCGTCGTGGTGCGGAGGCCGACCGCATCCGCGGCGACCTGGAGAAGCTGACCAAGAAGCAGGTTCAGCTCAACATCCTCGAGGTCAAGAACCCCGAGATCGACGCGCAGCTCGTCGCGCAGGGCGTGGCCGAGCAGCTCTCCAGCCGTGTCTCGTTCCGCCGCGCGATGCGCAAGGCGATGCAGTCGGCGATGAAGAGCGGCGCCAAGGGCATCCGGGTCGCGTGCTCGGGTCGTCTGGGCGGCGCGGAGATGTCGCGTTCGGAGTTCTACCGCGAGGGCCGCGTGCCCCTGCACACGCTCCGCGCCGACATCGACTACGGCTTCTACGAGGCCAAGACGACCTTCGGCCGCATCGGCGTGAAGGTCTGGATCTACAAGGGCGAGGCCCCGACCAGCCGCGCCGAGCGTGAGGCCGCCGCTGCCGGCGCCCGCGCCGGTGGCCAGCGTCGCGACAACGACCGTCGTGGCGGCGGCGCCGAGCGTCCCCGTCGTGGCGGTGGCGACCGTCCGCGCCGTGGCGCCGGTGCCGGTCGTGGCGACCGCGCCCCCCGCAATGAGGCGGCCGCCCAGGCCGCCCCCGAGACCGGCCCGGCGGAGCAGCCGGGTGCTGAAGGGAGCTGACCATGCTGATCCCGCGCAGGGTCAAGCACCGCAAGCAGCACCGGCCTGACCGCAGCGGAGCCGCCAAGGGCGGCACCCGGGTCGTGTTCGGCGAGTTCGGCATTCAGGCGCTTGAGCACTCCTACGTGACCAACCGTCAGATCGAGTCGGCTCGTATCGCCATGACCCGGCACATCCGCCGTGGCGGCAAGGTGTGGATCAACATCTACCCCGACCGTCCCCTCACCAAGAAGCCCGCGGAAACGCGAATGGGTTCCGGTAAGGGTTCGCCCGAGTGGTGGATCGCCAACGTCAAGCCCGGTCGCGTCATGTTCGAGCTGTCGGGTGTCGCCGAGCCCATCGCCCGCGAGGCGATGCGCCGTGCGATGCACAAGCTGCCCATGAAGTGCCGGTTCGTCAAGCGTGAAGTGGGTGAGGCGTGATGGCTAAGGGCCTGACCGCCGGTGAGCTGCGCGTGGAGGACGGGGAGGTGCTCGTCCAGAAGCTCAAGGAGGCCAAGGAGGAGCTGTTCAACCTCCGCTTCCAGGCGGCGACCGGACAGTTGGAGAGCCACGGGCGGCTGCGCGCCGTCCGCCGCGAGATCGCCCGTATCTACACCGTGATGCGCGAGCGCGAGCTTGGAATCGTCACGGTCGAGAAGGAGCCGAGCGATGGCTGAAACAACTGAGAACGTCGAGACCGTTTCGAGCACGGACGAGAAGACCACGCGGAACTACCGCAAGACCCGTGAGGGCCTGGTCGTCAGCGACAAGATGGACAAGACCGTCGTCGTCGCCGTCGAAGACCGTGTGAAGCACCCGCTGTACGGCAAGGTCATCCGCCGTACGACCAAGTACAAGGCTCACGACGAGGAGAACACCGCCGGCGTCGGCGACCGTGTCCTCCTCATGGAGACCCGTCCGCTGTCGGCGACCAAGCGCTGGCGTGTGGTCGAGATCCTCGAGCGGGCCAAGTAATATAACGCGATCGCGCCTCGTGGGGGCCGTGCTTCGGCCCGGCCCCCATGACGGTGTCCAAGGAGCCTCTCGCGTACGGGAGGTTCGCCCGCGGCGGCGGTTCGTCTGGCGCCGAGGGACAAGACATGTAGGTTCGGCCAGGCTCGGGGCCCGCCCCGAGAACCGGCACGACACATCAGGAGTTCAGCTGTGATTCAGCAGGAGTCGCGACTCAAGGTCGCCGACAACACGGGTGCCAAGGAGATCCTCTGCATCCGCGTTCTCGGTGGCTCTGGGCGTCGCTACGCCGGGATCGGCGACATCATCGTCGCCACCGTCAAGGACGCGATCCCCGGCGGCGGTGTGAAGAAGGGTGACGTCGTCAAGGCCGTCATCGTCCGCACCGTCAAGGAGCGCCGCCGTCAGGACGGGTCGTACATCAAGTTCGACGAGAACGCCGCGGTCATCATCAAGGACAGTGGCGACCCCCGGGGCACGCGTATTTTCGGCCCGGTCGGCCGCGAGCTGCGTGACAAGAAGTTCATGCGCATCATCTCGCTGGCGCCGGAGGTGCTCTAAATGGGGAAGCTGCACGTGAAGAAGGGTGACCTGGTTCAGGTCATCGCGGGCAAGGACAAGGGCGCCAAGGGCCGGGTCATCGCCGCGCTGCCGACCGAGGATCGCGTGATCGTCGCCGGCGTGAACATGATCAAGAAGCACTCGAAGGAGACCAACCAGGGTCCCCGCGGCGCCAAGGAAGGCGGCGTCACCACCCTGGAGGCCCCCATCCACGTGAGCAACGTCAAGAAGCTCAAGGATGACGAGAAGCCGAAGGACGAGGACGCCAAGTGACTGCCCAGACCGCTGAGCGGGTGACCCCCCGTCTCAAGCAGAAGTACCGCGAGGAGATCGCGGCCCAGCTGCGCGAGCAGTTCGGCATCGAGAACGTCATGCTGACCCCCGGGCTCACCAAGATCAAGGTGAACATGGGCGTCGGCGAGGCCGCTCGCGACTCCAAGCTGATCGAGGGCGCGGTTCGCGACCTCACCGCCATCACCGGCCAGAAGCCGGCCGTCGTCCGCGCCCGCAAGTCCATCGCGCAGTTCAAACTGCGTGAGGGCATGCCGATCGGCGCGCACGTCACGCTGCGCGGCGACCGCATGTGGGAGTTCCTCGACCGCCTGCTGTCGCTGGCCCTGCCGCGTATCCGCGACTTCCGTGGTCTGTCGCCCAAGCAGTTCGACGGGCACGGCAACTACACCTTCGGTCTCACCGAGCAGGTCATGTTCCACGAGATCGACCAGGACAAGGTCGACCGGCAGCGCGGTATGGACATCACGGTCGTCACGACCGCCCGCACAGACGACGAGGGCCGCGCGCTGCTGAAGCTGCTCGGTTTCCCGTTCAAGGAGGCCTGATCTAAATGGCGAAGACGTCACTGAAGGTCAAGGCGGCCCGCAAGCAGAAGTTCGAGGTCCGGGCGTACACTCGTTGTTCGCGCTGCGGCCGCCCGCGCGCCGTCTACCGTAAGTTCGGCCTGTGCCGCGTGTGCTTCCGCGAGATGGCGCACCGGGGCGAGCTGCCCGGCATCACCAAGTCCAGCTGGTAATTCCAGAGCATCACTACGCCGTAGGTCCCCTTCATTTTTGGGAAACCGCGGCGAGGAGGGCCATCGATCATGACGATGACCGACCCGATCGCAGACATGCTGACGCGTCTGCGTAACGCGAACTCGGCGTATCACGACACCGTGACCATGCCGTACTCGAAGATCAAGGCGCACATCGCCGAGATCCTCCAGCAGGAGGGCTACATCCAGTCCTGGAGCGTCGAAGACGCCAAGGTCGGAAAGAACCTCGTGGTGGAGCTGAAGTTCGGCCCGAGCCGTGAGCGTTCGCTCGCCGGCATCCGCCGGGTTTCCAAGCCCGGCCTGCGGGTTTACGCCAAGAAGGACAACCTGCCCCGAGTCCTGGGCGGGCTGGGCGTCGCGATCATCTCGACGTCCGGCGGCCTGATGACCGACAAGCAGGCCGGCAAGCGCGGAGTGGGCGGGGAAGTCCTCGCCTACGTCTGGTAAGAGGGGAGGAACCACAGCATGTCGCGAATCGGACGGCTGCCCATCCCTGTACCGAGCGGTGTCGACATCACGATCGACGGCCGGAGTGTCCAGGTCAAGGGCCCGAAGGGCACGCTTTCTCACACCGTCGCCGAGCCCATCGAGGTTTCGCGCGGTGACGACGGCAATCTCGCCGTCACCCGTCCCAACGACGAGAACAAGGTCCGTGCGCTGCACGGCCTGTCCCGCACCCTGATCGCCAACATGGTGACCGGTGTGACCGCGGGTTACTCGAAGACGTTGGAGATCGTCGGCGTCGGCTACCGCGTTCAGGCCAAGGGCCCGACGCAGCTCGAGTTCTCGCTCGGCTTCAGCCACCCGGTGATCGTCGACGCGCCGGAGGGCATCTCCTTCCGCGTCGAGAAGCCGACCCTGTTCCACGTGGACGGGATCGACAAGCAGAAGGTCGGCGAGGTCTCGGCCAACATCCGCAAGCTGCGCAAGCCCGACCCGTACAAGGGCAAGGGCGTGCGCTACCAGGGCGAAGTCGTCCGCAAGAAGGTCGGAAAGGCTGGTAAGTAGTCATGGCTGCGAAGTACGGCAAGCACAGCGCCGCTCGCGCCATTTCGCGAGCCCGCCGCCACCGCCGTGTGCGGAAGAACGTCGTCGGCACGCTGGAGCGTCCGCGCCTGGTCGTGAACCGGTCCGCGCGGCACCTGTTCGTGCAGATCGTCGACGACGGCAAGGGTCACACGATCGTGAGCGCGTCCACCATGGACTCCTCGCTGCGTTCCCTTGAGGCCGACAAGACCGAGAAGGCGAAGAAGGTCGGCGAGCTTCTCGCTCAGCGGGCCAAGGACGCCGGGATCACTTCGGTCGTCTTCGACCGCGGTGGCAACCGCTACGCGGGCCGCATCGCGGCCCTGGCGGACAGCGCCCGTGAAGGCGGGTTGAGTTTCTGATGACCCGTCCTATGAGCAATGAGAAGAGGAACCACTGATGGCTGGAGCTCCGCGTCGGGGTGCCGGCGGCGGTGGCGAGCGGCGGGAACGTCGTGACGATCGCCGCGGTGGCGCCCAGGAGAAGGGCGTCTCGTACATCGAGCGCGTCGTGAAGATCAACCGCGTGGCCAAGGTCGTCAAGGGTGGTCGGCGCTTCAGCTTCACCGCGCTGGTCATCGTCGGCGACGGCAACGGCCTCGTCGGGGTCGGCTACGGCAAGGCCAAGGAGGTGCCCGCGGCGATCGCCAAGGGTGTCGAGGAGGCCAAGAAGCACTTCTTCAAGGTGCCGCGCATCCAGGGCACCATCCCGCACACCGTGCAGGGGGAGGACGCCGCCGGCGTCGTCCTGCTGCGTCCGGCCTCGCCCGGTACCGGTGTCATCGCGGGTGGCCCGGTGCGCGCGGTCCTGGAGTGCGCCGGGATCCACGACGTGCTGTCCAAGTCGCTCGGCTCGGACAACCCGATCAACATCGTGCACGCCACCGTGGCGGCTCTGAAGGGCCTCTCGCGCCCCGAGGAGATCGCCGCCCGCCGTGGTCTGCCGATCGAGGACGTCGCCCCCAAGGCGATGCTCAAGGCGCGCGCCGAGGGTCTCGCCGAGGCCGCCGCCGCTGCGAAGGCGGGGAGCTGAACATGGCCCGCCTGAAGATCACGCAGACCCGGTCCAAGATCGGCGGCAAGCAGAACCAGCGTGACTCGCTGCGTTCGCTTGGCCTGAAGCGAATCGGCGACGTCGTCGTGAAGGAGGACCGTCCCGAGATCCGCGGGATGGTCGCCGTCGTGACGCACCTCGTCGAGGTTGAAGAGGTCGACTAGTCATGACTGAGAACGCACCGCTGAAGATTCATGACCTGCGTCCCGCTCCGGGTGCCAACAAGGCCAAGGTCCGCAAGGGCCGCGGCGAGGGCTCCAAGGGCAAGACGTCCGGTCGTGGTACGAAGGGTTCCCACTCCCGTACCACCGTGCCTCTCGGCTTCGAAGGTGGCCAGGTTCCGCTCCAGCGGCGGCTGCCGAAGCTGAAGGGCTTCTCCAACTCCCTGTTCAAGACGACCTACCAGGTCGTCAACCTTGACAAGCTGGGCGAGGTCTTCTCCTCCGGTGGCGACGTGACCGTCGCCGACCTGGTGGCGAACGGTCTGGTCCGGAAGAACGAACTGGTCAAGGTTCTCGGAACCGGCGAGATCTCCGTGGCGTTGAACGTGCAGGCGCACGCCTTCTCCGCCAGTGCCAAGGAGAAGATCGCCGCGGCCGGCGGCTCCACCACGGAGCTGTAGGCCTCACGCATCACGAGGCGCGGGGGCTCGTTATGAGCCTCCGCGCCCGTAGTGCGTTAGAGTTCGCTGGACAGTGAGCCGAGTCTCACTGTCAAACCGCTCGTTTGTCATTTGTAAGACCTGTTGTTTTGGTAAGACCCGCAAGAAGACCTGCCGATGGACGACCCCCGCACCATCGCTCACCGTTACCGCGTCTCTGGCGCGCAGGAGGGACCGTGCTAACCGCTCTTACCCGGGCATTCCGGACGCCGGACCTGCGCAAGAAGCTGCTTTTCACCCTGGGTATCATTGTGATCTTCCGCCTGGGCTCGGTGCTGCCGACGCCCGGTGTGAACACGGAGAACGCCCGTAAGGCTCTGGAAGCGGCTCAATCTAGCGAACTCAGCAGCATCTACGGGATGGTCCAGCTCTTCAGTGGCGGCGCGTTGCTGAAGCTTTCAGTGTTCGCGCTGGGCATCATGCCCTACATCACGGCCAGCATCATCCTGCAGCTGCTGACTGTCGTGATCCCTCGCCTCGAAGCCCTCAAGAAGGAGGGCCAGGCGGGCACTGCGAAGATCACACAGTACACCCGGTATCTCACCATCGGCCTGGCGGTTCTCCAGTCGACGGCCTTCGTCGCGCTGGCCCGGTCCGGACAGTTGTTCGGCACCTCCGCCAACGATCTCCCGATCCTGCTCAACGACGACATCTTCACCGTCGTCGTGATGGTCATCACGATGACCGCGGGTACCGCCGTCATCATGTGGCTCGGTGAGCTCATCACCGACCGCGGCGTCGGCAACGGCATGTCGATCCTGATCTTCACTCAGATCATCGCGGTCTTCCCGTCGGAACTGATGAACATCTTCCGGCAGAAGGGCGCCTTCACCTTCACGATCGTCATGATCGTCGGCATCTTCATGATCGCCGCGGTCGTCTTCGTGGAGCAGGCCCAGCGCCGCATCCCGGTGCAGTACGCCAAGCGCATGGTCGGCCGCCGGATGTACGGCGGCACCTCGACCTACATCCCGCTGAAGGTCAACCAGGCCGGCATCATCCCGGTCATCTTCGCCTCCTCGCTGCTCTACCTGCCTCAGCTGCTGGTGACGCTGTTCGCCAACAGCCAGGAGAGCAACGTCGTGGTCGAGTGGATCGCCCAGAACTTCGGTTCCGGCGACACCCCGATCTACATGGCGACCTTCTTCCTCCTGATCGTGTTCTTCACGTACTTCTACGTGTCCATCACCTTCAACCCCGTTGAAGTCGCCGACAACATGAAGAAGTACGGTGGGTTCATTCCGGGCATCCGTCCGGGCCGGCCGACCGCCGAGTACCTGAACTACGTGCTCACCCGGTTGACCGCACCGGGGTCGCTGTATCTGGGCCTTATCTCCATGGTCCCGATCTTCGCCCTCACGCTGGCCGGCGCTACCCAGAACTTCCCGTTCGGAGGAACGAGCATTCTGATCATGGTGGGTGTCGGTCTCGACACGGTGAAGCAGATCGAGAGCCAGCTCCAGCAGCGCAACTACGAGGGCTTCCTGAGATAGTGCGTCTCGTCCTGGTCGGGCCCCCCGGAGCGGGCAAGGGGACGCAGGCCCAGTTCATCGCATCACATCTGTCGATCCCGAAAATCTCGACAGGTGACATTTTCCGCGCCAACGTGTCGGGTGGCACGGAGCTCGGAAAGCTGGCCAAGACCTACATGGACCGCGGGGACCTGGTTCCCGACGAGGTCACGATCGCGATGGTCCGCGGTCGCCTCGCGGAAGACGACGCGCAGGACGGTTTCCTGCTCGACGGATTCCCGCGGAACGTGGCGCAGGCCGAGGTCCTCAAGAAGATGCTGGCTGACCTGGGCTCCGGGCTCGACCTGGTGCTGGAACTCGTGGTCGACGACGACGAGGTGGTCCGCCGCCTCGCGGGTCGTCGCACCTGCCGTTCGTGTGGCAAGGTCTGGCACGTCGACTTCGACCCGCCCAAGAAGGAGGGCGTCTGCGACGCCTGCGGCGGCGAGTTGTTCCAGCGTGACGACGACCGCGAGGAGACCATCAGGCACCGCCTGGAGGTCTACCAGGAGCAGACGTCGCCGCTGATCAACTTCTACGCCGACGAGGGCATCCTGCGCGGCGTCGACGCGACCGGCCCCGTCGAAGAGGTGACCGCCCGCGCGATGGGCGAACTGCGCAAGTTCACGCGCGGTCACACCGAAGACGAAGGCTGACCCGCAAGATCCACTCGGAACGCCACCTCACGGATGACGTGGGGTGGCGTTCCGCATGTAGTGGACAATGTATTAATCGGGCATATGCCCCTGAAAGTTGATCCACCCAAGGGGTGCCTAAGGAATGTTTCGGAAGAACAAGCACGGGATCCAGATCAAGTCGCCCGAGCAGATCCTGAAGATGCGCGCGGCCGGCCTCGTCGTCGGGCGCACGCTCGACCTGCTGAGGCGGTCGGTCGAGCCGGGCATGACGCCGCTCGACCTCGACGCCATCGCCGAGAAGGCGATCAGGGACGAGGGCGCGATCCCGTCGTTCAAGGGTTACCAGGGCTTCCCCGCGACGATCTGCGCGTCGGTCAACCAGGAGGTCGTGCACGGGATCCCCACCGACGCGCGGCCGCTCCGCGAGGGCGACATCATCTCGATCGACTGCGGCGCGATCCTCGACGGCTGGCACGGCGACTCGGCCGTCACCGTCCCGGTGGGAGAGGTCGACCCGAAGCTGCTGGAGCTGATCCGGGTCACCGAGGACTCGATGTGGGCCGGCATCCGGGCCCTGAAGGTCGGCGCCCACCTGTCGGACGTCGGGCACCAGGTCGAGCGCTACGTGCGCTCCCAGGGCCGCTACGGCATCCCCCAGGAGTACGGCGGCCACGGCATCGGCACCGAGATGCACATGGACCCGTGGGTGGCCAACCACGGCAAGCCCGGCCGGGGCCCGAAGCTGGAGGCCGGCATGTGCCTGGCGATCGAGCCGATGGTCAACCTGGGCACCGACCAGACCCGCGTGCTGGCCGACGACTGGACGGTCGTCACCCAGGACGGCAAGGCGTCGGCGCATTTCGAGCACAGCGTCGCGGTCACCGCGGAAGGCCCGCTCGTTCTGACGGCGCTCGACGGCGGCAAAGAGCGGCTCGCCACTACATAATTGGTAAAAAGACGCATTTGGAGGTTCGGCCATGGCATTCAGTCCGGAGATGCGCGCCTCTGACGCCGACCGGGAGAAGGTCGCGGCCGCCCTTCGGGAGCACATGGTCGAAGGGCGCCTGAACGCCGAGGAGTTCGGCGAGCGACTGGAGGCGGCCTATGCCGCCAAGACGTTCGGCGAGCTCCGGGTGCTCACCCGCGACCTGCCGGACATCGACCTGCGGAACCTCCCCGCGCGTCCCGAGCCGATGAAGCCGCAGGCCAAGCCAGTGTCGGAGAACCTGAAACGGGCCTGGAGCGCCTGGGCCCTCGTCTCCCTGATCAACTGGGCCGTCTGGGTGGTCGTCGCGATGACGAGCGGGGGACCGGTCTACCCCTGGCCGTTGTGGGTGATGGGGCCGTGGGGGATCGGCCTGCTCATCTCCACGCTCGCCCAAAGTCAGAATGGCGATAAAAAGCGGGAATTGGGGTCCTGAATGTGCCGTTGTGCACGCTCGCGAGTGAGTGTGCATTCGTCCACAGAACAGCGGGTTGTGCCTTCCTAATGTGAGCGGTGTCCGGAGATGAGCAGCATCTCCGGACGGTCTCCCTGGAGGACAGACACATGCGCAAGCTCCCCCGCGTTCTCGCCGGCACCGCCCTCGCCGCCGGTCTCATGGCCGGCGCCATGGCCGCCCCCGCGACCGCCGGCGCCACCGCTTCGGCCGGCTCCGCCGCGGCCTCGTCCAAGCACTTCTTCGGCCCTTACTACTCGCACTGGGGCGACAAGTTCGAGAAGAGCCACCGCTCCTACTTCAAGGGCTACTGGACCAAGACCGGCAACCAGTACTGGTTCTACGGCGACCTCTTCGACACCGACCGCGACCGTCAGTGGTCGTACGTCTGGTACCGCTACACCGACCGCTTCGGCAAGAGCCACACGAAGTGGTTCAAGAACACGTCCTTCGGCCACGGCGACTTCGACAAGTTCTTCGGCTTCAAGAAGGGCTTCGTGAAGGACGTGGACTTCCGGGTCTGCGAGGGCACCAACCGGTTCGACGACTGCGGTGGCTGGAACGACGCCTTCTGAGTCGTGCCGCACCTGAAAAAGCGGGGCCCGTCCTGACAAGGACGGGCCCTATTCGTTTTCATGCGGACTCTTTGCCCTACGGGCTCGTTGACCGGGTTGTCTCCGGGTAGGTGATCTTTGTCGGCCGGGTGGGAGTCCCCCGGCCACCGGGCGTCCCGGCTGAGCGGGCCGCCCGGGCGCGAAGCCACCGGGCCCACCCGATCCGGCATGTCGGCGGTGCCGGACGGGTGGGCCCGGTTTTGCGCTATCCTGGAATGCGGTTGTGTACGAGGGCCCGTTCTGCGTGATCGTTTCGCGTTCCGCACCGGGTTGCCGTACACTCCTTTGTCGGTTCACTATGACCTTTTGCGTGGCGGCCTTGCCGCCGCCGCTCTCTGTACGCCTGAAGGTCGCGGCTGATTAGTGTTCCGAAGCCTCAGACGACCGAGCATCAGTGAAACGTGAGGAACTTTTGGCCAAGAAAGACGGCGCCATCGAGATCGAGGGCACTGTGGTCGAGTCGCTCCCGAACGCCATGTTCCGGGTGCAGCTCGACAACGGCCATAAGGTCCTGGCCCACATCAGCGGCAGGATGCGCATGCACTACATCCGCATCCTCCCGGACGACCGGGTCGTCGTGGAGCTTAGCCCCTACGACCTCACTCGCGGCCGGATCGTCTACCGGTACAAGTAGGAACGATTAAGGACTATGAAGGTCAAGCCGAGCGTCAAGAAGATCTGTGACAAGTGCAAGGTGATCCGCCGGCACGGTCGAGTCATGGTGATCTGCGACAACCTGCGCCACAAGCAGCGTCAGGGCTAGTCGCCACCGGCCCCTGCTGAGTCCGTCCACGGTGACGGACTCGACGCATGTGCGGGGCCGGGTCTGTAATCGCGCGCCACACTCGCGAAGGCGCCCCTTTCCGGGGTGAACCACGCGGGAGACCCCCGGTCGGAGGCCGGGGCCCTCACCCCGGGCATTGGGGAGGGGCGTGGGGCGCAGGACCTCCGCGAAACGAAGGAGAATGCCCGACCATGGCTCGCCTGGTTGGCGTCGACCTCCCCCGCGACAAGCGGCTGGAGATCGCTCTCACCTACATTTACGGCATCGGCCGTACCCGCGCGCTCGAGATCCTGAACGCCACCGGCGTCTCCGGCGACCTGCGCGTGCACCAGCTCTCCGACACCGAGCTCGTGCCCATGCGTGACTACATCGAGGCGAACTTCAAGATCGAGGGTGACCTCCGCCGCGAAGTTCAGGCCGACATTCGTCGCAAGATCGAAATCGGCTGCTACCAGGGCATCCGGCACCGCAAGGGCCTGCCCGTCCACGGTCAGCGGACGCAGACGAACGCGCGTACCCGCAAGGGCAAGAAGAAGACCGTGGCCGGCAAGAAGAAGCCGGGCAAGAAGTAGTCCTTAGCTGCAGCCCATTTCAGGAGATAGCGCTTAAATGCCGCCGAAGAGCCGCCAGGGCGCACCCAAGAAGGTGCGCCGCAAGGAAAAGAAGAACGTCGCTCACGGGCACGCCCACATCAAGAGCACGTTCAACAACACGATCGTCTCGATCACCGACCCGAACGGGAACGTGATCTCCTGGGCCAGCGCCGGCCACGTCGGGTTCAAGGGCTCCCGTAAGTCCACCCCGTTCGCCGCCCAGATGGCCGCCGAGAACGCCGCCCGCCGCGCCATGGAGCACGGCATGCGCAAGGTCGACGTCTTCGTCAAGGGCCCCGGTTCCGGCCGGGAGACCGCGATCCGTTCGCTCCAGGCGACCGGGCTCGAGGTCGGGTCCATCCAGGACGTGACGCCGGTCCCGCACAACGGTTGCCGTCCGCCGAAGCGCCGCCGCGTCTGACGTCCAGGAGATAAGAAAAAATGGCTCGTTACACGGGTGCGGACTGCAAGCTCTGCCGCCGCGAGAAGACCAAGCTCTTCCTCAAGGGCAAGAAGTGTGAGTCCGCGAAGTGCCCCATCGAGATCCGTCCTTACCCCCCGGGTGAGCACGGTCGCGGTCGGCCGAAGGAGTCTGAGTACCAGCTCCAGCTTCGTGAGAAGCAGAAGACCCGCCGCATCTACGGCATCCTCGAGAAGCAGTTCCGCAACTACTACGAGGAAGCCAACCGCAAGAGCGGCAAGACCGGCGAGAACCTCCTCCAGATCCTGGAGAGCCGTCTCGACAACGTGGTCTACCGCGCCGGTTTCGCCGAGTCGCGCGACGCCGCCCGCCAGCAGGTCCGCCACGGCCACGTGACCGTGAACGGCAAGAAGGTGGACATCCCGTCCTACCGCGTCCGCGAGCACGACATCGTGGAGATCCGCGAGAAGTCGCGCAACCTCATGCCCTACGAGGTGGCCCGCGCCACCGCCGGTGACAAGACCGTCCCGGCGTGGCTGGGTGTCGCCCCCGAGGCCATGCGGGTGCTCGTGCACCAGCTCCCGGTCCGCCAGCAGATCGACACGCTGGTCCAGGAGCAGCTCATCGTCGAGCTCTACTCCAAGTAAGTAGTGCTCCTTGATGCCGCATGGTCCGGTTTGACCGGATCGTGCGGCATCATGGTTGTTGTCGAGTGGCGTCAAATAGCGGGCGCCGCCGTCTGTGAAGGGAATCACGCATGCTCATCGCACAGCGTCCCAGTCTCGTCGAGGAGTCCCTCGAGGAGCACCGGTCCAAGTTCGTCATCGAGCCGCTGGAGCCGGGCTTCGGTTACACCATCGGCAACTCCGTGCGGCGCACGCTGCTGTCGTCCATTCCGGGCGCGGCCGTGACCTCCATCCGCATCGAGGGTGTGCTCCACGAGTTCTCGACCGTTCCCGGGGTCAAGGAAGACGTCACCGACATCATCCTGAACCTCAAGAACCTGGTCGTCTCCTCCGAGCACGACGAGCCGGTGGTCATGTACCTGCGCAAGCAGGGCCCCGGCGAGGTCACCGCCGCCGACATCGCGCCCCCGGCCGGTGTCGAGGTGCACAACCCCGACCTCCACATCGCCACGCTGAACGGCAAGGCGAAGCTGGAGATGGAGCTGACCGTCGAGCGCGGTCGCGGCTACGTCTCCGCCGCCCAGAACAAGCAGCCCGGCCAGGAGATCGGCCGCATCCCGATCGACTCCATCTACTCGCCGGTGCTCAAGGTCACCTACAAGGTCGAGGCGACGCGTGTCGAGCAGCGCACCGACTTCGACCGGCTGATCCTCGACGTCGAGACCAAGCCGTGCATGAAGCCCCGCGACGCGGTGGCCTCGGCCGGCAAGACCCTCGTCGAGCTGTTCGGCCTGGCCCGTGAGCTCAACGTCGAGGCCGAGGGCATCGACATCGGCCCGTCGCCGACCGACGCCGCCCTGGCGGCCGACCTGGCGCTGCCGATCGAGGAGCTCAACCTCACGGTCCGGTCCTACAACTGCCTCAAGCGCGAGGGCATCCACACCGTGGGCGAGCTCGTCGCGCGCAGCGAGCAGGACCTGCTGGACATCCGCAACTTCGGCGCGAAGTCCATCGAAGAGGTCAAGCAGAAGCTGCACGAGATGGGTCTCGCGCTCAAGGACAGCCCGCCCGGATTCGACCCGTCCGCTGTCGCCGGTGGCGGCTACGACGACGAGGACGGCGGCTTCATCGAGACCGAGCAGTACTGAGTTTTCCCAGATAGAACGATCGTCTGATCGGCCCGACCCCGGTACCTGATACGGCCGGGGCGGGTTATCCAAAGGAGCATGTCATGCCCAAGCCCACCAAAGGCGCCCGTCTCGGTGGCTCCCCGGCGCACGAGAAGCTGATTCTGTCGAACCTGGCGACGCAGCTCTTCCAGCACGGGAAGATCAAGACCACCGAGGCCAAGGCCAAGCGCCTGCGCCCGCTGGCGGAGCGGCTGATCACCAAGGCGAAGAAGGGCGACATCCACAACCGTCGCCAGGTGCTGACCGTCGTCCGCGACAAGGGCGTCGTGCACCACCTCTTCACCGAGATCGCCCCCTCCTTCGCGGAGCGTCCCGGTGGCTACACCCGGATCACCAAGATCGGTCAGCGTAAGGGTGACGCCGCTCCCATGGCCGTCATCGAGCTCGTCAGCGAGCCGCTGAACGCCGTCACCACGACCCGCAAGGCCCCCGAGCCCGCCGCCGCCCCGGCGCCGGAGCCCAAGGCCGCGGAGATCGACGAGGTCGAGGAGACCAAGGCGGCGGCTTCCGCCGACGAGGCCGAGGTCACCGAGACCGAGGCCAAGAAGGACGACGAGGCCTGATCCTTCGGGCTTTCTGGGTCCGGCGTCCCGTGGGACGCCGGACCCGTTTCTTTTTCACCAAAGGGGTGTGTCGATGCGGCTGCGGCTCGATCTGGGATATGACGGGACCGACTTCTCGGGCTGGGCCAAGCAGCCCGGCAGGCGTACCGTCCAGGGAGAGCTCGAAGCCGCCCTGGGCCGCATCCTGCGCCTGCCCGAACCCCCGTCCCTGACCGTGGCGGGCCGCACCGACGCGGGCGTGCACGCGCGGGGCCAGGTCGCCCACGTCGACCTGGCCGACGACATCGAGGGGCCCGCCATGCTGCTGCGGCGGCTGGCGGGGGTGCTGCCTCCCGACGTGCGGGTGAACCGCGTCAGCGTCGCCCCTCCCGGTTTCGACGCCCGCTTCTCGGCCCTTTCCCGCCGGTACGGCTACCGCGTGAGCGACAACGCCGGGGGAGTCGACCCGCTGCGGCGCAAGGACGTCCTCTGGTATCAGCGCCCCCTCGACGTCGGCCTGCTGAACGCCGGTTCGGCGGCACTGCTCGGCGAACACGACTTCGCGGCGTTCTGCAAGAAGCGCGAGGGCGCGACCACGATCCGCGAACTCCAGCGGTTGTCGTGGGAGCGCGGCGAGACGTTCCTGACGGCGACGGTGGTCGCGGATGCCTTCTGCCACTCGATGGTCCGGGCGCTGGTGGGGTCGCTGCTGATGGTCGGCGACGGGCGGCAGCCCATCGAATGGCCGGGCGAGGTGCTCCGCCGCGCGGTGCGCGACTCTGGCGTGCACGTGGCGCCGGCGGTCGGGCTGACCCTGGAGGAGGTCAGCTACCCGGCCGACGCCGAACTCGCGGGACGGGCGGAGATGACCCGCCGGGTGCGCACGCTCAGCTCGTGACGCGCTTCTCGATGATCTCGGCCGTCTGGTCGCGGAAGGCGCCGCTGACCGGGCCGAGGTCCTTCTCCTTCTCGCCCGGGGTGTGGCCGTCGGCGTAGGTGGCGTAGCTGAAGACGATGTAGCGGCCCCAGACCATGCCGGCGGCGTAGCCGCCGCTGATGGCGACCCGGTCGGCGCCCGAGTCGGGGTCGCCGTTGAGGCCGCGGAACCACAGGTTGCTGCCGAGGTTCTTGGTCTGGTCGACGGCCAGGGCCGCGTCCTTGGTGGGGAGGACGGCGATGCCGGTGGTGACGGCGTACTGCTTCTTGCCGTCGACGTAGGTCGCGCGGAGCACCCGGCGGCAGTCGTTCTCCGTCAGGGACTTGGCGAACGCGCCGGCGGCGGCCGAGGCGCAGTCGTCGGTGATGTTGACCTTGACGCGTTTGAAGGTGCGGCCGTTCACGCTGACCTTCTCGTCGGGGAAGGCCTCGTTGAGGGTCAGCTTGCGGGGGTCGGTTGCCTCCGAGTCGAGCATCGCCGCCTCGACCGTCGGGGCGGGCTCGGCCTCGCCGCCGGGGGCCGCCGGGGCGTTGGTGACCGGGGGAGCCGCGACCTCGCCGACCGGCTCCTCCTCGCCCGAGTAGGCCATGTAGGCCGACGCCCCGATGGCCGCGATGACGACGAGGGCGCCGCCGGCCATCAGCACCTTCTTGGCGCCGCCGCCCTTCTTCTTGGCGGGCACCTCGATGATCGGGGCGGCCTCGGCCGGGCGGTAGCCCTTGGGCAGCGGCGGATGGACGATCCCCTCGGCCACCGGCGCGGCGCCCAGGCTCTCGAACCCTCGCCCCGGGGACGCCGGTGCGGCCGGCGGCACGGGGGGAGTGAACAGGTTCTCCTGCGTCTGCTCCGGCTTGGGGTCGACCTTCTGCAACGGCATCTCCGGATCGGTGGGGACGTCGGCCGCGGTGCCGTTCACCGCGGCGGATGAATGCTGGGCCTCCTGGAAGGCCGGTTGCTCCTCGCGGGGGATCGTCGTCTCGGCGGGCTCCTCGCCGGGGATCGCGGCCGACGGCCACGGGGTGCCGGTGTCGCTGGCCCACTGCTGCGCGGGCGGCCACGGCGTCGCCTCGGGGCGGTCGCCCGGGACGGTGGCCACCCCCGTGTCGGCCTCGGCGGGCGCCTCGGCCGGGTGGGCGGCCGCGGGCCAGTGACGCGGGTAGACGGGCGGGTCGTCGTGGGACTCGACCGGCTCGGCGGGGGCGGCGGATTCCTCGCCCGGCAGACGCGGCGGCCAGACGGCGATGTCACCCGGCTCACCCGGGCGCTCGGTCTCGGCGGCGGGCCACTCGGGGAGCGGGGGGAGACCGGAGGCGGTGGCGTCGACGGCCGCGGGCTCCTCCACCGGCGCCGGCGGCTCCGCGGTGGGCACGGTGGGCGCGGCGGGCGCGGCGGGCCACCCGGGCCACTGCTGCGCCGGAGCGGGCGGCCACGAACCGGCCTTGCCGTGGTCGCGGGTCTCCTCGGTCTCGGGGTCGTAGGCGGGGACCGGCCAGGCCGCGTCGCGGTCGCGGGTCTCCTCGGTGTCAGGGGAGTAGACGGGGGGCGGCCAGGCCTCCCGGGTGTCCTGGGTGTCGATGTCGCCTTCCGGGACGGGCGCCCAGGCGGCCCGGGTGTCGTCTTCCTGCGGCGGTTGCCAGGCGGCGCGGGAGTCGCGCGTCTCCTCGGTTCCCGGGTCGTAGACGGGGGCGGGCCAGGCCGAGCGGGTGTGGCCCTGTTCCTCGGGTGGCGCGGGGGCGGGCCAGGCGGCTTGGGGGTCGCGGGTTTCCTCGGTTCCCTGCCAGGCCGAGCGGGTGTGGCCCTGTTCCTCGGGAGGCGCGGGGGTAGGCCAGGCGGCCTTGGGGTCGAGGGTCTCCTCGGTTCCCTGCCAGGCCGAGCCGGTGTCGCCCTGTTCGTCGGGAGGCACGGGGGCGGGCCAGGCGGCCCTGGGGTCCCGTGTTTCCTCCGTCTGCGGGTCGTAGGCCGGCCAGGCCGGCTGGATCTCCGGCTCGGGGGCGGCGGGGATCGGCCAGGGGGCCCTCGGGTCGCGGGTCTCCTCGGTCTGCGGATCGTAGGCCGGAGGAGGCCAGGCAGAGGGCTGGACGGGATCGGCGGAGGCCTTCGGGAAGCCGAAGTGGCCCGCCGGGGGAGCCTCGGGGGTGTGCTCGGTCACCGGCGCGGGCGGTTGCCACGAGCGGGGCGTCGGCCAGGTCGAGCCGGGTTCGTCGGAGCGTTCCGCGTCTTCGGGGGCGAACCAGCCGCCGGATTCCGCGGGCTCGCGAGCCGGGGCCGGAGGCCACGTCGGGGGCTCGGCGGGCCGGGCGGCGGGAGCGGGTGGCCACTCCGGCTGGGCAGGGCGGGTCGTCGGGACGGCGAACCAGCCGTTGCCGGAGCCCTCTCCGGGCTGCGGGTAGTTCTCGTCACGAGCCGACTGCCCGAAACTGGGCGGGGGCACCTTGCCCTCGTGGTCGTGCTCGGAGGCGGAATCCTGGCCACGCATACCCGGAAGCGTATCGGCGCACGCGAGATCGTCGTGCCGCTATGGGCGTTTCCGCATCGGGCTAGCCTCGGCCACCCCGCACTGACCTGGTGTCGAGCGCGGTGAACACGGTGGCGTCGGTGATGTCGACGGCCGCCTGGTATAGGCGCTTGAGCTCGGCTTTCTTCGGTTCGTGGCCGTCTTTGAACTGGAACCAGAGCAGAATCGCATAATGCCCGTGGGTCCAGCCCCCGGCATAGGCCTCGCCGTCGCCGAGCTCCTTGGTGTGGTCGTCGTCGCCCGCGAGGGGCTTGAGGTAGTCCTTGCGCTCCTTGCCCGCCCCGGCCCCGGCGACGGTCTTGGCGCCCTTGCTGGTCTTCAGGTTGGCGACGCCGACGGTGCCGATCACGGTGCCCTTGGCGTCGTGGAAGCTGGCGCGGGCGAGCTGGTTGCAGCCGGCCGACTTCAGGGCCTTCTGCAGCTTCTCGCCGGTGACCGCGTTCTTGCAGTCCTTCTTCTCCATCTCGCGGACGGTCATCTTGTAGGACCTGCCGTTGCTCTTGAAGCGGCTCCGGCCGAAGATCTCGTTCAGGGTGAGCGGATCGGGGTCGGTCTCGCGCGCGGCGGCGTACCCGAACGTGCCTCCGGGGGCGACGGGCAGGCTCGGCTTGGGCGCGGCCGAAGTGGTGGCGGCGGGCGGGGCGGCGCCGTCGGAGCAGCCGGTGACGAGGCCGACGACCAGGGTGGCGACCAGACCGGCGGGGACGGCGCCGGCGAACCGGCGTCTGGCGGGGGAACCCATGACCTTGAGATTAACCGCAGACCGGGTCAGGAATACCCGAAGTCCTGCGTCCACCACGGCCCGCCGGGTTCGAGGGTGACGCCGACCCCGGTCACGGTGAGCTGGCAGTTGAGGATGTTGCGCCGGTGGGAGGGGCTGTTGAGCCAGCTCTTCACCGCGTCGGCGGCGTTCCGGTAGCCCTTGGCGATGTTCTCGGCGCCGCCCAGCCGGTAGCCGGCGCGGGTCATGCGGTCCCAGGGGCTCGCGCCGTCGGGCGACTCGTGGACGAACTTCCCGGTCGCCGCCATCTCGGCCGAGTGTTGCCGGGCCGAGGCCACCAGCCGGTGGTCGATCCGCAGCTTGGGGCAGCCGGCGTTGACGCGGGCCTCGTTGACGAAGAACACCACGTTCGCTTCGAGCTCGGCCACGTGGCTGCTGACCGGGGGCAGCCTGGTGCCTGCTTCGCCGCGGGTGGAGGGGGCCACCGACTCCTCGCCGCCCACGGGAGCGACCGGGACCAGCCCGGGCCGGTTGCGGGGCGGCGGCGACGGGGTCGCCTTGGCGGCCGGCTGGTTGTCGCGCAGGTAGACCTCGCTGGAGCCGTTGCCCAGCACGGTGATCCTGCCGATCACGATGCCGAGGACCAGGACCGCCAGCACGCATGCCAGAACGCCCAGCAGCGTCCCGCGTCGGGCGCTTGGCTGGGAATGCCGGTTGTGAGGGTTCTGCCACATACCGCAGCCAAATATAGGGATCCGAGAGCCTGTTGAAAATGAGAATGGAGAGACCGGATGGGTACCGGACCCGCAGATCAGGGCAGCGGAGTAAGCGCTCCGTTTTGGACCGTTGCGTTTTGCTCAAGTCAACGGCACCGGGTATGGTGGTGGATCGTTGTGTGTGCTTCAGTCCTTCGCTGACTGAACACGGCGCGTCCGGCGTCATCTCCCGTATGTGTGGAGACGGATGGTTGTGCCGCCGTGTGCCCGCGCGACCTCCGACTGTTCACCATTCGACAGAAGGCACTGCCGTGCGCACGTTCACCCCGAAGCCCAACGACGTCGAGCGTCAGTGGTACGTCATCGACGCCACCGACGTCGTGCTCGGCCGGCTGGCCAGCCACGTCGCGGTCCTGCTCCGTGGCAAGCACAAGCCGATCTTCGCGAACCACGTCGACACCGGCGACTTCGTGATCATCGTCAACGCCGACAAGATCGCTCTGTCCGGCAACAAGCTGGAGCAGAAGAAGGCCTACCGCCACTCCGGCTACCCGGGCGGTCTGCGCTCGGTCACCTATGGCGAGCTGATGGAGAAGCGTCCCGACCGGGCCGTCGAGAAGGCCGTCAAGGGCATGCTGCCCAAGAACGCCCTCGGCCGGAAGATGGCCAAGAAGCTCAAGGTCTACGCCGGTCCGGAGCACCCGCACCAGGCGCAGAGCCCGGTGCCCTTCGAGATCACTCAGATCGCCCAGTAACGCCGAGCCAGAAAAGTTAAGAGGAGAACCGTGGCTGAGACCATCGGTACCGAGACGCTCGTCGAGGGCGACGTCGAGGAATTCGCGGGCGAGGAGTTCCCGTCCGAGTACACCACCGAGTCGGCCCCCGCCGCCGACGCCCCCGTGCGCAAGCCCGTCACCACGGGCAACTCGTACGGCACCGGCCGCCGCAAGGAGGCCGTGGCCCGGGTCCGGATCGTTCCGGGCACCGGCAAGTGGACGATCAACGGTCGTAGCATCGACGTCTACTTCCCGAACAAGGTCCACCAGCAGATCGTCAACGAGCCCTTCGTGGTGCTCGGCGCCGAGGAGCAGTTCGACGTCATCGCCCGCATCGACGGCGGCGGCGTGACCGGCCAGGCCGGCGCCCTGCGCATGGGCCTGTCCCGCGCGCTGGCGATCCTCGACGCGGAGACCAACCGGCCGCCGCTGAAGAAGGCCGGCTTCCTCACCCGTGACGCCCGCGCCACGGAGCGGAAGAAGTACGGCCTCAAGAAGGCCCGTAAGGCTCCGCAGTACAGCAAGCGTTAAGTTGGGCCGCCTCTTCGGCACCGACGGGGTACGTGGGGTCGCGGGTCGCGACCTCACCGCCGAGCTGGCCATGGACCTGTCCGTGGCCGCCGCGCACGTCCTGCGCGATGCCGGGAGGAGCCGCCCGCTCGCCGTCGTAGGCCGGGACCCGCGCGCTTCGGGGGAATTCCTCGAAGCCGCCGTGGTCGCCGGCCTCGCGTCGTCTGGCATGGACGTGCTCCGTCTCGGCGTGCTGCCCACCCCGGCGGTCGCTCATCTGACCCCTGAGCTGGGAGCCGACCTCGGTGTCATGCTCTCGGCCTCGCACAACCCGGCGCCCGACAACGGCATCAAGTTCCTCACCCGGCAGGGCTTCAAGCTGCCCGACGCGGTGGAGAACGAGATCGAGCGGCGTCTCGGGGAGAAGTGGGAACGTCCCGTCGGCGCGGCCGTTGGCCGGGTCCGGGAGGCGTACGGCGAGACCGAACGCTATGTCTCCCACGTCCTGAGCTCGTTGCCGCACCGTCTCGACGGTCTGCGGGTCGTCGTCGACTGCGCCCACGGCGCCGCCCACATGGTGGCTCCCGAGGCGCTGCTGCGCGCCGGGGCCGAGGTCGAGACGATCGGCACCGCCCCCGACGGCCTCAACATCAACGACGGCGTCGGCTCCACTCACCTGGGACCGCTGCGTGCGGCGGTGCTGGCGCGCGGGGCCGACGTGGGCATCGCCTACGACGGCGACGCCGACCGCTGCCTCGCGGTGACCGCCGACGGCGCCGAGATCGACGGCGACCAGATCATGGCGATCCTCGCGATGGAGATGCGCGCCGAGGGCCGCCTGGCCAAGGACACGGTCGTCGCCACGGTGATGTCCAACCTGGGCTTCAAGCTGGCCATGCGCGAAGCGGGGGTGACGGTCGTCGAGACGGCCGTCGGCGACCGCTACGTGCTGGAGCGCATGCGGGAGGACGGCTTCACCTTCGGCGGCGAGCAGTCCGGGCACGTCATCATGCTCGACCACGCCACCACCGGCGACGGCCTGCTGACCTCGCTCCACCTGCTCGCGGCGGTGGCCCGCTCCGGCAAGCCGCTGGCCGAGCTGGCCTCGGTGATGACGAAGCTGCCGCAGGTCCTCGTCAACGTGAAGAACGTCGACAAGAACCGCGCCGGCGAGGCCGCCCTGCTGGCGGCGGTCGCGCAGGCAGAGCTGGAGCTCGGCGACACCGGCCGGGTGCTGATCCGGCCGAGCGGCACCGAGCCGATGATCCGCGTCATGGTCGAGGCGGCCTCGCACGACCAGGCGACGGAGATGGCCGAACGACTGGCCGAGGTCGTCCGAGTCACCTGCGGATGAACTGGGCCATCAGGCGAGGGCGGTTTCTGATCTCTCAGAAGCCGCCCTTCTGCCATGGTCCCCAGATGGCGAACGACAGGCCCTGGGACGACTGCACGTTGACGTACAGGGTGTGACCACCCGGCCCGAACGAGGCCCCCGCGAACTCCGCGCCCCCGTCGGTGCTGATCAGCCGGGAGAAGTCGAAGATCTGGCCGCGCCGGGTGAGCCCGCGCAGGTAGTTGCCGCCGTCGCCGTCCTCGCAGAGGACCAGCGTGCCGTGGCTGCTCGTGGTGATGTTGTCGGGCAGGTCGAGCGCCAGCGACGAGGGCGACTCGTAGATCAGGCGCAGCCGTCCGGAGCGGGTGTCGTAGGCGAAGACCTGGCCCCGGCCCTTGCCGAACCCCGACGGCGGCGTCTCGCCGGGTGCGGTCGCGCCGCCCTGGGTGGAGACGAAGTAGATCACGCCGTCGTCGTACACGGCCCCTTCGAGGCGGGAGAACAGCGCCGCGCCCTTTTCGCGGCCCTGGGCGCCGACGTACTGGATGGCCTGGTCGTTGGTGGGTTTCACGGTGAAGGTGGGGTCGGGGTCGTCGATGTCGACCCAGGTGGTCTCCCACGTCGAGCCCGGCGCGAGCCCGACCGACAGGTCCTCGCGCGGGCTGCGCTTCACGGCGAGCATCTGGAGCCGGCCGCCGTCGAGGATCCGGCCCGCCCGTCCGGGGTGCCTGGGCGCGAGGTAGCGGTAGAAGCCCGACGGGAAGCCGAAGTTGTCCTCGGTGAGGTAGATCGCGCCGCTGCCCGGGTCGAAGGCCGCCGATTCGTGGGCGAACCGACCGGCCTTCCTGATGGGTGTACGGGATGCGTCCCGCCGCAGCGGCACCTCGAAGATGTAGCCGTGCTTCTGCTTGAGCAGCGTGTTGTCGGCGCCGGTGAAGTCGTTGCCGACGTCGGGCCCGTTGACGGTCTCCTCGCAGGTCACCCAGGCTCCCCACGGCATGGGGCCGCCGGAGCAGTTCATCTGGGTGCCGTTCAGCGACACGCCGGAGCTGACGACCTCGCCGAAGCGGGTGACGGTGAGCGTGGCGCAGCCGCCGCCGGCCGCCGGGTCGTAGGCGGCGGTCACGTCGCCGAAGGCCCCGACCGGGCCGTTGACCTCGTGGTTGCGCACCAGGATCGCGGTGCCGCGCGGCCCGGCGAAGGCGGCCATGCCGTCGTGGCGGCCCGGGGTGACGCCGCCCTGGGTGAAGTCGCTGCCCGCGGGGTTGAACGACCGGTAGGCGAATCCCTTCGGGAGTTCCAGGCGGACCACGCCGTCGCGCAGGTCGGCGACGGGGGCCAGCGGGCCGTAGTCGGCTCCGTGGACGCGGGTGGCGCGAGTGCCGGCCGCGGCGACTCCGGCGAAGGGGCCGCCTAAGAGGGCGACGCCGGCGCTGCCGGCGATGAACGAACGTCGATCCATGAGGGTCTCCCTGGTCACTCTTCGTTCATGTCACATTAATCTCATTCGACCGTCACGGACTTGGCGAGATTGCGGGGCTGGTCGACGTCCAGGCCCTTGGCGGTGGCCAGTTCGCACGCGAACACCTGGAGCGGGACCGTCGTGACCAGCGGCTGGAGGAGCGTCGGCACGGCCGGGACGCGGATCAGGGCGTCGGCGTAGGGTTCGACGGCCGTGTCGCCGTCCTCGCAGACCACGACGGTCATCGCGCCGCGGGCGCGGATCTCCTGGATGTTGGAGACGATCTTGCCGTGCAGGGTCGGTTCGCCTTTCGGCGACGGGACCACCACGACGACCGGCAGGCCCTCCTCGATCAGGGCGATCGGGCCGTGTTTCAGCTCCCCGGCCGCGAAGCCCTCGGCGTGCATGTACGCCAGCTCCTTGAGTTTCAGCGCGCCCTCCATGGCGACGGGGTAGCCGACGTGGCGTCCGAGGAACAACACGCAGCGCCGGTTCTTCAGGGTGCGGGCGAGTTCGCGTACCGGCTCGACGGTGGCCAGCACCGCCTCCACGTCGGCGGGGGCCTTCGACAGGCGGGCGAGGATGCCGGCGATCTCCTCCTCGGGTAGGGTCCGGCGGCGTTGTGCCAGGTAGAGGGCCATCAGGTAGCAGGCGACGAGCTGGGTCAGGAACGCCTTCGTCGAGGCGACCGCGATCTCCGGCCCGGCGTGGGTGTAGATCACCGCGTCGGCCTCGCGCGGGATGGTCGAGCCGTTCACGTTGCAGATGGCCAGGACGGCCGAGCCCTGTTCGCGGGCGTGCCGCAGCGCCATCAGGGTGTCCATGGTCTCGCCCGACTGGGAGATCACCACGATCAGCGTGCCGGAGCTCAGGATCGGGTCGCGGTAGCGGAACTCGCTGGCCAGTTCGACCTCGCAGGGCAACCCGGCCCAGCGTTCGACCGCGTGCTTGGCGATCAGCCCGGCGTGGTAGCTGGTGCCGCAGGCCACGATGACCATCTTGTCGACCGTGCCGAGCGGCAGCCTGACCTCGTCGAGGCGCAGGCGGCCCTGTTCGTCGACCCGGCCCAGCAGCGTGTCGGCGACCGCCCGGGGCTGCTCGGCGATCTCCTTGAGCATGAAATGGTCGTGGCCGCCCTTCTCGGCGGCCGTGGCGTCCCAGTCGACGACGAACTCGCGGCAGGAGACCGGGATGCCGTCGAAGTCGGTGATCGTCACGTCGTGGGCACGCAGTTCGACCACCTGGTCCTGGCCCAGTTCGATGGCGCGGCGGGTGTGCGCGATGAAGGCGGACACGTCGGAGCCGAGGAAGTTCTCCCCGACGCCCCGTCCGACGACCAGCGGCGAGTTGCGGCGGGCCCCGACGACCAGGTCGGGCTCGGCGGTGTCCACCGCGAGCAGGGTGAACGCGCCCTCCAGCCGCCGGCAGACGCGGCGCATGGCCTCGGCGAGGCCCGCGCCGGTGGCCCGTTCGTCCTCGATGAGGTGGGCGACGACCTCCGTGTCGGTGTCGGAGGCCAGGATGTGCCCTTTCCCGGCCAGGTCGGCCCTGAGGGCGGCGAAGTTCTCGATGATCCCGTTGTGGATGACGGCGACCTGCGCGGGACAGTCGGTGTGCGGGTGGGCGTTCTGGTCGGTCGGGGCCCCGTGGGTGGCCCAGCGGGTGTGGCCGATCCCGACGGTGGCCTCGACGAGCGAGGTCTCGGCCAGAGCGGCCCGGAGATTGGCGAGTTTCCCGGCCCTCTTCTGTACGCTCAGCTTCCCGTTGACCAGGGCGATCCCCGCCGAGTCGTAGCCCCGGTACTCCAACCGGGCCAGGCCGTCGACGACGACGTCGATGGCGAGACGTGATCCCACGTATCCGACGATCCCGCACATAGTTCGCCCCCAATCACGTATGGGACAGAACATTCCATTTCACCAGTCCTGGAAACTCCACCGGCGGTCAAGATCGGGGTAGGGTTGGGCGTCGTGGCGGATCGGGACGCGTACGTCGAGCTGAGCCGGGCCCAGTGGGGCGAGCTGCGGCGCAACACGCCGATGACGCTCACCGAGGCCGAGCTCGAAGAGCTCAGGGGGGTCGACGACCCCATCGATCTGGCCGAGGTGACCGATATCTACCTGCCGCTGACCCGGCTCCTGAACCTCCACTTCACCGGCGCCCGGCAGCGCGGGGCCGCCGTCAGCACCTTCCTCGGCGACGACGCCGCCCCGCCGCCCTACATCCTGGGCATCGCCGGCAGCGTCGCGGTCGGCAAGTCGACGACGGCGCGCCTGCTCCACACCCTGCTCGCCCGCTGGCCCGAGCACCCGCGCGTCGACCTGATCACCACCGACAGCTTCCTCTACCCGAACGCGGTCCTCGCCGAGCGCGACATCATGCACCGCAAGGGCTTCCCCGAGAGCTACGACCGCCGGGCCCTGGTCAAGTTCGTGGCCGACGTCAAGCGCGGCATGCCCGAGGTCCACGCCCCGGTCTACTCCCACCTCGAATACGACGTCGTGCCGGGCGCGCGGCAGGTGGTCAAGCGGCCCGACATCCTGATCGTCGAAGGCCTGAACGTCCTGCAGCCCGCGCCGCCCACGGCGCTGGCGGTCAACGACTACTTCGACTTCTCGATCTACGTCGACGCCCGCGTGGAAGACATCCGCGGCTGGTACGTCGACCGTTTCCACAAGCTCCGGCGCACCGCCTTCGCCGACCCGAAGTCCTACTTCAGGCACATCGCCGAGTTGTCGGAGGACGAGGCGACCGTCTTCGCGCGCAACGTGTGGCGCGACATCAACGAGCGCAACCTCGTGGAGAACATCGCCCCCACGCGGGGGCGGGCGGGACTCATCCTGCAGAAGGGGCCCGACCACTCGATCAGGAGGATCCGGTTGCGCCGGATCTGAACCCCGTCGTCGCCGCGCGGGGACGCCGGATATGCGCGGGTAAGCCGGTGTCCCCTCTTCTCGTGCGGGTTTTCCACAGGTTCCGCGAGATGCGAAACCGCGTTCGACGGCTGCGGCCATAATCGGTCGGGTGCTGCATATTCGGGTCATCAGCCCCGCCCCTGCCACCGACGCGGTCATGGGGTGCCTGGCGGAGGCGACGGGGGTCACCAACCTCGTGGTTCTCCCTGGCGTGGCGCGTTCTCCCGAGGGTGATCTCGTCGAGTTCGACGTCGCCCGGGAGGCCGCCAACGGGGTCATCGAGAGCCTGCGCGGGCTCGGGATCGAGACCAGCGGGTCGATCGCCGTCGAGAAGATCGACCTCGCCATCTCCGAGGCCGCCGACCGGGCCCGTGAGGAGGCGCCCGGTGAGAGCGACGACGCGGTGGTGTGGGAGGAACTCGCCGCGCGGGTGGCCGACGACAGCCGCATGACGTGGGCGTTCATCGTCTTCCTCGCCATCGCCGCGCAACTCGCCGCGATCGGGGTGCTGCTCAACTCGCCGATCCTGATCGTGGGGGCGATGGTGCTCGGGCCGGAGTTCGGGCCGATCGCGGCCGTCTGCTTCGGGCTCATGCAACGGGAGTACGGGCTGATCGGGGCCGCGGTCCGCAACCTGGTCATCGGGTTCGCCGCCGCCATCGCGGTCACGCTGGCGTGCGCGCTGGTGGCCCGGGGGCTCGGCTGGATCGAACCGGCCATGATCGCCGATGGGAACACCGAAGAGGTGAACTTCATCGTCAAGCCCGACCGGTGGTCGTTCATCGTGGCCCTGCTGGCCGGGGTGGCGGGGGTGTTGTCGATCACGGCCGGGAAGTCGTCGTCGCTGGTCGGTGTGTTCATCTCGGTCACCACCGTGCCGGCCGCCGGATACGCCGCCGTCGCGGTCGCCCTCGGCGAGTGGGCCGAGGTGGGCCACGCCGGGCTGCAACTCGGGGTGAACATCCTCGGCATGGTCATCGCGGGCACCCTCACCCTCATGGTCCAGCGGCTCCTCTGGGGGAAGTACGGCGAACGCGTCGGTCCGCGACCACGGTCTGACCGATGACTCGTTCTTATGGGCGACGACCCGTCGACAGGTGAAGGGGTACTGTCCCGATCATGACCATCCTCGCCACCGAGGCGCTCACCAAGCGATATCCCCGGGTCACCGCGCTCGACCAGCTCACGGTCGACGTCGGCACCGGGGTGACGGGGCTGGTGGGCGCCAACGGCGCGGGCAAGTCCACGCTGATCAAGATCCTTCTCGGGCTGGTCCCGGCGAGCGAGGGCTCGGCCCGGGTGCTCGGCCTCGACCCGGTCACGCAGGGGCAGGAGATCAGGCGTTCCGTCGGTTACATGCCGGAACACGACTGCCTGCCGCCCGACCAGTCCGCCACCGAGTTCATCGTCCACATGGCCCGGATGTCCGGCCTGCCGCGCATCGCCGCCCGTGAACGGGCCGCCGACACGCTGCGCCACGTCGGGCTCCAGGAGGAGCGCTACCGGCCGATCGGGGGCTACTCGACCGGCATGAAGCAGCGGGTCAAGCTGGCCCAGGCGCTCGTCCACGACCCCAAGGTGATCTTCCTCGACGAGCCGACCAACGGCCTCGACCCCCAGGGCCGCGACGAGATGCTGCGCCTGGTCCACCGGATCGGCACCGAGTTCGGCATCAGCGTCCTGGTCTGCTCCCACCTGCTGGGCGAGCTCGAACGCATCTGCGACCACGTGATCGTCATCGACGCCGGGCGGCTGCTGCGCTCCTCGGCGATCGGCGAGCTCACCCAGGCCTCGCAGGTGATCTCCGTGGAGGTCGAGGAGGGCCTGGAGAAGCTGGCCGCCCGGTTGACCGAGACGGGCGAGACCGTCGTCGTCGAGGGCCGCTCCCTGACGGTGCAGGTGCGCGCCGACGAGACCTACGACCTGCTCAGAGACGCGGTCGTCGACCTCGATCTCAACCTGGTCCGCCTGGAGCAGCGCCACGCCCGCATTGAGGATGTGTTTCGATGAGCCAGCCCACCGGCGTCATCCACGACATCGGTTACCGCCACTACGACGGGCCCCGGCTCGGGCGGGGCGCCGCCGCCGTCGCCCTCGGTGTGCACAGCCTGCGCGGCGCCTTCGGGCTCGGCCGCACGTTCAAGTCGAAGATCATGCCGTTCCTGCTGTTCGGGACCATGATGTTGCCGGCCGTGGTGTCGATCACGATCATGGCGCTGCTGAAGCAGGTGCCGATGGGCTACACCGACTACGCGGTCTTCATGCAGCCGGTCATCGCGATCTTCCTGGCCGCGCAGTCGCCCGTGCTCGTGGCGCCCGACCTGCGCCACCGGGTGATCCCGCTCTACCTGTCGCGGCCCATCACGATCGTCGACTACATCGGGGCCAAGCTCGTGGCGATGATCGCGGCGCTGCTGATCCTGATGGTCGTGCCGCTCACCGTGCAGTTCGCCGGCGAGTTGCTGATCGACCTGCCGATGCCGCTGCACACCCACGAATACCTGGCCGCGCTCGGCGGTTCGCTGCTCAACGCGGTGCTGCTGACGGCGATCGGGCTGACGCTGGCGTCGTTCACGCCGCGCCGGGGGCTCGGGGTCGCCTCGGTGATCGCGTTCTACATGTTCACGCTGGCCGCCTCGGCGGTGCTCACCGGGGTGCTGGAGAGCGAGGGCTACCGCGACGCGTCCTCGTGGAGCATCCTGCTCAACCCGTTCTTCCTGGTCAACGCCGTTCAGAGCAATCTGTTCGGGACCCAGCCCACCGAGGGTCTCCCCTTCCCGTCCGGGGCGGGTCCGGCGCTGATCCTCCTCGCCGTGGTGGCTTTGGCCGTGACCGGCCTCTACGCCCGTTACCGGAAGGCGCTGACCGCATGAGCGTGATCGAGATCCGGCAGGTCAGCCGCTGGTACGGTGACGTCGTCGCGGTAAACGACGTGACGATGACGATCGGCCCCGGCGTGACCGGCCTCCTCGGCCCCAACGGCGCCGGGAAGTCGACCCTGCTGCACCTGATGGCCGGTTTCCTCCAGCCGTCGGGCGGCACGGCCACCCTCGACGCCAAGCCGATCTGGAAGAACCAGGACGTCTACCGCACGATCGGCCTGGTGCCCGAGAAGGAGGGCGTCTACGGCTTCCTCACGGGCCGGCAGTTCGTGCAGTCGGCCGCCCGCCTCCACGGCCTCGGGATCGACGCGGCCGACCGGGCCATCGCCCAGGTCGACATGGCCGCCGCCCAGGATCGGCGGATCGAGACCTACTCCAAGGGCATGCGGCAGCGCATCAAGGTCGCCGGGGCGCTCGTCCACGAACCCTCGGTGCTGCTGCTCGACGAGCCGTTCAACGGCATGGACCCGCGCCAGCGGCTCCATCTGATGGACCTGGTCCGCGACCTCGGCGCGGCCGGCAAGACCATCGTGTTCAGCTCCCACATCCTCGAAGAGGTCGAACGGGTCGCCCAGCAGATCGAGGTCATGGTCGCCGGGCGGCACGCCGCCTCCGGCGACTACCGGGAGATCCGGCGGCGGATGACAGACCGGCCCCACCTGTTCCGGGTGCGCTCCTCCGACGACCGCCGGCTGGCGGCGGCGCTGATCGCCGACACCGCGTCGGGCGGGGTGTCGTTCACGCCGCAGGGCCTGGAGGTCCGCACCGTCGACTTCCGGCGCTTCACCCACCAGCTCCCGAGGCTCGCCCGCGACCTGGGCGTGCGCCTGTGGCAGGTGTCCCCGACCGACGAAGACCTGGAAAGCGTCTTCTCCTACCTGAGCGGCCGATCATGAACACCGTCGTCGCGTCCATCACCTACCGGGCCATGCTGGGCCGCAAGCGGATCTGGCTGCTGGCCCTGCTGCCCATCGCGCTGATCGCGTTCGCCCTCCTGTTCCGCTTCATCGGGGGCGGCGACGAGAGCGTCGCGGTGCGGCTCATGACCACCTTCGCCATCGGCACGATGTTGCCCCTGCTGGGCCTCATCGCCGGAACCGGCGTGATCGCGCCCGAGATCGAAGACGGCACGATCATCCACCTGTTGTCGAAGCCGATCTCCCGTCCGGTGATCGCGTTCACCAAGTTCGTCGTCGCGGCCTCGCTGATGGTGGGCTTCTCGGTGATCCCGACCTATGCGGCGGCCTACATCCTGATCGGCACCGAGTCGGGGATCGCCAGCGGTTTCGCCCTGGGCGCCCTGTTCGCCGGGATCGCCTACGCCGCCGTGTTCCTCCTCCTCGGAGTCGTCTCCCGGCACGCCGTCACCATCGGCGTGATCTACGCGCTGGTGTGGGAAGGCCTCATCGGGGGGTATGTGCCCGGAGCCCGGCGTTTCTCCATCCAGCAGTGGGCCCAGTCGATCGCCGACCAGGTGACGACCTCGGCCTTCCTGAAGTCGGAGGTGGCGCTGAGCTTCGCCGTCCCGGCCATGGTCATCGTCGTGGTGGGATCGGTGTTGTGGGCCGGTCAGCGGCTACGTGTGCTCTCACTCACGGGGGACGAGTGATCGTCGGTATCGGGGTCGACCTGGTGGACGTCGCGCGGTTCGCGGCCACCCTGGAACGCCGGCCCGCCCTGCGCGAACGCCTCTTCACCGAGGTCGAACTCCAGGGCCGCTCGGTCTCGACCGGGCTGGTCTCCGGCCAGGCCGGTGCCCTGTGCACCGGCCACGCCGGAGACGAACTCTGCGGCGAGACCTTCGCCGACGCGGGCCGCGAGGTCCCGGTGGCCTCCCTGGCGGCCCGCTTCGCCGCCAAGGAGGCGGTGGCGAAGTCGCTGGGCGGCCCGCCCGGCCTGGCCCACCGCGAGGCCGAGGTCGTCGTCGGCGACCACGGCCGGCCGGTGCTGACGGTCAGCGGCCGGGCCGGAGAGGTCGCCGGGGAACTCGGAGTGCGCAGGTGGCACCTGTCGCTCAGCCACGACGGGGGCTTCGCGGTCGCCTACGTGATCGCCGAGGGCTGATCGCCGCTCGTCCCCGGATCGCCGCTCAGGCGAAGCGCCGCGACGCCCGGAATTTCGCCATACGGGGTGGGTGATCGCAGGAGGCCCCGGGATAGCGTCGTCATCATGTGGACTGCTTTCACCAGCGATCAGGTCAGGCAGGCCGAGCACGCCCTGATGGCCCTCGTGCCCGACGGCGAGCTCATGCAGCGTGCCGCCGCCGGGCTCGCCGCCGTCTGCGCGCGGCTCCTGCCGGGCGTCTACGGCTCCCGGGTCGTCCTGCTCGTCGGAGGCGGGGACAACGGCGGGGACACCCTCTACGCCGGGGCGCGGCTCGCCGCGCGGGGCGCCCGGGTCGAGGCGGTGCTCGCGGGGAGCAGGACCCATGAAGGCGGCCTCGCGGCCCTGAAGAGGGCCGGTGGGCGGGTGATCGAGGCCGGAGAGGTCGGCGTGCCCGATCTGATCCTCGACGGGCTGCTCGGGATCGGCGGCAAGGGCGGTCTGCGGGAGCCCTATGCCACGCTCGCCCGGATCGCCGCGGAGTCGGGGGCCATGGTGGTGGCCGTCGACCTGCCGAGCGGGGTCGACTCCGGCACCGGCGAGGTCCCGGGAGAGGCGGTGAAGGCCCAGGTCACCGTCACGTTCGGGGCGCGGAAGGCCGGGCTGCTCGTCGACCCGGGAGCCCAACGGGCCGGGATCGTCGAACTGGTCGACATCGGGCTGACCGGCCACCTGCCGGAGCCGGAGATCACCGCGCTGACCGCCGCGGACGTGGCCGGGCTGCTGCCGGTGCCGGGGTTCGAGTCGGACAAGTACCGCCGGGGCGTCGTCGGCGTCCTGGCCGGGAGCGATCGGTTCGCGGGGGCGGCCGTCCTCGCGGTGGGCGGGGCCGTCAGGTCGGGGGCGGGGATGGTCCGGTTCGCCGGGCCGGAAGACGCCGTCCACCAGGTCAGGGCCCGGTGGCCCGAGGCCGTGACGACCATGTTGAGGGAGGATCCGGTCGAGGAGGCCGGGCGGGTCCAGGCGTGGGTGCTCGGCCCCGGCATGGGCACCGACGAGCGTGCCCAGCGGATCGCCGCCGAGGTGCTCGCCACCGGCCTGCCGGTGATCGTGGACGCCGACGCGCTCACCATCGTCGCGAAGAACCCCGAGCTGCTGCACCGCCAGGCCCCCACGCTGATCACTCCGCACGCCGGTGAGCTGGGCCGGATCCTGGGCGCCGACCCGAAGGACATCGAGGCCAGACGGATCGAGCACGTCCGCAGGGCGGTCGAGGAACTCCAGGTGACGGTTCTGCTCAAGGGGTCGACCACGGTGATCGCCGAGCGGGGCCGGCCGGTCAGGGTGAACATGACCGGCACCCCCTGGCTGGCCACGGCGGGCACCGGCGACGTCCTGTCCGGCATCTCGGGGACGCTGCTGGCCGCCGGACTGGCCCCCTACGACGCCGGGAGCGTGGCCGCTTTCCTCCACGGCCTGGCCGCCCGGAAGGCCGCCGAGGGCGGGCCGATCGCCGCACTCGATGTGGCCATCTCGTTGCCGGATGTGATCCGGCACCTCCGGACGGCTGCAAATATGGAGGCATGAGCAGCAGCTTCGTCACTCCTGCCGAGGCCACGGTCGACCTTTCGGCCATCCGTCACAACGCCGCCCTCCTCAAGGAGGCCGCCGGCGGGGCCGAGATGCTGGCGGCGGTCAAGGCCGACGCCTACGGCCACGGTCTGGTGCCGTGCGCGATGGCGGCCCTGGAGGGCGGGGCGTCCGGGCTGGGGGTCGCCACGGTCCGCGAGGCCGTCGCCCTCAGAGACGCCGGGGTCGTCGCGCCGGTGCTGGCCTGGCTGATCCCGCCGGGGGAGCCGCTCGACGAAGCCGTGGCCAAGGGCGTCGACCTCTCGGCCGGAGCGCCGTGGCTGATCGACGAGATCGCGGCCGCCGCACGGCGTACCGGAAGGACGGTGAACGTCCACCTCAAGGTCGACACGGGCATCTCCCGGGGCGGGGCGACCGCGGAGGCCTGGCCCGACCTGGTCGACGCGGCCCTGAAGGCGCAGGCCGAGGGCGTGATCGTGGTCGACGGGGTCTGGTCCCACTTCGCCTGCGCCGACATCCCCGGCCATCCGTCCATCGACAGGCAACTGGCCGCCTTCGACGAGGCGGCCGGAAGCCTGCCGGGCGTCCGGCGGCACATCGCCAACTCCGCCGCGATCGTCACCCTGCCCCAGGCCCGCTACGACCTGGTCAGGCCCGGCATCGCCCTCTACGGGCTGAGCCCGATCCCCGAGATGGGCGGCTTCGGCCTGCGGCCCGCCATGACCCTCACGGCCAGGCTCGCCCTCGTCAAGAAGGTCCCGAAGGGCACGGGGGTCTCCTACGGCCACCTCTACGTCACCGGCAGGGACACGACGCTTGGCCTGGTTCCGCTCGGGTACGCGGACGGAATCATGCGAAACGCCACCAACCGTGCCCAAGTCCTCGTCAACGACCAACGCTTCACCATCGCCGGACGCGTCTGCATGGATCAGTTCACCATCGACCTGGGTGACCACCCCGCCACAGAAGGGGACGAAGTTGTCCTTTTCGGCCCAGGCGATAGAAATGAACCCACATGTCAGGAATGGGCCGATTCCCTCGGCACGATCACTCATGAGATCGTGACCAGGATCGGCACCCGGGTGCCACGTGTGCACGTGCGGCAAGGAGATCGGGAATGACAGTACGGCGCACAGCCGGCATCGCGGGGATCGTGGTCGGCGCGGCCTCCGCGGGGGTGGCGGTGGCCGCCCTGGCCAAGCGCTACGCCGTGGGCCGCATCCGGTTGCGGCCCGACCTGGAGGCCAGCGAACCCTTCGGCGAACTCCACGGCACGACCGCCCAGGTCGTCACCTCCGACAACCTCACCATCACCGCCGAGGTCGACGGGCCGCCCGACGCCCCGCTGACCATCGTGCTCTGCCACGGCTACTGCCTGACCTCCGACTCCTGGCACTACCAGTGGCGGCTGCTGCGCGAGAAATACCGTGTGGTCGTCTGGGACCAGCGCTGCCACGGCCGGTCGGAGCGGGTGGTCGACGTCGACCAGTCGATCGACCGGCTGGGCGAAGACCTCGCGCAGGTGATCGACGACCTGGTGCCGGGGCCGTGCGTGCTGGTCGGCCATTCCATGGGCGGCATGACCATCATGGCGCTGGCCGACCGCCGGCCCGAGTTGTTCGGCGACAAGGTCAAGGGCGTCGCGCTCATCTCGACCTCCGCGGGTAAGCTGGCCGAGCTCAGCCTGGGCCTGCCCGCGCTGGCGGCCAAGCTGGTCCACAAGGCCACGCCGACGGCCGTCGCGGTCATGAAGAAGAAGGCCGCGCTGGTCGACCGGGGGCGTCAGGCCGGGAACGACATCGCGTTCCTGCTGCTGCGCCACCTCGGCTTCGGCGACTCCGGCCGGGTCAGCCCGACCCTGGTCGACTTCGCCGAGTCGATGATCCGGGCCACGCCCGCCGACGTGATCGCCGGTTTCTACCCGGCGCTCATGTCCCATGACAAGCTGAAGGCGCTCGACGTGCTCAACAAGGTGCCCACGTCGATCATCGTCGGCGACCGCGACTGGCTGACCCCGCCCGAGCACAGCAGGGCGATCGCGGCGGCCGTGCCGACGGCGACGCTGACCATGGTGACCGACAGTTCCCACCTGGTGCAGCTCGAGTGTCCGGGAATCGTGAACGATGCCCTGATCGACCTGATCGACCGGGCGGAACTGGGGGACAGGTGAAGGAGCCTGCGGCCACGGCCGAGGACATGCGCTCACTCGGCGTGAAGATCGCCGGGCTGCTGCGCGCGGGCGATCTGGTCGTGCTGACCGGCCCGCTGGGAGCGGGGAAGACGACTCTCACCCAGGGGATAGGCGAGGGCCTGAAGGTACGCGGCCCGATCACCTCCCCGACCTTCGTGATCGCCCGGGTGCATCCGTCGTTGTCCGGGGGCCCGGCCCTCGTCCACGCCGACGCCTACCGCCTGGGCGGCGCGCTGGAGGTCGACGACCTCGACCTCGACGCCTCGCTGGCCGACTCGGTCACCGTGGTCGAGTGGGGCGAGGGCCTCGTCGAGGGTCTGTCGGACGAGCGCCTTGAGATCGTGATCGACCGGGACGACACCGACGAGAGTAGGTATGTCCTGCTTCGGGGTGTTGGTGATCGTTGGTCCGATATTCCCGCAGGGACGATCTAGTACGGTCCCGCTTGGAGCCTTCCACACCGCCGCCGATTCGTTAGAAAATGAAGATCTTTACTAATGGATTGGCCTAGATTTTCTGGGTAATGGTCGGCGGTGGGAGGGGTGGGGCCGATGAACGCGTTATCGAAGGCCGCGTTGGCCGGGGTGCTGCTACTCGGAGTCGCCGGCTGTTCTGCGGAGGCGGGCATCGTCCCGGAGCCGTCCATCACGGTGACGCCACCGGTGCCGACGGTCACGGCGAGCGTCCCGCCCCGGCAGGAGGTCCGGGTCACGCTCAACCCCGACGAGATCCAGGGTGGGCAGTCCCGCAACATCCGGATCACCGCCTACTGCCCGCCCGCGCTGCCGGGCACCAGCTACCAGGCCAGCGCCCACTCCGACGCGTTCACCGGCATCGTGAGCCTGCTGGCCCCGGCGGCCGAGACGCCCGCGCCGTCCCCGGCCCCCGCGCCCCGGCTGACCGGCGTGGCCGTGCTCAAGGCCAGCGCGAAGGCCGGTGGCTACCGCGTCGAGGTGCGCTGCTCGGCCACCAACGACACCGGCAACGCCCGTCTCCAGGTGCTGCGCAGCGGCAACACCGCCGACGAGACGCGTTTCCCGACCAAGGCGCCCGGCGCGGGCGGCGGCGGCACGGCCGCCGGCGGTCCCGCCGACGAGTCGGGCATCCCGGTCGCTCCGTTCGCCGTCGGGCTGCTGGCCGCGGCCGGTCTCGGCATCGCGGTGGCCCGCAGGCGCGCCCGGGGCTGACGCCTTGGCCGTCTCCACCCGGATGGTCGTCGCGGCGATCGTCTCGGGGTTCGTCCTGTTCGCGATGACCAAGCCCGACACGGCCGAGGTCGAGGGCGCGCGCAGCAGCGCGGTGCCCGAACGCATCGACATCCCCGTGCTGCGGATGAAGGCGCCGCTGATCAAGCTCGGCCTCACCGGCGACGGGGAGGTCGAGCTGCCGCCGTACGAGAAACCCAAGATCGCCGGGTGGTACGAGGGCAGTTCCGTGCCCGGCGACGAGGGCGCGGCCGTGATCATCGGCCACGTCGACACCAAGACCGCGCCCGCCGTCTTCTACCGGCTCCGGGAGCTGAAGAAGGGCGCGGCCGTCAAGGTCGTCAGGTCCGACGGGAAGACGGTCTCCTACAAGGTCGACGCGATCGAGCAGATCCCCAAGGAGTCCTTCCCCGCCGAGAAGGTCTACCTCGGCGAGGGCCTGCGCCTGATCACCTGCGGCGGGCAGTTCGACTGGGACGCCCACGAGTACAAGGACAACGTCATCGTGTACGCCTCCCGCACCTGAGCACACGCCCTGTAGGGCTAGGCTTGCTTTTTGTGCTGGTCCTGGCCTTCGACACGGCGACCCCTGCCGTGACCGCCGCGGTGCACGACGGAACACGCGTGCTGGCGGAATCCACCACCATCGACGCCCGGCGCCACGGGGAACTGCTCGCGCCGGCGATCGAGACCGTCCTGCGTGAAGCGGGCGTGACCGTCCACGACGTCACCGCCGTCGTGGCGGGGGCGGGTCCCGGGCCCTACACCGGGCTGCGGGTCGGCCTGATCACGGCGCGGGCGTTGTCGACGACGCTCGGGGTGCCCGCCTACGGCATCTGCACCCTCGACGCCATCGCCTACGCCGCCGGGGTGCCCGGCCCGTTCACGGTGATCACCGACGCGCGCCGCAAGGAACTCTTCTGGGCGACCTACGCCGACGGCTCGACCCGGCTCGACGGCCCCCGGGTCGACAAGCCCGCCGACGTGCCGGCGCGCGGCACGGTCGTGGGCGCCCGGCTCCACCTCGACGGCGTGACCGGTCCCGAACACCCGTCGGCCGGGGCGCTGGCCGCGCTGGCCGCCGTCGAACTGGGCCGGTTGTCGCCCGAGGAGGCCGCCGCGGCGGCCAAGCTGCCCGAGGGGCGCATCGACTCGGTCGAGGCCGCCCAGAACCGGGCCATCCTAGGACCGCCCGTGCCGATCTACCTGCGGCGCCCCGACGCGCAGATCCCGGGGGCGCCCAAGAAGGTGACGGCGTGAGCGTGGTGACGCTGCGCGGCATGGGCGTCGACGACCTGCCGGCCGTCATGGAGCTCGAACGCGCCACGTTCCCCGCCGACGCGTGGAGCGAGCGCATGATGCTCGGCGAGCTCGCCGACCAGCCCCGCACCCGCCACTACATCGTGGCCGAACGCGACGGCCGGATCGTGGGCTACGCCGGCCTGGCCGTGGCGGGCGACCAGGGCGACGTGCAGACCATCGCCGTCCTGGCCGAACACCGGCGGGCCGGGGTCGGCGCCCTGATGCTCAACGCCCTGCTCGACGAGGCCGGCCGCCGCGGGGCCTCCGCGGTCTTCCTCGAGGTCCGGGCCGACAACGCCCCCGCCCAGGCCATGTACGAACGGTTCGGCTTCCACCAGCTCGGCCTCCGGCGGGGCTACTACGACGACGGAACCGACGCGATCACGATGGTGAGGAAACTCGATGGCTGACGAGCCGATCGTCCTGGGAATCGAGACGTCCTGCGATGAGACGGGCGTCGGCATCGTACGCGGCCACACCCTGCTGGCCGACACGATCGCCTCCAGCATGGACGAACACGCCCGCTTCGGGGGAGTCGTCCCCGAGGTGGCCTCCCGGGCCCACCTCGACGCGATGGCCCCCACGGTCGACAGCGCCCTGGCGAAGGCGGGCCTGAAGTTCTCCGACATCGACGCCATCGCCGTCACGGCGGGCCCCGGCCTGGCCGGCGCGCTGCTGGTCGGCGTGGCCGCCGCCAAGGCCTATTCGGTCGGTCTCGGCGTGCCCCTCTACGGGGTCAACCACCTCGCCGCCCACGTGGCGGTCGACCAGCTCGAACACGGGCCGCTGCCCGAGCCGTGCATGGCCCTGCTGGTGTCGGGCGGCCACTCGTCCCTGCTGCTGGTGCCCGACGTGACCCGGGAGGTGATCTCCCTCGGTTCGACCGTCGACGACGCCGCCGGCGAGGCGTTCGACAAGGTCGCCCGGGTTCTCGGGCTGCCGTTCCCCGGCGGCCCCCACATCGACCGGGCCGCCCGCGAGGGGCGCGGCGACGCGATCCCGTTCCCCCGGGGCAAGGTCGACGACGGCACGCTCGACTTCTCGTTCTCCGGCCTGAAGACGGCCGTGGCCCGATATGTGGAGAAGCAGGGCGACTCCGTGTCGGTGTCCGACGTGGCGGCCTCGTTCCAGGAGGCCGTGGTCGACGTGCTGACCAGGAAGGCGCTCCAGGCGTGCCGCGCGCACGGCGTGGAAGACCTGCTGATCGGCGGCGGCGTGGCGGCCAACTCGCGGCTGCGGGCGCTGGCCCAGGAGCGCTGCGACGCGGCCGGGGTCCGGCTGCGGGTGCCCCGGCCGGGGCTCTGCACCGACAACGGGGCGATGGTGGCCGCTCTGGGGTCCAACCTGGTCGCGGCGGGGGCGACGCCCTCGCTGCTCGACATCCCGGCCGACTCGTCGATGCCCGTCACCACGGTCAGCGTCTGACCGCTTCGCGACGCGAGAAGGGCCGGGCCACCGAAGTGGCCCGGCCCTTCTCGCGTATGAGGCGTTGTCAGTCCTTGGAGCCCCTGGTTGGCCTCAGGAGGGCCTCAGCCAGCGCCAGCATCGTTTCCTCCAGCGCCCCCAGCCTTCTGGTCAGGTCGGTGTGGGCGGGCTCCACCGTGGTCGACAGGGCCTCGCGGACCGCCTCGCGGTCGGGGCGGGTCTCGACCAGCGGGGCGATCTCGCCGACCAGACGGTGGAGTTCGCCGATCTCCAGGGTCGCGGGGAGCTGGCCGAGCCGCTGGTTGATCGACTCGACACGGTCGTCGACGCCGTCGAAGCGTTCGCCGAGCTGCTCTTCCAGGGCCTCGACCTTCGAGCTCAGGCGGCTCTCCGAGTCGCCCACGCAGGCGCCCAGGCGCTCGTCGAGGGCGCTGACGGCGCGGTCGGTGCCGTCGAGCTTCTCGCCGTTCTCGGTGAGCTTGGCCTCGACGCCCGTCACGCGGGTGTCGATGTCGGCCAGGCACTCGTCGGCCGTCTCGATGCGGGCGTCGATGCGGTCGAGGCGGGCGGTCACCCCCGCGACCTGGCCCTCCAGGGCGTGGAACTGGGCCTTGGCGCCCGACTGGGCCTCGCTGATGGCGCTCAGGCGGGCGTTGCTGGCCGACTGCTGGCCCTCGACGCCGGAGATGCGGGTCGCGATCTGATCGAGGGTCGCGGTCAGGCGGGTGACCACGTTGTCGAGGCCGGTGGTGAGGGACTCGGTGAAGTCGGCCTCCAGGCGGTCGAGGCGCTCGGTGAGGTCGGTGACGGCCTTGTCGATGCGGCTGAAGCGGGCGGCGGCCGCCTCCATGCCGGTCTGCATCTGGGTGAGGCGGTCGGTGACCGAGGCCAGCCGGGTGAGGGACTCCTCGACGCTCTCGCCCATCGTGCCGACGTCGGCCCACAGGCTGGGGAGCTCGCCGATGGGGGTGACCTTCTCGCCGACGGTGTCGACGTGGTCACGGACCATCTCGATGTGCTGGGCCAGGCCCTCGGCCCAGGCGGGCGGGCGGCCCGTCAGGTCCTCGAGGCGGCCGCCGACCGCCTCCATGGTCGCGCTGATGCCGCCGAGCTCGCGCTCGCGGACCTCGCGGAGCAGCCATTCCATGCCCTCCATGCGCTGGCGGATCTCGTCGAGCACCGCCCCTTGGGTGCGCTGCTCGTAGACATGGTCCTGGGCCGCGCGGGCCAGCAGCTCGCGCATCCGGTCGGACACTGCGGCCTGACCGCCCGCTTGAAGGAGGGTGTGGTTTTCCACCGAGGAGCTCCGGATCAAGAGGAAGACGTGAACACGTAATGTCACCGAACGATAACCCTCGGCGCTGCCACTTTCCCGGGGACAGGGAAACATCGGGGTTCCCGATGGATTGCCCGGACTGGCGGCTTTACCTGCCCATTTCCGAGGCCAGCACGGCCACGGGACGGGTGCCGAGACGGGTCAGCACGACGACCGCCGACCTGTCCCCGGACAGTCGCAGATCGTGACGGAGCTTCTCCACGTCGACCGCCGAACCGCGCTTCTTGATCGTGACCGCGCCGACCCCGCGCTCCCGCAGCGCGGCCCTGAGCCTCTTCAGCGAGAACGGCATGACCTCCTCGACGAGATAGCCGGCCGCCCACGGCGTGGGCACGTGGTCGTCGGCGGACAGGTAGGCGATCTGGGGGTCGATCAGCCAGCCCCCGACGAGCTCGGCGACCTCGCCGACCAGGTGGGCGCGGACCGCCGCGCCGTCGGGTTCGTACAGGTAGCGCCCGATGGGGGCGACGTCGGCCTCGACGCCGCGGGCCGTCATCGTCTCGCCGTACGGCAACAGGGTCGCCCGGCGCCCCTCGGCGCCGGACCAGAGGACCGCCTCCTTGACCTCGCCCCGGAACGAGACCCATTCGGCCTCCATGCCCTCGGGGATGTACTCGTAGGGGATGCCGGGGGCCACCTTCAGGCACGCGGTGCGGGCCCGGGAGATCAGGTCGAGGATCACCTCCCAGCTCGGCGAATAGGCGGCGGGGTCGAAGACACGGCCCTTCGTGGTCCTGCGGGCGGGGTCGGCGAACAGGGCGTCGTAGGCCGACGGGTCGAGCTTCGCGGCGTCGGCGACGCGGACCTCCGCGTCTACGCCCAGAGCGTGGGCGTTCGCCGTCGCCACGGCCACGGTCAGGGGGTCGAGGTCGACCGCGTCGACCGCGCAGCCCGCACGGGCCTGGGCGATCAGGTCGCCGCCGATGCCGCAGCAGGCGTCGGCCACCGACCGGCCCGCCAGCCGCCGGGCGCGGTGTTCGGCGACCTCGGGGCGGGTGGCCTGCTCCAGGCCGTGGGGGGTGAAATACATCACCTCGGCGTCGGGGCCGAACTTGGCGACCGCGCGGCGGCGCAGGCCCGCCTGGGTGAGCGCGGCGGAGACCAGGTCGGCGTCGAAGCGCCGGCGCAGCGTGGTCACGGCCTCGACCTGGCCCGCGCCCGAGGCCAGCGTCGCGCCGGCCTCGGCCAGGGCCGTCTGGCCGCCGGGAGTGAGCAGGCGGGCGAAGCTCTCCAGGTCCACACGGAGACGCTAGCGCCCGCCGCTCACTGGTCGGCTATCGCGTGGTCCAGCGCTGGGCCGTGGTGCCGTCGCAGTCGCGGAGTTCCACCAGGGCGCCGTTGCCGGTGCCGGTGGAGTGCAGGCACTTGCCGGAGCCCGCCGCCGTGATCGAGCCGTTGGCGTTGTGGCTGAAGCGCTGCGCCGGGCTGCCGTTGCAGGGCCAGATCTGGATCTTGGTGCCGTTGGCGGAGCCGTTGCCGTTGACGTCCAGGCAGCGGGTCCCGTCGTAGACGCGGTACTCGCCGGCCGCGGTGCGGGTCCAGCGCTGGTTGGGGTTGGTGTGGCAGTCCCACGTGATGATCTGGGCGCCCTGGGCCTGGCTGGCGCCGTTGACGTCCATGCAGCGGTTGCTCGCGCCGTTGACCAGGTTGACCGTGGTGGAGGCCGTGGGCACGAGGCTGCCGGGGACCGACTGGAGGGCGGTCCACCAGCGGGCGGCCATCTTGTCGTAGCCGGTCTGGTTGGGGTGGAGGCCGTCGGCCAGGTCGGCGGTGGTGAAGCCGGTGTTCATGTCGACGAGGTGAGTCAGCGGGCCCTTGGAGGCCACGATGCCGGGGATCGCGGCGTTGAAGGTCTGGATCCGCGCGTTGAAGGCGGGATCGGCGGACGGCGTGATCTGTGCGACGAACAGCTCGACCTGAGGGGCGTTGGCCCGGATCTTGTCGATCAGGGCCGACAGCCGCGCGGGCGCCGTGGACACCTGGAACTGCTGGCCCATGTCGTTGGTGCCGATGTGCAGCAGGATCGTCCGGGGGCCGTACGCCTGGAGCCAGCCCACGATCTGGGCGTCGATTTGGTCGATCCGCCAGCCCGAGTGGCCCTCGTGGTCGTGGTCGCCCAGGCTCGCCGGCCCGTTGAACCCCGAGCCGACGAAGTCGACCGTGTGACCTGCCTGGACCATTCGCTGCCATAGATTGACGCGGTAGCCGCCGGGGACGTTGAACCCGTCGGTGATGCTGTCTCCCAGCGGCATGACCCGCACGCCGCCGTTCGACTCCGCGTGGGCGGGTGTGGTCAGGAGACCCGCCGTGAGCAGGAGGCCCGTGAGGGCCGTCAACAATCTGCGCATTGCCCATCCCTTCGATTGGTGGCACAAGCGAGGGCGAGATCAATGAACGACTGGGGCCACCGGCTGTCAACACTCGCCTGAGGTGCGGTCCCGCTCGTGTTGACGTGCTCGGGGAAGGTGCATACTGTGTCGTGTTGGCACTCGCCTAGTGAGAGTGCCAATGCGACGCAGATAGGTCTGACACCCGCGACGGCAGGCCGCTGGTCGCCTCTTCAGCTCATTCATCGCAATCTGAAGGGGAGGTCCGATCGTGACGACCGCCACCAAGGTTCCCGTTAAGCCGCTCGGCGACCGCATCGTGGTCCAGCCGCTTGAGGCCGAGCAGACCACCGCCTCCGGCCTGGTCATCCCGGACACCGCGAAGGAGAAGCCCCAGGAGGGCAAGGTCCTCGCGGTGGGCCCCGGCAACTGGGACGAGTCCGGCAGCAAGCGGGTTCCGCTCGACGTCAACGAGGGCGACGTCGTCCTCTACAGCAAGTACGGCGGCACCGAGGTCAAGTACGGCGGCGAGGAGTACCTCGTGCTCTCCGCCCGTGACGTGCTCGCCATCATCGAGAAGTAAGCCGTGAGAAGACCCCGGGCGCGACGAGCGCCCGGGGTCTTCGACGCTGAGAGGACTTGTTAAATGCCCAAGACCCTGTCGTTCGACGAGGACGCCCGCCGCGCTCTTGAGCGTGGCGTGAACGCCCTCGCCGACGCGGTCAAGGTGACCCTCGGCCCGCGTGGCCGCAACGTGGTCATCGACAAGAAGTTCGGCGCGCCGACGATCACCAACGACGGCGTGACCATCGCTCGTGAGGTCGAGCTCGACAAGCCTTACGAGAACCTGGGCGCCCAGCTCGCCAAGGAAGTCGCCACCAAGACCAACGACGTCGCGGGTGACGGCACCACCACGGCGACCGTGCTGGCCCAGGCCATGGTCCGCGAGGGCCTGCGCAACGTGGCCGCCGGCGCCCAGCCGCTGTCGCTCAAGCGCGGCATCGACCTGGCCGCGAAGGCCGTCAGCGAGAAGCTGCTGTCCTCCGCGCGTCACGTCGAGGACAAGAAGGAGATCGCCCACGTCGCGACGATCTCCGCCCAGGACGCCAAGATCGGCGAGCTGATCGCCGAGGCGTTCGACAAGGTCGGCAAGGACGGTGTCATCACCGTCGAGGAGAGCAACGCGCTCGGCCTGGAGCTCGAGTTCACCGAGGGCCTCCAGTTCGACAAGGGCTACCTGTCGGCCTACATGGTCACCGACCAGGAGCGCATGGAGGCCGTCCTCGACGACCCCTACATCCTCCTGACCCAGGGCAAGATCGCCTCCCTGGCCGACTTCCTCCCGCTGCTGGAGAAGGTCGCCCAGACGAAGAAGGCCCTGTTCGTGATCGCCGAAGACGTCGAGGGCGAGGCCCTGGCCGTCCTGGTCACCAACAAGATCCGCGGCACCTTCACCTCGGTCGCCGTCAAGGCCCCCGGCTTCGGCGACCGCCGCAAGGCCATGCTGCAGGACATCGCGATCCTGACCGGCGCGCAGGTCGTCTCCGAGGAGATCGGCCTCAAGCTGGAGCACGTCGGCCTGGAGGTGCTCGGCACGGCCCGCCGCGTCGTCATCACCAAGGACGCCACGACCATCGTCGACGGCGCCGGTGAGGGCTCGGCCATCGCCGACCGCGTCAAGGAGATCAAGCTCGCCATCGAGCAGTCCGACTCCGACTGGGACCGCGAGAAGCTCCAGGAGCGCCTCGCGAAGCTGTCGGGCGGCGTGTGCGTGCTCAAGGTCGGCGCGGCCACCGAGGTCGAGCTGAAGGAGAAGAAGCACCGCCTGGAGGACGCGATCTCGGCCACCCGCGCCGCGATCGAAGAGGGCATCGTCTCCGGCGGCGGCTCGGCGCTGGTCCACGTGGCCGCCGAACTCGACAACCTCGGCCTGTCGGGCGACGAGGCGACCGGTGTCGCCGTCGTCCGCAAGGCTCTGGTCGAGCCGGCCCGCTGGATCGCCGAGAACGCCGGCCTCGAAGGCTACGTCGTGACCTCCAAGGTCACCGAGCTCCCCGTGGGCCACGGCCTCAACGCCGCCACCGGCGAGTACGGCGACCTGGTCGCCCAGGGCGTCATCGACCCCGTCAAGGTCACCCGGTCGGCCGTGCAGAACGCCGCGTCCATCGCCGGCATGCTGCTGACGACCGAGGCGCTCGTCGTCGACAAGCCCGAGGAGGAGGCCCCCGCCGCCGCCGGCGCGGGTCACGGCCACGGGCACGGTCACTAATAACGGTTGCCGTTCTACGGCCCTCACCCCATTCCGGGGTGGGGGCCGTAGTTCTATATAGAAGCTGTACGCCCAATGGGTCTGAGCTGTCAGAACATCTGACAGAAATACAGCAATTTCAACGTATTAGTGAAATGTCCAAAACCGTCGGGTGTTCGTGCGATTACTTATGGTTATCGCCGCCCCAATGTGACCAATCCGTATCCGTTCACCATGACGACAGTTCTCTGTGTGGCGGGCATCATGCCTAACGTGACCGAGGGATGCGTCGCCGACGCCGCAACTGGGGTAAGGCTTGCGATTGGGTCCAGAGTCGACGTGAGGCCGGAGGAGTCCGACCTCAGGGAGCTGACCAGTCTGGCCGTGACAGGGGACCGCACCGCCATCGAGAGGCTGCTGACGCAGCTCCGGCCGATGGTCGTGCGCTATTGCCGAGCCAGGCTCGGCCGGGTTTCGGGGCATTACCACAACGCCGACGACGTGGCCCAGGAGGTCTGCATCGCGGTGCTCTCGGCGCTGCCGCGTTATCGGGACATGGGCCGCCCGTTCGCGTCGTTCGTCTTCGGCATCGCCTCCCACAAGGTGGCCGACGCGCTGCGCAGTTCGGTGCGGTCGGCCGTGCCGACCCAGGATCTCCCCGACGGGCCCGACGAGGGTCCCGGGCCCGAGGAGACCGTGGTGCGCTACATCGAGGCCGAACACGCCCGCGCGCTGCTGTCGCGGCTGCCGGAGAACCAGCGGGAGCTGCTGATTTTGCGGGTGGTCTCGGGGTTGTCGGCGGAGGAGACGGGCAACGTCCTCGGCATGTCACCCGGCGCGGTCAGAGTGGCCCAGCATCGTGCTCTTGCCCGGCTCCGTCAGATGGCGGAGCTAGAGTCGATTGCGTGACAATCGACGTTGACGCCGTGCTCGACGCGTTGGCCCGGCGCGAGGTGGTGCGGTCAGCCGATCCGGCGATCCTGGTTCTGAAGACCCTGATCGCCGATGTTGACAGCATTCAGGAAGCTCAGCGGCTCTCTTCGGTGTCGATGACGCCGTCGACGTAGCCCCGGGCGTACTCCCAGCTCACGTAGTCGGCGGGGTCGGGTTGGAAGGCGGGCTCGTGGACTTGGGGCCGGCCGTTGTCGATCATCTGGCGCAGGTTGCCCCGGAGCAGGTCCCAGTCGAAGTAGTGCTGTTCGCCGCATTCCGGGCAGTCGAGCACGAGACCGAGCACCCCCTGCGGTTCGAGCAGGGAGCGGAACACCTCCACGTCGGCGAGGTCGGTCAGGGCCTCGTCGCGCTCGGCCATCGTGAGCGGCTCGGGGTCGTCGAGCTCGCCCAGCTCCACGGCGGGGTCGTTGGGGTCGTCCGCGAACGGGTCGCGGGGGACGTCTTCCAGCACGTAACCACCATATGACTCCCATCGCCCCCGGTGTGCTCAAAGGCCGGGTCAGGACAACCAGCCCCGGCGGGCGGCCTCCACCCCGGCCTGGAAGCGGGTCTGGGCCCCCAGCTCCGCCATGGCGTCGGCGAAGCGGGCCCGGACGGTCCGGACCGAGAGCCCCAGGCGCCGGGCGATGGTGTCGTCGGAGATCCCCTGGGACGCCAGCCTGAGGACCTGAACGGCCCCCGGAGAGTGCCGGACGGGCACCGCCCGCTGCCACATCTCGTCGAACAGCGCCCGCAGCGCGCCCACCACGATCGGGGCCCTGACCAGGTAACAGTTGTATGCGCTGCCGGGCAACGACACCCCCCAGTCGGCCGGGAGGCCGGCGGCGTCGTGGCCGATCGCGAAGAACCAGCTCGGTACACGGTCGAGGGCCCGGATGCCCGCCCCCGCGGCGGCGAGCCGGTCGAGCGAGTCGCGCATTCCGGGCATCGAGAGGGCGGACGAGGGGATCACCGCACGGGCGGAAAGGAGATCGCTTTTGAGCGCCTCGATCCACGTGTCGGCATATTTTCGGATGAAATCCGTCAAACTGCGTTCATCGGGGATCGCGGTCACCAGATCAGAAGGCGGCGATTGGAGCGCCAGCCCGATCACGCTCTCGTAGAGTTCGTCGGCGCCGTTCACCAGTTCCACCGGGAACCGGCGGTCCTGATAATCGCGCCCGGCGTCGTAGGTCAGGGTCAGCCCGCCCACCGAGGCGAGCACCTCGTCGATCTGGCGGCTCTCCTCGGCCAGGCGGTCGAGGCGGGCGGCGATCAGGCGGCCGATGGCGGCGGCGGGGTGGCGGGCCAGGTATTCGCCCGCCTGCTCGTCGACCGCGCCCAGCCGGACCAGGCCGGCCAGCCGGGCGGCCACCTCGTCGGCGGGCTCGTCGGCGGCCTGGGCGATCTCGGGGAGGGTGGCGCGGTGCAGCCGCAGGACGGTTTCGTACACCGCCGTCTGGGCCCTGGTGAGGCCCAGGCGTTCCAAAGGGTCGGCAGAGGTGGTCATCGTCGGTCCAGTTTCAGGTCGTGGTCGCGCCCGGATGTCTGCTCCCTCGCCCGGAGCCGCCGCGGCCGGGCCACCGAGCGACTTCGCGAGAATAACGCGCTATTGCGTTTCGGGCCGAGAAAACCGCGACAGGTGCAGCTTCGTGTAGTTGCAGGTTCGGACATTGTGCCGAGACCGAGGGTGACGCACTCTTGACCGTGCGTCGGCACGGGTGGGACACCGTGACCGACCGGGCGCGGAGGGGGGCTCGGCGGTCACCGTGGGGGTCCCATCACCCGACGCGTCAGGGGGGTCCGTCCAGCGACGGCCCCCCTTTCCCATGGGGGTGGCGGTTCCCTTGTTCGGCTCGCTCTAGACTGGCTCGAAGGCCTGACGAGGTCTTCTTTGCCGCACGAGGGGGTTCGCGGACACCATGGCCAGATTCACCGAACAAGGGCTCACGTACGACGACGTACTGCTGGTGCCCGCATATTCGGACATGCAGCCGGGTGACGCCGACACCAGCACCCGGCTGACCCGCACGATCACGCTGCGGATTCCTCTGATCAGCGCCGCGATGGACACGGTCACCGAGGCGCGCATGGCGGTGGCGATGGCCCGCCAGGGCGGCGTCGGCATCCTCCACCGGAACCTGTCGATCGACGACCAGGCCCGCCAGGTCGACCTGGTCAAGCGGTCGGAGGCCGGCATGGTCACCAACCCGGTCACCTGCTCGCCCGACGACACCCTGGCCGACGTCGAGGCGCTCTGCGCGACCTACCGGATCTCCGGCGCCCCGGTCACCGACGCCGAGGGCGTGCTGGTCGGCATCGTCACCAACCGCGACATGCGCTACGAGACCGACCACTCCCAGCGCGTCAGCGACGTGATGACCAAGATGCCGCTGGTCACCGCGCCGGTCGGGGTCTCCCGCGAGGAGGCCTTCCGGCTGCTGCGCACCCACAAGGTCGAGAAGCTGCCGCTCGTCGACGATCGCGGCCGCCTCCAGGGCCTGATCACGGTCAAAGACTTCACCAAGAGCGAGCAGTATCCGCTGGCCACCAAGGACGCCGACGGCCGCCTCATGGTCGGCGCCGCCATCGGGGTCGCCGGTGACGCCGAGGAGCGCGCCCGCGCCCTCGTCGAGGCCGGCGTCGACGTCATCGTCGTCGACACCGCCCACGGTCACTCCAAGGGCGTCTGCGACATGATCGCCAAGATCAAGGCCAACACCGCCGTCCAGGTCATCGGCGGCAACATCGCCACCCGCGCGGGCGCCCAGGCGCTCATCGACGCGGGCGTCGACGCCGTCAAGGTCGGCGTCGGGCCCGGCTCCATCTGCACCACCCGCGTGGTCGCCGGCGTCGGCGCCCCGCAGGTCACCGCCATCCACCAGGCGTCGCTCGCGGCCGGCCCCGCCGGGGTGCCGCTGATCGGCGACGGCGGCCTCCAGTACAGCGGCGACATCGCCAAGGCCATCGCGGCCGGCGCCGACGCGGTCATGCTCGGCTCCCTGCTCGCGGGCTGCGAGGAGTCGCCGGGCGAGCTGATCTTCATCAACGGCAAGCAGTTCAAGTCCTACCGGGGCATGGGCTCGCTGGGCGCCGTCCGCAACCGCGAGCGCGGGGGCGTGTCCTTCTCCAAGGACCGTTACGCCCAGGACGCCGTCTCCGGCGACGACAAGTACATCCCCGAGGGCATCGAGGGCCAGGTCCCCTACCGCGGTCCGGTCGCCGCCGTGGCCCACCAGTTGGTCGGAGGGGTCAGGCAGGGTATGTGGTACACCGGCTCCCGCACCATCGAGGAGCTGCGTGAGAACGGCGAACTGATGCCGATCACCGCCGCCGGGCTGAAGGAGAGCCACCCCCACGACATCCAGATGACGGTGGAGGCTCCGAACTACCACCGTCGCTGACCTCTATCGACCAACAGGAAACACACATGACTCAGGTGGAGATCGGGCGCGGCAAGACCGGGCGGCGCGCCTACGCCCTCGACGAGATCGGCATCGTTCCCTCGCGGCGCACCCGCGACCCCGAGGAGGTGTCGATCTCCTGGCAGATCGACGCCTACCGCTTCGACCTGCCGCTCGTGGTCAGCCCGATGGACAGCGTGGTCTCACCCCGCACGGCGATCGAGATCGGCCGGCTGGGCGGCCTGGGCGTCCTCGACCTCGAAGGTCTCTGGACGCGCTACGACGACCCGCAGCCGCTGCTCGACGAGGTGGCCGAACTCGGCACGGCCGCCGCGACCCGCCGGCTGCAGGAGATCTACACGGCGCCGATCCAAGACGACCTGATCGGCCGCCGCATCGAGGAGATCCGCGCGGCCGGGGTGACCACGGCGGTCCGGCTGTCGCCGCAGCGCACCGTCCAGCACCACAAGGCCGTCATCGACGCCGGCGTCGACATCTTCGTGATCCGCGGCACGACCGTCTCGGCCGAGCACGTCTCGGGCAGGGCCGAGCCGCTGAACCTGAAGCAGTTCATCTACGAGCTCGACGTCCCCGTGATCGTCGGCGGCTGCGCGACCTACACGGCGGCCCTGCACCTGATGCGGACCGGCGCGGCCGGCGTCCTGGTCGGCTTCGGCGGCGGCGCGTCCCACACGACCCGCAACGTGCTGGGCGTCGTGGTGCCGATGGCGACCGCGATCTCCGACGTGGCGGCGGCACGACGTGACTACATGGACGAATCGGGCGGCCGCTACGTCCACGTCATCGCCGACGGCGGCATGGGCGGCTCGGGCGACATCGCCAAGGCCATCGCCTGCGGCGCCGACGCGGTCATGGTCGGCTCGCCCCTGGCCCGCGCCGCCGAGGCCCCCGGCCGCGGCTTCCACTGGGGCTCCGAGGCCCACCACCCCGACCTTCCCCGCGGACGTCGCGTGGAGTTCGGCACCATCGGGACCCTGGCGGAGATCCTCCACGGCCCGTCGTCGGTGGCCGACGGCTCGATGAACCTGATGGGCGCCCTGAAGCGCACGATGGCGACGTCGGGCTACAGCGACATCAAGGAGTTCCAGCGCGTCGAGGTCGTGGTCGCCCCGCCGCAGCCGTGACGACGTTCTGACGCAGGGCGCCGAGATCTTTCCCGGCGCCCTGCCGCGTTTTTCGGTGCGGCCGGCGCATATGGCGAGATTTCCGGCGCTTGCGCCGGATGGCCGGTTACCGGCCCTTGCGTCCGGCTCCCGTTCGGCTGGTCGCGTATGCCGAAATTTCGGCACTTGCACCCGATGGTGGTCGCGTAGGCCGGATTCGGGCCTCGGCGCGTGGGCGCGCGCGGAGCAGGGGCTGGCGAGTAGGCATCGGTTCGTCGTCTCAGACCCACTCGCCGTGGCGCATGACCCGGTGGACCTCCAGATCGTCGTCCAGGACCACCAGGTCGGCGCGTTTGCCGACCGCGATCGAGCCGACCTCGTCGTCGAGGCCCAGGGCTCTGGCGGGGTTGAGGGAGGTGACCTCGGTGGCCTGCGGGAGGGTCAAGCCGTTGAGCTTCACGCCGCGCCGGAAGGCCTTGTCCATGGTCAGCGTGCTGCCCGCGATCGAGCCGCCGCCCTCCAGGCGGGCTTCGCCGCCTCTGACCTCCACGCGCATCGGGCCGAGGTCGTAGTCGCCGTCGGGCATGCCGGCCGCGTCCATCGCGTCGGTGACGAAGGCGACGCCGCCCCTGGCCGAGCGCAGGGCCAGGTCGATGACCGCCTCGTGGAGGTGGAAGCCGTCGTTGATCAGTTCGACGGTCACCCGTTCGTCGGCCAGGGCCGCCGTGATCGGGCCGGGGTCGCGGTGGCCCAGGGGGCGCATGGCGTTGAACAGGTGGGTGGCCACCGTGGCGCCCGCGTCGATGGCCGCGCGGGCCTCGTCGTAGGTCGCGTCGGTGTGGCCGATCGCGGCGATCACGCCGTTGGCGACGCAGGCGGCGACGGCGTCGAGGGCGTTCGGGAGTTCGGGGGCGATGGTGAACATGCGGGCGTGGCCGTGGGCCGACTTGATGAGGTCGAGGAACTCGGCGACCGACGGCTCCCGCAGGAGGGCGGGGCGGTGGGCTCCGCACTTCGCGGCGGAGATGTACGGGCCCTCGAAGTGGATGCCCGCCAGCAGGCCCTCGCGGCAGAGTTCGGCCAGTTCGCCGGCGACCCGGCGGAGGTGGTCGAGCGGGGCGGTGACCAGGCTGGCCACGGCCGTGGTCGTGCCGTGGGACAGGTGGAAGGCGAAGGCGCGTCTCGCCTCGGGGGCCAGGCCGGTCGGGTAGCCCGCGCCGCCGCCGCCGTGGACGTGCATGTCGACGAACCCCGGGACCACGAAGTGGTGATTCAGCGATTCGCCGTCGCGCGGGGCGGTGCCGTGGCCGATGTGGGTGATGCGGCCCTCCTCGATGGAGAGCCAGCCGTCGGCGACCGCGTGTCCGGTGACGATCCGGGCGTTGACGAGGGTCGTGCTCAAGGCAGGATCACCGATCTCGTGAGGTGGCGCGGTTCGTCGGGGTTCAGGCCGTGGGCCAGGGCGCGGGCGACGGCCACACGCTGGATCTTCACCAGTTCCGCCATCGGGTCGCGGGCCGAATCGACGAACGTGCCACCACAGTCGAGCACCTCCGCCGCCAGGCCCTCGGGGGCGTCGCCGAGCAGCCACGTCACCCGCCCCGGGCCCGCGATCGAGATCGGGCCGTGGCGGTATTCCATCGCCGGGTAGCTCTCGGTCCAGGCGCGGGCGGCCTCGCGCATCTTCAGCGCCGCCTCGGCCGCCAGGCCGGTGGTCCAGCCCCGGCCGAGGAAGGTGTACTGCTCGGCGCCGGCCAGGTCGCCGAGGTCGTCGGAGAGGGCGAGTTCGGCGTCGGCGATCGGCCCGGTCAGGTCTTCGCCCAGGTGGGCGCGGAGCAGGGCCAGCTGGGTGGTCGCGAAGCGGGTCTGGACGACCGATCGTTCGTCGGCGAAGTCGAGCACGATCACCTCGCCCGCCGCCGTCATGACGGGCGTGGCCGGGTCGGCGGTGATCGCCACGGTCGGCGTCTCCACCGCGTTCAGCAGGGCCAGGACCTCGGTCGTGGTGCCCGACCGGGTCAGCGCGAGGACACGGTCGTAGCCGCGCCCCAGCGGGAACTCCGAGGCGGCGAAGGCGTCGGTCTCGCCCAGGCCGGCGGACTCCCGCAGGGCCGCGTACGCCTGGGCGACGAACCAGGACGTGCCGCAGCCGACCACGGCGACCCGTTCCCCCGGCCGCGGGAGCGGGGCGTTCGCGGCCAGGTCGGCGGCCCTGGCCCAGAGAGCCGGTTGTGAGGCGATTTCCGATTCGGTGTGCGTCACAACCGGCACTTTATCCAGGCAGGCCCCTCAGGAACCGGCGGGGGCGTAGCGGTGCACGGTCACCGAGCCGCAGGTCCGGGACTCGATCAGGCGCAGCCGCAGGCGGTCCTTGACCCCGCTGAGCAGCGGGGTGCCGCCGGTGAGGATCACCGGGTGGACGGCGACGACGATCTCGTCGAGCAGGCCCAGGCCGGCCAGCGTGGAGGCCAGCGCGTTGCCGCCGGTCAGCATGATGTTCCCGTCGCCCTCGCCCTTCAGGGCGGTCAGGTCGGCGGCCAGGTCGGCGCCCCGGACGATCCGGGTGTCGTCCGGGACCTCGGTCAGGGTGTCGGAGACGACGACCTTGGCCTTCGACCGCCACTTGGGGGCGTAGGCGATGTCGTGCGGGTGGTCGCTGACCTGGTCGGCGGTGGGCCAGTAGGAGGCCATCCAGCCGTAGACGACTCTGCCGTAGAGCAGGATGTCGGTGGCGTCGGTCTGCTCCTCGGAGAAGGCCGACAGTTCGGGGCCCATCTCGGCCCAGTCGAAGGCGCCGGGGCCGTCGATGTAGCCGTCGAGCGACGTGTTGACGTAGTAAACGATCTTTCGCATGTCCGCTCCTCAGTCGTCGTTTCAGCAGTGGGTCGGAGCCGGGCGCGGGTTCTCTACATGCGTACCAAGAAAAAATGTCCGCCACTTCCCCTACGCTCGCGATCACTCATCAAAGGGAGGAAATGGGGATATGACGTACCTGGAGCTGTCCGAGGAAGGCGGCGGGGCGCACAAGTTCTACGAGGCCGTGGTCTCGGGGACGCGGGTGACCGTCACGTACGGCCGGATCGGGGAGAACGGGCAGGTCAAGGTCGCCGACTTCCCTACTGAGGAGAAGGCGCGGGCGGCGGCGGCCAAGAAGATCGCGGAGAAGACCAAGAAGGGCTACGCCCCGGCGGTCCGGGGCGTGCGGCAGCGCCGCGCGGTCACCCGGCGGGCCATCGTCAGCACCCGCTCCACCGCCCAGCAGGCGCCGGTGCTCTGGCGCTTCGCCAGCGGCTCGGCGGCGTTCGGCATCTTCGTCGACCGGGAGCGCTGCTGGGTCGGCAACCAGGCCGGGCAGGTCTACACGCTGACCCCCGAAGGGGAGATGACCGGGCGCTACAAGCTGCCCGACGGGGTCAAGTGCATCGTCGCCGACGACTTCTGGATCTACGCGGGCTGCGACGACGGCAAGGTCTACGACCTGAGCGGGAAGGTGCCGCGGGCGGCGTACGAGATCGCCTCCGACGTCGACATCTTCTGGCTCGACATCGCCGACGGCGTGCTGGGGGTCTCCGACGACTCCGGGCGGATCACCACGATCGACTACGAAGACGAGTTCCTCTGGGCCCGCACCGGCGGCGGCCGCTCCGGGTGGATGGTGCGCTGCGACGGCGACGCCGTCTACCACGGGCACTCCGGCGGCGTGGCCCGCTACGACCTCCAGGGCAACCAGGCGTGGTACCAGACCGCCGCCTCCGGCGTGCTGTTCGGCTGGCAGGAGGAGAAGTCGGTGTACGCCGGCACGGCCGGCCGCACCGTCCACAAGCTGGCCAAGGCCGACGGCGCGGTCGAGGCGGTCTACCGGTGCGACGCGGCGATCTACTCGTGCGCGACGTCGCCCGGCGGCCAGTACGTCTTCGCCGGCGACTCCTCCTCGTCGGTCTACTGCTTCTCCGCCGACGGGACCCGGTTGTGGAAGCTGGCGACCGGCTGCGGCTCGGCGTTCTCCATGCAGTACCTCGACGAGCGCCTCTACATCGTGACCACCGACGGCTCGCTGGCCTGCGTCGACGCGACCGAGCAGGCCATCGCGGCGGCCCGCGGGGGCACCGTCCCGCAGGCCCGCGATGTCAAGATCGCCGCCGCCCTGCCCGTCGTCGAGCCGTCGGTGACCGTGGAGACGACGACCGACACGGGCGACGGCGTCCTCGTCGAGTGCTTCAGCGAGGGCGGCCGGTTGCGGATCCGGGTGCTCAGCCCCGGGTACGAGGCGTGGAACGTGCAGTTCCCGCGCGAGATCCGCGAGCCGGGCGCGCGGTATGTGGTCGAGGGCATCCGGCCGTCGGGCAACGGGGGGTTCTACCGTGCCTTCGGAGACATCCGCCGCCTGGTCTGATCCGGGGGGCGGCCCAAGGTCCGGCGCTAGCCGTTCCGTCTGCCGGCCTGGTTCTCCAGGCCGTCCAGTAGCAGGTTGAGGCCGCCCGCGAACGCCTCGCGGGCGGCCTTGTCCCATGCGACCGGGGGCAGGCCGGCCGACCTGGGGAAACGGTCCGCGAAGTCGGGGACCAGGTCGTTCATCAGGCGGGATCTGGCCGTCCACCACTCCTGGTCGGACGTGCCCGTGCCGGCGGCCGCCCCCCGGTTTTCCGCGATCGTTCTCGCCGAGCCTCTGACCAGGCTGAACAGGGCGCTCACGGTCGCCCTGACCGCCACGTCCGGGAGGACCTCCAGCAGTCTCTCCAGCACCGTCTGCTCGTGGGGGCCCAGGACCGGGCGGGCGTGGGAGACCTGGAGCAGCCACGGATGCCGCAGGTAGCGCTCGTGGAGGGCCACGGCCCAGGCCTCGACCGCCTGCCGCCAGTCGCCGGGCAGGCCGGGGACCAGGCCCGCGTGGGCGTGGTCGTACATGAGGTCGATCAGTTCCCGCTTGGTCGGGACGTAGGTGTAGAGGGCCATCGCCGTCTTGCCCAGGCGCTCGCCGACCGCGCGCATCGACAGGCCGTCGAGGCCTGATTCGTCGGCCACCGCGATGCCCGCCGCCAGGATCGCGTCGACGGTCAGGGCCGGTTTGGGGCCGCGCCTAGGCGGGCCGTCGCCCGGCGTCCGCCACAGGAGCGCGAGTGTGCGCTCGGGGTCACCCTGTCCCGCGTAGACGACCACGCCGTTCCAACTCCTTACGGCATAAGCTATTGTTCCGGCCATAAATAGCTTACAAGATAAGGAGATAGTCGATGTTCGCCACCCTCCACGACGGCGCCCGGATCGACGTCCACGTCCACGGCGAGGGGCCCGCCCTGCTGCTGCCCGTCGATCCGAGACCGGCCGACGACGGGCCGGCGGCGGAGGCCCTGCGGGCCTGGGGAGGAGAGCCCGGTCTCGGGTTCAATCTGATCAAGGGGCTCGAAGACCGGTTCAGGGTCGTCGCCTTCGACTACGAGGGGCACTGCCTGGCCGTGCCGAAGAAGGACCTGACCCCGGCCAACGTGGCCGCCGACCTCCTCGCCGTCGCCGACGCGGCGGGCGCCGACACCTTCGCCTATTACGGCTACTCGTGGCTCGCCATGGTGGGGCTCCAGCTCGCCATCCGGTCCGACCGGGTCGACACGCTGGTCATGGGCGGATATCCGCCGATCGACGGGCCCTACCGGGAGATGCTGGCCGTCACCGAGGCGGCCTGGGAGTACGCGAGGAACCCCGCCCCGCCCGCCGAGAACGTCACCCCCGGCGACTGGGACAACGCCACGCCGAGCGCGAGCCCGGCCCAGACCGGGCAGTTCATGGCCCTCTATCAGGAACTCCAGGAATTCGACGACCGGGCCGTGACGCTGGACATTCCGAGGCTCTGCTTCGCCGGATCCGAGGACACCATCGTCTACAGCGACAAATGGGGCGGGGTCACCGTCGACGTGGCCGGGCCCTTCCTGCGGAGCCGGGCCGACATGGAGGCGAAGGGCTGGGAGGTACGGGTGCTCGACGGCCTCGACCACATGGGCGCCATGCGGTCGGCGGTCGTGCTGCCGATCCTGACAGGATGGGTAGGACGCCAGGGGTAGGCGCATAGCCGTACAAAGGGAGAGTTGAACCCATGACCGCGCTTATGGGGACAGGGCGGCTGGGGCCGGCGGAACGCTACGCGGCCCTGTCGCAGATGGCGGCGCAGGAGCTCGACGTCGTGGTGGTCGGGGGCGGCGTGGTGGGCGCGGGCGTCGCGCTCGACGCCGCCACGCGAGGGCTCTCCGTGGGCCTCGTGGAGGCGCGCGACTACGCCTCGGGCACCTCGTCGCGCTCGTCGAAGCTGATCCACGGCGGGTTGCGCTATCTCGAACAGCTCAACTTCGAGCTGGTCAGAGAGGCGCTCCAGGAGCGCGCGCTGCTGCTCCAGCGCATCGCCCCCCACCTGGTGCGGCCGGTGCCGTTCCTGTTCCCGCTCACCCACGCGGGCTGGGAGCGGCCCTATGTGGGCGCGGGCCTGATGCTCTACGACTCGCTGGGCTTCTCGTTCGGGTTCACCCGGGGCGTGCCCGGGCACCGGCACCTGTCGCGCACCCGCGCGCTGCGGCTGGCCCCGGCGTTGCGGAAGACCGCGTTCAAGGGGGCCGTCCAGTACTGGGACGCCCAGGTCGACGACGCCCGCTACGTCATGACCCTGCTGCGCACCGCCGCGACCTACGGCGCCCACGTCGCCTCCCGCACCCAGGTGGTCGGCTTCCTGCGGGAAGGGGAGCGGGTCACCGGCGTACGGGTCCGCGACCTGGAGACCGGCGAGGAGATCGACATCCGGGCCCGGCAGGTCGTCAACGCCACCGGGGTGTGGACCGACGACATCCAGGAACTCGTCGGCGGGCGCGGCCAGATCCACGTCAAGGCCTCCAAGGGCGTGCACCTCCTGGTGCCCCGCGACCGCATCCACTCGCTGACCGGCATCATCCTGCGCACCGAGAAGTCGGTGCTCTTCGTGATCCCGTGGGGACGCCACTGGATCATCGGCACCACCGACACGGCCTGGACCCTCGACCTGGCCCACCCGGCCGCCTCCCGGACCGACATCGACTACGTCCTCGACCACGTCAACGAGGTGCTGGCGGTCCCGCTGACCCGAGACGACGTCGAGGGCGTGTACGCCGGTCTGCGGCCCCTGCTGCGCGGCGAGTCGGAGCAGACGTCGAAGTTGTCGCGCGAACACGTCGTCGCCCACCCGGTGCCGGGGCTGGTGCTGGTCGCGGGCGGCAAGTTCACCACCTACCGCAAGATGGCCGCCGACGCCGTCGACGCGGTGGTCCACGGCCTGGCCACCCGGGTGCCGCCCTCGTGCACCGACACCGTCCCGCTCGCGGGGGCCGAGGGCTACCAGGCCCGCTGGAACTCCCGCTACCGGCTGGCCCAGCAGTCGGGCCTGCACGTCGCCCGCATCGAGCACCTGCTCCAGCGCTACGGCTCGATGATGGACGAGGTCCTGGCCCTCATCGAAGACGACCCCGACCTGGCCCGGCCGCTGACCGGCGCCGACGACCACCTGCGGGCCGAGATCGTCTACGCCGCCACCCACGAGGGCGCCCGGCACCTCAACGACGTGCTCAGCCGGCGCACCCACATCTCCATCGAGACCTTCCACCGCGGCCTGGCCGTCGCCGAAGAGGTCGCCCAGCTCCTCGCGGGGCCGCTGGGCTGGGACGACGACCAGGTCAAACGTGAGGTGGAGTACTACACCAAGCGGATCGAGGCCGAGCGCGCCGCCCAGGAGACCGACACCGACCAGGAGGCCGACGCGATCACCATCGGCGCTCCCGAGATCGTCCCGGTGGCCGCGCCCGATCGCAAACCCGTCTAGAAGAACTTCACCCAGGCCCGGTCGGCCAGGGTCGCCTTGTCGCTGATCTTGACGCCGAGGTCGGAGAAGGTCCAGACCGTGTCGCCGATGATCACGCTGCGCCTGATCGACGGGTCGAGCGGCAGGTTCGGGTCGCCCGGCTTCGGATGGGTGATCACACCGGCCTTCTCGATCGTGTCGCCGATCTTCAGCACGAGCGCCTGCGAGCCGTCGTAGTAGTCGGCTCCCCAGGTGGCCAGCGGGATCAGCGCCAGGCCGTCCTGCGGCCAGTAGAGGAAGGCGTGCGGGTCCCATTCGGCCTGGGTGGCCGACTCCTCCTGGTGGTAGCGCGACAACACCGCCGGGGCGCCCGGGTCGCGGACGTCGAACAGCGACACCTGGGTGCCCTGCGTCCGGCCCCTGGTGTCGGCCTCCTGGCCGACGCCGATCAGCCTGCCCTCGCCCGCCGGGTGCAGGTAGGCCGAGAAGCCGGTGATCTTCAGCTCGCCGGTGACCTTCGGGGCCTGCGGGTCGCGCAGGTCGAGGGTGTAGAGCGGGTCGACCTGGCGGAAGGTGACCATGTAGCCGACCGGGCCGATGAACCGCACCGAGTAGATGCGCTCACCCTTGCCCAGGCCCGTCACCCGGCCGGTCTCGGCGAGAGTGTCGGCCTTAAGGACGTAGACGGCGCTCTCCGACTTCTCGTTCTGGGCCCGCGGCGTCGTGGTGGTGGCGATGCGCAGGTGGTTCTCGTACTCCGACATCGAGTACTGGTTCAGCAGCCGCCCGGGGACCGAGCCGGAGGCGACGTAGCGCGGCGTGCCGGTGCCGGTGACGTCGAACCGGTGCACCTCGGTGCGCTCGGACACGGGCACGACCTCCGGCACGGTGTCGTCGCGCCCGGAGGGCGAGGGGCTGACGACCTCGGCGGTGGGGACGACCTTCTCGGCGCCGCTCGGCGTCGGCTGCGCCTCGGGCGCGACCTTGCCCGGGTCGGGGATCTGGGTGGGCATGTCCGGGTCGGGCGACGGGGGCACCGGGGCCGCGGGGGTCGCCTCGGCGATCGGCGCCGGGTCGACGTCCACGGCGATCGGCATCGGGAAGAAGCCGCCCCACCAGAGCGGGTTGCTCGTCACGTAGAGGCTGTTCTGGGTGCCGTAGACGGTGTCGCCGTCGGCCGCGACGCTGATCGGTTCGGTCGTGCCGAAGGAGCCGTTCAGGTCGAGGGTGTGGACGGTCACCAGCGACCGTCCCGTGAAGTCGGCCGGGTGGCTGACGTTCTCGCACTTCACCGCGCCCTGGGTGAGCCGGCCGTTCGACTCGATCTCGAACTTGGGCAACCAGGCGTCGAGGGGGGCCTTCCGGTAGGTCTCCTTGACCGCCTCCAGCATCTCCTCCTGGGTCTTGGCGCCGTCGTACTGGGGCATCGGCACCTGCGGCTCGCTGCGCACCACGATCCGGACGGTGGTCCCGACCATGCGCGCGTCGACGTGGATGGCGTTGGCGGGGGACATGCTGCCGAGGACCTTCGGCGGGCCGGCCAGGTCGACCATGACGTAGCGCGGCGAGGCGAGCATCGCGGGCCCGGCGGCCACGCGGGCGGTGGCGGCCGGGACGTACCCGCCGTTGTTGAACAGCACCAGCGCGCGGTCACCGGCCACCAGCAGGTTCGCCTCGGCCCACGACTGCTCCTCGGCGACCAGCCGCAGCGTGCCGGTCACCTTGCCGGACGCCGCGTCCATCACCCGCAGCACGCCGCGGTTGACCGTGACGACCCGCTCGCCGTCGGTCTTGACCAGGTCGGGCTCGTCGACCCCGGCCTCGTGGACGTTGGTCGTCGAATGGGTCTGGGCGCCCGCGCCCGCGGTGGACCGGGCACTGTCGGCCGCCTCCGCCATCGCCATGGGCATCACCTGGAAGCTCTGGGCGTGCTTGACCGCGGCCTCGCGCAGCCCTTCGAGCATGCTGTCGCAGTCGTCGAACGCGACCAGCTTGATGTTCGACGTCAGGTCGATCGGCGTCACCGGATCGGGTGCCGGGGCGGCGCCCGGCGTGCAGGCCGTCGCCAGCAGGGCAATCGCGATGGCGCCCGCCACGCGAAACGAGGTGGTCATGCCCACAAGACGGATCGGAGGCCCCCTCGGTTCGGGCGCTAATCGCGCCGCAGGTAGCCGTTGCGGAAGTAGAGCTTGTCCATCGCCGCGTCGGTCGCCCTGATCAGCGTCTGGGTCTCGGCGCCCTTCAGGTCGGTGACCACCACGGCGTCCTCGTCGTCGTCTCCGGTGGCCGTGCAGAAGATGTGGGTGGTGTCCCACCAGCCCAGCACGGTGTCGCAGCCCGACTCGAACTCCTCCAGCACCGCCCCGGTAGCGGTGTCCCAGACGCACAGGGTCACCGTCTTGTCCGCGCAGGTGGCCACGAACGCCCCGCCTCCGGCGGTGAACAGGTCGCGCGGGTCGGTGAGGGTGCCGCCGATCTCCGGCAGCGTCTTCACCTCCTTCCCCTGCAGGTCGTAGACGTGGGGGACGCGGCTCTCCTTGTCGGCGACGATCGCGGCGATCGTGTCGCCGTCGCCGGTCCAGGCGAACGCGGCGTCCTCGGTCAGGCCGGGCACCTCGACGATCCGGGCGGTCCCGGCCGGCACGTCGACCAGGACGAAGCCCTTGGTCGTCGTCTTGTCGTCGACCTTCTCGCGCATGGTGAGCAGGACCCGGTCGCCCTCGGGTGACCAGTGGACGTAGTTGGTGGTGCGCGGCTTGGCGACCGTCCGCACCGTCACGGTCGTGCCGCTCGCCACATTGGTGATCTTCAGCGAGTCGAGGTCGTCGGCGTCGTACTCCCACGGGATCCCGGCCAGCCGGTCGGCGGTGGGGCTGGGGGCGGCGTCGACGTAGGAGTGGCGGGTGAAGGTCGCCTTGCCGGGATCGCGGACGTAGGCGTCCCACTTCTCCCGGTCGACCCAGAAGATCGACAGGTAGGCCGGGTCGCCGGGTCGTTCCAGCGCCACCGCCGTGGTGTCGTCCATGTCGATGGTGACCGGCGGCCGGGGGCTGGGGGACGCCGGGCCCGGCGCGGCCGAGGTCGTGACCGGGGCCGGGGGCGGGGCGCTGTTCGTGGTCGCGGCCCACACGCCGCCGATCGCCGCGATCACCGTCACCGCGGTCGCGGCCGTGACCACGGCCAGCGTGGGGAACTTCCGCTTCTCCCGGAAGACCTGCGGGACCGTCACCCGCGCCGCCGCCGGATCGCTGACCAGCAGCCGGTCGATCACCTCGCGCGCGGTCGGGCGCAGCGCCGGGTTCTTGTTCAGGCAGTCGAGCAGGATGCCCCGCAACGGCTGGGGGACGTCGCCCAGGTCGGGCGGCATGCGCAGCACCCGGTTGATCACCGCCGGCATCGTGTCGTTGCCGAACGGCGCCCGCCCGGTCGCAGCGTAGGCGATCGTGCCCGCCCACGAGAACAGGTCGGCGGCCGGTCCGATCGGCCCCCCGGCGAGCTGCTCCGGAGCCATGTAGGCGGGAGTGCCGATCATCGTCGAGGTCAGCGCCGTGTGGCTGCCCAGGGCCTTGCTGATGCCGAAGTCGATCACCCGGGGGCCGTCGGACCCGAGGATCACGTTCGGCGGCTTGAAGTCGCGGTGCACGATCTCGGCCTGGTGGATCGCCGCCAGCGCCGTCGCGGTGCCGATCGCGAGCCGGTGCAGCGAACTGCCCGTACGCGGCCCGCTCCGCGGGATCGCCTGGGCCAGCGACTCGCCCTCGATGTACTCGCTCACGATGTAGGGCCGCTGGTCTTCGGCCCCCACGTCGATCACCTGGGCGGTGCAGAACGGCGCCACCCGCTTGGCCGTGCTGACCTCCTGCAGGAACCGCCGGACCATCGTCTGGTCCTGCGCGAGCTCCGGCCGCAGCCACTTGATCGCCACACGTTCGCCGCTGGGACCGGCCCCCAGGTAGACGATGCCCTGACCGCCTTCCCCGAGGACCGCCTCCAGCCGGTAGCCGCCGAGCACAGGGGGATCGGACGGGCGTAAGGGAGTCGTCACGACTTGAATTGTGGCCCATCACCTCGGTGGCAGGGCGTTGCGAATTGACCGTACCGGCCGGTAGTCATGAGCTTCGCGCCGGAATAGTCTCGCTTTCATGGCTGGTGAACTCCGGGTGCCCGACCCCGCGCTGCTCGACCGTCTCCTCCGTCACGTCACGTCGGAGGGCAAGACGCGGACCGTGGTCGCGCCCTTCACCGGAGCGCCGCTGGCCGAGGTGCCGATCTCGTCGGCCGAAGACGTGCGCCGGGCCTACCGGCAGGCGCGGGAGGCCCAGGAGGCCTGGGCCGAGCTGCCGGTCAAAGACCGGATCAGGCCGTTCGAGCGGCTGCACGACGCGATCCTCGACCGCCGCGCCGACCTGCTCGACGTCATCCAGTGGGAGACCGGGAAGGCCCGCCGGCACGCCTACGAAGAGGTCCTCGACGTCGCCGCGAGCAGCCTCCACTACGTGCGCAAGGCCCCCGGCCTGCTCGCGCCGCGCGCCCGCCGGGGCCCGTTCCCGCTGGCCACCCGGACCGTGGAGGTACGCCATCCGCGCGGCGTCGTGGCCTTCATCAGCCCGTGGAACTACCCCCTGTCGCTCGGCGTGAGCGACGTCGTGCCCGCCCTGATCGCCGGGAACGCGGTCGTCCACAAGCCCGACACCCAGACGCCCCTGTCCACCCTGTGGACCATCGACCTGCTCACCGAGCTCGGCATGCCGCCGGAGATCTGGCAGGTCGTCGTCGGCGACCCGGCCGACATCGGCGAACCCCTGATCGACGACGCCGACTACGTCGCCTTCACCGGCTCGACCCGGGCCGGCCGGGGGGTGGCCGAGGCCGCCGCCAAGCGGCTCATCGGGTGCTCCCTGGAGCTCGGCGGCAAGAATCCCATGATCGTCCTGGACGACGCCGACGTCGACCGCGCCGCCGCCGGCGCGATCAGGGCCTGCTTCACCAACGCCGGTCAGCTCTGCGTCTCGATCGAGCGCCTCTACGTCCACGACGCCGTCTACGACGCCTTCACCGAGCGGTTCGCCCGCGCCGTGGGCAACATGAACATCGGCCCCGGCCACGACTGGGCCGTCCAGATGGGCTCCCTCACCTCCCAGCGCCAGCTCGACGCCGTCACCGCCCACGTCGAGGAGGCCGTCGAGAAGGGCGCCACGGTGGTCACCGGCGGCAAGGCCCGCCCCGACCTCGGCCCGTTCTTCTACGAGCCGACCATCCTGGAGGACGTCACCGACGACATGGCCCTGTGCCGCGCCGAGACCTTCGGCCCGGTCGTCGCCCTCTACCGCTTCGACACCATGGCCGAGGCGCTGGAGCTGGCCAACGACACCCCCTACGGCCTCAACGCCTCCGTCTGGACCGGCGACCCCGCCAAGGGCCGCGCCCTGGCCTCCCGGATCAAGGCCGGCACGGTCAACGTCAACGAGGGCTACGCCTCGGCCTACGGGTCGTTCGACTCCCCGATGGGCGGGATGAAGAACTCGGGTCTGGGCCGCCGCCACGGGAACGAGGGGCTGACCAAGTTCACCGAGAGCCAGACGATCTCCTCCCAGGCGGCCTGGCTCGGCTTCGACCCCATCCTCGGCATGCCATATGAGACATATGCCGACACCCTGGTCACCCTGCTCAAGGGAATGAAGAGACTCCGCCTTAAGTAGACTGGCGCTACCGCCGGTTCATCTTCAGGGAGTCCTCCTGTGTCAGAGTTCGACACGGTCCTGGTCGTCGACTTCGGGGCGCAATACGCCCAGCTGATCGCGCGCCGGGTACGTGAATGCCAGGTCTACTCCGAGATCGTCCCCTCGACGATGCCGGTGGCCGAAATGCTGGCCAAGAAGCCCAAGGCGATCATCCTGTCCGGCGGGCCCTCCTCGGTCTACGCCGAGGGCGCCCCCGCCGCCCCCGTGGGGTTGTTCGAGACCGGGGTGCCGACGTTCGGCATCTGCTACGGCTTCCAGGTCATGGCCCAGGCCCTCGGCGGCACGGTCGCCAAGACCGGGGTCGCCGAATACGGCCGCACCGACCTGACCGTCGTCGAGCCGGGCCGCCTGTTCGGCGCGCTGCCGGTCTCCCAGCAGGTCTGGATGTCCCACGGCGACTCGGTGAGCCAGGCCCCCGAGGGGTTCACGGTCACCGCGTCGACCACCGAGACCCCGGTCGCCGGGTTCGAAGACCCCGCGCGGGGCTTCTACGGCGTGCAGTTCCACCCCGAGGTCATGCACACCGACCACGGGCAGAAGGTGCTGAAGGCGTTCCTCGACGCGGCCGGGTGCCGGCCGAGCTGGACGATGCTGAACATCGTCGAAGACGCCGTCGAGGCGGTCAAGGCGAAGATCGGCGACGGGCGGGCCATCTGCGCCCTGTCGGGCGGGGTCGACTCCGCGGTGGCCGCCGCGATCGTGCAGCGGGCCATCGGCGACCGGCTGACCTGCGTCTTCGTCGACCACGGGCTGCTGCGCAAGGGCGAGGCCGAGCAGGTCGAGCGTGACTTCGTGGAGATCACCGGGGTCAAGCTGCGCGTCGTCGACGCGGCCGAGCGGTTCCTCAAGGCGCTGTCCGGGGTGACCGACCCCGAGGAGAAGCGCAAGATCATCGGCCGGGAGTTCATCCGGGTCTTCGAAGACGAGCAGCGCGCGATCCTGGCCGACGGGCCGGTCGACTTCCTGGTGCAGGGCACCCTCTACCCCGACGTGGTCGAGTCGGGCGGCGGCACCGGCACCGCCAACATCAAGAGCCACCACAACGTCGGCGGCCTGCCCGACGATCTTCAGTTCGACCTGGTCGAGCCGCTGCGCGCCCTGTTCAAAGACGAGGTGCGGCGGGCGGGCGAACAGCTCGGGCTGCCGGCCGCGATGGTCTGGCGGCAGCCGTTCCCGGGGCCGGGGCTCGGCATCCGGATCATCGGCGAGGTCACCCATGACCGGCTCGAGATCCTGCGCGAGGCCGACGCCATCGCCCGTGAGGAGCTGACCCGGGCCGGGCTCGACCGCGACATCTGGCAGTGCCCGGTGGTGCTGCTGGCCGACGTGCGGTCGGTGGGCGTGCAGGGCGACGGCCGCACCTACGGCCACCCGGTCGTGCTGCGGCCGGTGAGCTCCGAAGACGCCATGACGGCCGACTGGTCGCGGGTGCCCTACGACGTGCTGGCCCGCATCTCCACCCGGATCACCAACGAGGTGCGCGAGATCAACCGGGTCACCCTCGACGTCACGAGCAAGCCGCCGGGCACCATCGAGTGGGAATAGTGCCAGTCGGGGTAGATTGGCCCCGGTGACCACGTCTAACCGCCTGGCCTGGCTTGACGCGTTGCGCGGCATTGGCGCGCTCGCCGTGGTGGCCGAACACCTGCTCCCGTGGGTCTATCCGCCGCTCCGGCCGACGTTCATGAACATCGGCATGTACGGCGTGGTCGTGTTCTTCCTGGTCAGCGGATACATCATCCCCGCCTCGCTGGAGGGGCGGGGAGACGTGCGGGCCTTCTGGACCAGCCGGCTGTTCCGGCTCTACCCGCTCTACCTGGTGGTGTGCGCCATCGCGCTGCTGGTCGGGCTCTGGGTCCCGGTCCGGGAGCAGGTGCCCCGTGACGCGTCCGGGGTGCTCGCGCACGTCTCGATGTTGCTCGACGTGGTCCACGTGGGCGGGCTGGCCGATCCGATGTGGACGTTGTCCTACGAGATGGTGTTCTACCTCGTCGTGACGGCCCTGTTCGTGAAGGGCGTGCACCGGTTCAGCGGGTGGTACGCCATCGGGTTCGGCGTGCTCGCGGTGGCCGCCGGGATCGTGATCGGGGCACCCTGGCTGCCGGGGCCGTGGCCCGCCGTCGTGTCGGGGGTCGTGTTCGTCGTCGGCATGGCCGGAATGTTCAGTGGGCGGTTCCAGACGACCGCCGCGCTGGTCCTCGGCGTGATGGCGCTGGTGCTGCTGATCGGGTCGTCGTACGTGCCGTGGTTCGGGGCGGCGATCCTCGCGATGATGTTCACCGGGACCGCGATCTATCGCTGGGAGAAGGGCACCGGGCCGTTGTGGCCGGTGTTCGCCGCCGCCGTCCTGGTCGCGCTCAGCCCGGCCTGGGCCATCGCGGCGGGCTGGTGGTGGGTGCAGCCACCCGTGTGGATCACCACGCTGGTGCTGGCCGGGGCCACCTTCTGGGCCGGGCGGGCGCTGCGCCACCGCACCTGGCCGAAGGTGTTCGTCTGGCTCGGGCTGATCAGCTACTCGGTCTACCTCGTCCACCACCCGATCCTGCGGATGGTGCCGATCCTGTTCGGCCACATGATGTCCAAGCCGGTGTGGGAACGCGCGCTGCTGGCCGTCGGCTATCTCGTCGTGCTGCTGCTGGTGAGCTGGGCCACCTACAGATGGGTCGAGGCGCCCGCCCAGCGGCTGGGCAGGCGCCTCGTGAAGAAGCGTCAGACCTCGCCGGCGGGCTGGCCGCCGAACGGGTCGTCCTCGTCTTCGAGCAACTGGCCGTCGTCGTCGCTGCCCTCGGGGGCGGGCGGCGGCGCCGGGTAGGACTGGCCGGGCGTCAGCTTGACCCCTTCGAGCAGGGTCGAGGCCGTGACGAAGTGGTAGCCCTGCTTCTTCAGCGTGGCCAGCACCTTCGGCATCGAGTCGACCGTCTGCTTGACGGTCTCGTGCATCAGGATGACCTCGCCGCGCCCGGCCACTTCGAGGGCCTTGGAGGTCAGCAGGCCGACCTGGCGGTTCTCCGCGACCCAGTCGCCGGTCGAGGTGGTGCCGGGGATCAGCACCATGCCGAACTTGGCGGCGATCTCGCGGACCGTGTCGTCGGTGAGGCCGCCGGGGGCGCGCATCACCGTCGGGGCCTTGCCGGTGACCTTCTTGATCAGCTTGTGGGTCTCGTTGACCTGGTCGTAGACCTCGGTGCGGGTCAGCTCGGTCAGCCACGGGTGCGACCACGTGTGGTTGCCGATCTGGTGGCCGGCCTTGGCGATGTTCTTCAGCAGCGCCTGGTGCCTGTTCACCTCACGGCCGATCACGAAGAACGTGGCCTTGGCGTCGTACTTCTTGAGCGTCGCCAGCAACCTGGTCGTATAGGGCCCCGGGCCGTCGTCGAAGGTCAGCGCCAGGCACTTGTGGGTGGCGCAGAACGGCTTCTTGGGTGCCTTCTTGGGCGTCGCCGCGGCGGGTGCGGCGGGCAGGGTCACCACCAACGCTAAGGCGGCGAGGGCGGGGATCAGACGGCGCATCACAGACTCCTCGGGGATCACTCAAGCCCGAAGCGTAACGCCTGTTATTGAGAGTTCTCTGAGCCGCGTCATCCGGTGATACGACGGACGACCGAGCCGGGCAGCCGGGTGAGCTGGCCGAGGATGCCCGGCACCCACACGACCCCCGACTTCGCGCGCAGGCCGTCGAGGACCGCGCCGGCCACCGTCTCGGGGCTCGTCGCGATGGCCGGCGGGGTGACGCCCCTGGTCAGCCGGGTGCGGACGAAGCCGGGGCGGACCACCATCACGTGCACGCCGGATCCGCGCAGCGCCTCTGTCAGACCGCGGGCGAAGGCGTCGAGGCCCGACTTGGCGGAGGCGTACAGGAAATCGGCCGCGGTCGGGCGGCCCGCCGAGACCGAGGAGAAGACCACGAGCGCGCCGTGGGTCTGCCGGCGCATCGCGTCGGCGCACACGATCGCGGCGGTCATCGCCCCGACGTAGTTGACCATCGCCACGTCGGCCGCCTTCAGCGGGTCGAGGTCGGCGTCGCCGAGCAGGCCGCAGGCCACCAGCGCCACGTCGACGTCGCCGCCGGCGAACACGTCGCCGATCACCTTGGCGTGCTCCTCGACCCGGAAGGCGTCGAAGTCGGCCGTCTCCACGCTCGCGCCCGCCTCGGCCAGCCGCACCGCCGCGGCGTCGCGGGCCGGCGACGGCCGCCCGGCCAGGATCACCCGGCGCACCCGGCGGCGGACCAGCCGCATGGCGGTGGCCATCGCGATCTCGGACGCCCCGCCGACGATCAGCAGGCTCTGCGGTTCGCCGAACGCGTTCTTCACAACGACAACCTCCTGGCGAGATCTGACTGGAAGACCAGGCGCGGATCGAGCTCGCGCCGGCGCTCCCGGAAGGCGGCCAGCCCCGGATACATCACCGGCAGCAGTTCGGGCCGCAGCCGCGAGTCCTTGGCCAGATAGACCCGCCCGCCCGCCTCCGCCACCAGCTCGTCGAGCCGGTCGAGCAACCAGGCCAGCCCCTTGGTGGTGGTCGGGAAGTCGAGCGCCAGCGACCACCCCGGCGTCGGGAACGAGAGCCAGCCGCCGCTGCCCGGCCCGAAGCGCTTGAGCACGGTCTGGAACGACGCGGCGTGGCTGCGCCTGATCCGTTCGACGATCTTCATGAGGGTCTGCTCGGCGCCCATCGGCACCACGAACTGGTATTGCACGAGCCCGCGCGGCCCGTAGAGGCGGTTCCAGTGGCCCACCCGGTCGAGCGGGTGGAAGAACGACGCCAATGGCCTGACCTGCACCGATTCGCGTTTCGTGGTGGCGTAGAGGCCCCGGTTGACCAGGCTCATGGTGTGGCGGTTCAGCAGCCCGACCGGTAGGAAGCCGGGGGAGGCCTCGAAGCCGCGGGCCCGGAACGACCGGGCCGCGCCCTGCCGTGCGTGGTCGGCGCCCTCGACGACGCCCCGGCCCTGCCGGGACAGGCAGTCGACCCAGGCGGCGGTGTAGCGGTGGGCGAGGTCGGCCTGGGTCAGCCGGGTCATCACCGATTCGAGGTCGCGGCACTTCCAGGTGTTCACGATCATGCGGGAGGTCTCGATCGGGGTGAGCCGGATCGTCGCCTTGGTGATCACCCCGGTCAGGCCCATGCCGCCGACGGTCGCCCAGAAGTCGGGGTCGGCGGGCGTGAGCGTACGGGTCACGCCGTCGGCGCCGAGCAGGTCGAGGGCGGTGACGTGGCTGCCGAAGGAGCCGTCGATGTGGTGGTTGCGGCCGTGGATGTCGGCCGCGACGGCCCCGCCCACGGTCACCTGCCGGGTCGCCGGGGTGACCGGCGGGAACCAGCCCTCGGGCACCAGTTCGCGCATCAGCCGGTGGAGGCTCACCCCAGCCTCGACCGTGACGTAGCCGTCGCGGACCGGCCCGATCGCGGCCAGGCCGGTCATGTCGAGCACCAGCCCGCCCGCGTTCTGCGCCGGGTCGCCGTAGCTGCGGCCGAGACCGCGCGCGATCATCCCGCGCCCGCCCGGGGCCAGCACCAGCGGGGTCAGCTCCGCCTCGGCGCCGGGCCGCAGCAACTCGGCGACGCTCGGGGAGGTACGGCCCCAGCCGGTGAGGATCGTCTTGTTCGCCATCGACTCTCTCCGTGATTGACCGATCGCGTCACGTTATCCCGGCATTCGGGGGAGAGCGAGCACGCACCCGCCACGGGCGGGTGACCTGCGCCTCAAGGATGGGTCAAGAGATCGGTCGTGACTCACCGTGACCGGCAGGGTTGCGGGGTAACCGCACCGTTCCGCCCGTTGGAGTTGCCCCGGATGGCCGCCACCCTTTCGGTGATCGTTCCCGTCAGGGACGGCGAACGCCACATCGCCGACGCCCTGACCTCCCTGCGCGCCAACGCGCGTGCCGACTTCGAGTTCATCGTCGTCGACGACGGCTCGGCCGACGCGACCAGGGAGATAGCCGAGAGCTTCCGGGGCGACCTGCCGGGGCTGACCGTCATCGGCCGGGACGCCTCCTCCGGCGTCTCGGCGGCCCGCAACCTGGGCCTGGCGGCGGCGAGCGGGACGTACGTCACCTACCTCGACGGCGACGACTGGTACGCCCCCGGCTACCTTCCCCAGCTCGTCTCCGCCATCGAACGGCTCGGTTGCGACTTCGTCCGGGTCGACCACGTGCGGGTGACCGGCACCACCCGGGAGGTGCGGCGGGCGCCCGAACAGCGGCGCGGGGTCGTCTTCCCGGGCCGTGCGGGCATCACCGGCATGGGCCGCCTCGGCATGGTCGACTACCCGGTCCCGTGGGCCGGGATCTACCGGCGTTCCCTCGCCGGCCAGGGCCTGCTCACGTTCGACCCCGCACTGGCCACCGCCGAGGACCGGGCCTGGGTGTGGCGCCTCCACCTCCACGCCGCCACCTACGCCGTCGCCTCGCTGACCGGCGTGTTCTACCGGCGCGGCCGCAAGGCCTCGCTCACCCAGGTCGGCGACGAACGGCAACTGCACTTCCTGGACGCCTACCTCGGCGTCATCCACGACCTCGACGGAGACGACCCGGAGCTCGTCCGCAAGGCGACGCACAACCTGTGCGCGCTGATCGCCTACCACCACAAGCTGCGCGGGCGGCTGCGCCCCGACGTCGCGGCCACCTTCGACACCCGGGCCACCGCCGCCCTGCGGGAAGTCCCGCCGGACGCCCTCGCGGTGGTCCTGCCGACGCTGGGCCACGCCCGCGAGAAGCTGCTCAGGAGGTTCCTGCCTTGAAAACCCAGCTTTTCTACTGTTCGACGTTGTTCGGGGCGATGACGCTGGCCGCGGCCATCGACGCCGGTCTGTTCGGCCCGGCCGGGCGGCGTGTGCTGCTCGTGTCGAACAACGTCGCCGTCCCCGAGCTGATCTCCCCGCTGCACCGGACGCCCGCCTTCGAGGCGATCGGCGACCGGTTCGACCACGTGCACTTCTGGAACGAGCTGATCGCCCCCTACCACCCCGTCCGCGTCCGGGTCCGGCCCGAGCAGGGGCCGCTGCTGCGGCGGCTGCTCACCCAGCGGCTGCTCGACGGGCACGCCCCCGACGAACTGGTCGTCGAGTCGATCGGCGCCTACCCGGCGCGCGGGCTGGTGGAGATCTTCTCCGGATGCCCGATCACGGTCTACTCCGAGGGCCTGATGAGCTACGGCCCGACCCGCGACGCGATCCCCGGCGACCTCGGGGCGCGTGTCGACCGGCTGCTCTACCTCGACCTGATCGAGGGCATGCGGCCGCTGATGTTGTCGGAGCACAAGGTCCCGGCGGTCGCGGTGCCCGACGTGGCCTTCCGCGACATCGTCGGCAAGGTCAGCGCGGTCACGCCGGTCGGCGGGCGCGGCGGGGCGCTGCTGCTCAGCCAGTACATGTCCGACGCCGGGCTCATCTCGTGGGACGAGGAGCAGGCCATCCACGAGGCCATGCTGCACGGCGTCGCCGCCCGCGGCTTCACCACCGTCCGGTTCAAGCCGCACCCGTCGGCCGGCCGCCGCCAGGTGCGCGGCATGAAGGCGCTGGCCGAGCAGCTCGGGGTGCAGCTCACCGTGGTGCCCGAGTCGGTGCCGGCCGAGACGTGCTTCGCCGCCTACCGGCCCGACCTGGTCGTCGGCACCTTCTCGACCGGCCTGATCACCGCCCGGCACTACTTCGGCATCCCGGTCGCCACGGTCGGCTGCCCGCGGGTGCTGGAGCGGCTGAAGCCCTACGAGAACAGCAACCGGGTCGCGCTGACGATCGTGGACGCGAGCGTGCCCGAGCTGACCCGGACCGGCGCGCTGGTCCCGGCCCCGGTCGAGCCCGACCTGCTGCCCCGGCTGGTGGAGGGGGTCGTCTACTGCGCCCAGCGCAAACGGATGCCCCACCTGCGGGCCAGCGCCGAGGCGGTCGTCCGGGAACTGCGCAAGGACCTGCGCTGGCGCTACTTCCCGCGCCGCCGCCTGGCCCAGTACGGGCTGATCAAGAAGGCCCCCCGGCCGTCGTTGTGGCGGCGGGCGCTGCGCTACGCGCGCCGGCTGGTGACCGGATGACCCGGCCGACGCTCTCGGTCGTGGTGCCCTTCCACGACGTCGCCGAGTTCCTGCCGCGCTGCCTCAACTCGCTGGCCAGGCAGCGGCTCAAGAACATCGAGTACGTGCTGGTCGACGACGGCTCCACCGACGGCAGCGCGGTCATCGCCAAGGAGAAGGCCGCCGCCGATCCCCGGTTCACCGTGATCGAGCAGGAGAACCGGGGCCTCGGGCCGGCCCGCAACGCGGGGGCGCGGGCGGCCCGGGGCACCTACCTGGCCTTCGCCGACGGCGACGACACCCTGCCCCGCACCGCCTACGCGTCGCTCGTCGGCAGCCTGGAGGCCACCGGCTCCGACCTGGCCTGCGGGAACGTGAAACGGATCGTCGGCGGCAAGCTGCGGCCCTCGGCCGGGCACGCCGAGGCGTTCGCCGCCACGGTCACCGGCACCCACATCCGCCGCCGGCACGCGCTGCTCGCCGACCGGACCATCTGGAACAAGGTCTTCCGGCGCGAGTTCTGGGACCGGCACGGCTTCGAGTTCCCCGCCCGGCGCTATGAGGACTCGCCGGTCACCATCCCGGCCCACGTGTTGTCGGGCTCGACCGACGTGCTCGAAGAGGTCGTCTACCACTGGCGTGTCCGGTCGGGCTCGATCTCGCAGCGGCGGACCGAGCCGGCCAACGTGCTCGACCGGCTGGCCTCGATGCGCGCGGTGTCGGAGTTCCTGACCGAGCACGCGCCCCGTCTCTGGGCCAGGCACGACCTGCTGGTCACCGAGTTCGACCTGTCGTTCCTGCTGGAGGCGCTGGAGACGGCCGAAGGTGCGGAGCAGGAGGCGCTGCTCGACTCGCTGGCCGAGACCCTGGGCGTGCTGCACCCGAAGGCGATCGCCAAACAGCCGTCGATCCGGCGGCTGGAGCTGCATCTGGCCGCCAACCGGATGGTGCCCGAACTGCGGGAGGTCCGGATGTTCCGCCGCGCGTCGCTCGGCGACGCCGGCGCGGTGCGGCACGGCTGGTTCAGGCGCCGCCGCTGGTTCATGGACTACCCGTTCCTGCGCGACCCGGCGAAGGGCATCCCCGACTCCGTGTACGACCCCGGCGTCGACTTCCAGCTCAGGGCGGTCGTGGACGGCGTACGGATGGACGGAACCCGAATGACCGCCAGGGGCTACGCCTACATCACCCACCTGGACAGCTCGCGCGGCACGGTCGACGTGTGGTTCCAGCGGGAGGGCGTCCGGCTGCCGCTGGAGGTGAAACGGGTCACCCGGATGGACGCCACCGCCGACTCCGGGCAGTCGGCGACCTGCCACGACGACGCCGGGTTCGAGGCGTCGATCGACCTGGCCGACGTGCCGCGCGGACGCTGGAACCTGCACTGCTCGGTGACCGACGGCGAGGTCGTCAGGAAGGGCGTGCCGGAGGCCCATCCCGACACCGGCCATCGCCGTTATCCGCCCGGGGGAGTACACCAGCCGAGCCTGACCGAAGAGGGGCTGGTGCTGCGGCGGCCGGTGAAGGACCGCGGCCACGCCTGGATCGAGTGGAGCGGCGACCGGATCGCGGTGCGGACCAGGAAGGTCCAGCCGCTGGTGTTCCAGAAGACCACCCACCGTCCCGGCGAGGACGGCCGCGTCCTCATCACCCCGCCCGCGCGGGTGGGCGTCTGGCGCATCAGGAAGACCGACGGCACACCCCTTCGCCTGCGCGTGGGGGTGTCGCCGTCTCCGCGCCGGATCGGCGTGCACCTGGTGTCGTTCCGTACCGAGCTCGAAGGGGAGGTCCTGGTGGTGGTGCAGCCCGCTCTGGAGGACGACGAACGGGGCCGGTTCGCCGAACGCCGCCTGCGCGGGACCGTGCGGCACTTCAAGAGGAACCCCATCAGGGAGACCGTGGTCTTCGACGCCTACGGCGGCCGGCTGGCCTCGTGCAACCCGCGGGCGGTCTTCGAGGAGATGCGGTCGCGGGACCTGCCGCTGGAGTACGTCTGGGTCACCCGCGACGGCTCGTTCGAGACGCCGGAGGACTCCCGGGTCGTCCTGCACGGCTCCAAGGAGCACGAACTCGCGCTGGCGACGGCGCGTTACCTGGTCGGCAACCGCACCCAGCCGAACTGGTACACCAAGCCGCCCGGCCAGACCTATCTGCAGACCTGGCACGGCACGCCGCTCAAGAAACTCGGCCACGACCTGCGCGACCTGCCGTTCCGGCGCACCGAGCTGCTCGACTGGATGGCCCGCGACGTGCCGCAGTGGGACCTGCTGATCTCGCCGAACCCGTTCTCGACGCCCATCATGCGGCGCGCGTTCGGCTACCGGGGCGTGGTGTTGTCGACGGGCTATCCGCGCAACGACGCGCTGTTCTCCGCCGACCGGGCCGCGCTGGTGCGCAGGAGGCTCGGCATTCCGCCGGGCAAGAAGGTGGTCCTGTACGCCCCCACGTGGCGCGACGACCTCCACCGGGGCAGGAAGCGCCGCCTGTCGATGGAGCTCGACCTGGCCCGCATGCGGTTCGCGCTGAAGGACCACGTCGTGCTGGTCAGGGCGCACCACCTGATCACCGACCGGCCGAAGATCAAGGCTCCGGCGATCGACGTGACCGGCTACCCCGAGATCTCCGACCTCTACCTGGCGGCCGACGTGCTGGTCACCGACTACTCCTCGGCCATGTTCGACTTCGCCTGCACCGGAAAGCCGATGGTGTTCTTCACCTACGACCTGGAGCGCTACCGCGACACGCTGCGCGGCTTCTACTTCGACTTCACCGCCGAGGCGCCGGGGCCGCTGACCAGGACCACCGACGAGACCATCGACGCCATCAGGGAGGCCGCGGTGCCCGCGGCCTACCGGACGTTCCGGCAGAAGTTCTGCCCGTGGGACGACGGGAGGGCGTCGTCCCGAGTGGTCGACATCCTGCTCAGCGGCTCTCTTTAGAGGCTCTCGAACGGCGTGGGGGTCGGGTAGTAGGCGTCGAGGAAGCGGGCCAGGGCGGCGTCCTGGTCCGCCGTCGTCGGCGCCGTGTCGTTCAGGCAGAACGCGTCGTGCTCGCGGTTGGCCAGCATGCGGCGCAACTTCGCCGGGGTCTTCGGCAGCGCCAGGTCGACGTAGGTGTAGTCGATCTGGCCCGGCAGCGCCCGGCCCGTCAGGTAGGCGTAGTAGTGGGCCAGCGACGACGCGGTCGAGATGTCGCTCGCCCGCCGGAACCGGCTGGCCGAGACCGTCTTGAACTCGGCCGGGAACCGCTCCTCCAGCTCGAACAGCAACGACCGGCGCAGCGCGTAGGGCACGTGCTTCATCTTCTGCGTCAGCGTGCGCCCGCACAGCTCCTCCAGCATCCGGCGGTTGTTCATGCCGGCCTGGTGGACGGGGTTGTCCTCGTTCAGCGTGAACGGGACCTGCGCGACCGACGGGAAGAACCGGGTGATGCCGTTGCCCTCGAAGAACGTCTCCGGGTAGAGCACCTTGCCCAGGAAGAAGTCGTCGTTCAGGTAGAGGAAGTGCTCCGACAGGCCCTCGATGTGGTGCAGCCGCGACTCGATCGCGTGGCTGTTGAACACCGGCAGCACCGACTGGTCGGCGAAGATCTCCCGGTGGTCGACGATCCTGATCCGGTCGTCCTCGACCAGCCACGACGGCTTCTGCCGGTCGGTGACGACGAAGACGTTCCGGATCCAGGGCGCGTACGTCAGCAGCGAGCGCAGCGAATAGCGCAGCTCGTCGCGGCTGACGAACCGGGCCTCGCTCGTGGCCAGGTCGCTCAGGCCGCCGGTCAGCGCCAGCTCCTTGCGCGCCCGCCATTCCGGGTCGTTGCCGTCGACCCAGGTGTAGACCGCGTCGATCGGGAAGTCGACGTCGTCGACCAGCCGGCGCGCGAACTCCGGGCGCGTCGGATAGACCCGCGCCGACTCCGACACCAGCCGGTTGAACAGCGACTCCGGCGCGTCGACGGTCTCCTCGTGGACGGGCACCGCCTCGCACACGCGGTTGGGCCGCGGGGCCACCAGCATCTCGCCCTCACGCTGCCAGAACTCCAGGTCGACGCCCGACTCGGGGCCGAGCGTGAGGGTGCGTGACGGGCTCGCGTAGTAGAGCCACAGGCGGATCGCCTTGGCGTCGCCCATGTCGTTGCGGCGCAACTGCCGGATCTTGCCCAGCTCGTTGACCTTGTGCCGGCCCCCCGGCAGCCGCGCGCCGTAGAGCCCGTGACGGGTCAACGACGTGATGGCCCTCTGCCGGTACGTCGTGCGCACCGCGATGACCGGTGGACGGCCGCGCATGGGCCGTACACAGAAGAACGGAATCGCCGATCCGGACAGTGATCGGCAGATCAGGTCGAACGTCTCCCGCGAAGCCTGCGCGGGACTGGCGTCCTGCCTGATCAGAGCCACCCTGGGTGGCATCGGTTCGCGCGCTGTCAGGCGGCTGTGAAGCTGTCGGTACAACGTAGACACCGGCATGGCTCTCCCCCCGAAGAATGCGGCGACCCTACCGGACGCCTGAGTGCGTTGGCGGGGGCTTTGCCCACGTCAGGGCAATGGTCAAGAAGTGGCAACGAGATGCTCTGGGGAGCCCAGAAGAAGCCGTTGACGACTACCGAACGTAGTCATTCTTACGTTCATGGGGGGCTTCACGCTCGACGACATACTGGCGACGCGCAAGCCACGGGACTCCTGGTGGACCGTCTTCGCGGTCGACCCGGTCGCGTGCCGGCTCGCGCTCCTGACCGCCAACCACACCTCGATCACGCCCAACGGGCTGACCGGCCTGTCGATGCTGCTCGGCGGCGCCTCGGCCGCCTGCTTCGCGGCCGGTGAGCTGGCCGCGGGCGCGGCGCTGTTCTACCTGAGCTTCACCGTCGACTGCATGGACGGCAAGATCGCCCGGCTGAAGGGCAGCGGCACCTCGTTCGGCCTCTGGCTCGACTACGTCGGCGACCGGGTGCGCGTCGCCGGATGCGCGTTCGGCTTCGCCTTCGGCGAGGGCACCCTGTGGGCGTTGTGGCTGGCCGCCGGGATCGTGGTCCTGGACCTGTTCCGGTATGTCAACGGGCCCCAGCTCCTCAAGGTCAGGGAGGCCTCCCGCGACCGGGTGCGCGCCGCGACCGGCGGCGACCCCGTGTTCGTCGAGGACGTCCTGCTGGCCGACCCGCTGGCCGACGTCCGCGACGAGTCCGTCGTCGATCTCCAGTCGGCCTTCCGCCGCAGATTCCCCTGGTTCGACCGGTTCCGCCTGTTCCTCGCGCGGCACCGCGTCCGGACCCATCTCATGAGCGGCATCGAGTTCCACGCGGCGATCTTCGTCGTCGCGCCCCTGTTCGGGGCGGCCGCGATGCTCTGGTCCGCGCTCGCCACGGGCGCGCTGCTGGCCGCGTTCGAGGCCGCTCTCGTCTACCGCACCTGGCTGGCGGCCCGTGAGGCCGACCGGGTCGTACCGGAAAGGGTGAAAGTGCTTGTCTGATCGGCCGATCTTCATCGTGGCGTGCCCCCGCTCGGGAACCACGCTCCTCCAGCTCATGCTGCACGCCCACCCGCGCATCGCGATCCCGCCGGAGACGCGCATCCTCGTGCAGGCCTACCTCAAGCGCCGCCGCTTCGGCGACCTGCGCAACCCCGAGCGCCGCCGCGAGATGGCGCAGTGGGTCACCGGCGGCCACCGCACCCAGTTCGGCGACCTGGGCATCGACAAGCACGAGTTCATCGAGCGCGCCGTGGCCGGTCCCGGCTCGCTGGGCTCGGTCGTCGGCCTGGTCTACAAGATGTTCGGCGAGCAGCACGGCAAGCCGCGCTGGGGCGACAAGCGCCCGCCGTACATCAAGCACATGGACGCGCTCATTGCGATGTTCCCCGACTGCCAGATCGTCCACATCATCCGCGACGGCCGCGACTGCGTCTCGTCGCTGAAGGAGATGCCCTGGTTCAAGGAGGACATCTACCAGGCGGTCAACCGCTGGTGCGAGGCCATCGACTTCGGCCGCAAGTGCGGCCTGGGCCCCGACAGCTACTACGAGATGCGGTACGAGGACCTGACGGCCGAGCCCGAGCTCGAACTGAAGAAGTTGTGCGCCTTCCTGGGCGAGGAGTACCACCCCGCCATGAAGGAGCCCTCCAAGGTCGCCGACACGATCCCGTCGCACAAGTCGTGGCACGAGAACACCCGCGGCGAGGTCACCACCTCCCGCACCGGCACGTGGGCGACCCGCCTGGATCCGTGGGAGCTCTCGCTCTGCGAGACCGTGATGGGCGAGCGCCTCACCGCCTACGGCTACGAGCTGTCGGGCGCGCCCAAGGCCGAGCGCAAGCACGTGGCCCAGTACGAGAAGACCGCCGCCTACTGGAAGCGCCGCTACCGCAAGCGCGCCGTGACGGAGTGGTTCAACCGCTTCCGCGAGGCAGGCCCGGTCGCCGCGCAGCTCACCGAAGGCCAGCGAGAGCTGTCCGGGCTGGGCTCCTGAGCTTATGGAGACCCTGGACCGGCCGGTCTTCGTCATCGGCTGCCCGCGCTCGGGCACCACGATGCTGCAGCTCATGCTGCACAGTCACCCGCGGATCGCGGTCCCGCCGGAGACCCGCTTCATGATCCAGGCCTACCACGCCCGACGCCGGCACGGCGACATGCGGCGCCCGGACAACCGGCGCCGCCTGGCCGAATGGGTGGCCGGCGGAAAGGACACCAAGTTCCGCGAACTGGGCCTCGACCGCGTCGAGTACGTCGACCACGCGGTGGCGGCCCCCGGCTCGCTCGGCTCGGTCCTGGGCACGGTGTTCCGCGACTACGCGGCCCGCTTCGGCAAGCCGAGGTGGGGCGACAAGCGCCCGAGCTACTTCAAGCACGTGGGCATGCTGCTGCGCCTGTTCCCGGACGCCCAGTTCATCCACCTGGTCCGCGACGGCCGCGACTGCGTGGCCTCGCTGATGGAGATGCCCTGGTACAAACTGGACGTCTACCACGCCATCGCGAACTGGGCCGAGGCGATCGACTTCGGCCGCCACCACGCCGCCCACCTCCCCGCCGGTTCCTACTACGAACTCCGGTACGAGGACCTGACGGCCGACCCGGAGTCGTCCCTGAAGCGCCTGTGCGGCTTCATCGGCGAGGACTACGACCCGGCGATGTGCGAACCCCGGCACGTCGCCCAGGTGGCCGTGCCGGCCCACAAGGTCTGGCACGCCAACACCCACACGGCCGTCACGACGGCCCGCAGCGGTAGCTGGTCGAACCGGCTGGAGCCCTGGCAGATCTCCCTGTGCGAGACCGTTCTGGGCTCCCGTCTGGAAGCCCACGGCTACGCCCTGAGCGACGCCCCCCGCGCCGACCGCGGCCACCGCACGGCCTACCGGACGACGGCGGCCAAGCGACGCGGCGCCCGGCTGAAGCGGGTGGGGCGGGAACGCCTGGTCCGGTTGTGGGAACCGGGCCCGATCCCGGCCCTGCTGACCTCGGGCCAGCGCGAACTGGCCGGGCTACTGCCCCTGCCACACGGCCAACTGGTCGAATCGTCGTAGACGGGGGATTTCCTGGGATTCCAGCCCTGGGAAATCCCCGCTCGGGACATTATCCTGAGGTTATGTTTCGTGCATGATCTGGGATGTCGTCCTTCTGGAGCCCGTGGAGTCGTGGTTCTTGGAACTCGTCAAATCCGACCTCGTCACCGCGGAGTTGATCGAGGACGCTATCGATCAGCTCGCTGAGGTCGGTCCCACCCTGGGGCGGCCTCTCGTCGACACCCTTGAGCACAGCAATCTTCCGAACCTGAAAGAACTGCGGCCAGGCTCGACAGGGAGATCGAAGATCCGGTTGCTCTTCGTCTTCGACCCCGACCGGTCGGCGATCTTCCTGGTCGCCGGTGATAAGGCGGGACAATGGTCCCGCTGGTATGACAAGGCCATACCTCTCGCTGAGGCACGCTACGCCGAATACCGGGCGAAGCTGGAAAAGGAGGTTGATCGATGAAAGCCCGCCGCTGGGAAGACGTCAAAGCCGAGGCGCATCGTCTGAATCCTGAGATGGCCGATCCCGAACGCAAGGCGAAGGCTCGTGCCCTGCAAGACGCGTATGTCGCCGGCTATCAGCTAGGGGAACTCCGCAAATCCCTGGGTAAGACGCAAGCGGACATCGCGAAGATCCTTGGCGTCTCACAGTCCAGAATCTCCCAGATCGAGAACGGCAACCTCGAAGTCATGGAGCTGGAGACGCTGCGGGCCTATGCCGCCGCGCTGGGCGGGCACCTCGACGTCACGATCAACGTCGGGTCCCACTCGATCAAGGTCGCCTAGCGGCTCAGGTGGGCGAAGAGGTGTTCCCACTGGTCGAGGACGGGTTCCAGGCGGAAGGCGTCCGCGTGGGCGCGGGCGGCGGCGCCCATCTCGGCTCTTCTCGGTTCGTCGTCCATCAGCTCCGCCAGCGCCGTCGCCAGAGCCGTCACGTCGCCCGGGGGGACCAGGACGCCCGTCACGCCGTCGTCGATCAGGGTGCGGACCCCGCCGGAGACGTCGAAGGCGACCGTCGGGATGCCGAAGGCCGCCGCCTCGCCCAGAACCAGAGGGAAGCCCTCGTGATCGCTCGACAGGGCCACCAGTGACGCGGCGCGATATTCGGTCGGCATCTCCCCGGCGGGAATCCGGCCCCGGAACACGACCTTGTGTGACACGCCCTCGGTCACGGCGTGCAGCATGAGGCGGTCGGTGTCGGGGCCGTCTCCGATCAGGTGGAGTTCCCAGTCGGGGCGGCCGGTGCGGGCGAAGGCCGAGATCAGGCGGTCGAAGCGTTTGACGCCGGTCAGGCGGCCCACGCCCAGGATCCGGGTCCTCCGCAGCGGCGACGGGCGGTGCGGCCAGCCGGGCAGCGGGTTCGGGATGTGCCAGGTGTTGGGGAGCAGGGCCTCCTCCGAGAAGCGCCACGCGTCGTCCTCGCTCAGGAAGACGGCCTGGTCGAGGTCGCCGTAGTGGGCCTTGACCGCGCCGAAGTGCCAGGTGCCCCGGGCGTGGGCGAACGAGCCGTGGTACTGGCCGATGCCGCGGTGGCCGCCCAGGAGGCCCGACAGGCGGCCGACGACCCCCGGTGAGGTCATCACGAGCAGGCCGGGCGCGATTCCGTCCAGGAGCCGCCGGGCTCGTTTGGCCGCGCCGAAGCCCCAGCGCGGGCCGCGGTTGAGCTCGTGGCGGCCGTAGGCCGGGTCTTCGACGTACGTCACCGGGTCCAGCGACATGTGCAGGCCGATCACGTGGACGTCGTAGCCGCGCCGGGCCAGGCCCTGGGCCAGCGTGTGGGTGACCCGCTGCAGGCCGCCGAGCGTGTCGGCGTCCAGGCAGGCGAAGGAGACGGTGTTCACAGGGCGGCCTCCGTCGGCTGCGGGATCACGGCGACTGGCGTCTCGGGTGTCACGCCCTCGAAGAACGTGTCCACGACCCGCGCCGCCGCGTGGCCGCGCTCCTCGGCGCACCACGTCCGGCGGAAGGCGGCGTAACGTTCGGGGCTCCACGGGTCGCGGATGGCGGCGGCCAGTTCCCGCGTCGTGGTGACGCAGGGGCCGGGGGCGATCTCGGGCAGGTCATAACGGCTGCCGCGTTCGGTCTTCCGGTAGGTCTCCCAGTCGTCGACGAGGAAGACCATCGGCTTGCCCGTCACGGCGAAGTCGCACATCAGCGACGAGTAGTCGGTCACCAGCACGTCGGCGGCCAGCAGCAGGTCGTTGACCTCGGGGTAGCCGCCGGCCTGGCGGGCGAACCAGCGCAGGTCCTGCGGGATCACGTGCCTCTCGATCGGGTGGGTGCGCAGCACCAGGACCCACTCGTCGCCCAGTTCGGCGGCCAGCTCGCGCAGGTCGGCCCGGACGGAGGCGCCCCTGGAGAGGTCCCGATACGTGGGCGCGTACACGACGATCTTCTTGGCGGCGGGGATCTCCAGGTCCCGGCGCACCCGGGCCGCCGCCTCGGGGTCGCCGTGGAACAGCACGTCGCAGCGTGGCGAGCCGTGGCGCAGCACCGGGCCGGCGTACTCGTTGGCGGGGATGAAGGTGCGTTCGAACTCGGCGCCGGGGGAGACCAGGGCGTCCCAGCGGGCCACGTTGGCGCGCCACTCCTCACGCGGGCCGGGGAAGTCGCCGCGCAGGTCGGGGGCGTCCAGGCCGATCGACTTGATGCCCTGGCCGTGCCAGGTCTGCAGGTAGCGGGTGCCGCGCGGTTTCGGGAAGCCGAGCGGCATGCCGTGGCTGTCGACCCACCAGCCGGCGCGGGCCATGGTCCAGACGTGCCGCCAGCTCATCCGGCGGACCGTCGTCAGGTGACCGGGGAACACGCCCGAGGCGCGCGACCAGACGGCGCGCAGGTTCGACCCCCGCCGGACGAGCTCCTCGTGGACGTAGCGCGGGTGACCGGTGTAGCCCCGGCCGCAGTCGGCCTCGAACAGGACCAGGTCCTTCTTGCGCGGGACGACGCGGATGAGCACCTTGTAGACGGCCAGTTTCACGTCTCTGGCGGCCAGCCGCCTCCGTAGCCGGGCCGGGAGCCCGGCGGCCCGCAGGGCGTGCGGCCGGATGAACGGCCGCCGCGCGACGGCCCGTACCAGGCCCGTTCTGCGCCAGTGCAGCCGCAACGTCGCGGTGTCGCCGAGGGGGCGGGCGGTGATCTCATACCCCTTGGTTCTCAGCGTCAGCGGCTCCAGGCCCGCACCGACCAGCAGCGGGTCGCTGGTGGTGTGGCCGTCGAGCGGGCGGGTGAAGCCCAGGCGCGGTTCGCGGGCGCCGCCGCGGCCCGGCGGGATCGTGGCCAGGTCGACGACGACCTCGGTCCTGATCGTCCCGTCGGGCTGGCGGCGCGGGATCAGCCGGATCCGGTGCCTGCCGGTGATGAGGTCGGCCACGTCGTCCAGGCCGACGACGCCGAAGGGGTCGTAGGTGGTGATCGACATCGACAGGACCGAGCCGGCGGCGGAGATCTCGGTGACCTCGTGGCGCAACCGGGCCTCCGAATAGGGCAACTCGGCCAGCCGCATGTCGGTGATCTCGAAGGCCGGGTCGGGCTCGGTGCCCCAGTAGGTCAGGCCGTCGACCCTGACCGCGTGCCGGGGCGGCGCCTTCGGGCCGGTCAGGCTGCGCGCGGCCACACACAGGTCCTCGACGCGGTCGCGCAGCAGCAACTCGCCGCAGACCCGCGTCATCGGGTCGGCCCGCTCCAGTACGCCCGGCTCCAGGCGCTCCAGGTAGGGACGCACCACGGCGGCCATCTCCTTGGCCCACACCGCGTCGAACCGGGGCAGCGCGTTCAGGTAGACCCGCAGGTCCTGCTGGACGAACCGGGACTGGCGGCGGGCGACCAGGTCGCCCATCCCGGCGTCGCGCAGCGCCTGGTCGGCGGCCTCGGCGGCGGCGACCCGGGACCGCGCGTTGGCCACGTCGCGCAGGCTCAGGGAGATCGACGGGTTCTCGCCGGTCGCCCGGTGCCACAGGTAGACGGGCCACGGCACCACCGCGAACCGCCGCGCTTCGGCGTAGAGGCGGGCGGTGAAGACGTGGTCCTCGTAGTGGAGGTCCTCACGGAAGCGCAGGTCGTGGCGGCGCAGGAACTCGACGTCGTAGATCTTGTTGGTCGAGAAGCCGTCGAGGAACAGGCCGGGCTCGGCCCGGATGCCCTCGACCAGGCGTCTGCGCCGGAACAACTCCGGGTAGTAGGGCGCGCTCGTCCCGCCGGCGTCGTAGTGGCGCACGATCTGGCCGGCCACGAAGTCGGCGCCGGTCCGTTCGATCTCCGCCAGCAGCGCCTTGCAGGCGTGTCTCGGCAGTTCGTCGTCGCTGTCGAGGAACATGACGTAGGGCGCCCGCGCCGCGTCGAGCCCCGCGTTGCGCGGCGCCCCGCAGCCGCCGGAGTTCCGGTCGAGCCGGAGGTAGTGCACCCCGGGGAACCGGCCGGCCACGTCGGCGGTGTCGTCGGTGCTGGCGTCGTCGACGACGATGATCTCCAGGTCGCGGAGGGTCTGGGCGTAGAGGGACCGCACGGCCCTCGGGAGGCGGGCCGCGTCGTTGTAGGTGATCACGACCACACTCACAGCCGGTCGGGCCGCCATACCCACCCCCATATCAGATGAAAATCACTGATATGGGATGTTCCCTGACGAAATCGGACGATTGCCCTCTGTAGTCATCTTTTGCCGACGACTTACCGGCGGCCCCACCGCCGGACGGCGTAGACGATCAACCCGATCGCGCCGAGCCCGCCCACCACCGGGGCCAGCCGCTTGACCAGGGACGCCCCGGCGGCCTCCCGCAGGTCGAAGGCCTCCTCGTCGGCCGTCCGGGAGGTGCGCAGCGTGCCGGACGGATGGGACTCGTGGATGGGATCGGGCACGACCGTCAGATGCCGCCGCCCCTCGATCACGGCGGCCAGGTTGGCGGCGAACCGTGTGCCGACGTCGTCGAGGACCGGCCGCGGCAGGTCGGTCGCGCACGTCGTCACGAGCGTGACCCGGGTGCCCGCCACGTCTTCCAGCAGGTGGGCCACCATGGCCGCCTCGGTGGCGCCGGTCGCGTGCACGCCCTCGGCGACGACCTCGACGCTCCGGGCGTCCTTGTCGACGTTGGCGATGCGGGCGCTGCCCCGGTAGTCGACCGTGAGCGGGCCGACCCTGACCCGCATCCTCCCGGTGGCCGTGTCGCCCTCGACGGAGTCGAGTGTGACGCCGGGCAGGCAGGGGGCCAGCCGTTCAACGTCGAGGAGGACCGACCACGCCTGGTCGACCGGGACCGGCACGGTGAACTCGTGCTCGAATCGCATGGCTCGACTCCGTTCTCTCAAAGCCGCTCCGGAGACAACTACCGCCAAACTCCGAACGTACGCCTGCGCAGTCCCAGATCAACCCCCGGGTCACCGCTTCCGGATCACCTTGGCCAGGATTCCCGCGATTCCCGCGACTCCCAGGCCCCCGATGAGGATGGGCCCGATGATCGCCGGGTCGGGTGTCGGGTCGGTCAGGTAACGCACCCCGACCCCCACGAACAGCAGGCCGCACAGCAGCGCCATCCAGTCGGTCCGGTGGCCCCTCTTGCGGTCGTTCCGCTCCGGCACGTCAGGCGCCACGGCGCACCTCCACGTCGCCGACGCCCGCCGAGACGTACAGCTCGATCGTGGCCGCGAGGCCGTCGGGGCTGGTCACCGGGTCGAGGACCCGGCTGATCCGGACGCCGGCGCCGTCGCTGACGTGGTGGTCGATCTTGACGTCGCCCAGGCGGGTGGCGCCGTGCACCTCGATGACGGCGTCGGGTGGCACGACCACGGTGAGCTGGCCCAGTGACACCGAGGCGTCGAACCTGACCCGCGACCCGGGCGCGAGTTCGAGGTCGGTCAGGTCGAGTTCGCCGGCCCCGACGCCCACGGCGTAGGTGCGCGCGGCGGTGGCGACGGTCGTCGGGTGCCACGAGTAGCTGCCGACCCGCTTCTCTATGCCGGTGACCGACGTGCCGACCACCAGGGCCACCGCGACGATCACGCCGAGCGCGATCAGCCCGGCCCCCCGGCCGAACCAGGCGGCGACGAGCAGGCCCCCTCCGATGACGGCCAGCACCGCCCCGCCGACCATCGGCAGACTCACCGAATCGGTCCCGGGCTGCTGCACGGCGACCATGACCCCTCCAACGATCATTGCGAGCACGAATGTCAGGACGCCGACGAAGGACCTGCGCTTCTTGACCTTCGGCGCCTTGGGTGGTTTGGGCGGTTTGGGTGGCCTGGGCGGCGCCGGTGGCGGCGCGGGCGCCCTCTTGGCGAACGGCCCGTGCGGGGCGAACGCGTCGCCGGCCGCGTAGGCCGCCTGCCTGGCCTCGTAGGCCAGATCGGACAACCGCCGGTAGCCGTCGGGCGACGTCGGCGGGGGAGGGGTCCGGGGATACTCCCGCGTCGGCCGCCGCGCCTCGGGCGCCGGTTCCTGGTCGGCCGAGCTCGCCGACGGGTAGCGGCCGAACGACATCCGGTAGGACTCGCGGAACGACTCCCGTACCGTCTCCCGGAGGTTCCCGCCCGTCGCCCCCGCGGTGAAGGCCCCCAGCGTGAACGCCGGGGCGGCGGCGGGCGGCGGCTCCATCTTCGTGGTGCCCCGGCGTCCCGCCAGCCGTTCGGGAAGCGACGTGATCAGCCCGAGCACGTCGACCCCCCGCGCGTGGGCCGCCAGCAGCGTGATCGCCAGCAGCACCCCCACCACGATGGTCCCCCGGTCGATGCCCCCCGAGGCCAGGTTGATGATCAGACCGAGCGTGAAGACGGCCACGAGCAGGGCCGTCACGGTCTCGGGGTCGAATATCCTGCGCGTCCACTGCTCGACGTAGCCGGGCCCCCCGCCCGGCTCGCGCATCAGCAGGAAAGCCGCGATGTAGAGGAACAAGCCGATGCCCGACCCCAGCAGCAGCACCGCGAAACCCACGCGGAACAGCACCGGGTCCATGCCCGTGAAGCGGCCCATCCCGGCGCACACGCCCATGAGCATGCGCCCGTCGGACGAACGGGCGAGCGGGATCTCCTCGGGTGGTGCCTCGGTCATGGTGCCCATCCTGTCCGTTTTCCTGGGATGACCGCCATCGGGGACGTCCCTGAAAGCCTTCTCAGGGACTCGCCCTGATGCGTCCGCGCGAGACGACATGTGACGATGCAGGAGCAATGTCGGATAACCCTGGCGCCGCCGAGGCGTCCCCCAGATTGATGAGGCCCCGGGCGGGGCGCGTGGTCGCCGGAGTCGCCCAAGGGGCCGCCGCTCAGCTGCGCCTCGACCCGGTCGTGCTGCGGCTGGCGTTCGTGCTGCTCACGATCCTCGACGGGGTCGGGGTGGTGGCGTACGCCGCCCTGTGGATGTTCACCGCGACCGAGCCCACCGAACAGCCCCACGGCAGCCGCGACTGGGGCCAGGTGGCGGCCTACGGCCTGCTCGGGTTCGCCTTCGGAGCGCTCGCCCTGGTCAGCGGGGCGGCGGCCGGCGGGCTCGCCATGTGGCCGATCGCCGTCGGCGGGATCGGCTCCCTCATCCTGTGGCAGCAGGCCGAGCCGGGCCGGCGGCAGAAGTGGATGACCTCGACCGTCGGCCGGGTGCGCGCCACCTGGGTCAGGTCGGGCATCGGCCTGCTGCTCGTCGGCGTCGGGGTCATCGGGTTCCTCGCGGCGCAGGACCAGCTCGCCCAGGCGAGCACCGGGCTGGTGTTCACCGGGGTCGTGCTCGGCGGGGTCGCCCTGATCGCCGCGCCGTGGCTGGCCGCGTTGTGGCGGGAGTTGCAGAAGGAGCGCACCGAGCGCATCCGGCAGGAGGAGCGCGCCGAGGTCGCCGCGCACGTCCACGACTCGGTGCTGCACACCCTGACCCTGATCCAGCGTGCCGCCCACGACCCCCGCGAGGTCACCCGCCTGGCCCGCAGCCAGGAGCGCGACCTGCGCAACTGGCTCTACATGCCGAAACAGGACGCCGACGCCACCCTGGCCGCCGCCGTCCGGCGGGCCGCGGCCGAGGAGGAGGACGCCCACGGCGTCCCGATCGAGATCGTCTGCGTCGGCGACTGCGACCTCGACGACGGCCTCCGCGCGATGGTCCACGCGACCCGGCAGTCGATGGTCAACGCGGCGAAGTATTCCGAATCGCCCGTGGTATCGGTTTACCTTGAGGTCGAACCCGGCGAGGCCACCGTTTTCGTCCGGGATCGCGGGAAGGGGTTCGTGCTTGACGACGTACCGGACGACCGCATGGGCATCCGCCAGTCGATCATCGGCCGGATGGAGCGCTTCGGCGGCACGGCCCGCGTCAAGACCGCCCCTGGCGAGGGCACCGAGATCATGCTGACGATGAAGAGGACCACCCCATGAAGACGGTAAGAGTGCTGATCGTGGACGACCACCGGCTGTTCCGGTCGGGGGTGCGGGCCGAGCTCGGCCCCTCCATCCAGGTGGTCGGCGAGGCCGAGGACGTGGAGTCGGCCGTGGCCACGATCGCCGAGCTCGAACCCGATGTGGTCCTGCTCGACGTGCACATGCCGGGGGGCGGCGGGGTCGAGGTGCTGCGCCGGGTGCTCGGCTCCGGGGCGCAGGTCCGGTTCCTGGCGCTGTCGGTCTCCGACGCCGCCGAAGACGTGATCGGCGTGATCCGGGGCGGCGCGCGGGGCTACGTGACCAAGACGATCAGCGGCGCCGAGCTGACCGACGCGATCACCCGCGTGGCCGACGGCGACGCGGTCTTCTCGCCCCGCCTGGCCGGTTTCGTGCTCGACGCGTTCGCCTCGACCGAGGCCCCGCCGATCGACCCCGAGCTCGACTCCCTGACGCAGCGTGAGCGGGAGGTGCTCCGGCTGATCGCGCGCGGGTACGCGTACAAGGAGATCGCGAAGGAGCTCTTCATCAGCGTGAAGACCGTGGAGACCCATGTCTCCTCGGTGCTCAGGAAACTCCAGCTCTCCAACCGCCACGAGTTGTCCCGCTGGGCCACCGCACGCCGGCTGGTCTGAGCGCGCCGGGTGTGACACGCTGCACAAATGGGGCGTGACGTACCCGCGACGCAGTTCAGCCGCGACGACCGGCGGCGCTACCGCGACAAACTGAAGCGCTCGCTCGACGTGCTCGCCCGCATGCTCGGCGAGGCGCGGTTCGACTCCGAACGGCCGCTGGCCGGCCTGGAGATCGAGCTCAACCTGGTCGACGACCGGGGCGAGCCGGCGATGAAGAACGCCGAGGTCCTCGACGCGATCTCGGCGCCCGACTGGGACACCGAGCTGGGCCAGTTCAACGTCGAGATCAACGTGGCCCCCCGGGAGCTCGGCGGGCCCGGCCTGGTCGAGCTGGAGCAGACCGTCCGCAACAGCCTGAACCACGCCGAGGCGCAGGCCCGCACGGTCGGCGGCCACATGGTCCTGGTCGGCATCCTGCCGACGCTGAAGGAGAGCGACCTCTCCGAGGCCACGCTGTCGGCCAACCCCCGCTACAGGCTGCTGAACGAGCAGATCTTCGCCGCCCGGGGCGAAGACCTGCGCATCGCGATCGACGGCGTCGAGCGCCTGCACACCTACGCCGACAGCATCACCCCCGAGGCCGCCTGCACCAGCGTCCAGCTCCACCTGCAGGTCAGCCCGCGCAACTTCGCCGCCCACTGGAACGCCGCCCAGGCCATCGCCGGGCCGCAGGTCGCCGTGGCCGCCAACTCGCCCTACCTGTTCGGCAGGGAACTCTGGCGCGAGACCCGGCTGAGCCTGTTCGAGCAGGCCACCGACACCCGCCCCGAGGAGCTCAAGGCCCAGGGCGTGCGCCCCCGCGTCTGGTTCGGCGACCGGTGGATCACCTCGGTCTTCGACCTGTTCGAGGAGAACAACCGCTACTTCCCGGCGCTGCTGCCGCTCTGCGACGACGAAGACCCGGCGATGGTCCTGGAGGCCGGGGGAGTGCCCACGCTGAGCGAGCTGACCCTGCACAACGGCACGGTCTACCGCTGGAACCGGCCCGTCTACGACATCTCCGGCGGCCTCCCCCACCTGCGCGTCGAGAACCGGGTCCTGCCGGCCGGCCCGTCGGTGGCCGACATCCTCGCGAACGCGGCGTTCTACTACGGCCTGATGCGCGTGTTGCCCTTCGCCGAACGCCCGGTCTGGACGCAGATGTCGTTCTCCGCCGCCGCCGACAACCTGCGCGCGGCGGCCCGCCACGGCATCGACGCCCGCCTCTACTGGCCCGGCATGGGCGAGGTCACCGCCTCGGAGCTGATCCTGCGCCGCCTGCTGCCGCTGGCCCACGACGGCCTGAAGTTGTGGGGCTGCGACCCCAAGTGCCGCGACCGCCTGCTCGGCATCATCGAACAACGCTGCCTGACCGGGGTGACCGGCGCGACCTGGCAGGTCCGCAAGGTGCGTGAACACGGCGGCGGCCACGAGGGCCTGCGCCTGATGACGCTGGAGTACATGGCCAACATGCACACCAACGAACCCGTCCACCAGTGGGGCTAGAACTCCGGGCTTCTCAAGAAATATCCGCCTTTGGGCGGGCAGGATGAGGGCGTGCAATTACGCAGGCTCCTGGCGATCTCCCTCCTGGCCCTGACCACGTCGTGCGGTTCCGTGACCGCCCCCGATCCCGAGGCCGGACCGGCTCCCGAGGTGACCACGCCCGACCTGATCGAGACCGACCTCGACCCGCCCGCCGACCCGCCGTCCTCCGACTGCGAGGTCAGGGGCGAGAACTTCTCCGAGGACGTCCGCCTCGCCCGGTGCATGACCGAGGAGTTCTGGACGCAGCAGTTCACCGCCTCCGGCGGCACCTACCAGCCGATCAGCCGGTTCGTCGAGTACAACGGCGACGACGGCCCGGCGTGCGGCGATCAGCCCGCCGTGCCGAACAACGCCTTCTACTGCCCCGACGGCCACTTCATCGCCTACGACGCGACCTGGCTGCAGAGCCTCTACGACCAGCTCGGCGACGGCGCCGTCTACCTCGTGATCCCGCACGAGTTCGGGCACTCCGTGCAGAACCAGCTGATGTCGAACTTCGAGTTCTCCGTCCAGGCCGAGCTCCAGGCCGACTGCTACGCGGGCGGGACCCTCAACGGCCTGATCGCCGCCAACCGGCTGCAGGCGCAGGAGGGGGACGACGTCGAGCTGATGGCCAACCTGGAGGCGGCCGGCGACCCGACCGACGCGTGGTGGGAGCCGGGAGCCCACGGGACCGCGCAGCAGCGGCAGCTCAACTTCGCGCGCGGCTTCGAACGGGGCGTCGGGGCCTGCTGAAGGGGCAGACCTACCTGATGGCTCACGCGATGGCGAGTGGACAGGCCCGGCCACGACGGGTTCGGCGACCGGGAGCGGCGCTCGGGGCGGCGGTGGGGGTGCTGGCCGCGGCCAACGTCCTCAACAACACGGTGGCGCGCCGCTACGCGCCGCTGACCTCGGCGGTGGCGACGGGCGCGCTCCTCCTGATAGCCCGCCGGGCCGGGGCGGGGCCCCGCGACCTCGGCTTCGCCTCACCCGCCCGGGGCGCGCTGATCGGCGGCGGCCTGGCCGTCGCCGTGGCGGCCGGCTACACCGGCGGCGTGCTGCTGCCCCCGACGCGGCGCCTGTTCCTGGACGAACGGGCCCTGGCGCTGACCCGGGCCCGGCTGTTCGAGGAGGCGCTGCTACAGGTGCCGGTCGGGACGGTCCTGCTGGAGGAGGTCGCCTTCCGGGGGGTGCTCCCCGAGTTGTTCGGCCACTCGTTCAAGCCCCGGACCGCCTCGGCGGCCTCCAGCCTGCTGTTCGGGTTGTGGCACGTGCTGCCCGCCCTCGACATGGCCCGCGCCAACCCGGCCGCCGCCAGGGCCGGCGCCTCCCGGCTGGTCGCCGGGACCGTGGCCACCACGACCCTGGCCGGCCTGGGCTTCCACGAACTGCGCCGGCGCGGTGGCCTGCTCGCCCCCGCTCTCCTGCACGTGGCGACCAACTCGCTGGGTTTCCTCGCGGCCCGGGGCGCCCGCCGGATGGACGCCCGGAGGACCCGCCGCTCAGCCCGTTGAGACCACGTGGAACGCCTCGGCGTACGTCCCCTCGGGCAGCCCGCCGGCCCGCGCGTTGGCCGACAGGAAACCCTTGACGAAGTCCTCCATGCCGTCCATGTGGCCGGTCTGGGACTCGTGGGCGCGCAGGGCGGCGAGCTTGCGGTCGAGCGTCGCGGTCACGTCGACCCAGTGGTTGGGGGTGGGGGAGCCGATCATCCAGACCTCGCGGACCGTCCAGGCCTCCAGGCCCTCCTCGGCGAGCAGGTCGGGGAAGGCGTAGGGGTTGCGGGCGTCGGGGTAGACGGCGTCGAGGGTGGCCGAGCCGACCGCGCGGTGGTCGGGGTGGGTCGGCCCGAGCCGCACGTAGTTGCGCTCCGGCGTCGAGGTGATCACCAGGTCGGGCCTGACCTGGCGGATCACCCGGGCGATGTCCTTGCGCAGCGCCAACGTCGCCTCGACGGCCCCGTCGGGGTAGCCGAGGTGGCGGATGTCGGCGACCCCGACGTGCTTGGCGGCGGCCGCCTGCTCGGCACGGCGGAGCTCGGCCATGCCGACGCCGTCGACGGCCCGGTCGAAGCCCCCGGCGTCACCCGAGGTGGCCAGCAGGTAGACGACCTGGACGCCCTGGTCGGTGAACGAGGCGACGGTGCCCGCGCCCCCGAAGTCGATGTCGTCGGGGTGGGCGGTCACCACCAGCACGGTCTGGATCTCGGCGGCGTCCAACATGTGTCCTCCCGGAAGTCGGTCGCGGATGTTCGTTCACTTGAGCGAACTGTCGCTGCGCGGCCCTACGCTAGACGGGTGACCCATCCCTTGCTTGACGGCCTCAACCCCCAGCAGAAGGAGGCCGTCGTCCACCAGGGCGGCCCGCTCCTCATCGTCGCGGGGGCCGGTTCCGGCAAGACCCGGGTCCTGACCCATCGCATCGCCTACCTGCTGGCCGAGCGCGACGTCCATCCGGGTGAGATCCTCGCGATCACCTTCACCAACAAGGCCGCCCGCGAGATGAAAGACCGGGTCGACAAGCTGATCGGCCCGCGCTCCAAGGCCATGTGGGTGATGACCTTCCACAGCGCCTGCGTCCGCATCCTGCGCCGCGAGGCCAAGCGGCTGGGCTTCACCACCAGCTTCTCGATCTACGACCAGGCCGACTCCCAGCGGCTGATGGCGCTGGTCTGCCGCGAGATGGACCTCGACCCCAAGCGCTACCCGCCGAGGTCGTTCTCCGCCCAGGTCAGCAACATGAAGAACGAGCTGATCGACTACGAGACCGCCGCCGACAAGGCGCAGACCCACCTTGAGAAGACGCTCGCCGAGGCCTACCGCACCTACCAGCGCCGCCTCACCGAGGCCGGCGCGATGGACTTCGACGACCTGATCATGCTCACGGTCACGCTGTTCCAGCTCTTCCCCGAGGTCGCCGAACACTACCGGCGCCGGTTCCGCCACGTCATGGTCGACGAATACCAAGACACCAACCACGCGCAATACACGCTGGTCAGGGAGCTCGTCGGCGTCGAGCCGCTCAAGGCGGCCGGTGAAGACGCGGTCGCCCCCGCCGAGCTCGTGGTGGTCGGCGACGCCGACCAGTCGATCTACGCCTTCCGCGGCGCCTCGATCCGCAACATCCTGGAGTTCGAGCGCGACTACCCGTCGGCCAAGACGATCCTGCTGGAGCAGAACTACCGCTCCACCCAGACGATCCTCAACGCCGCCAACGCGGTCATCTCCCGCAACGAGAGCCGCAAGCCCAAGAATCTCTGGTCCGACCAGGGCGCCGGCCCCAAGATCATCGCCTACGTCGCCGACAACGAGCACGACGAGGCCACCTTCGTCGCCCAGGAGGTCGACCGCCTCTCCGACGACGAGGGCGTCACCCCCGGCCAGGTCGCGGTCTTCTACCGCACCAACTCGGCCTCCCGCGTGTTCGAAGAGATCTTCATCCGCACCGGCCTGCCCTACCGGGTGGTCGGCGGCGTGCGCTTCTACGAGCGCAAAGAGGTCAAAGACCTGCTGGCCTACCTGCGCGTGCTGGCCAACCCCAGCGACACGGTGTCGCTGCGCCGCATTCTCAACGTGCCCAAGCGCGGCATCGGCGACCGCGCCGAGTCGATGGTCGAGGCGTTCGCGTCCAGGGAGCGCGTCTCCTTCTGGGAGGGCCTGCGCCGCGCCGAGGAGGCCCCCGGCATCGCGACCCGCTCGCTCAACCAGATCCGCGAGTTCGTGTCCCTCCTCGACGACCTGCGGGCCAAGGAGCTGCCGATCTCCGACCTGGCCGAGGAGATCCTCACCTCGACCGGCTACCGCACCGAGCTGGAGACCTCCGGCGACCCGCAGGACGAAAGCCGCATCGAGAACCTCAACGAGCTGATCTCGGTCGCGTCCGAGTTCGAGGCGGCCAACCCCGAGGGCACCCTGGTCGACTTCCTGGAGCAGGTCTCCCTGGTCGCCGACGCCGACTCGATCCCCGACCCCGACGGCGAGAGCGGCGGCGTGGTGACCCTGATGACCCTCCACACCGCCAAGGGCCTGGAGTTCCCCGTGGTCTTCCTGACCGCGATGGAAGACGGCGTCTTCCCCCACATGCGCTCCCTGAGCGACCCGAGGGAACTGGAGGAGGAACGCCGTCTCGCCTACGTGGGCATCACCCGCGCCGAGAAGCGCCTCTATCTGTCCCGCGCCGCCGTCCGCACGGCCTGGGGGGCCCCCTCCTTCAACCCGGCCTCCCGCTTCCTCGCCGAGGTGCCCCAAGACCTGGTCGAGTGGCGCAACGACCCGAAGAAGAACGCCTGGGGCGCCGCGACCAAACGCGAGACCCGCCCGCTCGCGAGCCGCGGCGGCGGCAAGCCCGCCGTCCAGTTCACCGCGGGCGACCGCGTGACCCACGACCAGTTCGGGCTGGGCACGGTCCTTGAGGTCGAGGGCGAGGGCGAGAAGACCCGGGCGAGAATCGACTTCGGCAGCGCGGGCGTGAAAACCCTCATGACCCACTACGCGAGAAGCCTCGAAAAACTGTAGACGCGGCGTTTTCCGGCCGGTGGTGGGTCTTTTCTCCCGTTACGAATGCGATATTTCCTGACGCGTACACCCGAGAGACGAGGATCACATGGCCGGCGAACTGATCGACGTGCACGCCCACTTCGTGACCGGTGACTACATCGCCGCCGCCACCGAGGCGGGGCACGTCACCCCCGACGGCATGCCCCGATGGCCCGCCTGGACCCCCGAAGACCACCTGAGCCTGATGGACGTCAACGGCATCCGGAAGTCGTTCCTCTCGGTCTCCTCGCCGGGCACCCACTTCGGCGACGACCTCGCGGCCCGGAAGCTCTCGCGGCAGGTCAACGAATACGCCGCCGACCTGGCCAGAAGGCGGCCCGACCGGTTCGGCCACTTCGCCTCGCTGCCGCTCCCCGACGTCGAGGGGGCCCTGGCCGAGGCCGGTCACGCCCTCGACGAGCTGGGCAGTGACGGGGTGGCCCTGATGAGCAACGCCCACGGCCGCTATCTCGGCGACCCGGCCTACGAGCCGCTCTGGGAGGAGCTCGACCGGCGGCGGGCGGTGGTGTTCGTCCACCCGACCTCGCCGGTCAACCACGAGCAGGTCGCGATGGGGCGGCCGAGGCCGATGCTGGAGTTCATCTTCGACACCACCCGGACCGTCTCCGACCTGGTGTTCACGGGGGTCCTGACGCGGCACCCGGGGATCAGGTGGATCTTCACCCACGGCGGGGGCGCTCTGCCGCTGCTGTCCGACCGCATGGAGTTGTTCCGGACCGCCTTCTTCGGCGGCTCGCCCGCCGATCCGTCGGTCCTGGACCAGGTCGGGAGGTTGTGGTTCGACCTCGCCGGGACGCCGTTCCCCCGGCAGGCGCCGGCCCTGGAGAAGGCCTTCGGCACCGGTCAGATCCTCTACGGCAGCGACTACTGCTTCACGCCGCCCCCGGCGGTGGCCGCCCAGGTGGCGTCGGTCGACGCGACCTGGCGGGCGCTGACCACGGCCAACGCCCGCCGGTTGTGGTCACACGCGACCTGAGGAGGTCAGGCCGCCTCGGCCTTCAACGCGGCCAGCGAGGACGACAGGCCCGCGCCGCTGAAGTCGAGCTCGTCGAGCTCCGCGACGTCCTCGGTGGGCGCCTTGACGGACACCTTCGCGCCCCACGACACGAACCGGGAGTCGATGGTGACCGTCTCCTCGCCGTCCATCCGGAACGTGCGGTCCGACGTGGTCGTGACGATGCGGACCACCAGGCCCTTGGCGTTGACGTACAGCTTGTAGGACAACACCGACTTCTTCTGGGCGGAGGTCGGCATGCCCATCGAGCCGAGGCCCTGGAGCCACTTCGACGTTTTGTGGAGGTCGCCATAGGTGATCTTGCCGGCGTACACCGACCCGACCCGCTTGCTCTTCTTCAGCAGTTTCTGCAGCGTGGCCGGCTCGGCGGGGTTGATGAGCTGGCCGAACTGGCCGGTGACGCCCGACGCGAGGCCCTCGGGGAAGCGGACCCACGTCTTGCCCTCGGGCAGCAGGGCGCTGAGGGTGCCGCCCTTGATGTAGGCGATCTTGCCGACCTTGATGACCTGCTCCGGCTTGGCCATGGCCTGGAGGTCTTCCGGCATCTCCGCCACTTCGGAGGCCTTCATGTTGAGCTTCGTGGTGATGTCCGACGCGGCCACACCGGACCGGCCGAATTGGAGCGTTCCCGTGCGTCGGGTCAGGATCTCCTTGCCGACGAGGAACTTGTCATTGAACTTCACGCCGAGCCCGGTCTTGAACTGCGCCTTGAGCGCGGCGACGGGGTTCGGGGCGGCGGCCTGCGCGGGGGCCGCGCCGACAGCGGTCACGGCCGCGACGGCCGTGGCGCATGCCGCGATGGCGAGGGTTCGCCTCATTGGGGGGTTCCTCCGGGATGGGTCCCTGAATGGGAGAGGTGGGACGGGAGGATTCTGCCGGAACATCTACCTCAAATCGATCACTTATCGCGTCTTTTCACAAACTTCACACTTGAAACTCCAACAAACTCCGTCAGGCCGAGGCTTCGCCGAGACGTCCGGGGCGGCCGGGTTACAGTGCGAACCATGGAATCCAGGATCAGGATCGTCGTCGCCAAACCCGGGCTCGACGGTCACGACCGCGGCGTGAAGGTCGTCGCCCGCGCCCTGCGTGACGCGGGCATGGAAGTCGTCTACACAGGTCTGCACCAGACCCCGGAGCAGATCGTCCGCACCGCCATCCAGGAGGACGCCGCCGCGATCGGGCTGTCGATCCTCTCCGGCGCCCACATGACCCTCTTCGCGAAGGTGATGGAACTCCTCCGTGAACAGGACGCCACCGACATCGTCGTCTTCGGCGGCGGCATCATCCCCGAGGAGGACATCCCCGCACTCCGCGACATGGGCGTGGCCGGCATCTTCACCCCCGGCGCGACCACCGACGAGATCGTCGAATGGGTGAAGGCGACGATCCCCGCCTCCGTCTGAGCGGGGCCCGACTCGCCCATTCGGTACGTATCCGGGAGCCCGCACACCCCCATCCCGGACGTCTAGTACATAACGGGAAAGTCGGCAACCCCCAAACGCCCCCCTATGACCGCGCCACACACGGCCTGGGGCTAGGCTTTCTGCGCGGAAATGCCAGGCAGGACGACGGCGCCCTGTCCAGTGGCGCCCTCGACATTCAAAGGGACGGACCCTCGTGGACCTGTTCGAACATCAGGCGAAGGAGCTCTTCGCCGCGTACGGCATCCCGGTGCCGCGCGGAATCGTCGCGCACACCGTGGCTGAAGCACGGGCGGCGGCCGAACAACTGACCGGGCGGGTCGTGGTCAAGGCCCAGGTCAAGACCGGTGGCCGCGGCAAGGCCGGCGGCGTGAAGGTGGCCGACGACGCCAACGACGCCGAGGCGAAGGCCAAGGCCATCCTCGGCATGGACATCAAGGGCCACACGGTCCACAAGGTCCTGATCGAAGAGGCGAGCGACATCGCGGAGGAGTACTACTTCTCCTTCCTGCTCGACCGCGCGAACCGTACCTTCCTCGCGATCTGCTCCGCCGCGGGCGGCATGGACATCGAAGAGGTCGCGCACACCGCCCCCGAGAAGGTGGCGAAGGTCCCGGTCAGCCCGATCGACGGGATCGACCGGGCCAGGGCGCGCGAGATCGCGCAGGCCGGCGGGCTGCCCGAGAAGTCGCTCGACGGGGCCGCCGAGCTCATCGAGCGCCTGTGGGCCGTCTTCGTCGACGAAGACGCCTCGCTCGTCGAGGTCAACCCGATGATCCTCGCGGCCGACGGCCAGGTGAAGGCGCTCGACGGCAAGGTCACCCTCGACGCCAACGCCGACTTCCGCCAGAAGGAGCATGAGGCCTACGTCGACAAGGCGGCCGAAGACCCCCTTGAGGCGCGGGCCAAGGAGAAGCACCTCAACTACGTGAAGCTCGACGGCAACGTCGGCATCATCGGCAACGGCGCCGGTCTGGTCATGTCCACCCTCGACGTGGTCGCCTACGCCGGCGAGCAGTTCCCCGGCTCGCCGAAGCCGGCCAACTTCCTCGACATTGGCGGCGGCGCCTCGGCCGAGGTGATGGCCAACGGGCTGGAGATCATCCTGTCCGACCCGGCCGTGAAGTCGGTGTTCGTGAACGTCTTCGGCGGCATCACCGCCTGCGACGCGGTCGCCGACGGCATCGTCAGCGCCTTCAAGCTGCTGGGCGACCGGGGCGAGGCGGTCACCCGCCCGCTCGTGGTTCGCCTCGACGGCAACAACGCGGCGCTGGGCCGCGAGATCCTCCAAGGCGCCGCCCTTCCGGGCGTCGAACTTGTCGACACCATGGACGACGCGGCCAAGCGCGCCGCCGAACTCGCCGCGGTAGGTGCGTAATGGCCATCTGGCTCACCGAGAAGAGCAGGATCATCGTCCAGGGCATCACGGGGTCCGAGGGCACCAAGCACACCCTGCGCATGCTGGCCTCCGGCGCCAACGTCGTCGGCGGCGTGAACCCGCGCAAGGCGGGCACCACCCACGAGGGCCTGCCGGTGTTCGCGACCGTCGCCGAGGCGATGGAGAAGACCAAGGCCGACGTCAGCGTCATCTTCGTGCCGCCGGCCTTCACCGCGAGCGCGGTCAAGGAGGCGATCGACGCCGAGATCCCCCTCGCGGTCGTCATCACCGAGGGCGTGCCGATCCACGACACGACCGAGTTCTGGGCCTACGCCGTCGCCAAGGGCAACAAGACCCGGATCATCGGCCCGAACTGCCCCGGCATCGCCTCGCCCGGCGCCTCCAACGCCGGCATCATCCCGGCCGACATCACCACCCAGGGCCGCATCGGCCTGGTCTCGAAGTCGGGCACGCTGACCTACCAGCTCATGTACGAGCTGCGCGACTTCGGCTTCTCCACGGCGGTCGGCATCGGCGGTGACCCGGTCATCGGCACCACCCACATCGACGCCCTCCAGGCGTTCCAGGACGACCCGGGCACCGACGCCATCGTCATGATCGGCGAGATCGGCGGCGACGCCGAGGAGCGCGCGGCGGCCTACATCGAGAAGAACGTGACCAAGCCCGTCGTGGCCTACGTCGCCGGTTTCACCGCCCCCGAGGGCAAGACGATGGGCCACGCCGGCGCCATCGTGTCGGGGTCGGCGGGCACCGCCCAGGCGAAGAAGGAAGCCCTGGAGAAGGTCGGCGTGCGTGTCGGCAAGACCCCCAGCGAGACCGCCCGTCTCATGCGGGAGATCATGCAGAACCGTTGATCATTCCCCGCGGACCCCGGTGCGAAGCGCGCCGGGGTTCGCGTTTTCCTGAGGACAAACGGGACGGCCCATCGGCGCGGCGTGACCGTGTTACGGCCCGCCCTTGAGAGCATCGGCTACTGTGACGGCGCTTCTCGACCAGATTCGGACAGTCCCCCGGGCCGTCTTCGGCGACGACGACCGGCGTCCGCTGCCGGTCTCGGGCATGCTGGCCGCGGCGGGCACACTCGGCATCGGCCTGGCGGTCCTCACGACGCTGACGCTGATCGGCTGGATCGCGGCACCGCGCGGCACGTTCGGCGCGGGGCTGCCGGGGGTGTTCCGGACCGCCTGCCAGCTCTGGCTGGCCGCCCACCACGCGGGGTTCGAGATCCCGGGCGGCGGCCGGGTCGGCCTGCTGCCGCTGGGCCTGATGATCCTGCCGGGCACCCTGCTCTACCGGGCCGGGTTGTGGATGGCCAGAGACGCCGACCTGCGGCTGCGGCTGCCCGCGCGGTTGCCGAAGGGCTCGTCCAAAGACCTGGCGAACGCCCGCCGCAAGGCCCAGCTCATCCTGATCGCCCGCGCCGGCATCTCGCTGGCCGCGCCCTACGCCCTGCTGGCCGGGATGATCGCGCTGGTGGCGCGCAACGAGGTGACCCAGCCGTTCGTGGCCGAGGCGCTGATCAGCCACCTGCTGCTGGCGTTCCTGGCCGGTTCGGTGGCGGTGGCCCGCACGATCGGGCCGTGGCGGGCGATGGTCCGGCTGCTGCCCGAACGGCCGCGCTCGGTCGTGGTGGGCACCTTCGTGGCCGTCTCGCTGATGCTGGTGGCCGGGCTGCTGCTGGTGCTGGGCATGATCGCGGTCAAGTTCGGCGAGATCAAGGCCCTCACCGACGTGCTCAAGCCGGGCCTCGTGGGCGGGGTGCTGCTGGCGCTGGTCGAGGTGCTCTACCTGTTCAACGCGGGGATCTGGGGGATGGCGTACATCACCGGGCCCGGGTTCGCCATCGGGGCCGGCACCCTGGTCGCGCCGACCGGGGTGAAACTGGGCGCCATCCCGTCGTTGCCGCTGCTGGGCGCGCTGCCCGAGTCGGGCCCGGTGCCGCCGTGGCTGATGGCCGTGGTGGCCGTCCCGTTCGCGGCCGGGGCGGTGGCCGGGGTGGTGGTCGCCCGCATCGCGCCCACGCCATCGCTGGAGGCGGCGCCGCTGTGGGGGTTCGTCTGCGGGCTGAGCTCGGGCGCGGTCGCCGGGCTGCTGGCGGCGTTGTCGGGCGGCCCGCTGGGTGGCGCCCGCATGGCCGCCGTCGGCCCCTCGGCGTGGGAGGTGGCCTTCTCGGTCACCCTCGAAGTCGGCGTGGCGGCGGGCATCTCGGCCGGGCTGGCCAACTGGTGGCTGATCTCCCACACGCCCGCGCAGCAGCCGATCGCCGAGGTCGTCACGAAGGTCAAGAAGAAGCGCAAGGCCAAGAAGCAGCCGCTGCCCGGTCACTGGATGGACGCCACCGAGGCCGACACCATCCCGATCCCGGTGATCCGCGACGTCGAGCCCGACGACCACGCCGTCGAGACCTTCGCCCGCAAACGCTCGACCCCGATCAGGCCCGACGACGACGAGGAGCCGATCGACGATCCGACCGGCGCCCACGTCACCTATCTGAACATCAAGGACGACTAGCCGGGCAGCGGCATGTTGGCCGGCCAGGGCATGCCGAGCTTGGCCTCCAGCGCCGTCTTCAACTGGGTGGAGCACTCGGTCTGCGCCGTGACGGTGCCGGCCCCCTTCAGGCACTCCGTGTACGCCGTCAGCTCGGTCCCCAGGTAGACCTGCACGGCCGTGCTGACCCCGCCGAGCAGGAACGCCAGCGTGGAGATGACCACCGCGCCGGTCGCCATGCCGGTCGGCTGGCCGCCCTTCTTGAGCGTCCGCAGGTCGCGGACGCCCACGATGAGGCCGAACACCGACAGGGCCAGGCCCATCGTCGGCACGAACAATGTGAAGATCAGCGCCATCAGAGCGAGGGCCAGCGCCCGGCGCCCGCCCATCTCCGCGGCCGTCTGCAGTGGTGTGGTCACGATCTCCCGCCTTGCTGATAGGGCCTTCACGCCGCACGACGGCGTGACCGATACCCTTTGTCACGCACCCGTTCACTTCCCCGAAGGAGACCGCTCTGTCTTCCCGGCTAGTGGTCCTCGTCTCGGGTTCGGGGACCAACCTACAAGCCCTTCTCGACGTCGCGGCAGATCCGGCCTACGGAGCGACCGTCGTGGCCGTCGGGGCCGACCGTCCGGAGATCGAAGGGCTGGCCCGCGCCGAACGCGCCGGTCTGCCCACCTTCACCGAGCGGGTAAGTGATCATACGGCCCGTACGGCGTGGGATTCCGCTCTGGCCGAGAAGATCGCCGAGTACAAACCCGATCTGGTGGTGTCGGCCGGGTTCATGAAGATCCTCGGCCCGGCCGTGTTGTCGCGGTTCACGGTGGTCAACACCCACCCGGCGCTCCTCCCGGCCTTCCCCGGAGCCCACGCCGTGCGCGACGCGCTCGCCTACGGGGTGAAGGTCACCGGCTGCACCGTCCACCTCGTCGACGACGGGGTCGACACCGGCCCGGTGATCGCCCAGACGGCGGTGCCCGTCGAAGACGGCGACGACGAGGCGACACTCCACGAGCGCATCAAGGTCGTCGAGCGCGGGCTGCTGGTCGAGGTGGTCGGGCGGATGGCCCGCGAGGGCTGGCGGGTCTCCGGGCGCACGGTGCGTCTGGGCACGACCCTCTGAACAGAACACAGGAGGCTACACAGTGACTCGGATCGCCATCCGGCGCGCGCTGATCACGGTTTACGACAAGACCGGCCTGGAAGACCTGGCCCGCGGCCTCGAAGCGGCGGGCGTCGAGATCGTCTCGACCGGCGGCACGGCCGCCGCCATCGCCTCCTACGGCATCCCGGTCACCAAGGTGGAGTCGCTGACGGGCTTCCCCGAGTGCCTCGACGGCCGGGTCAAGACCCTCCACCCGCGTGTCCACGCCGGGCTGCTGGCCGACGGCGCCAACCCCGATCACGTCACCCAGCTCGAAGAGCTGGAGATCGAGCCGTTCCAGCTCTGTGTGGTCAACCTCTACCCGTTCCGCGAGACGGTCGCCTCGGGCGCGTCCGACGCCGACTGCGTCGAGAAGATCGACATCGGCGGCCCGGCGATGATCCGCGCCGCCGCCAAGAACCACAACACGGTCGCGGTGGTCGTCGACCCGCGCTCCTACTCCTCGGTGCTGGCCGCGATCGGCGAGGGCGGCTTCACCGTCACCGAGCGCCGCCGCCTGGCCGCCACCGCCTACGCCCACACGGCCAGTTATGACGTGGCCGTGGCCTCCTGGTTCGCCAACGTCTACGCCCCCGAGGGCGAGTGGCCGACCTTCATGGGCGCCGACTGGACCCTCAAAGACGTGCTGCGTTACGGTGAGAACCCCCACCAGCGCGCCGCCCTCTACTCGACGGGCTCGGGCGGCCTGGCGGGCGCGCAGCAGCTCCACGGCAAGGAGATGTCCTACAACAACTACGTCGACGCCGATGCCGCCTGGCGCTCGGCCTGGGACTTCGACGCCCCGGCCGTCGCGATCATCAAACACGCCAATCCGTGTGGCATCGCCGTGGGTTCCGACGTGGTCGAGGCGCACCGCAAGGCCCACGAGTGCGACCCCGTCTCGGCCTACGGCGGTGTCATCGCGGTCAACCGCGAGGTCACCAGGGAGCTGGCCGAGCAGATCGCGCCCATCTTCACCGAGGTGGTCGTCGCGCCGTCGTTCGCCGACGACGCCCTGACCGTGCTGAAGGAGAAGAAGAACCTCCGGCTGCTGGCCTGCCCGCAGGGCCCCCGCAACGCCGCCGAGTTCCGGCGCGTCGACGGCGGGCTGCTGGTGCAGACCGTCGACCGCGTCGACGCGCCCGGCGACGGCGTCGCGGGGTGGGAACTGAAGGCCGGTCCGGCGGTCTCCGCCGAGACGCTGGCCGATCTGGAGTTCGCCTGGAAGGCCGTTCGCTCGGTCAAGTCGAACGCGATCCTGCTGGCCAGCGACGGCGCCTCGGTCGGCGTCGGCATGGGCCAGGTCAACCGGGTCGACTCGGCGCGCCTGGCGGTCACGCGGGCGGGGGAGCGGGCGGCCGGCTCGGTGGCCGCCTCCGACGCCTTCTTCCCGTTCGCCGACGGCCTGCAGGTGCTGGTCGACGGCGGCGTGACCGCGATCGTGGAGCCGGGCGGCTCGATCCGTGACGACGAGGTCATCGCGGCGGCGCAGGCCGCCGGGGTGAGCCTCTACTTCACCGGCACCCGACACTTCTTCCACTAGGAGGGGCCCATGAGCGCAGGGATTCTCGACGGCAAGGCCACCGCGGCCAAGATCAAGCTCGACCTGGCGCTGCGCGTCGGCAAGCTCGCCGAGGCGGGCGTCACGCCGGGCCTGGGCACGGTCCTGGTCGGCGACGACCCGGCCAGCCACATCTACGTCGCCAGCAAGCACCGCGACTGCGCCGAGGTCGGCATCAACTCGATCCAGCGCGAGCTGCCCGCCGACGCGACCCCGGGCCAGGTCGAGGACGTCATCGACGAACTCAACGCCGATCCGGCCTGCAACGGCTACATCGTGCAGCTCCCGCTGCCGCGCCACCTCGACACGATGGCCCTGCTGGAGCGCATCGACCCGGCCAAGGACGCCGACGGCCTCCACCCGGTCAACCTGGGCAAACTGGTGCACATGGTCGACGCCCCGCTGCCATGTACGCCACGCGGGGTCGTCGACCTGCTGCGCGAATACGACGTGCCGATCAACGGCGCCGAGGTCGTGGTGATCGGCCGCGGCATCACCGTCGGCCGTCCGCTCGGCCTGCTGCTGACCCGGCGGTCGGAGAACGCCACCGTCACCCTGTGCCACACCGGCACCCGTGACCTGGCCGATCATGTCAGGCGGGCCGACATCGTCGTCGCGGCGGCCGGGGTGCCCGGGCTCATCACCGCCGAGATGGTGAAGCCGGGTGCGGCCGTGCTCGACGTCGGCGTGTCGCGGGTCGACGGGAAGATCGCCGGCGACGTCGCGCGCGACGTCGCCGAAGTCGCCGGGTGGGTCGCCCCCAATCCCGGCGGTGTCGGACCGATGACCCGCGCCCTGCTGCTGACCAACGTGGTCGAGGCCGCGGAGCGGGACGCGGGTCTGGTGAGCTAGGAAACGGAGACCCCTCGCCGAGCTCCGCGACCCGTCTCGTGTTTTTCGGGCAGGTTCCCACCGTGAGTCACAGTCGGCGTTCGGCCGTCCGTGTCTCGTGTCTCTCTGGCAGGTTCCCAGTGCGAGCCACGGCCGGCGTTCGGCCGTCCGCGTCTCGTGTCTATCGGGCAGATTCCAGCGCGAGCCACAGCCGGCTTCTGGCCGTCTGCGTCTCGCTTCAGCTCGCTCGGCGCCCGGCTGCGGGCGCCGAGGCGGGATGCGCCGGAGTTCCGCCTCCCTCGGTCGCCCGTTGTGGCGGGACGACCGGGGTCGGGCGGACCAGCCCGAGCGCGACCACCTCGTTGGCGAGGCGGGTGCGCCGGTTGGTGCCCTCGGGAATGCGGAACTTCTGGTAGAGCCGCAGCAGGTGCTGCTTCACCGCGGCCTCCGTGACGACCAGGTCGTCGGCGATCTCGCGTGCGGTCGCGGGCGCCACGAACGCTTCGTCCGAGAGCGCCGGCCGACAGAGCGACGTCAGCACGTCGACCTCGCGCCGGGTGAGCTCGGGCGCGGCGGCCCGCCGCAACTCGACCTCTGGCGCCAGGTCTTCGCGTGGTATCCCGCCGACGCGCGCGCGGGCGGCGCCGAACGAGACGACGTCGCCGTCGTCGAGGACCCTCCGGGCGATCGGCCTGCCGTTCACCCGTGTGCCGTTGCGGGACAAGCCCAGGTCAACGACATACAGGTAAGGTCCCCGCCTGACGAACTCGGCGTGTAAACGCGACACGCTCGGGTCTGTCAGCCGGATGTCGGCACCTCGGCCCCGGCCGATCGTAGTGATCTCGGGGCGCAAGGGCACCACCTCGCCGGTGTCCTCAATCCGTATGAACGGCCCCTCCACGGCAGTTCCTCCCCAGGTAGCCCGCCGTTACTTTCACATCAGCTGCGGCTTACCCAAACGTGGGGATCGGGAATCGCCTTTACCCTGACCAGAATCGGCGCTCAATTGGTCTGGACCTCTAAGCCAGATGCGGACGGCCGAAGGCCGGCCGGGGCTCACGTTGGAATCTGCCTGAAGGAAAGGGTGCCTTAGCAGCTCACGGGTAGACTTTCGCGGTAGATAAGCGGAGGAAACACTCATGGCAGACAAGCCCACCAAAGGCCTCGCCGATGTCGTCGCCGCGTCCACAGCGCTCAGCGACATCGACGGCAAGGCCGGTCTGTTGTTCTACCGCGGATACGACATCCACGACCTGGCCGGCCGTACGACATTCGAGGAAACCGCCCACCTTCTCCAGCACGGCACCCTCCCGAACCGCGACCAGCTCGCCGAATACGGCGCGGAACTCGTGCGGGGGCGCGGGCTCGGCAGTCTCGTCGAGCAGAACATCGTGGAGATCGCCGAGAAGCAGGAGCCCATGGAGGCCCTGCGCACGCTGCTCTCCCTCACCAGCGCCGACGATCCCGACAAGGACTCCAACGCCGCCGACGCGAACCTGCGCAAGGCGGCCCGGCTGACGGCGCTCCAGCCGATCCTGGTGGCGCGTTTCCACGCGGCCCGCCGGGGCGTGGACGCACCCGAGCCCGATCCCGACCAGTCGATCGCGGCCAACTTCCTGCGCCAGGTCACCGGCAGGGAGCCGACGCCCCGGGAAGTCGAGATCTTCGACGAGTGCCTGGTGCTGCACGCCGACCACACCATGAACGCCTCGACGTTCGCCGCCCGGGTCTGCGCGGCCACGCTGTCCGACATGCACTCGGCCGTGGTCGCCGCCATCGGCACCCTCAAGGGGCCGCTGCACGGGGGCGCCAACGAGCAGGTGATGCGCACCCTGGAGACGATCGACCCCGGCGGCGTCGCCGACGCGGTGCGCGCGAAGCTCGCCGGCGGCGAGAAGATCATGGGGTTCGGCCACCGGGTCTACAAGACCGAGGACCCCCGGGCCACCCACTTGCGCCGCATGTCGGAGGAGCTGGGCGAAGCGTCCGGCGACGACACCTACTATCGGATGTCGAAGGAGATGGAGGAGGTCGTCTTCGCGGAGAAGGGCCTCTACCCCAACGTCGACTTCTACGCCGCGACGGTCTACCACTTCCTCGGCATCCCGACCGACCTGTTCACCCCGGTGTTCTCGGTCAGCCGGATGGCGGGGTGGACCGCCCACGTCATCGAGCAGCACGCCGACAACCGGCTGATCCGCCCGGACAGCGAGTACATCGGCGCGCGCGACCAGAAATGGGTCCACATCGACGAGCGGTGACCAACCGCACATCTGACCAGAGACGGATACCGACCATCAACACCAACGCGAGGCGCATGGCCTGGGGGGCCTACGTCATGGTGGCCGCGGGCGCGGCCACCGGGCTGATCCTCATCTCCGAGCTCCCCGAACCCTGGTTGGGCGGCGTCGTGCTCGGCGCCGCCTTTCTCGCGGGCGCGGTGCTGCGACTGCTGCTGCCCCGGCGTCACTCCGGCGGACTGTCGGTCCGGTCGCGTCTCACCGACACCCTCACCCTCACCGTTTTCGGGCTGCTGATGGTGGCGGCCGGGGTCTTGCTGGAGGTCGACCTCCATCCCTCCGACCTCATCGTCGACCAGGCACGGCCGTCCGATAGCCTCGTCGGCCAGTGACCTCAAAAAGGACGCAGGCCATGCCCGACTTCGGGGCAAATGTTCGTTCAGAAGGGGAACCCCACGAATGCCCAAGATCAAGGTAGCGGGTCCGGTCGTCGAGCTTGACGGCGACGAGATGACCCGGATCATCTGGCAGTTCATCAAGGACCAGCTGATCCTGCCCTACCTCGACGTCGACCTCAAGTACTTCGACCTCGGCATCGAGCACCGTGACGCGACCGACGACCAGGTCACCATTGACGCCGCGAACGCGATCAAGCAGTACGGCGTCGGCGTCAAGTGCGCGACGATCACCCCCGACGAGGCACGTGTCGAGGAGTTCGGCCTGAAGAAGATGTGGAAGTCCCCGAACGGGACGATCCGCAACATCCTCGGCGGCGTCATCTTCCGTGAGCCGATCATCATGTCGAACGTGCCGCGCCTGGTGCCCGGCTGGACCCAGCCGATCGTCGTCGGCCGTCACGCGTTCGGCGACCAGTACCGCGCCACCGACCTCAAGATCCCCGGCGAGGGCACGCTGACCCTGACCTTCACCCCGAAGGACGGCAGCGAGCCGATCGAGCTCAACGTCTTCGACTTCCCCGGCGGCGGCGTCGCCCTGGCCATGTACAACCTGGACGAGTCGATCCGCGACTTCGCCCGCGCGTCCATGCGCTACGGCCTGGCCCGCAACTACCCGGTCTACCTGTCGACGAAGAACACGATCCTGAAGGCCTACGACGGCCGGTTCAAGGACATCTTCGCCGAGGTGTTCGAGAGCGAGTTCAAGGCCGACTTCGAGGCGGCCGGGATCACCTACGAGCACCGGCTGATCGACGACATGGTCGCGGCGTCCCTGAAGTGGGAGGGCGGCTACGTCTGGGCGTGCAAGAACTACGACGGTGACGTCCAGTCCGACACGGTGGCGCAGGGCTTCGGGTCGCTCGGCCTGATGACCTCGGTGCTGATGACCCCCGACGGCCAGACCGTCGAGGCCGAGGCCGCCCACGGCACGGTGACCCGCCACTTCCGGCAGCACCAGCAGGGCAAGCCGACGTCGACCAACCCGATCGCGTCGATCTTCGCCTGGACTCGTGGCCTGCAGCACCGCGGCAAGCTCGACAACCAGCCCGAGGTCATCGACTTCGCGTCCAAGCTGGAGCAGGTCTGCATCGAGACCGTCGAGAGCGGCAAGATGACCAAGGACCTGGCCCTGCTGGTCGGCGGCGACGCCGAGTGGCTGACCACTCAGGACTTCCTGGCCACGCTCGACGAGAACCTCAAGAAGAAGATGGCCTGACGCACGCGCCTCCCCCGGAGCCGCTCGCCTTTCCCCGGTGGGCGGCTCTTGTGTTTGCCGTAAAGTCAGCCTGGCCAAATGATGACGAAAAGCGAGACTCGGACGGCCGAAGGCGGCCGGGGCTCGCGCCGGGAATCTGCCTAAAGAAGCGTGGGACTCATTCATGATCGAGCCGCTCGGGTCGGGGGACCCGAAACAGCTCGGTCCCTTCACCCTGTCCGGGCGGATCGGCGAGGGCGGCCAGGGGACCGTCTACCTCGGCACCGATCCTTCGGGTGAGCGGGCCGCGGTGAAACTGCTGCACGTCAAGTTCACCGGCGACGCCATGGCCCGCTCCCGCTTCGCGCGGGAACTGCGGGCCGCCGAACGCGTCGCCAGTTTCTGCACGGCCCGCGTGATCGCCGCCGATCTCGAAGGCGACACCCCCTACATCGCCAGCGAGTACATCGACGGCCCGTCGCTGCGCGAGCAGATCGACCGGTCGGGCCCGATGAGCGGCGCCGAACTCGAACGCCTCGCCGTCGGCACCGCGACCGCGCTGACCGCCATCCACCAGGCGGGCATCATCCACCGCGACTTCAAGCCCGACAACGTGCTGCTGGCCACCGACGGGCCCCGGGTGGTCGACTTCGGCATCTCCCGCATCCTCGACTCCACGGGCACCATCACCAGCCGGGCGATCGGCACACCGGCGTACATGGCGCCGGAACAGGTGTCCGGGGACGACGTCGGACCCTTCACCGACGTGTTCGCGTGGGGCGCGACGATCGCCTACGCCGCCACCGGGCAGGCCGCGTTCGGGGCGAAGTCGATCGCGGCGGTGCTGAACCGGATCCTCAACCACGACATCGACCTGAGCCCGCTGCCCGAGCCGCTGCGCGGCGTGGTGGCGGCGAGCGTGAGCAAGCGGCCGGCCGACCGGCCGACGGCGGGGCAGATCCTGCTGCGGCTGCTCGGCCACCCCGAGACCGGCGACGCCTCGACCGTGGTGATGACCCAGGGCGCGCTGGTGGCCAACCCCGAGACCGGCCCGTTCCCCGTGGTGAAGGACGTCGGGGGCAAGGACGTCGAGGACGAGACCCGGGAGTTCCGGGTGCCGGCGCCGCCGCAGAAGCCGCCGTCGCCGTCGAAACGGGCGAAGTGGTGGCTGCCGGCCTCCATGGCGGTCGCCGCCGCGATGGTGCTCGGCGGGGTCGCGGTCGTGGTGACCCTGATGGTCAACTCGCCCGACGCCGCCCCGAAGGAGAGCCCCTCGCCGAGCCGTTCGGGCCCCTACGCGTCGGTGCTGGAGAAGGCCAAGCGGACGGGGAAGCTCACGATCGGGGTCAAGGGCGACCTGCCCGGCGTCGGCTTCGGCCCCGGCGACGAGACGCCGACGGGGTTCGAGGTCGAGGTCGGCCGCTATCTCGCCAAGGAGCTCGGCGCGAAGAGCGTGGAGGTCCGGGAGGTGTCGGCCTACAACCGCGTGGACGCGCTGAACAACGGCACGGTCGACATGGTCGTGGCGACCTATGCGTGGGAAACGTCCAGAAACGACTGGGTCACCCTCGCGGGACCTTACTACCAGGCGCGGAACGACGTGCTGGTGGCCGACGACTCGAACATCAGGTCCGCGGCCGACCTGCGGGGCAAGCGGCTGTGCGTCCGCCCCGGCACCAACGCCGCCGAGATCCTGAAGTGGCTCTCCGGCCAGGGCATCGCCATGAACGAGGTCAAGGCGGGCGATGCGGGGGTGTGCATGGACATGCTGCGGAGAGGCGAGGTCGACGCCTTCCCCGGCGACGACCTCATGCTCGCCGGGTTCGCCGACCGCGAGTCGGTGAAATACCGGGTGCTCGGCCTCGGCGTCGGCTCGGCGCGTTACTCGGTCGGGGTGCCGAAGGGCGACGTCGAGACCTGTGAGGCGGTCCGCACCGCCATCGTCAAGCTGTTCGACTCGGGCACCGCCCGGGGCCTGCTCGACAAGTTCTTCGGCAACGCCGTCTTCACCCCCGACCGCAGGATTCCCGTCAAGGTGCCCTGCCGCTAACCGCGCCGCCGGGGCCGCAGCAGCAGGACGATCATCACCAGGACCTCCAGCGCGAACGCGGCCCCCATCGCCGTCGGAGTCAGCCAGTCGGCGTAGTCGGGGCAGGTGGTCCGGAACGGCGTGCCGTCGACCACGACGGTCTCGCAACTGAACAGGACGAGCGGGACGACGTACACCCACAACACGCCCAGCGGCCACACCAGCAGGCCGAGCGCCTTCTCCCATGGACGCCAGCGCCGGGAGGCGAGCAGCAGGTAGGCGCCGACCAGCCAGCCGACCACGAACAGCACGCCGCCGAAGGTCAGCAGCAGGACCGTGGTGACGTCGTAGAGCAGGGCGCGGACTTTGCCGTCCCGTGTCCCTTCCATGGGGTCGACGGTAGCGTGTCCGAACGATCATCTCGACGCCCCGCACGTTCAATTGGTGCCATGCGTCGATGGATGGTCGCGGGGGTCGCTTTCCTCGTCTCGGGGGTCCTCGCCGATCCCGCGCTGGCGGCCGGGCCCGGCGGGCACGAGAGCCAGTGGGGCGGCGCCGACCTGTCGGTGTCCATCGTGGCCCATCCCAAGGTCGCCCAGCCCGGCCAGCCGCTGACCTACAACGTCCAGGTGAGGAACGGCGGCCCGGGTGACGCGGTGCTGCCCACGCTGACGGTCCGCGTGCCGACGGACTTCACGATCGTGAGTGTGGACGTCGCCGAGTGCCGGCCCGGCCGGGGCCTGTCCGAGGTCGTGTGCCGTTCGTCCAAGGACGTGGCGGCCGGCAAGTCGGGCGGGGTGGTGATCACCGGTCTGGTGCGCCCGAACGCCCTCGGCCCGCTGCACGTCCAGGCCCGGCTGACCTCCGAGGTGCTCGACGGCCACGAGACCGACAACGAGGCCGAGTCGTTCACCAAGGTCGACGAGGGCGCCGACCTGACCGTGCGGCTCTCCGCCGCGCGGCGCAGCGGCCACCGGACGACCGTGCACGCCGCCGTCCGGAACAGGGGGCCGCGGGTGGTGCGCGACGCGATGGTCTTCGTCGACGGGGCCCGCTGCGGCGGCCGGACCGGCTGCGTGGTGCCGACGATCCGGCCCGGGGGCACGGCCTGGTTCCGGCTGGCGGTGCGGCGCGGCAAGGGCGCGGTGACGGCGATCGTGCGCTCCCAGGGGCGCGGCGACCGCCATCCCGCCAACAACCAGGCCTCGATGAAGCTCAGGGGCAGGGCGGCGTCCCGCTGATCATGTAGGCGCCGCCGGTGGCGAACACCACCCCCGCGGCCGAGGCGAGGCTGCCCAGCAGGACGAGCAGCGTGATTCCCGCATATGCCAGCACTCGCCTCATAGCCGAGACCCAATCACATTTTCACGCTGCGAATCCGGACAATTACCGAACTGCTCGCCACGCGTCTTCGACGATCGAGGTCAGCCCGCTGTGCTCGGGCTGCCAGCCCAGTTCCTTCTGGATCAGCTCCGACGACGCGACCAGCACCGCCGGGTCGCCCGCCCGCCGGGGCGCGATGGCCGAGGGGATCGGGTGGCCGGTGACCTCGCGGCAGACGTCCACGACCTGCTGGTTGGAGAAGCCGGCCCCGTTGCCGAGGTTGAAGATCTTGTGGACGCCCCTCTCACAGGCCGCCAGCGCCAGCAGATGGGCGTTGGCGACGTCGGAGACGTGCACGTAGTCGCGCACGCATGTGCCGTCGGGCGTGGGGTAGTCGCCGCCGAACAGGCTGATCGACTCGCGCTCGCCGAGCGCGACCTTGAGCACGTTGGGGATCAGGTGGGTCTCGATCACGTGGCGTTCGCGGAAGCGGCCGTAGGCGCCGGCGACGTTGAAGTAGCGCAGGCTGACCGCGCCGATGCCGTACATCCCGGCGAAGGCGGTCAGGGTGGTGTCGACGGCCAGCTTCGAGGCCCCGTAGGGGTTGGTGGGCCGGGTCGGGTCGGTCTCCCGGATCGGCGTGTTCTCGGGCTCGCCGTAGGTGGCGGCGGTGGAGGAGAAGACGATGTGGCCGACGCCGCCCTTGCGCATGGCCTCCAGGAGGCGCAGCGTGCCGCCCAGGTTGTGCGACCAGTAGAGTGCGGGTCTCTCGACGGACTCACCGACCAGGCTCTTGGCCGCGAAGTGGAGCACCGCGTCGAACCCGGACAGATCGCCCGGCTCCATGAAGGAACCCTCGACGAACCGCGCGCCGTCGGGCACCGCGTCGGCGTGGCCGGTCGAGAGGTCGTCGAGCACGGTGACCTCGTGTCCCGCCTCGACGAGCTGCGCCGCCGTCACGCTGCCGATGTAGCCCGCGCCTCCGGTAACCAGTAGCTTCACGTTGGATTCCGTTCGACTATGTTCGTTTTTGTACGACGCCCAGCCTAGCCGCGCACTGAGTACGCTTTCAGGTCTCTCGTCATCGGAAGTCGCCAAGGCGGAAACATTCCAGTGAACAGTCTCGCGGCCAACATCGCCCTCGTCCTGGTGTTCATCCTGATCGGGGGCTACTTCGCGGCGGCCGAGATGGCCCTCGTCTCGCTGCGGGAGAGCCAGGTGCGGCGGCTGGAGAAGCTCGGCCGCCGGGGCGCCAGGGTGGCCAAGCTCGCCCGCGACCCCAACAGGTTCCTGTCGGCGGTCCAGATCGGCGTCACCGTGGCGAGCATGCTCTCGGCCGCCTTCGGCGCCGACACGCTCGCGGGGGAGCTGACCCCCGCCCTGGAGGGCTGGGGCCTGCCCGAGTCGGCCGCGCCGCTGGTCGCCCTGCTGGTGGTGACCCTCGCCATCTCGTACGTCTCCCTCGTGCTCGGCGAGCTGGTGCCCAAGCGCCTGGCGCTCCAGCGGGCCGAGGGCCTGGCGCTGCTGGTCGCGCCGTTCGTCGACCGGATCGCGGCGTTGTCGCGCCCGGTCATCTGGGCGTTGTCGAAGTCGACCGACGGCGTGGTGCGGCTGCTCGGCGGCAACCCCAAGGCCGACCGCGAGGCGATGACGATAGAGGAACTGCGCGACATGGTCGCCGGGCACGCCGAGCTGACCGCCGACGAGCGGCACCTGATCGCCGAGGTGTTCGCGGCCGGCAAACGGCAGTTGCGGGAGGTGATGCTGCCGCGCACCGAGGTGGAGTTCATGGCGGCCGACACCACCCTGGCCGAGGCGGCGGTGCTGGTCGCCTCGCTGCCGCACTCGCGGTTCCCCGTCTACCGCAACTCCTATGACGAGGTCGTCGGGTTCGTCCACGTTCGCGACCTGCTCGACCCGGTGCTCACCGGCCGGATCGACCCGATCTCCGAGGTCGTGCCGATCCGCCCGGTCAAGCAGGTCCCGGGCACCAAAAGGGTGCTGGCCACCCTGTCGGAGATGCGCGACGAGGGCCACCACCTGGCCATCGTGGTCGACGAGTACGGCGGCACGGCCGGCATCGTCACCCTGGAGGACCTGGTCGAGGAGCTGATCGGCGACATCCGCGACGAATACGACCACGAGGAGCCCGGCATCCGCCGCATCGCGGGCGACGTCGAGGTCGAGGGCCTGCTCCGGCTGGTCGACGCCCATACCGAGATCGGCATCGGGCTCCCCGAGGGGCCCTACGAGACCATCGGCGGGTTCCTGATGGCGAAGCTGGGCCACCTGCCCGTCGTCGGCGAGGCCGTGGAGGTGCCCGGCGCGCGCCTGACGGTGACGGAGATGGACGGGCGGCGGATCTCCCGGGTCCGGGTCACCCCCGCCACCCCGGAGGCGTAAATCGTCGCGACCAGGCCGGGGTTGCTGGAAGAATGTCGTCATGGCTCGCCCTCGTGTTCTTTCCGGCATCCAGCCCACGTCGGACTCGTTCCACCTCGGCAACTACCTGGGCGCGGTCCGCCAGTGGGTCCCGCTGCAGGAGACCCACGACGCGTTCTACATGGTCGTCGACCTCCACGCGATCACGGTCACGCCGAGCGCCGCCGAGTTGCGCACCCGCACCCGCGTCGCCGCCGCCCAGCTCTTCGCCTGCGGCCTCGACCCCGAGCGGTCGGCCGTCTTCGTGCAAAGCCACGTGCGGGAACACGCCGAGCTGGCCTGGATGCTCATCTGCATGACCGGCATGGGCGAGGCCGGCCGGATGACCCAGTTCAAAGACAAGTCGGCCAAATACGGCGAGGGTTCGGCCTCGGTGGGCCTGTTCACCTACCCGATCCTCCAGGCCGCCGACATCCTGCTCTACCAGACCGACCAGGTCCCGGTGGGCGCCGACCAGAAGCAGCACATCGAGCTGACCCGCGACCTCGCCCAGCGCTTCAACACGCGCTACGGGGCGACCTTCACGCTGCCCAACCCCTACATCGTGAAGGAAGTCGAGAAGATCACCGACCTCCAGGACCCGACGGCGAAGATGTCGAAGTCGTCGTCGAGCCCGCAGGGCATCCTCGACGTGCTGGAGGAGCCGGGCACGCTGCGCAAGAAGGTCATGCGGGCGGTCACCGACACCGGCACCGACATCGTCGCCGACGACGAGAACAAGCCGGGCGTCACCAACCTGCTGCGCATCCTGTCGGCGCTGACCGGCACGACGATCCCCGAGCTTGAGGCGCGCTACGTCGGCGCGGGCTACGGCACCTTCAAGAAGGACGTCGCCGAGGCCGTCATCGAGACCTTCGCCCCGATCCGCGAGCGGGCCGAGAAGCTGCTCGCCAACGAGGCCGAGCTCGACCGCATGCTGGCGATCGGCGCCGCCAAGGCCCGCGCGGTGGCGCAGGAGACCATGGAGAAGGCCCGCGACGCGATGGGCTTCCTGCCGACTCACTGACCTCGGCGGGGGTAGTACCCCGGCGTGATCAGTTCGTCGACGAGGTCGATCGAGGCCGCCAAGGCGTGGGCGCGCGACAGAACCGAGCGCGCCCGCATCCGCTGGCGGTGGGTCGACCATCTCATCCGGACGATCCACCGCTACCAGATCATGCACGGCGACCGGCTCGCCGGCGCGGTGACCTACTTCGCGTTCCTGTCGTTCTTCCCGGTCATCGCGCTGGCCTTCGCGGTGTTCGGCTACGTCGTGACCTTCCGGCCCGACGCGCTGACGACCCTGAACCGGGCGATCAACGAGCAACTCCCCGGCCTGGCCGACAAGCTCGACCTGAGCTACCTGGCCGAGGCCCGCGGCGCCGCCACGGTCATCGGCCTCGTCGGCCTGCTCTACTCCGGCCTGGGCGGGGTCGACACGCTGCGCACCGCCCTGCGCGACATCTGGATGAACCGCGAGCCCCCGGTCAGCTTCCCGCTCGCCAAGCTGCACGACCTCGTCGCGCTGGTCCTCATCGGAGTGGCGGTGATCCTCTCGACCGTCGTCAGCGGCGCGGCCGGCGGCGCCGCCGGCACGGTGGCCGACTGGTTCGGGATCGGCGGGTCGTGGCTCGGCACGGCCGGTCTTGCCGTCGCCGGGATCGTCGCCTCGCTGGCCGCCGACACCCTCGTCTTCCTGGTCATGTTCGGCTGGCTGGCCCGGCCCGCCCAGCCGTTCGGGGTGATCCTGCGTGGGGCGGTGGTCGGCGCGGTGCTGTTCGGCGTGCTCAAGCAGTTCGCGACGCTGCTCCTGTCGCACACCCTGTCGAACAACACGCTCTACGGCACGTTCACCGTCATGGTCGGGCTGCTGCTGTGGATCAACCTGTCGGCCCGGGTGGTCTTCTACTCCGCCGCCTGGACGGCCACCGCCACCCTGGGCCCGCCGCCGGAGCCGTCACCGCCCCCGGCCACCCACGACGGCTACGACGAGGCCGTCGGCGACTGACGCCGTTTGCGGCGGATGCCCCAGCCGAGCAGGCCCACCCCGGCGACCAGGCCGCCGCCCAGGACGATCGTGGCCATCGTGCCCGAGCCCGTCTCCCGGGCGGCGGGCGCCGACACGGCGGCGTTGCCCTCGGGCACCGGGGCCTTCTCGGCGGCCAGGGCCGAGGGGGCCGGGGTCGGCCGGTCGGGCAGCGGCTCGACCAGGGCGCCCACGGCGGCGTTCCTGCCGCGGTTGGCGAAGCCCCAGTTCATGAGCTCCTCGACGTCCTTCCAGAACGACTCCTCGTGGCGCATGACCGACACGATGATCGTGTGGCCGTCGCGCTTGGCCGCGCCGACGAAGCTGCCGAAGGCCTTGGACGTCCAGCCGTTCTTGACGCCGAGCATGCCGTCGTAGGTCCACAACATCTTGTTGTGGTTGCCGATCTCGTAGTGGCCCTTCGGGGCCGGGAACTTGGCGGTCTTGGTGGAGATGTACTCGCGGAAGTCCTTCAGCTTCAGGCCCGCGCGGGCGATCAGCGCCAGGTCGTACGCCGAGCTGCTCTGCCCCGGCTTGTCGAGGCCGCTGGGGGTCTTGGCGACCGTGTCGTTGGCCTGGAGGCGCCGGGCGACCTCGTTCATGTCGGCCAGGGTCTCCCGCATGCCGCCGTTGGCCTCGGCCAGGGCGTTGGCGCAGTCGTTGCCGCTGACCATCATCAGCGCTCTGAGCAGGTCGTGGACCTTGTAGATCGGCTTGGGCACGAGGCCGACGGCGCTGCCCTCCTCGTTGACGGCGGCGTGGCTCGGCTTGACCGTCTTGTTCCTGTCGAGCAGCGGGATCAGCGTGAGGGCGGTCAGAGCCTTCAGTGTGCTGGCCGGCAGGAACCTCCCGTGGGGGTTCTTGGCCGCCAGCACCTCGCCGGTGTCGGCGTCGGCGATGACGTACGAGCTCGCCTTGGTCTTGGGCGGCGCCTGCACCCCCGCCGGGACGATGAGCCCGGAGCCGGCGAGTTGCGGCCCGCCGATCGCGTCGGCCGCCAGCGCGGCCGGCTGGGCGCCCGCCACCAGTCCGGCCGTGAGCACGGCAAGGCTGAGGGCACTCGTACATCTACGCATGTCGCGAAAGATCCCCCAAAGATCGCAGCCGTACGCATTGGACCCTACTGGTTGAAAGACCGTTTGGGGGCAGTTGGCCGATTCGGGATGAGAGGTCACGATGTACAAGGGGCCTTGATCGGATGTGGGCTTTCGGTTTGGCCGATTAACGCCACGTCGGGTGACAGTGCCTGAGACGATGGACTATGGAGGTTGTTGTGCCGATCGAGTTCAATCCGTCCCGCGGTGCGACTCTGGGCGTCGAGTGGGAGCTACAGCTCGTCGACACGCACACGCGCAGACTCCGGCAGGACGCGCGCGAGATCCTCGCCGCGGTGCCCGATCTGAGCGAGAACGCCCGGCCCAAGGCCATGCACGAACTCATGCAGTCGCAGATCGAGATCGTGACGGACATCTGCCACACCGCGGCGGAGGCCGTACAGGATCTGGAGCGGAGCCTGAACCGGCTCCGGGAGGTCGCCGAGCCGCGGGGCATCGCGCTGGCCTGCACCGGAACCCACGCGATCAGCGACTGGCGGGACGCGGAGTACTCGCCGAACCAGCGCTACCTCGAACTCGTCGAGGAGATGCAGTGGCTGGCATGGCGCATCCAAACATTCGGCGTACATGTTCACGTCGGGGTGCGGGAACGAGATAAAGTCATTCCTATAGTCAACGCACTTGCGGCCTACCTGCCTCATTTCCTGGCGTTGACGACCTCCAGCCCGTTCTGGGGCGGCCAAGACACCGGGCTCGCCTCCAGCCGGGCAATCGTTTTTGGGGCACTGCCCACGGCCGGGCCGCCGCATTTACTGGCGGACTGGTCGGAGTTCGAGGACTACATGGAGACCCTGATTCGTGCCGGCACGATCAAGAGCATCAAAGAGGTCTGGTGGGACATCCGGCCCCATCCCGACTTCGGCACGATCGAGATCCGCATGTTCGACGGCATCCCGACCCTCCGCGAGGTCGGCATGGTGACCGCCTTGTCCCAGTGCCTCGTGACACAGTTCGACCAGCAGCTCGACCGGGGCTACAAGCTTCCCAGCCCGGCCGCGTGGGTCGTGCGCGACAACAAGTGGCGGGCCACCCGCTACGGGCTGGACGCCGTCGTCGTCACCGACGACAAGGGCTCGACCGCCCCGCTGCGCGACATGCTGTACGAACTCCAGCGAGAACTCGAACCGGTGGCCGAGAGGCTCGGCTGCGCCGATGAGCTGGCCGTTCTGGGCGACGTGCTCGAACAGGGCAGCTCGTGCGAGCGGCAGCGGGGAATCATCGCCGCCGGTGGAACTCTTGAAGACGTTGTCGACGCGACCATTACCGAGCTGGCCCAAGACCGGTTCGTCACCGCGAGGAAGGCAGATGGAGCAGATCATGCAGGGACATGATCAGGAGACGGAGTCTCCCGAGGGACATGGTCTGACGGGGGAGCTCGACGCCTTCCTCGCCGCTCACGAGAGTGAGCTCGTCGCGCTGCGCCGCGACCTTCACATGCACCCCGAGCTCGCGTTCAACGAGCACCGCACCACCGGCAAGGTCGTCGACCTGCTGAAGGGGGCAGGTCTGGAGCCCCAGATCCTGCCCCGGGGCACCGGCATCCTGTGCGACATCGGCTCCGGCGGCGGCCCCACGATCGGCCTGCGCGCCGACATGGACGCCCTCGCCATGCCCGACGAGAAGGACGTGCCCTACCGTTCGCTCCAGCCCGGCCGCTGCCACGCCTGCGGCCACGACGTGCACACCGCGATCCTCGCGGGCACCGGCGTCTTCCTGGCCCGCCAGGCCGCCGCCGGGCTGCTGCCGGGCCGGGTCCGGCTGATCTTCCAGCCCGCCGAGGAGATCGTCGAGGGCGCCCTGGAGGTCATGGCGGCCGGCGGCATCAGCGGCCTCGACCGGGTGTTCGCGCTGCACTGCGACCCGCGCCTGGAGGTCGGCCAGCTCGGCCTGCGCTCCGGCGGCATCACCGCGGCGTGCGACCGGCTCACCGTCCGCCTGCGCGGGCCGGGCGGCCACACGGCCCGGCCCCACCTGACCGCCGACCTCGTCTACGCCCTCGCGAAGATCGTCACCGAACTGCCCGCGGCCCTCAGCCGCCGGGTCGACCCGCGCTCGTCGTTGTCCCTGGTCTGGGGCCGCGTGCAGGCGGGCTCGGTCGGCAACGTGATCCCCGAGGACGGGGTGATCGAGGGCACCGTCCGGTGCCTGGAGGACGAGGCCTGGCACGCCGCCCCCGACCTGATCAAGGCGCTGCTCGACGGCGTCGCGGGCGCCTATGGCGTCGAGGCCGAGCTCGACTACCGGCGCGGCGTGCCGCCGACGGTCAACGACGCCGGAAGCGTGCAGATGTTCCGCGACGCCGCGATCCAGGTCCTCGGGCCCGACGCGCCCGCCCCGACGTCGCAGTCGCTCGGCGGCGAGGACTTCGCGTGGTACCTGGAGTCGATCCCCGGCGCGCTGGCCCGCCTGGGCGTGCGCACCCCGGGCGACAACCGCGACTTCGACATCCACCAGGCCACCTTCGACGTCGACGAGCGCTGCGTGGGCGTCGGCGTCCGGGTGCTGGCCGCGACGGCCCTGACCGCCCTGTGGGACGGCCAGCGCACGGCGGTCCGCCGGGGCTCGGAGTCGGAGGCGCTGCTCGCCTGATCGGTCACCTGATCGGTCACAAGGTGGCGTGAGCTGCATAACAGGCTGATTGCGGAGCTGTGCTGGCGTTTTGAGCATCCTTCCCGAACAACTATCTTCCGTGCAGGTTGCCGTGCGTTCTGTTCGCGCGTGCGACGGAAGTGAACGTCACGGAAGGGGAGTCCCACCTTGCTCCGCAATCGTTTTGGCAAGGTCGTCGCCGGTGCCGCCGCCGGTGCGATGCTGCTTGCCGCCGCCGCCTGTGGCGGCGGCGACACCACCGAGGGCGCCCCCAGCGCCGCGCCGACCGACGGCGCGTCGGCCCCCGCGGCCTCGGGCGTCAAGGTCGGGCTCGCGTACGACATCGGCGGCCGTGGCGACCAGTCCTTCAACGACTCCGCCGCGGCCGGCCTCGACAAGGCCGTGGCCGAGCTCGGCGTCGAGATCAACGAGCTGGAGGCCGGCAACGGCGAGGCCGAGTCGGCCAAGGAGGAGCGCCTGCGGCTGCTCGCCTCGGGCGGCTTCAACCCGGTCATCGCGGTCGGCTTCGCCTACTCCGCGTCGGTCGCCAAGGTCGCGGCCGAGTTCCCCGACACCAAGTTCGCCATCGTCGACGACGAGGCCAACAAGCTGCCCAACGTCTCCAACCTGGTCTTCGCCGAGGAGCAGGGCTCGTTCCTGGTCGGCGCGGCGGCGGCGCTGAAGTCGACCAAGGGCAACGTCGGCTTCGTCGGCGGCGTCGAGGTCCCCCTGATCAAGAAGTTCCAGGCCGGTTTCGAGGCGGGCGCCAAGGCCGTCAAGCCGGACATCAAGATCCAGGCCAAGTACCTGACCCAGCCGCCGGACTTCTCCGGCTTCGGCGACCCGGCCAAGGGCAAGACCGCCGCCGAGGGCATGTTCGACGCCGGCGCCGACGTGGTCTACCAGGCCGCCGGCGGTTCGGGCGCGGGCGTCTTCGAGGCCGCCAAGGCCGCGGGCGGCATGGCGATCGGCGTCGACTCCGACCAGGCCAAGACCGCCGACCCGACCGTCGCCGACGTCATCATCACCTCGATGCTGAAGAAGGTCGACGTCGCGGTGTTCGACTTCATCAAGAGCTACACCACCAACTCCGTGGTGGCCGGCTCCAAGGTGTACGACCTCGCGGCGGGCGGCGTCGACTACTCGACGACCGGCGGCAAGGTCGACGACATCAAGACGCAGCTCGACGACTACAAGGCCAAGATCTCGAGCGGTGAGATCACCGTTCCCAAGGAATGACACGGCGACGTGACCGTTGAGAGGCCCGGTGTTCACCACCGGGCCTCTCGGCACGCTTACGCAGGAGGCCAGCATCAGCACCGAGACCACCGTCTCCGAGGTCGCCGTCCAGCTTGAGGGGATCACCAAGAGGTTCCCCGGCGTCGTCGCCAACCGCGACATCAGCCTGACGGTCCAGAAGGGGCACATCCACGCCATCGTGGGGGAGAACGGCGCCGGCAAGTCGACCCTCATGAAGATCCTCTACGGCATGCAGCGCCCCGACGAGGGCGAGATCCGCGTCAACGGTTCGCCGGTGACCTTCCACACCCCGGGTGACGCGATCTCGGCCGGAATCGGCATGGTGCACCAGCACTTCATGCTGGCCGACAACCTCACCGTGCTGGAGAACGTGATCCTCGGCAGCGAGCCGAGGAAGGGCGGCCTGGCCCTCGACTTCGCCGCCGCCCGCAAGAAGATCAAGGAGATCTCCGACGCCTACGGCCTGGGCGTCGACCCCGACGTCCTGGTCGAGGACATCGGCGTGGGCACCCGCCAGCGGGTGGAGATCCTCAAGGTGCTCTACCGGGGCGCCCGCATCCTGATCCTCGACGAGCCGACCGCGGTGCTCGTGCCGCACGAGGTCGACGAGCTCTTCGAGAACCTCCACGGCCTGGTCCGCGAGGGCATCACCATCATCTTCATCTCCCACCACCTCGACGAGGTGCTGAAGGTCGCCGACGCGATCACGGTCATCCGCCGCGGCACCACCGTCGCCGAGGTCGACCCCGCGAGCGTGACCGCCCGCCAGCTCGCCGAGCTGATGGTCGGCAGCGAGCTGCCGAGCCCCGAGACCCGCGAGTCGACGGTCACCGACGTGGTCGCGCTCCAGGTGACCGGCCTGACGATCGGCGCCGAGGGCGAGCGCAGGGTGCTCGACGACGTGACCCTGACCATCCACAAGGGCGAGGTTCTGGGCATCGCCGGCGTCGAGGGCAACGGCCAGGCCGAACTGGTCGAGGCGATCATGGGCATCCGGCCCTCCGCCGGCACGATCACGCTGGCCGGCGAGGAGATCACCACCTGGACGACGCTGCGCCGCCGCGAGGCCGGGATCGGCTACATCCCCGAAGACCGCCACCGCCACGGCCTGATCCTGGAGGCCCCCCTCTGGGAGAACCGGATCCTCGGCCACATGAAGGAGAAGGTCAACGTCCGGGGCTGGTGGATCAACCGCAGGGGCGCCCGCGCCGACACCCAGCGCATCGTCGAGCAGTACGACGTGCGCACCCCCGGCATCGACGTCCTCGCCTCCGCCCTGTCCGGCGGCAACCAGCAGAAGCTCATCGTCGGCCGGGAGATGAGCGGTGAGCCGAAGCTGCTCATCGCCGCCCACCCGACCCGGGGCGTCGACGTCGGCGCCCAGGCGGCCATCTGGGACCACCTGCGGACCGCCCGCGCGGCCGGGCTCGCGGTGCTGCTCATCTCGGCCGACCTCGACGAGCTGATCGGCCTGTCCGACTGGCTGAAGGTCATCCACCGCGGGTCCCTCGTCGCCGAGTTCGACCCCGCGACCGTCACCCCCGAACAACTCGGTTCCGCGATGACGGGCGCCGGGGAGGAAGCATGAGCTCGACATTCACCGATCGCCTGCTCGGGCGGGTGAGACTGAGCGGCTGGGTGTCGCTGGCCGCGCCGATCCTGGCGATCCTGTTCGCCGGGGTCGTCACCTCGATCGTGCTCGCCCTCACCGGCAACCCGGTGCTCGACACCCTCACGACGATGGTCGACTACGGCTCGCAGCCCCGGTCGCTCGTGCTGATCCTGAACAACGCCACGACGTACTACCTGTCGGCGCTCGCGGTGGCCCTCGGCTTCCGCATGAACCTCTTCAACATCGGCGTCGACGGTCAATACCGTCTGGCGGCTCTGGTCGCGGCGGCGGTCGGCGGTGCGGTCACGCTGCCCGCGCCGTTCCACCCGATCCTGATCATCCTGGTCGCGATGCTGGTCGGCGCGGCCTGGGCGGGCATCGCGGGTGTGCTCAAGGCGACGCGGGGCGTCAGCGAGGTCATCTCGACCATCATGCTGAACACCATCGCCACCGGCCTTGGCGCCTACCTGCTGGCCCAGTGGGCCGTTCCGGTCGCGGGCAGCAACAACATCGGCACGCCGCCGATCGCGGCCTCCGGGCAGGTCCCCGGTCTCACGCTGGTCCCCGGTTCGTCGTTGAAGGTGTTCGGTCTCATCTTCCTCGCCGTCGCCGTCGGCATCGGCTTCCACGTGCTGCTCAACACCACTCGGTTCGGGTTCGACCTGCGCGCCACCGGCCGGTCCGAGGCCGCCGCCGTCGCCAGCGGGGTCAACGTCAAACGCATGGTCGTGTACGCCATGCTGATCTCGGGCGGGATGGCGGGCCTGATCGGCATGCCGCAGTTGCTCGGGGCGTCGTACAGCTACAGCCTGGACTTCCAGCCCGGTCTCGGCTTCACCGGGATCGCCATCGCGCTGCTCGGCCGCAACAACCCCGTCGGCATCGCGTTCGGAGCGCTGCTCTGGGCCTTCCTCGACGTCTCGGCCAACATCCTCGGCCTCCACAAGATCTCACCCGAGATCGTCACGATCATGCAGGGCGTGATCGTGCTCTCCGTGGTCATCGCGTATGAACTCGCGCACCGCTACCGCAGTGTCGCCGAGCAGAAGCGGGTCAGCCGCGAGCTGGCCGGCGCAGCGTCCACCCCGCAGAAGGAAGGAGCGACGGCATGACCACCACGACGACGACGGCCGCCCCCGCCGCCGCGCCCTCCGCGCGGAAGTTCAGGCTGACCTGGCAGATCCTCCTCCTGGGGCTGCTGGCGCTGCTGTTCCTGCTCTCCGTCGCCCGGGTGCTCACCGGCGCGAACGACATCACCTCGGGCGGCGCGATCGGCGCGGCCCTGATGGCGGCCGTGCCGATCGGCCTCGCCGGGCTCGGCGGCCTGTGGTCGGAGCGGGCCGGCGTGGTCAACATCGGCCTTGAGGGCATCATGATCCTCGGCACCTGGTTCGGCGCGTGGGGCGCGATCGTGACCGGGAACCCATGGGCCGGCGTGCTCGCCGGGGCGGTCGGCGGGTTGCTGGGCGCGGCTCTGCACGCCGTCGCGACCGTGACCTTCGGGGTCGACCACGTCGTCTCCGGTGTGGCGCTGAACATCCTCGGCCTGGGCGTGACGAAGTACCTGTCGACGCTGGTCTTCGCCGAGATGTCGGGCGGCGGCGACACGCAGTCGCCGCGGGTCCCCGTGATGCAGACCGTCTCCATCCCCGGAATCGGCGGCCCGCTCCAGGATCTGGAATCCCAGCACTGGTTCTTCATCTCCGACCTGGCCGGGGTGCTGCGCGGCCTCACCCAGAACGTGTCGCTGTTCACGCTGCTGGGCGTGGTGCTCGTACCGCTGACCTTCTGGTTGTTGTGGCGCACCGCCTTCGGCCTGCGCCTGCGGTCGGTCGGCGAGCGGCCGGTCGCGGCCGAGTCGCTCGGCGTCAACGTCTACTTCTACAAGTACGTGGCGGTCCTTGCCTCCGGCGCCTTCGCCGGCCTCGGCGGGGCGTTCCTGGCGATCGTGGCGGCGGGCACCTACCGTGAGGGACAGACCGGTGGACGCGGCTTCATCGGCCTGGCGACGGTCATCTTCGGCAACTGGCGTCCGGGCGGCCTGGCGGCCGGCGCGGGCCTGTTCGGTTACACCGACGCGCTCCAGCTCCGGCAGGGCGGCACCTCGGTGCACGCGCTGCTGCTGGTCGTGGCGCTGCTGCTGGTGGCGGTGGCGATCTGGCAGTTCGTGAAGCAGCAGCGGTCGAGGGCCGCCCTGCTGACCGGTGTGGCGGCCATCGCGGTCCTGGTCGTCTTCGCGGTCACCGACACGATCCCCGAGCAGTTCACGTCGTTCACGCCGCACCTGACGACGCTGCTGGTGTTGTCGCTGGCCTCGCAACGGCTGCGGATGCCGGCCGCCGACGGGTTGCCTTATCGAAGGGGACAGGCGAAATGACGCGAATCGACTGGGACGCCTTGCGCGCCGCGGCGGGGGAGGCCATGCGGCACGCGTACGCGCCGTACAGCCACTTCCCCGTGGGCGCGGCGGCGCTGGTGGACGACGGCCGGATCGTGACCGGCTGCAACGTGGAGAACGCCTCCTACGGCATCGGCCTGTGCGCGGAGTGCGGCCTGGTGTCGGCCCTGCACGCCTCGGGCGGCGGCCGGCTGGTGGCGTTCACCTGCGTCGACGGGCACGAGGAGCTGCTGATGCCGTGCGGGCGCTGCCGGCAACTGCTGTTCGAGCACGGCGGCCCCGAACTCCTGGTGGAGACGCCGGAGGGGCCGTGGCCGATGGCGAAGTTCCTGCCGTTCGCCTTCGGGCCTGACGATCTTTCGGGGAAGTAATGGCATTCGACGCGATCGACATCATCGTCACCAAACGTGACAGGGGCGAGCTTTCGGCCGCCCAGATCGACTGGGTGATCGACGCCTATACGTCCGGTTCGATCGCCGACGAGCAGATGTCGTCCCTGGCGATGGCCATCCTCCTGAACGGGATGAACCGCCGCGAGATCGCCGACTGGACCGCCGCGATGATCCGCTCGGGCGAGCGGATGGACTGGTCGATGCTCGACCGCCCGACCGCCGACAAGCACTCGACCGGCGGCGTCGGCGACAAGATCACCCTGCCGCTGGCGCCGCTGGTGGCGGCCTGCGGCGCCTACGTCCCGCAGTTGTCCGGCCGGGGCCTCGGCCACACCGGCGGCACGCTCGACAAACTGGAGTCGATCCCCGGCTGGACGGCGTCGTTGTCGAACGAGGAGATGCTCGCCGTCATCCGCTCGGCGGGCGCGGTCGTCTGCGCGGCCGGCTCGGGCCTGGCCCCCGCCGACAAGAAGCTGTACGCCCTCCGCGACGTGACCGGAACGGTGGAGTCGATCCCGCTGATCGCCTCCTCGATCATGTCCAAGAAGATCGCCGAAGGCACCGGATCGCTGGTCCTGGACGTGAAGGTCGGCTCCGGCGCGTTCATGAAGAACGTGTCCGACGCCCGCGAACTGGCCCGCACGATGGTCGAACTGGGCACCGACGCCGGAGTGCGCACCGTGGCCCTGCTCACGGCCATGGACCGCCCGCTCGGCCTGAAGATCGGCAACGCCCTGGAGGTCGAGGAGTCGATCGAGGTCCTGTCCGGCGGCGGCCCCGCCGACGTGGTCGAACTGACGCTGACACTGGCCCGCGAGATGCTGGAGGCGGCCGGCGTCTCGGGCAAGGACCCGGCGGTGGCCTTGAAGGACGGCTCGGCGATGGACGCCTGGCGCCGCATGATCACCGCCCAGGGCGGCGACCCCGACGCCCTGCTCCCGCGCGCCGCCGAGACGATGGAGATCACCGCCCCCGCTTCGGGCGTCCTGACCACCCTCGACGCCCTGGGCGTCGGCGTGGCGGCCTGGCGGCTCGGCGCGGGCCGCGCCCGCAAGGAGGACCCGGTGTCGTTCGGCGCGGGGATCGTCCTGCACGCGAAGCCGGGCGACATCGTGCGCGCGGGCCAGCCGCTGATGACCCTGCACGCCGACGAGACGGCGCGGTTCGAGCGCGCGCTGGAGTCGCTGGACGGCGCCTACGAGGTGACCGACAACTCCGACCCGGGCCTGCTGCCCCTGGTCGTGGAGCGCATCACCGCCTGACACGCGAGAGCCTGCCCGGTGACGCGAGCAGCGGGTCACCGGGCAGGCTGGTTTCGCGGGTCACCGGGTCGGTCGCTGCTGGTCCAGCAGGACGTCGGCGATGAGGTTGATGCGGTTGGTCGTCTCTTTGAGGGTGCGCAGCATCTCGGCCGCGACCTCGTCGCCGACCGGGGCCGACATGGGGACGGCCCGGCGCGGCAGGGGGATCGGCGGGTGGACGGGGGTGCGGGCGACCGGACGGTCGGGGCGGGGTGCGGGACGTGCTTCGGGACGGGCTTCGAGACTGGGTCCGGGACGGGGGGCCGGGCGGGGTTCGGGGCGGTTCGGGGTGCGTTTGGCGGAACGGGCCGACGCCGGGGGCTTCGTGGCGCCGAAGAACAGGCCCAGGCAGCCCGCGAAGACCGCGAGGGCCAGTGACCCGAGGATGACGCTCGTGTAGCCGGGCATCGGCGCCTCCACCAGGGGGCGTTCGAGCAGGACCACCGTGACGGCGATGCCGATCGTGCCGCCCACCTGGCGGACGGACATGGTCGCGCCGACCGCGGTGGCGTAGCGCTCCGGGCCGGCGGTCAGCGCGGCGGCGGCCGACGAGCCCGCGTTGAGCAGGCCGAAGCCGAGGCCCAGCGCGGCGTTCAGCGGCAACCACACATGCAGGACGTCGAGCGGCCTGCCGGTGCCGACGACCAGTTGCAGCAGGCCGATGCAGCTTCCGGCGATGATGACCGCGCCCAGGTAGATGACCACGCGCGGGCCCCGGCGCTTGATCAGGCCGCCGGCGATGACGCTGCCGATGAGGACACCGGCCGCGTTGGGCGCGATGGCGGCGCCGATCAGCTCCGGCGACCGGAACATGGCCTGGCCGAGGAACAGCGGCATGATCACCAGGATCGGGAGGGAGACCAGGCCGTACAGGGCCGAGAGGGTTCCGGCGAGGGCGAAGCGGCCCTTGCGCCACAGACCGAGGTCGATGGCGGGGGCCTTGTGGTGGGCCGAGCGGGCCATCGTCGCCAGCAGCATCAGCGTCCCTCCGGACACCGCGCCGATGACGTACGGGTCCCAGCCCCGGCGGGGGAACTGGACGATCGCCCAGGTGAGCATCGCGAGGGCGGCGCCCAGCAGGAGGCAGCCGATGATGTCGGGCACCGCGCCACGGGTGTGGGGCGGGCGGGGGAGCGTCATCGACAGCGTCAGCAGGAGCAGGGTGAGGAACGCGCTGGGCACGAACAGCACGCGCCAGCCGATCTCCATGTTCTGGCTGAACCAGCCGCCGAGGGCGTACATGAGCGTGCCGGCGACTCCGGTGGACGCGCTCCAGACGCCGATGGCGGCGGCTCTGCGGGTGGTGGGCACCGTCGCCAGCAGCATCGCCAGCGAGGCGGGGACCATGAGGGCGGCGCCGAGTCCCTGTGCGGCGCGGGCGGCGAGCAGCAGGCTCCACATGGGTGTGACGACCGTGCAGAACGCCGCGAGGGAGAACAGGGACAGTCCGATGGTGAGCAGCCGCCGCGGGCCGAACACGTCGGCGAGCCGCCCCCCGACGGGCAGCAGCGCCGCGTACGGGAGGGCGAAGGCGGTCAGCAGCCACTGGACGTCGATCGGTGACCGGGGGCCGAAGCCGCTCTCGGCGAGTTGCGGCACGCCGAGGGTGGCGGCGAGCGTGTCGGCCATGGTGATGCCCATGATGCCGGCGCACACGATGACGGGCAGGTAGGTGGTCTTGCGCTTGTGCGAGCTGGGCGCCGGTCGTCCGCGCCCCCGGAGGCGGCGGGGCGGGTCGGTGAGCAACGGGGGAAGGCCGTCGTCGCCGCGCCGCTGGGTGAGAACGCTCATTCGGCCGGCTTGCGGGAGGGTGCGGCGGGTTGGGGGAGGGAGACCAGGGTGTCACTGATGTACGTCTGCATCGCGGGTCCTCGGCGGGGGTGCGCTGGACGTTTCTTCGCGGGCCACGGCCGGGGGTCCTCCTCCAGCAGGGGGAGGTCCCGGATGGGCGTCACGATCGCGGGGTGGAACTGCTCTTCTACGTGGAGGAATGGCCTGCCTCCAGCGAAGACGAGATACGAGCGGTAGACGCTGGGCCGGCCGACACCGCCCCATTCGCCCATCCGGCAGCCGGTCTCGGTGATCACCCGACGCTGTTCGACGGCCCCCTGCAGCACCCGGCCGAGGGGGGTGCCCCCGCCGTCGACGATGCTGCGGGCGACCAGATGACTCGACGTCATGATCACCGTGTTGACCGAGATGGCCCTGCCGTCCGGGCGGACGAGTTGCGATTTACGGACGACGAGCGGTTCGTCGCCCTCGCCGGCCACGAGTGCCTTGACGGCCGCGCGGGGCCGTACTTGCGAGGACGGCAGCCCCCGCTGGTCGAGCACACGGACGCGCAGCGGTACACCGAGTAACGCGGAAAGCAATTGCGTCGTTGATCCGTCGTTGGTGAGGACCATTCGGGTCACGGCGTCGGCCGGGATGCTCATATGACCCTCCTTTCCCGTTCTGACAAACTATCTGACACAAGTTGAGATCTTAATTACTTTCTGCGCTTTCGCAATAGGTTCGGATTTCGGTCACCCTTGCGCTGTCGCGTTCCAGCACGTCGTCACTGCAGGTCGGGGTATCGGTCAGGCTGTAAGACTTCTTGTCAAATTCCTTTACAGAAATGCGAGTTGCTTATGTGACGTGAGTCCGGATTGTCCTAGTATGTGGGGTTTTGTCGTGTAAAAGGATCACGGCAGATATGCATTTCACCCTCCGTCACAATTCTTCTTGACATCTGCCTGTCAATACTTCCAACATCATTTGCATCAAGTCCGCGCGAACCCTCCTTCGTAAAGGCGGCAGTCAAGTGAACGTGCAATACCTGTTCGTTATGAACGGCGAAAGGGACGGACTGACCGGACGTCGCGTCGTGACCGGCCGGGCGCTGGCCCGGCGGGTTCCCTGGCCGCACCGCGGCGGCGCGCGCTTCCCCACCCCCCACCGCGGCACCGTGGCCCTGGTGGGCTCCGGCGGGTCCGAGGACGCGGCGTCGCTGCTGGCCCAGGTCCGCCAGGGCGGCTTCGACGTCGTGCTCGTCGACACCGACGACGTCTCCGCCGGCCGGTCCGGCCACACCGACCGGTTGCGGGTTCCGGCCATGACCCCGTCCGCGGTCGCCGCCGCCGTCGAGGGCTTCTCCCGCCGCGTCGACGGCCTCATCTGCTGGGAGCCGCGCTACCAGGAGGTCGCGGCGGCGGCCGCCGTGCGGCTGGGGCTGCCCTCCTTCGGGGAGACGGCCGCCATCGGCAGCGCCGACCCCCTCAGCACCCAGGTCCTGCTCGCCGCCGGGGGCATGCGCACCCCGCGGTCGATCCTCGCCGTCTCACCCGAAGAGGCGAACCGGGCCGCCCAGCTCATCGGCTGCCCCGTCCTCTTCGTCGCCCGGACCCCCGGAGGGAACCTGTCCCGGCGACGCGTGGACGATCTCGCCGGCATCCCCGCCGGATTCGCCGGCGCCCGGGCCGCGACCGGTGACAGCGGCGCCGTTCTCGTCGAGGAGGTTCCGGTGGGCGCACCGGTCACTGTGGAGTGCTGGGTCCGTTCGGGCGCGCCGCTCGGCGTCGCGGTGATCCGCCGGTTCGGCGAGTACGACATCGTCGACGCCGCCGACCCGCTCCTGGAGGACGCCGACACGGCCGCGGTCATCGCCACCGCGGTGGCGGCCGTGGGCGTCCAGGACGGGCACTGCGGCGTCGGCCTGCTGCTGTCCGACGAGGGCGCCATCGTGACGGACCTGCGGGCCGGGCCGCCCGACCCGCTGCTGTGCCACGTCGTCGAGCTGGTCACCGGGGTCAACCTCCCGGCCGCCGCCGCGGCCATCAGCTGCGGCCGCGAACCGGAGGCCACCCGGCACCGCCAGCGCCGCGCCGCGATCGTCACCCCCGTCGACATCCGCGCGCCCCGCCTGGCCGACCTCGACGACGACCTGCCGTACGCGGGCTGGCTCGAACGCTACGAGCCCGGCGGCCGGGCCGTCGTCACCGGCCGCAACCCCCGCGAGTGCGCCCTGCGCGCCGCCCACCTGAGGGCCGCCCACATGCGCGCCGCCCACCTGTACATCCCGGCCGAATGGCCCTTCCTGCCCCCGTCGATCCAGCGGATCCGCGAACCGGAACCGGCCCTCGACCTCCAGCCGACCCTTCCACCGCCCCTGAGCCCGGCACCCGCGCCCGCCAGACCCGAACTGGTCCCGTTCGCGGCCCTCCAGCCGCCGCAGGTCCAGGCACCCCCGCCGGTCACCCAGACGGCGGTGCCTCAATCGGCCACCCAGCCGGCCCGGACGGCCGTTCCGCAGCCGAGGTCCGCCGCGCACACGACACCCCAGCCGTTGCCGGCCTCGGCGCCGCACACCACGCCCGAGCCGCTGCCCGCCTCGATGCCCTACTCGACTCCGCTGCCGGTGCAGGCCGCCGCGCCGCAGTACATCCCCCCGCTGCCGTCGGTCCCAGGGGCGCACACCAGGCCCGGGCCCCTGCCGAACCCGATGCCGTCCCCCGTGCCGGCCCCCACGCCCCTGCCGCCGTCCGCCCAGGCCCCGCGGTCCACGCCGGAACCGCCTGAGTCGCCGCGCGGCCCGATGCCGCACTCGGCTCCGTTGCCCGTGGAGAGCGCCGCGCGGCAGGCCATGCTTCGCCGGGCGTCGCAGGACAAGCCGGAACCGCCCCTCGTGGAGGCCGCCACGCCGCAGGCGCCGCCTGCCTCGGTGCCGTCTCCGTCGGCCGATCGGGCCCCGGCGCTCCAGCCGTCGCAGGACCGGTCGGAGCCGTTGCCCGCGCTGACGCCCTTCTCCACGCCCCTGCCCCCGCAGGCGCCGCCCGCCCCGCAGCCGTCCCCGGAGGCGGAACCCGAAGAGGCGCCCGAACCGGCTCCTCCGGCTGACAGCCGGCCGGTGATGCCGCCCAGCATGGCGAAGGCCGTTCGATGAGGGCCGGGGGTTCGACGGCGGCCGTCTCCTTCTACGAGGAGGCGCCGAAGCGGCCGGGCGTCGAGGAGGTGCGGCTGACCACCGCGCCCCTCCGGTCGGCTCCGGCGCGGTGGGACGAGCTCGCCCCCCGTACCGCCGCGGGGTTCTTCAACGGCCGGGCCTGGCACCAGGCGCACGCCGACCCGGACGCGGCCGCCTGGCACGGCGTGGTCCTCGGCTGGGTGGGCGGCGCGGGGCGGCCGTCGCTGCGGACCGTGGTGCCCGTCAGCCACTACGACCGGGCCCCCGTCCGGCCGATGCTCGACCCGGCCCGGTTGTTCGGCTCGATGTTGCGGGGCGGACGGTTGTGCACCCCCGAGGCGTGGGGGCGGGTCACGCTCATCGGCGCGACGGCCGGATACCGCACGGTGCCCGTCTGCCACCCGGACGACGAGCACCTGTGGGCACGGGCCGTCCAGTACGCCATGCCCGACGACGGCACGGCCGCCGTGCTCTACCTCGACGGGCCCACGGCCGGGCGGCTGACCCGCTACTTCCCGCGCGCGCCCCTCATCCTGACCCACGCGCGGACCGTCATGCGGATCCAGGGCGCCACCTTCGAGGAGCACCTGGGCGCGCTCCAGCGGTCGAGCCGGACGCTGGCCCGGCGCGAGGAGCGCGTGTTCGCCGACGGCGCGCGGGCGATCAAGGTGCTGCCGCTGACGGCGGCCCTGCTGCCCGACCTGGCCCGCCTGCACCCCACGCCCAAGGAGGCCACGGCGGCCGAGCGCGAGCTGCGCCGCTATCTCGCCTCGCCGCTCGCGGGCGCGGCTCACGTGATCCTCTGCACGCACAACGGCGTCACGATCGGCTACCGGCTGGTCTTCCAGCACGGCGACGGCCTGGTCGCCCACCGCATCACGCTCGACCCCCGGCGCACCGGCCACTTCGCCGAGCAGGCGGTGTTGCAGTCGCACGCCCCGGTCAGGATGGGCCTGGCCCGGCATCTGCAGGAGATCGACTTCGGCGTCGGCGGGTTCACCGAGAAGCTGCGGCGCGGCGCGCGGCTGCTCCCGCTGTGGTCGCTGCTGCTGCGTCCGCCGCTCGGCTGGACGGCCCGGCACACCCGCGAGGTCAACCGCAGGCGCGCCGGTGAGCTGTTCGACGCGTACGCGCAGGACATGGACGTCGACGACCTGGCCCTGCTCCGGCTCATCGCTCAGACCGGCATGTTCGCCGCCTAGGGGGAATCGTGACGCACTCCATCTTCAGCCCGTTCGAGGACGAACGCGCCGAACGCGCCGGCCGTCGTCCCTACGCCGACCCCGACTCCATCACCACCCTGGTCGACTCCTTCCGCCTGACGGCCTCCGACGACGACGTACGCGAGCTGTTCGACCAGCTCAACTTCCATCTGGTCGCGGTGGAGAAGCTGCTCACGTCCTGGTACGCGCGCAAGCATCCGGGGCGTCCGCTGCCGCTGCCGCGCCGACCAACGCCGTGACCGTGCGGGAGTCGGTGCCCGCGCAGACGGCCAGCACGGCCGGGTCGCCGACTCCGCCCGCCCAGGCCGCGCGCACGGCCGCGTCGCGGGCGACGGTGGCCAGCGCCTCGGTGTGAGCGGCGTCGGCGACGGCGGCCAGCCGCTCGGCCACCCGGTCCAGCAGCGGACGGCAGGCCCGCGCCAGGCCCGCCGTCCGCCGGTCCAGTTCGGCCCGGCTCGCCGCCAGGGCCGCCAGAGCCGTCTCACGGGTCGGGGCGGGCCGCAGCCGCCGGACCCGGGCCTGGGTCATCCCTCCGGCCCGCGCGAGCAGCCCGACGACGTTGACCCCGGCGGCCAGCGCCGCGCGGACCTCGTCGTCGCGGGCCGTCCGCGCCTCGCCCAGCAGGATCGCGGCGCGGCCCACCTCGGCGAGCGCGCCCCGGCCCGGGGCGCGCGGCGGCAGCAGCAGGTCGGCGCCGAGCCCCTCCAGGATCCGGGCCAGCGTGTACGGGCTGATCCGCGCCACCTCGCACATCGCCGTCACCGTGCGGTGCCCCTCGCGCCAGGCGCGGCGGACGGCGTCGCCGTGCTGGTCCCGCCGATCGCGGAGGGCGGCGGCCGAGGCGGCGATCCGCGCCAGGAACACGGCCTCCTGGGCCCGCGCCCGCAGCCGCACCTCCCGGCGCAGCGCCCTGACCCGTCCCTCGGGCAGCCCGCTCACCCGCATGAGGGTGGTCAGGCTGGTCACCCCGGTCCGCACGCACGCGCGCAGCGCCTCCACGAGCTCCCGGTCGATCGGCTCGGACACGAAGGGGATCTCGTTCTCCGGCAGCCCGGTCCAGGCGGCGACCAGAGCGGCGTCCCCGGCCCCGGCCGCGTGCAGGTCGGTCAGCGCCTCCCGCAGCGCCTCCCTGGCCGCGTCGCCGGTCGCGCGGGCCGCGGCGAGTCGGGCCGAGGCGGCGCGCACGGCGTCGAGGAGCGGCCCGGAGCGTGCCCCGTGGGCGGCCAGCCGCCGTGACCGGCGCGCGTGGGTGCGGCACTGGTCGCCCATGACGGCGCGGTTGCCGCACCCGGCCGGCCAGACGCACAGGTAGGGCGCCCCGGCCGCGACGACCAGGATTGGCCGCCGGGCCAGCGTGGCGGCCAGTTCCTTGGACTTCCAGCCGGCCTCGTCGGCGGCGACCAGGCAGAGCGGCCCGTTGGTCTCGTCGAGCAGCAGTTCGGCGAAGGAGACGAGCGTGGTCGCGCGCATCCGCCCCCGATAGCGGGCCTGCGGGTACCAGGCGAACCGGGTCTCCCCGGCGCGGTCGAGCGCCACCAGGAGGCTGAGGTCGCCGCCGAGCCGCGCCTCGGCGACGAACCGGACGGCCGCGCCGGCGCCCGCGTGCGCGAGGTGGAGCGGCAGCGTCTCGTGCTCCCACGGGCCGGGCTCGACCGACGGGAACTCCTCGGGCCACAGCCCTTCGTCGCGCAGCACGGCGACGGCACGGTCGGCGCCCACGGGGCGGCCGTAGGCGCGGGCCAGCAGGGCGGTGAGCGCCCGCATGGTCAGCAGGGCGGGCGGGCCCGCCAGGACGAGCTCGCGCAACCGGCCTCCCGCCGACAGGGGCTGCCGCCGGGCGCGTTCCCGGGCGGCGGCGATCCGGACCTGGCGGTCGGCCGTCCCGATGGGGCCGCGCGGCGGGTGTTCCATCTCCAGCGAGGCGGTTCCGGCGGGGGCGGGCCCGCGTCGCTGGTGGTAGTGGCGGCGGCACAGCGCCTGGACCGGGTCGTGGTCGGGGACGCGCCAGACGCGTTCGCCGCAGCCGTCCGCCCACGTGCAGAAGAAGGCGTCGCCGACCGTCGTGGCGGTGGCGTCGAGATCCCGGGAACGCCAGCCGGAGCAGTCGGTGACCACCAGGCACAGCGGCCCGGCGACGTCCTGGCGGAGCCGCCGGGTGAAGTCGGCCAGCGTCGCGGCGCGCATGCGGCCCTGGTAGCGGGCCTCCTCGTACCAGGCGAAGCGGCGTTCCTGATCGGGGGAGACGGCCAGCAGGAGCGTGCGCCCGCCCGGCAGCGGGACCTCCTGGACGAACCGCACGGCCGCGCCGGCCCCCGCGTCGGCCTGGAACAGCGGCAGCACGTCGTGGCACCACCGGCCGACGGCGGGCGACCCCGGCGGCAGCACGGGCGGCAGCGGGCCCTCGGGCCACAGGTTCTGCGCGGAGAGCAGGATCTCGGCCTCGCCGGTACTGACCGGATGACCGAAAAGCGTGCCCAGCCGCTCGGCCAGCAGGTCCATCGTCCACAGGCCGGTGGACGGCCCGCCGAGCACGGCCGGCCGCAGATCGGGGGCCGAGGCCGTGGCGGGCGCGGGCGCCGGCCGCACCGAGCGGGCGTCGCCGCCGCTGCGCACCCAGACGGTCAGCGGCAGCCCGGCCAGGCCGCGCGCGCACTCGTCGAGGTCGAAGACCGGATGGTGGGCGGTGATCAGGCAGGTGGGACGTCCGGTCTCGGTCACCAGCCCGGCCGCGAAGTCGAGGAACGTGGCCGCGTTCGCGGGCCCCGAATAGGCGCGGAACAGCAGCGGCCCGCCGGGGATCAGCGCATAAGCCAGGTGGAAGCCGAACGGCGCGGCCGGGAAGGACGAACGGGGGAGAAGCGCGCCGATGTCCACCAGTCCCCCGCGCATCAGAAGCGCGTCCTGTTCCCGTGCTTTCTCTTTTATGTACGCGTAACGCTGTTTCCACAATCGCGCGGATCCGTCCGGCCACGTGACGAGCGAGTGCCGGGGCCATAAACCGAGTGAACGCAGCAGACGGCCGATGCTGGTGAGCGTCAGCGAGACGCCGTGGTCACGGGAGACGAGCTCGTTTACGAGTTCCCGCGTCCACAACCGTCCTGTCAAGCCCGCTGACTCGGGGCCGGCCAGCAGCGCGATGGCCAGATCGTGCAGCCCGTCGGGCGAAAGCGCCGACGGCCGCCCCTGCAACGGGCTGGCCTGCAGTTTCTCCGGCCCGGAGCGGGCCTGGCGGAGCCATTCGTAGACCGACGACCGGGACACGCCCATGTTCCGGCTCACCTGCGCGACCCGTTCGCCCGCCTCGACGCGGGTCACGGCGGTGGTGCGCAGGGACGCCAGGAACGCCCGGCCGTCCACATCCCGCATACGATGCGGACGGCTTGTCAAATCTTTGTCAATGACCGTGTAATGATCCACGTGCGACCAAATAACACGAATTCGGCAGCTATGCAAACATTCGTCTCATTAATTGTGTCAGGAAACCTGACACAAATAGGACCCGTCCCGGGGAGCCGCCCAGATCAGTGCCGCAGTGGGCGGGTAACCGCCGTCCGGAACCAGGCTTTCGGTCCAGGCGGGATCGGTATGACCCGAGAAACCTGCACTGATTAGTCCCGTGAACACGTTTGCTGGTGGTCAAGTTGCCCTGTCACGTCTATGCTCCGTTTGACGCACTTGATCGAGGCGTCGATTTACGCACCGTGTTAGGCGAGGAGCACAGTGCCCGAGAAGATCGCTCAACGCGTTCGAGCCGCTCGCCTGCAGAGAGGGTTGTTGCCATTCCAAGTGACGTCCGAACTGGATGCCGACTCGATCGAACGGATTGAAAGCGGAGACCTCGAACCGACCGCGGCCATGATCAGGATCATCGCGCGAGGCCTCCAATGTTCCCCTCTGTGGTTGACCGACGGACTTGACCCGCACACGATCGCGGGCCTGCGGGCCGAGGCGGCCAAGGCGGGCGGCGCGCTGGCCGAAGGCCGCTTCCCCGAGGCGAGAGACCGCTACGCGGCGCTGCTCCGGCAGCCGTCGCTGGGCATGGTCCCCGACCTCTGGCGGCAGGCCGAACTCGGCCAGGCCCAGGCGGCCGAACGCGAGGGCGACCTGCCCCAGGTGATCACCCGCGTGACGCGGCTGCTCGACTCCCACCTCGACGAGTCCTCCGAGACGCTGGCCCGGTCGAGCGGGCACTGGACGCAGTTCGTCGACTACCGCGTCCGGCTGGCGACCGTGTTGTGCCGCTGTCACCTCGAAGCGGGTGACATTTCGGCCAGCGTGGCCGTGGGCGAGAGCGCGCTCGACCGCGAGATCGGCGCGGCCGGCTGGACCTCCAGCGTGATCGAGCTCGGATGCGCCCTCATAGCCACGTACGGAGAGCAGGTCGACCTGCACTCTCATCCGGAAGAGGCCGGACATGGTTCGCATCTGCGATTGCATCTGCTGCTGAGCGAGCTGACGAGTGCCGCGATAGAGCTCGGCGAGCCCCGCGGACGTATTTCGGTCGCCTGGCAGAACGGAATCGCGGCGGCGAGGTCGGGATTAGCGCCGACCGCACGGGGCCTTTTCGAGCAGGCCCTATCTCTGTACGGCGCCGGCTACCACGATCCGCTCGGCCTGGCCCGCCTGCGGGCGACCATGGCCGGGGAACTCATCAGGGCCGACCCGGCGACGGCGGAGGAGCTCTTCCCGGTCCTCACGCGGGCCCAGAGCGAGCTGGCCGACGCGGCGGCCGGGATCGTCGACCGGGGGTTCTGCGCGCTCGCGCTGGCCCGTGCCGACCTCGTCAGGGGCGATCCGCACCAGGCGATCGACCGCGCCAACGAGGTCGTCAAGGCCGTCGGGGAGACCGCCGCGCTGCTGCACGTCCACGCCTCGGAGGTCATCGCCGAGGCGCACCTGCGGCTCGGCGAGACCTGGGAGGCCGAACAGGCCCTCGTGGCCGCCGCCGAGCGCTGGGAGACGATGACCTCCCGCGAGCGGGCCTCGGCGATGTGGATGCGGGTCGCCGACCTCAGGATCCGGAGCGACGACCCGGACGGCGGTCGAGCGGCCCTCGACCGGGCGCTCGCAGTGATGGCGGTCTGAGCCCGCGCAGCAGCTCGTCGGGCTCGCGCCCCAGATGCCGCAGCACGCAGCACATGTGCGCGAAGACGGCCTCGGCGCGCGGATAACGGTCGGTGGAGGCGGCACGCGCGTGCGCCTCGAACGCGGCGATCAGGGCTTCGGGGTAGTCGGCCAGGTAGACGCCGGAGATGCGCGGCGCGAACATCGACAACTCGCGGTCGAGCTGCCAGTAGTAGGACACCAGGTCGGTGAGCGGCTCACACGCCTTGACCAGGTCGTCGTGGTTCTCGAAGCGGGGCACCGGATGGTCGTGGTCACAGACGGGCACGTCGCCGAGCGGGGCCGGTTCCGGCCGTCCCGGGTCGAGCGGCACGTCGGGGAACTCGATCTCGTTCTCGCCGCCGCTCTCCAGGAGGATGCGGCGGGCCGTGGCCAGCGGGGGATAGCCGAGGGTGAGGCCGCGCACGGCCCTGGGCAGTTCGGTGAAGGCGTCCATGCCGGCGAAGGTGTGGTTGGCGGGGGATTCCTTGCGGTGGGAGAGCAGGCCCCACGCGGCCGTCTCGGCCGCCTCGGGGGGCAGCACGTCGCGGTAGTAGGCGACGAGCGCGTCGAGCTCGAACAGCTCTCCGTACGTCTCCTCACGGCCCGCGGTGATGTGCAGGGCGTTCCCGTCGACGCGTTCGCGGTGATACTCCAGCCCCACCCGCCGGGCGCGGATGCACCAGGCCTGCGCCTCGTCGAGGGGGAGGGTGAACCGGCCGAACGGCTTGCGCCCGGAGAGCAGGGCGCCGGCGATCCAGCGTTCACTCCACGCGGCTCCGTCGTAAGGCGACGGATCGGCGAGATCTCTTAGTAACCCCTGTGAAAGGATCTCGTTCCACGGGCTCACTAGAGAACTTCTGAATCCATTCATGGCGGGTCCGGTGAAATCCCAGATCCGGTATCCGTGCCAGACGGCGAGTATCCGGGTCCAGGAGCCGAACTCGCTTTCCGCTCGCTGTCCGGCGTAAAGGCCGTGTAATGGGTTGCCGAAGTCGTCCTGGAAGGGCCCGGGTTGGACCCGTCCTGCGGGGCTCACCGGTGTTCGATCATCATTTAGGGGCGTCCAGCCGCGCACGGGGCCGGGCCTCCTTTCCGCCATAGGGATTGTCAGGCTCCCCACCGGCACCTTGAGAAGCGCGCCGAAACCGAAAAGAATTTTGCCCGATCAACGATCGGTCGCGCAATGCACCGAATTAGCCAAGGTGGGCATTTTGCGCTGCACGTGCATCTTCGCGTGCGTTTGAAAGTTACTTTCCCTTATGTGCGGGCCGAATTCACCCCTGGGGGGTGGCGGCCAGGTGGTCGCGCAGCACCCGCCGCTGCGTCGGCAGCGCCTCGGAGTGGCGGATCCGGCCGGCGTCGGTCAGCGTCACGAAGACCCCGCGCCGGTCGTCGGCGCACATCGAGCGGAGCACGAGCCCGGCCTTCTCCAGGCGGGCGATCAGCCGGGACAACGCGCTCTGGCTCAGGTGGACCCCGGCCGCGAGCTCCTGCACCCGGAACTTCCCGTCGGCGCTCAGGCAGACGCCCTCGACCAGGCGGTCGAGCACCTCGAACTCGCTGACGCCGAGCTCGTGGCGATCCTGCAGTTCCCGTTCCAGGTCGGAGACGATCGCGGCGTGCCTGGCGGACAACTCACGCCAGACGGACAGCACCTCGTGGTCGGTCATCGTGCACCCCTGATCTCCTTGCGCGGCACCATAGCACTCCGGGCAAGCGTATGCAAACGCATTAAATGCTTGTGCATTGAATGCATGTGCATGTAACGTGGCCGTCCATGATGTCTACTCGTGAGGGCCGCTGGGGGGCCTCCCTTTGGGGCGTCCTCATCGTGCTCTGCACCGTCGTCTTCCTCGACGGTCTCGACGTTTCGATGGTCGGCGTCGCGCTGCCGTCCATCCAGGCCGAACTCGGCATGTCGACCTCGGCGCTCCAGTGGGTGGTGAGCGGGTACGTCCTCGGTTACGGCGGCCTGCTGCTCCTCGGCGGGCGGACCGCCGATCTGCTGGGACGACGCCGGGTCCTGCTCGTCGCGCTGGCCGTGTTCGCCTTCGCCTCGCTGCTCGGCGGCATCGTCGACAACGGCGCGCTGCTGATCGCGGCCCGGTTCGTCAAGGGCATGTCGGCCGCCTTCACCGCGCCGGCCGCACTGTCGATCATCACCACGACCTTCGCCGAAGGGCCCGCGCGCAACCGGGCCCTGAGCATCTTCACCGCCTGCGCGGCCAGCGGCTTCTCCCTCGGCCTGATCCTGTCGGGGCTGCTGACCGAACTCGGCTGGCGGTGGACCTTCCTGATGCCCGTGCCGGTCGCCGTCGCCGCCCTCGTCGCGGGGGCCCGCCTGCTGCCCCGCTCGGAGGAGCGCGGCGAGGGCGGCTACGACCTCTTCGGGGCGCTCACCATCACCTCGGGCATGCTGCTGCTGGTCTACACCGTCGTCGAGGCCCCCGAGGTGGCCGTCGGACGGACCGTCGCCACCGGCCTCGCCGCCGCGGTGCTGCTGGGCCTGTTCGTCTGGTGGGAACTGCGCACCGAGCACCCGCTGGTGCGGCTGGGCATCCTGCGGTCAGCGCCGCTGCGCCGGGCCAACCTCGGGCTCGTCATCCTCTTCGGCTCGTACGTCGGCTTCCAGTTCGTCGCCATGCAGTACTTCCAGAACATGCTCGGCTGGTCGGCGCTGGCCACCTCCCTGGCCTTCCTGCCCGCCGGGCTGCTCGTCGCGCTGTTCTCGACCAGGGTCGGGTCGCTGGCCGACCGGTTCGGCACCCAGAAGATCGTGCTGGCGGGGTCGGTGTCGCTGGTGCTCGCCTACCTGGTCTTCCTGAACATCGACATGGACCCGTCACTCTGGCTGGTCATCCCGGGGATGCTGCTGCTCGGCGGCGCCTTCGCGCTGGCCTTCCCCTCGCTCAACATCCAGGGCACCAACGGGGTCGCCGACGCGGAACAGGGGCTCGCGTCGGGGCTCGTCAACACCTCCGGCCAGGTCGGCGGGGCGGTCGTGCTGGCCATCGTCACGGCCACGCTGACCTCGGGCGTCGGGGGCGGCGACCCGCTGGGGTCGACGCGCGCCGCGATCGTCATCTCGGCCGTGTTCGCGCTGATCGGGCTGGGGATCTCGATCACCGGGGTGGTGGCCGGGAGGAGGCGGCGCGCACCCGCTCCCGAGCAGGTTCTGGAGACCGTGTAGCAGATCATATTTGCGCAGGTGAAGGTAGTATGCCGCAATGAGCCTGCCCACTTTTGAGCAGATCCGCCAGGCCCCCAAGGTGCTTCTCCACGATCACCTCGACGGGGGCCTGCGCACGGAAACGATCATCGAGCTGGCCCGCGAGACCGGCTACGACAAACTGCCCTCCACCGACCCGGCCGAGCTCGACGCGTGGTTCCGCGCGTCGGCCGACTCCGGGTCGCTGGAGCGCTATCTGGAGACCTTCGCCCACACCGTGGGCGTCATGCAGACCCGTGAGGCGCTCGTCAGGGTGGCCGCGGAGTGCGCGGAGGATCTCGCGAACGACGGAGTGGTCTACGCCGAGGTCCGCTACGCCCCCGAGCAGCACACCGAGCGGGGGTTGTCCCTCGACGAGATCGTCCAGGCGGTCAACGAGGGGTTCCGGATCGGGTCGCGGGGGCGGGGCATCCGGGTCGGCGCGCTGCTCACGGCGATGCGGCACCAGGCCCGGTCGATGGAGATCGCCGAACTGGCGGTGCGCTACCGCGACGTCGGGGTCGTCGGCTTCGACATCGCGGGCGCCGAGGCCGGCTATCCGCCCACGCGGCACATCGACGCCTTCGAATACCTCCAGCGCGAGAACGCCCACTTCACCATCCACGCCGGCGAGGGGTTCGGGCTGCCGTCGATCTGGCAGGCCATCCAGTGGTGCGGGGCCGACCGACTCGGCCACGGCGTCCGCATCATCGACGACATCTCCGTCTCGGGCGAGGACGCCAAGCTGGGCAGGCTGGCCGCCTACGTCCGCGACAAGCGCATCCCGCTGGAGATGTGCCCGACGTCCAACATCCAGACCGGGGCGGCCGAGTCGATCTCCGACCACCCGATCGGGCTGCTGCGCCGCCTCCAGTTCCGGGTCACCGTCAACACCGACAACCGGCTGATGAGCGGCACCTGCGTGACCAAGGAGTTCGCGCAGCTCGTCGACGCCTTCGGCTACGACTGGGACGACCTCCAGTGGTTCACGGTCAACGCGATGAAGTCGGCGTTCATCCCCTTCGAAGACCGCCTGGCGCTGATCAACGGCGTGATCAAGCCGGGGTTCGCACAGTTGAAGTGGCGCGCATGACCTTCCGCTCGAAGACGGCCTGGTTCTTCGGCTGGGCCTGGCTGGTGTTCGTCGCCGTCAACACGGTCGACCTGGTCGTCCGGGGGAGCCTGCCGTCGGCGCTGGTCGTGGGGGCCGTGCTCGGCTTCGTCACCTGGATGACCTACTTCCTGGCGCTGCGCCCGGCGACGATCACCGAGCAGGGCGGCGTGCGGGTCCGCAACCCCTTCCGCACCGCCTACCTGCCCTGGTCGGCCATCGACGACGTCACCGTGACCAGCGCGATCACGATCACGGCCGGCGACCTGACCGTCCGCTGCTGGACGCCGATGCCGACCGCGCGCGAACGGGCCAAGAGCCTGCGGCAGCAGAACCGCCAGGTCAGGCGGGGCCGCTACCCGACGTCCGAGCCGACCCTGACGAAGGGCGAGCGGGCCGCCCACGAGGCCATGGCCGGCCGCACCCACGCCGACTGGGTGGCCGACGAGATCAGGGAACTGGCCACGACCAGGAAAGGCGAGTCCACCGGCGAGCCGACCGTGACGTGGGCGATCGACTCGTTGGCGGTGACGGCGGCGTTGCTGGTGCTGCTGGTCGCGGCGGTCCTCGCGCTCTAGAGGGTGCTCTAGAGGGCGAGGACCTCGCGCAGGTCGGCTTTGAGCGCCTCGATCTGGTCGGCCGCGGCCGACCGGGTCTCGGCGATCTCGGTCACCGGCAGCACCAGTTCCAGGTAGCACTTCAGCTTCGGTTCGGTGCCGCTCGGCCGGACCACCACCCGGCCGCCGCCCGACAACCGGTAACGCAGGCCGTCGGTCGGGGGCAGGTCGGGCGAGCCCGCCGCCAGGTCGTCGATCGACTCGACGGTCCGGCCGCCCAGCCGGGCCGGCGGCTTCGACCGCAGCCGCGCCATCGCGTCGGTGATCTGCGCCAGGTCGTCGACGCGGAAGGAGAGCTGGCTGGTGGCGTGGAGGCCGTAGCGGACCGCCTGGTCGTCGAGCAGGTCGATCAGGCTCAGGCCGCGCCGCTTGGCCTCGGCGGCGATGGCCGCGACGGTCAGCGCCGCCCCGATGCCGTCCTTGTCGTGGACCGGCAGGCCCTCGTCGGAGCCGACGCTGTAACCCAGGGCCTCCTCGTAGCCGAAGACCAGCCCGCCGCCCGCCTTCATGATCCACTTGAAGCCGGTGAGGGTCTCGCGGTGCCGTACACCATGGGCTTGCGCGATCTTCCCCAGGAGCGACGACGAGACGATCGTGGTGGCCACCAGGCGGTCGGGCTTGCTCGTCGAGCGCAGCACGTGCTCGGCCAGCAGGCCGCCGACCTCGTCGCCGGTCAGCATCCGGAACGTGCCGTCGGCCTGGCGGGCGCCCACGGCGCAGCGGTCGGCGTCGGGGTCGTTGGCGATCACCAGGTCGGCGCTGACGGCCGAGGCCGAGGCCAGTTCGAGGGCCAGGTCCATGGCCCCCGGCTCCTCCGGATTCGGGAACGCCACCGTCGGGAAGTCGGGATCGGGCCGGAACTGGGCCCCCACGATCATCGGCGAGGCGAACCCCGCTTGCAGGAACGCCTGCCCCAGCGTGCTCCCTCCGACGCCGTGGAGGGGGGTGTACGCCACCCGCAGTTCCCGCGCCGAACCCAGCGGCAGCGAGGTCACCGCCTCCAGATAGGGCGCCAGGATGTCGCGGTGCGCCAGTGTCGTCCACTCCTCGCCGAGGGGAAGCTCGTCGACCCGCCCGACCGCGTCGATCGCCGCCGAGATCTCCGTGTCGACCGGCGGGACGATCTGCGAGCCGTCGCCCCAGTAGACCTTGTAGCCGTTGTCCTGAGGGGGATTGTGCGAGGCCGTCACCATCACCCCGGCGTCGGCCTTGAGGTGGCGGACCCCAAAAGCCAGCACCGGGGTCGGGAAGAGGCCGCACATCAGGGACACCCGGAGGCCCGCGCCGGTGAGGACGGCGGCGGTGTCGCGCGCGAACACGTCGGAGTTGTGCCGCGCGTCGTACCCGACGACCACGTGACGCCCCGGGCCCAGCACCGCGGCCAGCCCGGCCGCCGCGCGCATCACGGTCACCCGGTTCATCCGGTTGGGCCCCGCGCCCAGTTCGCCGCGGAGGCCGGCCGTGCCGAACTCCAGCTTCGCGCCGAACCGGTCGGCCAGCCCGTCGTGGTCGCCCGACTCGAGCAGCGACTCCAGTTCCGCCCGGGTCGCCGGGTCGGGGTCCTGGCCGAGCCACTCCCGCGCGCGTGTCGTCAGATCGTTCATCGCCGTCCCCGGACTCAGAGCCTGCCGACGACCTGGCTCAGCAGGCCGCCCATCCGCTGCGCGGTCGCCCGGCCGACCTCCAGGACCTCTTCGTGGTTGAGCGGCTCGCCGACGAGCCCGGCGCCCGGGTTGGTGACCAGCGACAGGCCCAGCACCTCGGCGCCGCACTGCCGGGCCGCGACGGCCTCCAGCACAGTAGACATGCCGATCAGATCCCCACCGAGGGTGCGGAGCATGCGGATCTCGGCCGGAGTCTCATAAGTCGGGCCGCGGAAGGCGACGTACACCCCCTCGGCCAGCGACGGGTCGGCCTCCTTCGCCAGCGCGCGCAGCCGCTTCGAGTAGACCTCGGTGAGGTCGAGGAAGGTCGCGCCGGTCAGCGGGTTGGCGCCGGTCATGTTGATGTGGTCGCTGATCAGGACCGGGTCGCCCACGTTCTGGGTCTCGGGCCGCAGCCCTCCGGCGGCGTTGGTCAGCACGACCACCCGCGCCCCCGCCGCGCAGGCGGTCCGGATCCCGTGGACGACCGGCTCGACGCCCAGCCCTTCGTAGAGGTGAGTGCGGCCGAGGAAGATCAGGACATGCTGCCCGTTCTGCGCCTTGACGGCCCGGATCCGCCCCGCGTGGCCCTCGACGGCCGGGGGCGCGAAACCGGGCAGGTCGGTCGAGGGGAACTCGGCGAACGGCTCGCCGATCGCGTCGGCCGCCGGCACCCAGCCGGAGCCCATGACGAGAGCCACGTCGAACGCGTCGACTCCCGTTTTCGCGCGCAGCGCGGACGCCGCGTCGGCGGCCAGGGAAAATGCGTTACTCACGCTCCTGAGCGTACAAGTCAGTCACCGAGGGACTTACAGGGACGGGCACGCAGTTCGTGGACGTAGTCATCGGGTGCCCCCGCCTTCTCGGCGGCGTCGGCGATGATGCCGAGATAGCGTGCCGACGGAAGCCCGCCCTCGTAGGAGTCGACCACGTAGAACCAGGCCAGCACGTCGCCGTCGAGCGTGGCCACCCGCAGCCGGATCTTCGTGTAGAGGCCCAGGTCGAGGCCCGTCCAGCGGTCGAGCGACGGTTCGTCCCACTCGGGGACGTCGTAGAGGACGACGAACACCTGCGAGCCCTCGTCTTCGACCACGGTGGCCAGCGGGCCCTCCCAGCCGACGTCCTCCCCGCCGAAGGTCAGCCGCCAGCCGGTCAGCCAGCCTGTTCCCCTCATCGGCGAGTGGGGCGCCCGCTCGGCCATCTGCTTCGGGTCCATGTTGCTGCCATAGGCGGCGTATACAGGCACCGCATCAGCCTAAACCAAGATCGCCCGCAGGACCGGCCGTGGCGGTTCCACGTAGTCGTGCCGTTACACCTCTTCGGGTGCGGGAGAATGGGACATGTGACAAGGATCGTGATCATCGGCGGCGGCCCCGGCGGATACGAGGCGGCCCTGGTCGCCGCCCAACTCGGGGCCCGGGTCACCGTGGTCGAGGAAGAGGGGCCGGGCGGCGCGTGCGTGCTGACCGACTGCGTCCCGTCCAAGACCATGATCGCGACCTCCGTCCGCAAACAGGCCCTCGTCGACGGCACCTCCCTGGGCGTTCACTTCACCGGCGGCCCCGACGGCGACGTCGGCGGCGCGGTGGCCGACATGCCGGTCGTGAACCGGCGTGTCAAGGAACTCGCCCGCGCCCAGTCGGCCGACATCGCGGCCCGCCTGGCCGCCGAGAACGTCGAGGTCGTCCGGGGCCGCGGCCGCCTGATCGAGCCGGGCACCGTCCGGGCCGGCGACCGCACCATCCGCGCCGACGTGGTCATCGTCGCCACCGGCGCGACCCCGCGAGTCCTCCCCGGAGCCGAGCCCGACGGGGAGCGCATCCTCACCTGGCGGCAGATGTACGACATCGACGAGCTGCCCGAGAAGCTGATCGTCGTCGGGTCGGGGGTGACCGGCGCCGAGTTCGCCGGCGCCTACATGTCCCTGGGCTCCGAGGTGACCCTGGTCTCCTCCCGCGACCGCATGATGCCCAACGAAGACGCCGACGCGGCCGAGGTCCTCGAAGAGGTCTACCGGCGGCGCGGCATGAACGTGATGGGCCGCTCGCGCGCCTCCTCGGTCAAGCGCACCGCCGACGGGGTGGTGGTGACCCTGGAAGACGGCCGCACCGCCGAGGGCACCCACTGCCTGATGACGGTCGGCATGGTGCCCAACACCTCCGGCATCGGCCTGGAGGAGAACGGCGTCCGGCTCGACCGCAACGGCTTCATCGAGGTCGACAAGGTCTCCCGCACCTCCGCCCCCGGCGTCTACGCCGCCGGCGACTGCACCGGCGTCCTCATGCTCGCGTCGGTGGCCGCCATGCAGGGGCGCATCGCGGTGTGGCACGCTTTGGGCGAGGCCGTCCAGCCGATCCGGCTCGCGACGGTGGCCTCCAACATCTTCACCGACCCCGAGATCGCGGCGGTGGGGGTGACCCAGAAGCAGGTCGAGAACAAGGAAGTCGACGCCAAGGTCGTGAAGCTGCCGCTGGCGACCAACGCGCGGGCGAAGATGCAGGGCTTCCACGACGGGTTCATCAAGATGTTCTGCCGGCCCAACACCGGCATCATCCTCGGCGCGGTCGTCGTGGCCCCGCGTGCTTCGGAGCTGATCCTGGCGCTGTCGGTGGCGGTGCAGCACCGCTTGACGGTCGACCAGCTCGCCCACACGTTCGCGGTCTACCCGTCGTTGTCGGGGTCGATCACCGAGGCGGCCCGCCGCCTGATGTCGCCGTTGACGGCGGGAATCTAGCCGGGCGACCGAGCCGCCGGCGACCCATCCGCGACGTGACGGAGCGGCAGGCGGCGGCCGGGTCGGGCCGGTGTCGCGTCCTATTCTGGGGCCGTGACCGGCTCACTCACCATCCAGCAAGTCTCACGGCACTCCGGATTCAGCGAACCGACCCTGCGCTACTACGAGAAGATCGGCCTTCTCGGCACCGTGGGCCGCGACTCCGTGAGCGGGCACCGGCGGTACGGCGAGGCCACCGTCGCCCGGGTCGAGACGCTGGCCTGTCTCCGTTCCTCCGGCATGACCGTCGAGGGCATGCGCCGCTACGTCGAACTGCTTGAGGCCGGTGACGACTCGGCCGACGAGCTGTACACGCTCTTCGCCGACCAGGCCGAGCGGCTCGCCGGCGAGATCGATCGGCTCCGGGTCCGCCAGGAATACCTGGCGCTCAAGGCGCGCATGTGGCGGGCCCGTGCCGACGGCGACTCCGCCACCGAGAAGGAGGTCGTGGCGCGCGTGACGGAGATTCTCCAGGGGTTCAGGGCTTGACGACGCCCAGCGCGATCAGGCTGTCGGCGGTGTCGGTGATCGTCTCCGTCAGGTCGCGCGGCCGCCATCCGAGCACCTTCCGGGCCTTCTCGTTGCTGATCGTCGGGATCTGTCCGCCCAGCGTCGCCGCCTCGCGCAGGGCCGGGTCGGTCCGCGCGCCCTCGCGGGTCTGCTCGTCGGTCAGTTCGACGCCGGGCATGCGGTCGGCCAGGGCCGGCAGGTGCCTCGCCAGGATCCGGCCCATCTCGTAGAAGCTGGTCGCCGGGCCCCCGACGCCGATGAACCGCTCTCCAGCGGCATCCGGGCAGGTCATGGCCCGCAGGTGCAGTTCGACGACGTCGCGGACGTCCACGACGCCGAAGTACATCCGAGGCGCCACCGGCATGACGCCCTCCAGGAACGCCTTGACCAGCCCGGTCGACGCCGACAGCCGCCGGTCCAGGAGCGGGCCGAAGATGCCGGTCGGATTGACGACGGTGAGCTCCGGGCCGCCGTGTTCACGGGCGTAGTCCCAGGCCGCCCGCTCGGCGACGGTCTTCGACCTGATGTAGGCGGGGATGTCGTCGGCGGGGTCGGTCCAGTCCGACTCGTCGTAGTGTCCGCCGGGTTTGGCCGTGTAGCCGACGGCCGCGTACGACGACGTCAGCACCACCCGCCGCACTCCGGCGGCACGTGCCGCGGCGAGCACTCTCAAGGCGCCGTCGCGGGCCGGCACGATCAGTTCGTCGTCGCTGCTCGGCGGGGTGAACGGGAAGGGGGAGGCGTGGTGCCACACGTATCGCGCGTCCGCCACCGCTTCGTCCCAGTTGTCGTCCGAGGTCAGCTCGGCGTGGACGAAGGTCACCCGGTCGCCGGGGTCCACGCCCGCCCGGCGGAGCCGGGCGAGGACGTCCGGCTCCTGGCCGGGGTGCCGGACCGCGACGCGGACGCGGTATCCCTCCCGGACGAGCCGGGCCACCGAATGGCCGCCCACGTGGCCGGTCCCTCCGGTGACGAGGACGGTGGTGTTCTCCAGAGGCATGTCGTCGGTCATGTCCGGAAGTGTTCCGGCCTTCAAGCGCTTGAAGTCAAACCGGTCCGGGCGCGACCCGCCGGCGGGCGACCCCTCTAGCGGGGCAGCACCGCGCGCACCCGCTGGAGCGCCTGCCTCCCGTGGTGGACCGCCGCCGCGGCCGCGTGGAGTTCCTCCGGCGTCCGGGCCAGATAGAGGGCCTGCTTGGCCGCCTCGTAGGCGTCCAAGGCCGCTCGCCAGTCGTGGCTGGGGCCGCTCACCGCCTTGACCTTCATGTCGAAGTCGAGCGTGTCGATCTCCTCGCCGAAGCGGGTCACGTCTTCTTCGGCGACGCGGCGGGCCATCGTGAAGCCGGCCTCGTCGCGGCGGGTGCGCTGGTGGCTGACGCCCCAGACGATCAGGGTCAGGCTCAGGCCCAGGGCGCCGGCCAGGATGATCAGCAGGGCGGGCGACATGCCCAGGATCCGGGGCGGCAACTGGCGGCTGGTCGGCGCGGAGGTCGGTTCGTCGCCGCCGGTGGGCTGCTCCGCCGGCAGCGTCGGGAACGAGAAGCCGGTGGGCAGGTCGGCCGGGTTGCCCCGGGCGCCGTCGAGGTTCAGGTCGTCGGCCTGGATGAAGCTCGCCTTCTCGACCACCGCCCCGGTGAAGTCGGCGCCCTGGAGCTCGGCCTGGGTGAACTGGGCCTCGGTCAGGTCGGTCTCCTTGAAGACGGCGTGTTGCAACTGGCCCTGGCCGAACTCCGCCTCCTTCATCTTGGCCCGGGTGAAGTCGGCCGTCCGGCCCTTGACCTGGCCGAGCTCGGCCTCGTTCAGGTCGGCGCCGACGAGCTTGGCGTTGGTCAGCGTGACCTGGGTCAGGTTGGCCCTGGTCATGATTGCGTCGGTGAGGTCGGCGTGGGGGAACTCGGCCTGGCCGGCCTCGACGTCGATCAGGGTGGCGCCCCGCAGGTCGGCCTGCTTGGCACGGAGCTGCCCCAGGTCGGCGGAGGTCAGGTCGGCGCCGCGGAGGTCGGCGTACTCAAGGTGGGCCTGGGTGAAGTCGGCCTCCTTCATGGAGGCGTTGCGGAGGATCGCGCCCGTCAGGTCTTTCTGGGTGAAGTCGACCTCGTCGAGTTTGGCGCCGGTCAGGTCGGCGCAGCGGAGGTCGCTCGGGAGCTGGCGCCCGTTGGTGAAGTCGGCGCCGCGGAGCTTGACGCCGGAGCCCTTCTTACAGGGCGCCGCCGCGGCGTCGGCGGCGGTGGCCGGGACGAGGACCAGGGAGAGGGCAAAAGATAACGCGACGAGGGCACGCACGGGAAACAGCCTCCTGAGGGGATGCTCCGAGTTTCTCACGCGCCCTTTCGCCCCGCTTGCAGTCACCTTGAACGCGGTCCGCACATGGAAAGGCCCCGCGGAGCCTCGTCGAGGCCCGCGGGGCCCGTGCCCTCGTCGGGCGGGTTACCAGTCGCCGCCGAAGTCGCCGCCGCCGAAGTCGCCGCCGCCCCAGTCGCCGCCGCCACCGAAGTCGCCTCCGCCGCCGAAGTCGCCTCCGCCGTCGGCCGCCACGCCGTCGGCGTAGCCCGCGTCGTAGCCGTATCCGCCGTAGCCGAAGCCGCCGAAGGCGCTGCCGAGCATCGTGCCGACCAGCATGCCGGTCAGCAGGCCGTCGAAGCCGCCGTAGTAGCCGTTGGCGTAGGGCTGGTAGGCCGGGCCGGCCGCCCAGTAGGGCGCCCGCTGGCCGTTGGGCAGGACCACTTCGCGCATCTGGGGGTCGAAGCCGCGCTCGATCGCGTTGGCGTCCATGGCGCAGGCCGGGACGTCGCGGAGCGCGCCGCCGGGCGGGGCCCAGCGGACGTTGCGGACCGAGGGGCCGTGCTGGGGGTTGAAGAAGCACGGGGGGAGCCGCTCGGGCAGCGGCAGCTGGTTGACCTTGGCCTTCACGACGGCCAGGGCGTAGCGGCCGTCTTCCAGGGTGGCGGTGACGTCGCGCAGTTCATCGGCCCGCCTGACCTGGTTGAGCTGGACCTTCGCCTTCTCGTAGGAGTCGAGGGCGTGCTGCCAGTCGTGGTCGGTGCCGGCGGCCGGGAGCATCTTGGCGTCGAGGTCGAGCGAGGTGATCTCCTCGCCGAACTTGGTGACGTCTTCTTCGACCGTCTGCCTGACCGCCTTGAGCTCGGCGGCCTCCTTCTCCTCGCGCCGGCGCTTGTTCCGGCGGCCGATCAGCCAGATGCCGCCGCCGCCGACCACGGCGATGACGCCGAGGCCGATCCAGACGCCCGCGTTGCCGCTGATCGTGTCACCGGAACCCTGGGCTCCGCGGGGATTGCCAGAGAGCTGCATGTCGACCCGGTTCGTGAACTCCTTCATCACGGCCACCGGGTCGCCGACGTGGGCGTAGGCCGACTCATTGGCGATCTTGCCGGCCGCGTTCTGCGGGAACGCGCTGGTTCCGGCGAACAGGCTCGTGCCGTCGATGACCGCCACGGTCGCCGCGGAACGGCCCTCCTTGTCGAGCTGGGTGAGCAGGCCCGGGATGAACTGGGCGACGTTCGCACGGGTCACGGTGCCCTCGGGCAGCGCTACGGCGTAGATCGGGAACTTCGAGTCGTCGAGCGTCTGGGTGATCTCCGACTGCTGCGCGCTCGTCAGGGGGGATCCGCTCACCGTGAACAGCGGGCTCTGCTTCCACGCACCGACCACGGTCGCCGCGTCGGGAGGCGCGGCGGCGGCGCCCGCCGGGGGGCTCACCAGGAAAAGGGCGGACAAGCCGACGAACAGGGCCGCGACGGCGGCCCCGAGGCGGCCTAGTGGGTGGGATTTTGTCACGATTCGGCCCTCCTTCGCCCATGAGGACGAACGGCGTTGCGCGATGGTTCCTCTGCCACTCCACCGTATCCGCCCGCGGACGACGCCACGCGCGCGGATGAGCCCGCCGGACAGGGGATCCGCTACGCGTCCTTGATCTCGCAGATGACCGACCCGGCGGTGACCGTCTGACCCACCCCGGCCGCCAGGCCGGTGATCACGCCGGCCTTGTGGGCGGTGAGCGGCTGTTCCATCTTCATGGCCTCCAGGACCACGATCGTGTCGCCGGGGGCCACCGACTCGCCGTCTCCGGCCACGACCTTGACGATCGTGCCCTGCATGGGGCTGACCAGCGAGTCGCCGGACGCCGCCGCCTTCTTGGCCGCACCGCCGGAGCGCTTGGGAGCCTTCTGTACGTCTCTCGCCACCCTCCCGCCGGAGAAGCCCGACGGCAGGACCACCTCCAGCCGCTTGCCCCCGACCTCCACCGTGATCCGCTCGCGGCCGGCCGGTTCGGCCGTCTCCCGCACCCCCTCGTAGGGTGCGATGTCGTTCACGAACTCGGTCTCGATCCAGCGGGTGTGCACCGAGAACGGCTCGGAGACGAACGCCGGGTCGCACACGATCTTCCGGTGGAACGGGATGACCGTCGGCATCCCGTCGACCTCGAACTCCGCGAGCGCCCGGCGGGCCCGCTCCAGCGCCTGGGTACGCGTGGCTCCCGTCACGATCAGCTTCGCGACCAGCGAGTCGAACGACTGGGGGACCGTCATCCCGGCCTCGTAACCCGAGTCGAGCCGGACCCCCGGGCCCGAGGGGGTGCGCAGCGCGGTCAGCGTGCCGGGGGCGGGCAGGAAGCCGCGCCCGGCGTCCTCGGCGTTGACGCGGAACTCGAAGGAGTGCCCGCGCAGCTTCGGGTCGCCGTAGCCGAGGGTCTCCCCGTCGGCGATCCGGAACATCTCCCGCACCAGGTCGATGCCCGACACCTCCTCGGTCACCGGGTGCTCCACCTGGAGACGGGTGTTGACCTCAAGGAAGGAGATCGTGCCGTCCTGGCCGACGAGGAACTCGCACGTGCCGGCCCCCACGTAGCCGGCTTCGCGGAGGATGGCCTTCGAGCTGTCGTACAGGATGAGCATCTGCTCCCCCGTCAGGAACGGAGCCGGGGCCTCCTCGACGAGCTTCTGGTGGCGGCGCTGGAGCGAGCAGTCGCGGGTCGAGACGACGACCACGTTGCCGTGGGAGTCGGCCAGGCACTGGGTCTCGACGTGGCGGGGACGGTCGAGGTAGCGCTCGACGAAACACTCGCCCCGGCCGAACGCGGTGACGGCCTCGCGCACCGCGGACTCGTACAGATCGGGGATCTCCTCCATCGTGCGGGCCACCTTGAGCCCGCGCCCGCCGCCGCCGAAGGCCGCCTTGATCGCGATCGGCAGCCCGTTCTCGGCCGCGAACGCGACGACCTCCTCGACGCCGGAGACGGGGTCGGGGGTGCCCGCCACGAGCGGGGCGCCGACGCGCTGGGCGATGTGCCGGGCCTGCACCTTGTCGCCCAGCGCCATGATCGCCGAGGGGGGAGGGCCGATCCAGGTCAGCCCCGCGTCGATGACGGCCTGGGCGAAGCCCGCGTTCTCGGCGAGGAACCCGTAACCGGGGTGGACCGCGTCGGCCCCCGTCCGGCGGGCCACGGCCAGCAGCTTCTCGATGTCGAGGTAGGTCTCCGCCGGGCTCTGGCCGCCCAGCGCGTGCGCCTCGTCGGCGACGCGGACGTGCAGGGCGTCGAGGTCCTGGTCGGCGTACACGGCGACGCTGGCCAGACCCGCGTCCGCGCACGCGCGGGCGATCCGAACGGCGATCTCGCCCCGATTGGCGATCAGCACCTTCTGCACCGGGAGCTCCTATCCCTCGACCTGAGACTGGAGTGTATGGATCCTCGTCGGGTGACCAACCGCCGACCCGGGTTTGCGCCGGTTTTTCACCGTTGACCTCCCGAAAACAGCCCCCGCTTATAGCGACTGCGCATAACCAGTGCTCAGGGCCGGTCCGGCGTCTACCGTGAGGTCGCCATATCGGTGTCCGTGAAGGGAAAAAAGATGAGTCAGAGCTTGCTCGGCGGCGACCCGGCGGAGATGCAGACCATGGCCGCCCAGTTCACCCAGCAGGCCGACCAGGTCCGCGCGACGATGGCCACCCTCGACCGCGAGGCCGCCAAGGTCGGCTCGGTCTGGACCGGCCCCGGCGCCGAACGGTTCCGCGACGCCTGGCAGAACTACCGCGCGGCCTTCCAGCGCATGTCGGAGGAGCTCAACGAGGCGTCCCGGACGATCAACACCTACCGAGGCAACATCGAGTCCGCCACCCGCTGACCAGTGGGCGTGGTTCCCCCGCGCCGGGAACCACGCCTGCCACGCGTCAGGGGACGGCCGTCTGGATCGGGGTCGCCGTGCCCGAGACGATCAGCAGGCCCCGGCCGGCCGGGCCGCCGCCCGTCGCCCCTCGCGGGAGGCGGACGTTGAACAGGTCGCCGTCGGCGGGGCTCTGGACCGACAGGAGCAGGCCCGTGCGGGCCTTGCGGGCCTCGGCCACGAAACCCCGGTAGGCCGTGGCCAGGTCGCCCGTGGTGCCCGCGATCAGCAGGCCGTGGTCGCCGTCTCTCGCCGTGCGGAGGATCTCGTCGAGGGCCGTGCCGAGGGCCGAGTCGGGGGAGATGAGCTCGGCGTCGTCGACGATCACGACGTAGTTCTCCTGGCCTTCGAGGAGCTTCATCGGGTCGTGCGCCCCCGGCAGCCCGCCGAAGCCGCCGCCGGCCGCCGCCTGGTCGTCCTCCCGCACGCTCCGCGCGTTGCCGTCGAGCACGGCCAGCACACCCCGGAGCTCCCGCAGCGGGCTGCGGCGAGGCGCGATCACCAGCACCGGCACGTCGCGGTCGAGCAGCGACTGCGCCGCCGTCAGCAACGTCGAGGAGCGGCCCGACCGTGCCGGCCCGGCGATCACCGCCGCCGGGCCCTGGCCCAGCAGGTCGACGCCCATCGGGGCCAGCGCGTCGCCGCCCGCCCCCAGGAGGGCCCACAGGCGCGAGGGCGGTGCGAAGCCGCGTACGAGACCGAGCGCCTGGTCGGCGGTGATGCGGGCGGGCAGCGCGTCGACCCGCAGCGGCCGGTTGACCGTCGCGGGGGCCGCCGAGCGGGCGAGGGACTGGAGGGCCGCCACCTGGGCGGGGCCCGAGGGGTCGTCGGCCAGCAGGGCGATCTGGCTCTCCACGATGCCGTGTTCGCTCATCGACAACGCCCGGCCGTTGGGCATCGCCGACGGCACGTTCTTCGCCGGGAGCCCGGCCAGGCCGTAGTCGGCCGGGTCGGCCAGCCGCAGCACGAGCCGGTCGTCGAACACCGTCGAGATCTGGCCGATCAGGCCCGACCGGTCGGAGGTCACCACCGCCCGCAGGCCCACGGCGGGACCCTCGCGGAGGATCTGCATCACCCCGTCGACCAGCCGGCCGTAATCGTAGTTCTCGAAGGCCGCGACGAACCCCTCCCACCGGTCGATCATCAGCAGCAGCCACGGTTCCCGCAGGCCCGCCGCCCGCGCCTCGGCCAGCGACGCGAAACCGGCCTCGGCCAGGACCTGCTGCCGCCGCGCGATCTCGGCCCGCAGCCGGGCCAGCAGCCGTTCGACCCGGTCGAGCTGGTCGCGGGTGACGACCGCGCCGCAGTGGGGGAGGGCGACGAGCGGCAGCAGGGCGCCGGAGCCGCAGTCGATCGCGTGCAGGTGGACGTCGTCGGCGGTGACCTGGGTGGCCAGCGATCCGGCGATGGTCCGCAGGGCCGTCGAGCGGCCGCTGCGGGCGGTGCCGGCGATCAGCAGGTGGCCGGGGCCCAGCACCAGAGGGCGCCGTTTCTGCGCCCACGGCAGGTCGGTCACGCCGAACACGATCGTCTCGCCGCCGACCTCGGGCAGGGCGACCTGGTCGGTCAGCGGGGGCAACCAGGGGCTCGGCTGCTTGGGCACCCCGCGCGACACCTCGATCACCCGGTCGACCAGGCGGGCCAGGTCGGTCGTGCCGGTCAGCTCGGAGACGAGGGTGCTCGCCGGCGGACGCCCCAGGGCCTCCCAGGGCAGGTCGGTCACCCGTACCTGCCCGGGCGACCCGCCCCCGCCGGGCGCCCGCCCCCCGATGCGAGCGGCCTGGACGGCCACCGCCGGCCCCGCGCCCGACCGGACGTAACAACGCCCGGGGGTGGACTTGGGGATGTGGGCGGCCTCCGGCCCGTCGATGACGTCGGCCGACTCGCGGGCGTCGGTGACCCGAAGCGCGATCCGGAGCGACGTGTTGGCCTGGATGTCGGCGGTCACCACACCGGCGGGGCGCTGGGTGGCGAGGATCAGGTGGATGCCCAGCGACCGGCCCCGGCGGGCGATGTCGACGAGGCCCTCGACGAACTCGGGCAACTCGGCGACCAGGGCGGCGAACTCGTCGATGATCAGCACCAGGCGCGGCATCGGCTCCCGGACGCCCGTCGTCCGGACGGCGGCCCGGCCGAAGATGCCGGGGGCGGTGGCCTGCTGGACGCCGGTGGCGCCCATGATCCAGGTCGTGCCGCGGTCTTCGAGGTAGTCGTCGATGTCCTTGGCCCCGGCGTCGAGCAGCAGCCGCTCCCGGCGGCGGATCTCGGCGGCCAGCGACGCCAGCGCGCGCTGGGTGAGGTGGGCGTCGAGGTCGCTGACCATGCCGACCGTGTGGGGCAGCCGGACGCACTCCTTGAACGCCGCGCCGCCCTTGTAGTCGACCAGCACGAACGTCATCTCGTCGGGCCGGTTCACCGCCGCCAGCGAGCTGATCAGCGTCTGGAGGAGCTCGGACTTGCCCGCGCCGGTGGTTCCGGCGATCAGCGCGTGGGGGCCGTCACGGCGAAGGTCGACCGCGAACGGCCCGTCGGGGCCCACGCCCAGGATCGCCCGGGTCGACCGGCCCGGGTTGTCCGGTACGTCGATCAGGTCGAGCAGCCGCGCCGAGTCGGGCAGCGCGGCCGACGGGTCGTCGCGGCTCACGTCGCGCAGCGGCGCCAGCGAGCGGGCCAGCCGGTCGGCCCACGCGGGGGAGACCTGGTCGGGCCGGATCGCGCCGAGGGAGTCGAGGCCGCCGCCGCGCAGCCGGATCGTGCCGTCGTCCTCGCAGGCCACGACCGTCGCGCACTCTTCCGGCAGGAGCGACTGGGCGTCGTCGACCGCGATCGTGTAGACCCCGGCGGGCGGGCCCTGGCGCAGCACTTGCGGCATGCCGGGCAGCGCCCGCATCGCCTGGGCGCCGTCGAGCACGACCAGCACGTCGTAGGGCCGCTCGTCGTAGGTGCCGAACGACGGCTCGGCCTGTTTGGGGGCGCCGCGGCCCAGGTCGTTCCAGCTCGACGGGCCGCCCGTCAACCGGCCCGGCTTCAGCAGCGGGCCGCCCTCGTCGCCCTGGCGCTCGGTGATCAGGGCGGCCAGTTCGGCCACCCGCCGGGCGGCCGATTCGAGGTCGCCGCCGACCGACGCCAGGCTGCCGGTCGCGTGGGTGACGCAGTGGGGCAACCAGCGCACCCAGCCCCACTGCGACGCGCCGTCGGGGTTCGCCGACAACACGACGATGGCCAGGTCGCGGGGGCTGTGCAGGGTGGCCGCCTGGGCCACCAGCCAGCGCGCGACCGCCAGAGCGCCCGGCCGGGGGCCGGTCACCCCGGCCACGCCCAGGCGGCGCATCGCCAGCGCCACCGGGACGTCGCGGGCCGGCGGCACCAGCTCGGGGGAGGGCGGCTCGAAGGTGATCTCGGCGGGCAGGTCGGCCAGCCCCACCCGCAACCGCAGCGCGTCGGCGTCGTGGGTGCGCCGCTCCCAGAGCCGCCGCCTCGGGCCGGTCGCGGTCAGCAGCAGCTCGGCGGGGTCGGGCGCGGCCGCCCGCCGGGCCGCCTCGTCGGCCGCGCGGGCCTTCTCGACCGCCCGGTGGAAGGCCTCCATGGCCGCCTTGTGGTCTTTGACCGCCTGGCGGTGCTGCTTGCGGCCGTGCCGCCGGTCGCTCGCCCACTGGCCGATCATGATCATCGGCGTCATGAACGCGATCAGCAGGAAGTACCAGTTCTGGAACGCCCACGCCATGACCAGCCCGAACGCCGCGGGCAGGAACGCCGCCAGCAGTTGCAGCCGGGCCCCTTCGGCCCTCCGGGGCTCCTGCGGCACCTCGATCCTGGCCACCCGCTCGGGCGGCACCAGCCGGGGCGGCCGGTTGTAGGCCAGCCCGCCGTCGGGCAGCGCGTCGAGGTGGGCGTCGGGCGGCTCGACGCGGCCGACCGTGAAGACCGAATGGCCGATCGCGAGCACCGCGTCCTCGGGCCAGTCGACCGGCCCGGTCACCGGCTCTCCGGCCAGCCGCAGCGGCACCGTGCCGACCGGCTCGACCGTGATCGCGGCCGGCCCCAGCCGGACCACGGCGGCCTCGGGCGGGAGAAGAGGGTCGGCCACCGCCACGGCGCACGCCGGATCGCCGCCGATCACGTGTGCGCCAAGCCCCAGGCGGTGGACCGACCCGGCTCCCGGGCCACCGGCGACCCGCAACTCGGCCGTGCCACCCGGCTCCTCGACCACGGTGGCCGCCGCCCCGCGGGGGTCGAGCGCCACCCGGTCGCCGTCGCGCAGCAGACCGAACACGCGCGCGTCGGCGGGCAGCGGACGGCCGTCGAGCCAGAGCACGCCGTCGTGGCCCGTGTCGTGGCCCGCGCCGTGTGACGTGTCGTGACCCGCGTCCCTGTCGATGCCGTAGGGCGCCCGCGCACGCGGGAGCCGGACGACGTTGCCCAGGTTGCGGGTGTCGAGGGCGGTGGCCAGGCCGGTGGCCGTGGTCGACTCGTCGCCGTCGACGATCACGTCACGGTGACCGGCGCTGCCGACGACGGTGAGGGTGATCCGCATCGGCGGTACTCCAAGGGGATCGGTGGCGGGGTCACCGTACAGAGACGGCGCGTCACCACGGCGGTGTATGACCGAATCGGTTGGTGTGTGGACATGGCCGCATGCCTGTGGGTAACCCTGTGGACAACGTGTCCGCATTCCGGCAGGGTCCGCGTGGTCGCGCCGCTCTCAAGTGGGGCCTTTGCCGGGTTCTTCCGCGCCGGATCCACCGTGTTCACCTGGCGTTTCTGTGGAAAACCGGTGGGGTTGTCCACAGGTGTCCGGGATGCTCGGGCGATATATACCGAAATTCCATATCCGTTGCGGTTGTGCCCCGCTTCAGTGTTATACGAAAGAGGCTGGGGCAATTGTGGCGTTTGTGACCCGTGGGACTTCTCGCCCTGTCTACCTGGGAAAACGGGCGATGATGCCGTTCTCTTTGACGGCGTGACCTATAACCGATAAGCATGGCTCGCCATTTTTCGGAACCATCGGGTTCGGCGATGTCCATAATGGCGTGATATTTCGTCGCGAATCCTAAATTGCTTTTGATCTGGGAGTTCCCTGCCCATGAGGACCAGCGAGAAGCCCGTCCGGGACGTCCCCCGCCCCGTCAACGGCTCCCCCGTCGATCGGCCCACCCTTTCCGGACCGGCCTCGCGCAAGCTGCCGGTGCCACCACGGGAGCGCAAACCCGCGCTCGCGGCCGTCGCCGTGCTCCTCATCGTCGGCGGCGCCCTCACCAGCACCCTCCTCGTCATGCGCAGCGGCGACCGCGTCTCGGCCGTCGGCGTCGCCGAGCAGATCGGCGCCGGGCAGCAGATCCCGGTCGCCGCGCTGCGCGAGGTGCAGATCGCCGACACCGGGATCGCGTACGTCCCCTGGCGCCACCGCGACCAGGTCGCCAAGACCTTCGCCGCCGTCACCCTGCTGCCCGGCACGCTGCTGACCGAGACGATGGTCACCAGTGACAGCGAGGAGGTCGGGCCCAACCGGGCCAGGGTCGGGCTCTCGCTCAAGGCGGGGCAATATCCGTCGGGCCTGACCGCCGGCGACGTCGTGCAGGTCATCTACGTGCCGGGCAACGCGCGGGCGGGCGCCGTGCCGCAGAAGGTGCTGGTGCCCTCGGCGCGGGTGCACAGCGTCGGGTCGTCGGAGCGGGGCGCCTCCGGGCTGGTGACCGTGATCGTCGACGCCTCGTTGTCGCCGCAGGTCGCGGCGTTCGCCTCGACCGGGGAGATCGCCCTGGCGGTGCTCCCGGGGGCCAGGTAGCCGATGGCGCTGATCGTGCTCGCCGCCGACAAGGGCGCGCCCGGGGTCACCACCGCGGCGACCGCCCTGGGGGCCGTGTGGCCGCGTCCGGTGCTGCTGGCCGAGTGCGACCCGTCCGGGGGAGACCTCGCCTACCGGCTGCCGGCGGCCGACGGCGGGGTGCTCAATCCGGCGCGCGGGCTGCTCAGCCTCGGTGCGGTGGCCCGGCGGGGGCTCCACCCCGACCAGGTGTACGAACACACCCAGCGGCTCGTCGGCGGCCTCGACGTGCTGGCCGGGCTGACCAACGGCGAGCAGGCCGCCGGGCTGACCTGGCTCTGGGGCCCGCTGGGGCGCTCGTTCGCCGCGCTCGACCACGCCGACGTGCTGGCCGACTGCGGGCGATTGGGCGTACAGCCCGCCATGAACGAGCTGGTCGACGAGGCCGACCAGGTCATCCTGTTCACCAGGGCCAGCCTCGACCACGTCGCCCACCTGCGCGAGCGGCTGACCCTGCTGAAGCGGCGGGCGGGTGTGGTCGTGGTCGCCGATCCGCGCAACTACCGGCCCTCGCTCGACGAGGTGCGGCGCATCGTGTCGGGCCACGACGTCTCGTTCGTCGGCGGCATAGCCTACGACCCCAAGGGCGCCGAACTGCTGCGCGGCGAATGGGGCGGCCGGCTGGAGCGCAGCCCGCTCATCCGGACCGCCCGCGAACTCGCCGGACGGCTGGCCGGCCACCTCCAGAAGAAGGTGGCCCCGTGATCGACCACACGCTCGTCAAACGTTTCCGCCAGGAGGTCGGCGACCGGCTGGCCCACCAGCGGCGGCTCGACCAGGCCGGCGGCATCCCGCCGATGAGCGGCGAGGACGAACGCCAGTTCGCCCGCGCCCTGATCGCCCAGGTCCTCGAAGAGTTCGCGCGCGGCGAGATCGGCGTGGGCCGCACCCCGCCGACCGTCGACGAGGAGGAGGCCCTCGCGGCCGGGATCCACGCCGCCCTGTTCGGCGTGGGCCGCCTCCAGCCGCTCCTCGACGACCCCGAGGTCGAGAACATCGACATCAACGGCTGCGACCGGGTCTTCGTCAGCTACGCCGACGGTCAGGAGCTCAGCCACGAGCCGGTCGCCGAGTCCGACGAGGAGCTGATCGAGCTCATCCAGATCCTCGCGGCCTACTCGGGCCTGTCGTCCCGCCCCTTCGACACCGCCAACCCCCAGCTCGACCTGCGCCTCCCCGACGGGTCGCGGTTGTCGGCGGTCATGGACGTCGCCGTGCGGCCCGCGATCTCGATCCGGCGGGCGCGGCTGGGCAAGGTGTTCCTGACCGACCTGGTCGGCAACGGCACGCTGACGCCCGACCTGGCCCGGTTCCTCGCGGCGGCGGTGCAGGCGCGCAAGAACATCATGATCGCCGGATCGACCAACGCGGGGAAGACCACCCTGCTGCGCGCGATCGCCAACGAGATCCCCGTCCACGAGCGCCTGATCACCGTCGAGCGCGCACTCGAACTGGGCCTCGACCAGTTCCCCGAGCTCCACCCCAACGTGGTCGCCTTCGAGCAGCGGCTGCCCAACTCCGAGGGCCAGGGCGAGATCACCATGGCCGAGCTGGTGCGCCGCTCGCTGCGCATGAACCCGTCGCGGGTGATCGTCGGCGAGGTCCTGGGCGACGAGATCGTGACCATGCTCAACGCGATGACCCAGGGCAACGACGGCTCGTTGTCGACGATCCACGCGAACTCGTCGATGGAGGTCTTCAACCGCATCGCGACCTACGCCCTGCAGGCCGAGGAGCGGTTGCCGATCGAGGCGTCCCACATGCTCATCGCCGGGGCGATCGACTTCGTGGTGTTCATCGAGAAGCGCAACGACTACCACCGGGGCGGCGCGCTCAAGCGCTTCGTCTCCTCCGTCCGCGAGGTCGCGGGCTGCGACGGCCGGGTCCTGTCGTCGGAGATCTTCACCGCCTCGGAGGCCGGGGTGGCGGTGGCGCACGCCCCCATCGCCTGCATCGACGAACTCGTCCACCACGGCTACGTGCCGTCGGCGGGGGGCGGCTGGTCATGATCCCGTTCGATCCGCTCGTGATCCTGGCCGGCGCCGCCGCCGGCGGCGGCCTGTTCCTGCTCTTCCTCTCTCTGTACGGTCTGCGCCCCCGCCCGGCCTCACCCGACACCGGCGCCCAGCGGCTCCGGTTGTTCCAGTCGCTCACCACCCGGGGGGCCATCGCGGCCATCGCGGGCGGCCTGACGCTGGTGGTGACCGGCTGGCCGGTCGTGGCCGTCGGCGCGGTGCTCCTGGTGATCGCCTGGAAGGGTTTCACGGGCGGCGCGGCCGAGGAGCGGGCCGCGATGAAGCGCCTCGAAGGCCTCGCGGCCTGGGCCGAGTCGCTGCGCGACACCATCGCGGGCGCGGCCGGCCTCGAACAGGCCATCCCCGCCTCGATCCGGGCCGCCGCCCCCATGCTCCAGCCGCACCTGCGCGCCCTGGTCGACCGGCTGCGCGCCCGGATGCCCCTCGGCGACGCCCTCCGGATGTTCGCCGACGAGCTCGACGACCCGTCGGCCGACCTGGTGGTGGCGGCGCTGATCCTCAACTCCCGCCTCCGGGGTCCCGGCCTGCGCGACGTGCTCTCGGCCCTGGCCGTGTCGGCCCGCGAGGAACTCGACATGCGCCGCCGTGTGGAGGCCGAACGCCGGTCGACGAGGAGAAGCGTGCAGATCGTGGTCGGCACGGCCCTGGCCTTCGCGGCCTTCCTGGTCATCGCCAACCGCGACTACGTGGCCGAATACGACTCCCTGCTCGGGCAGGCCGTGCTCGTGGTCGTGGCGGCGCTGTTCGGGGCGGGGTTCGCGTGGATGCGCCGGCTGGCCCGCTTCGACAAACCCGGCCGGATCCTGGCCCCTTACCGACGCCCGGAGACGGCGGAGGCGGTGAGCTCATGAGCAACCGGACATCCACAGGGCCGATCGGCCCGCGACACGCCTCTCTCCGCCGCACGGCGCTATGCCTCGGGCGTGAACGGGCTGGCGAGTGGCTGGATTCGGGGGCCGAAGGCTGGTGCGATATGCCGAAATTTCGGGCGCGGAAGCGCCCGGTCCGCGACGCGCTCGGCTCCTCGGCCGTGGTTCTGGGTCTCGGTGCAACCGGTGGCTCCGCCGTGGCTTCCTCTTGCGGGGTGTCGAGGTCCTTCGCCGGTGCACTTACGGAAACGGGCGGTCTGAAGGCGGCTCTTGATGGTGGGTTCGGCGTGGCTCTGCGGCATCAGGGCCGCGCCGTCCCTCTGGGGGTGACCTCGTGATCGCGACCGCGTTCGCCGGAGGCGTGCTCGGGCTGGGGATCCTGCTGCTGCTCAGAGCGCTGTTCCCGCCGAGACCCGGGCTGGCGACCAGGCTGGCGGCGCTCGACGTCGCCCGGACCGGGGAGGACGCCCCGAAGACGCCCCTCGTCGCGCCCGACGAGGAGGTCAGCGCGTTCCGGCAGGCACTCGGGCAGCGGCTCGCCAAGTTCTACGCCGCCCGTGGGTGGGAGGCCCGGTCGATCCGGGCCGACCTCACCCTGCTGGGCAAGTCGTTCGAGGGGTTCCTCGCGACCAAGGTCCTGCTGGCCGTCTCCGGGCTGCTCGCCTTCCCGCTGCTCGTGGGATGGCTGGCGGTCATGGGGTGGGGGGTGTCGTTCCAGATTCCGCTCTGGTCGGCGCTGCTGGTCAGCGTGATCTTCTTCTTCCTGCCCGACGTGCAGATCGGCAAGGACGCGGCCGTCCGCCGCCGCGACTTCCGGCACGCCGTCGGCGCGTTCCTCGACCTGGTGGCCATGAACCTCGCCGGCGGGCGCGGGGTGCCGGAGGCGCTCATGATGGCCGTCTCCGTCGGCACCGGCCCGGGGGTGAACGCCCCGGGCTCCAACTGGGCGATGGAGCGCATCCGCGAGGCGCTCGCCAACGCCCGGATCGTCGGCATCACCCCCTGGCAGGCCCTCGGGCAACTCGGCGACGAGATCAACGTCGACGAGCTGCGGGACCTGTCGGCCGCGCTCGGGCTCGTCGCCGACGACGGGGCCAAGGTGCGGTCGTCGCTGACGGCCCGCGCGGCCACGCTCCGCAGGCGCGAGCTGGCCGAGATCGAGGGCAAGGCGGGCGAACGTTCGCAGTCGATGCTCGTGGCGCAGCTCCTGCTGTGCGCGGGCTTCGTGATCTTTCTCAGTTACCCGGCCGCGATGAAAATGTTGGGATCTTGAAAATGATCGATTACCTGGTGGCGATGATCAGCGTCCGCATCCACAAGGCCCGGACGGCCCCCTCACGCGGGGCGTCGGCGGTCGAGTGGGCGATCATCACGGCGATCATCGCCGGGGTGGCGCTGGGCCTGGCCGCGCTCATCCAAGGCCTCGTCGAGTCCCGCTCGGCCGAGATCACCACGAACTTCGGCGGCGGCGAATCCGGTGGCGGCGGCGGTGGTGAGTGAGACGTCCTGACCGCCGGGACAACGACCGGGGCGCGACCGTCATCGAGCTCGCGCTGCTCATGCCGGTCGTCCTGGTCGTGGTGCTGCTGATCGTCCAGATGGCCCTCTGGTTCCACGGGCGGCAGGTCGCCGACGCGGCCGCGCGCGAGGGCGCCCGGATCGCACGATCCGGTGACGACGACTGGCAGGGCGCCGCCGAGGCCAAGGCCCAGCAGATCATCCAGGCCATCGGGCCGGAGATCCTGCGGTCGGCCACGGCGACCGCGTGGGAGGAGGGCGACTCGCGCGGTGTGGAGGTGACGGGCAGCGCGGTGCAGGTCGTGCCGCTGCTGCCCGAGATCTCCTTCACGATCACGGCCCGGTTCGGCGGGCCGGTGGAGTGTTTCCGGCCCGACGACGGCAGCGGGGGGTGTGCGCCGGATGAGTGAGCAGGCGACGGACCGGGGGTCCATGTCGGTCGAGACCGTCATGCTGGCGCCCGTCCTGCTGCTCTTCCTGCTGTTCCTGGTCGGCGCCGGACGTGTCGTCGAAGCCCAGGGCGAGGTCAACGGCGCCGCCCGCGACGCCGCGCGGGCCGCCTCGGTGCAGCGCGACAGGGGCGCGGCCGAGGAGGCCGCCACGTCGGCGGCCACCGGCGCGCTCGCCGACTGCCCGCCGGAGGTGTCGATGGCGGGCACCGACTGGCAGGAGGGAGGCCAGGTCGAGGTGACCGTGACCTGCACGCTCGACCTCGACTTCCTCGGCTTCGGCGCCGCCGTGACGATCAGCGGGGACTCCGTCGTCCCCCTCGAACAGTTCCGGAGGGTCGAGTGAGACGGGCCGACCGGGGTTCCATGTCCACCTTCGTGGTGCTCTTCTCGGTCGCCGTGTTCCTGCTCGCGGGCCTGCTCGTCGACGGGGGCGCGGCGATCAACGCCAAGTTGCGCGCGGCCGACATCGCCGAGCAGGGCGCGCGGGCGGCGGCCGACCGGATCGACGTCGAGACGCTCCGGTCGACCGGACGGTTGCGGCTGCTCGGCGACGCCGAGGTGTGCGGCCGGGCCGGCGAGATCGTCTCCGCGCACGACGCCGACGGGGTCGCGATGGGTCGGTGCACGGTCGGGGCGGGCCAGACCGAGGTGACGGTGGAGGTGAGCGTTACATGGGAAGCGTTCTTCCTGGCCGCGATCGGATTTCCGGGATCGGAGATGACCGCGTCGGCGACGGCCGTCCCCGACCAGGGAGACGGCGCGTGAAACGGACCGCCGGTGACGTCTTCGCCGGTCTGGCGGCCCTGGTGGCGCTGGTCGCGCTGCTGGGGGGCGTCCCCTATGCCCTGATCCGGTTCGCCGGGCCGCCCATCCCCGACGAACTGCTCGACCTCGACGCCCTGATGAGCCAGGTCGGCACCGAGACGATCACCGCCGTGCTGGTGCTGCTCGTGTGGGTCGCCTGGGCCCAGCTCGTGGTCTGCGTCCTGGTCGAGGTGTACGCCGGCATCCGCCGCATCGGCATGCCCGCCCGCGTCCCGCTGTCGGGCGGCACCCAGGTGCTGGCCAACCGGCTGGTCTCGGCCGTGCTGGTCCTCTTCACGGTCTCGGCCGTCGCCGTCCCGCTGACGCGGTTCGCGTCCACGCCCGTGGTGCCCGTCAAGCCGACGCTGGTGAGCGCCGAGTCGGCGATCACCGAGCGCGCGGCCCTGGTGCCGCGCGGCGAGGTCAAGAAGGTGTACGTCGTCCAGCCGCCCCACGGCCGCCACCACGAGAGCCTGTGGGAGATCGCCGAGAAGTGCCTCGGAGACGGCCGCCGCTACGGCGAGATCTACGAGCTCAACAAGCACAAGGAACAACCCGACGGGGCCCGCCTCCACATGGCCGACCTGATCCGTCCGGGCTGGGTGCTGGACATGCCGGGCGATTCCCGCAACACCCACGTGGTCCCCGCCGACGACAGCCGCACCGAGATCCTCAAAGACCACCCGGGCCCGCCCGGCAAGGACAAATCCGACCGCACCGCCCCGCCAGACCGGAGCACCCAACCCGAGCGGAGCACCCAGCCCGACCGGGTTGGCCAGCCCGACCGAGACACCACACGGCCGGGCGACGACACCCGCTTCGAGAACCGCGACAACACCCACGCCCAGCCTCCAGCGGAACGACCCGGCGCCGACCCCACGCGGAACCCGACGCGGCCACCCGCAGAGAACCGCCCGCCGACCGCCGACCCGACCCCGCCGCCCTCGGCGGGGGAGGACAACGCCGCCCGCCCGCCGGTCGCGGGCGAGCCGACCCGCCCACCGGTCGACGGCGATTCGACCAGGCCAGGTGACTCGACCCGTCCTCCTGCCACGGGAAACCGGGCCGACGACGTCACCCGTCCTCCTGCCACGGGAAACCCGGGCGACGACGCCACCCGCCCCCCTGCCACGGGAAACCCGGCCGACGACTCGACCCGTCCCCCCGCCGCCGAGACCCCCACCCGGCCGCCGACCGAGGAGACCGCAGGCCGCCCGGCCGAGACCGGGACTCGCCCGTATGAGACCGGCAGGCCCGAGGCCACCGCCCGCCCGGACCGTACCGAGCCCAGGAAACCGATCCCGACCGTCACCGCGACCACCCCCGCCGAGGAGCCCGGCATCGGGGACACCACGATCCCCCGGTCGGGCGTGGTCGCCGCGCCCGAAGGCGGCGCCATCCTGACCACCCCGGTCGCCGGACAGGGCTGGACCGAGCAGGTCGACCTGGCCGACTACCTCGCGGGGGCCGCGCTGCTCTCGGCGGGACTGCTCCTGCTGCTGGGCAGGAGGCGCAGGCGGCAGCTCTGGACGCGGGCGTTCGGGCACCGGATCCAGCGGCCCAGGGGAGAGGCGGCCTCGGCGGAGGTCGCGATGCGGCTCGGCGCGGACGCCCCGGGCAGCCGTGTCCTCGACAGCGGGCTCCGGCTGCTCGGCAGGCTGCTGGCCGAGGCCGACCGTCGGCCGCCCGCCATCTACGCGCTGCACCTGTCGGCGCGCGGCATGGACCTGTGGGTGCATCCGCCGAGCCAGGACGTCCCGGCCCCGTTCGAGGCGGCCGACGGCGGGCAGATCTGGCGGCTGGCCGCCCACGAGGCGAGAAGGCTCGACGACCAGGCCCTGGCCGACGTGCCGGCCCCCTACCCGGGCCTGTTCTCCCTCGGCACCGCCGAGACCGGCCGGGTGCTCGTCGACCTCGAAGCCGCCCACGGCGTCATCAGCGTCGTGGGCCCGCAGGCGGTCGCCGCCCTGTCGGCGCTCGCCGTCGAGCTGGTCACCAACCGCTGGTCGGACACGATGAAGGTCACTCTCGTCGGTTTCGGCCAGGAGTTGCGCGCGATCGCCCCGGAACGGGTGAACGTCGCGGCCTCGCTCGCCGAGGTCCTGCCGGAGTTCGAGAACGCCGCCCAGCCGCCCGACGTCCTCACCGGGCGTATCCACGGCCGGGCGCGCAACCCCGTCCATCCGCCCCACTACCTGCTGAGCGCCGTCCAGCCGACCGCCGAGGAGGCGCGCAGGCTCGCGGTGCTGGCGAAGAACACCAGGTCGGCGGCCGGATACGTGATCGCCGCGCCGCTCCAGCACGCCACCTGGACGTGGGAGGTCACCGAAGACGGCCGTTCGGTCATCGAGGCGCTGGGCTTCGACGTGAAGGCGCAACTGCTGCCGCGCCGCCACTACAGGGCCATCGTCGACCTCTTCCGCACCGCCGACGACAAGCAGGGCGAACCGCTGCCGCTGCCGGACATCCGCCGCCACGACGAGCCCCCGGCCATCGAGGTCCGCATCCTCGGCCCGATCGAGATCTCCCCGGTCAACGCCCTGGAGGAGGGCCGCGCCGCGCTGGCCGGCGAGCTGGTGGTCTACCTGGCCACGCATCCGGGGGGCGTGCACCCGGTGGTGCTGGGCGGAGTGCTCTGGCCGCGCGGCGTGCAGCCGATGGTGCGCGACGCGACCCTGGCCCGCGTCGCCGAATGGCTCGGCAAGGACCAGGAGGGCCGCCCCTACCTGTACGCCGACGCCTCCGGCCGCCTCCACCTGAGCGAGGAGGTCAGAACCGACTGGTCGATGTTCCAGGACCTGGTCAGGAGAGGCGACCCGATGTCGCTGGAGAAGGCGTTGCGCCTGGTCAGAGGGCCGTTGCTGAACCCCAGGCCGGCTGGTCGCTACGCGTGGCTGGCCGCCGACCCGCTGGAGTTCGACGTCACCGCCTCGGTGGCCGACGCCGCCCACCGCCTGTGCGAGTCGCGCCTCTACCGGGGCGACGCCGAGGGCGCGATCGCCGCCGCGAGAACGGGGCTGCTGCTGGCCGCCGACGACGAGGGCCTCTGGCGTGACCTGCTCAGAGCCGCCCACGCCACCGGCGAGCCGGCCCGGCTCCGCGCCGTGGTCGACGGCCTGCACCGCCGGGCCGCCTCCCATCCATACGGAGGCGGCATGGCTCCCGAGACCGAAGCCCTCATCGACGAACTGCTCCCCGTGTGGCGAGCGACGACCACCGCGTGAGAACCATGCCGAAACACACACATCACTGGATCACGGTCCGGCCCGGTCGTTACGTTCACCCCGTGCGCTGGGTAGCCGTCATCGGGCTCGTCACCGCCCTGACCGCCTGCGGAGCCCCGGCGGACCGGGGCTTCACGCCGCAGGGCGCGGCCCCGTCGAAGGCCGCCGTGGCGGCCGCGCCGGCGACCGCCGAGACCGTCACGATCAACGACGACCTGACCGTCTCCATCGAGTGGCCCGACCGGCGCGACGAGATGATCACCGCTTTCACCGACTCCTACGTGAACCAGTGGAAGGCGGTGGCCTCCGGCGGCGCCGACGAGACGTACCTGCGCAACGTCGAAGACGAGGCGAGCCGCGTCGCCTACGCCTGGGTGTCGAGCTTCGCCAAGACGAAGACCTCGGCGAAGGGCACCGCCAAGCTCTATTCGATCCGGGTCGCCGCGGTCGACGGCCGGGGCGCCGAGGTCGACGCCTGCGTCGACACGTCGGGGGTCCAGGTCGTCGACGCCGCCGACGCCCCGCTGCCGCAGCAGCCCAACTGGACCAAGCCCCCCAAATCCATCTATCTCCAGGTCGCCGCCGTACGGCGAGGGGACGACGGAACCTGGCGCGTCAAGTTCTTCCAGCACGCCGCCTTTCCCGACCAAGCCGCGAAGGAGTGCCAACGGTGAAAGCCGCGCTCGCGTTGACACTGGCCCTGAACCTGGTCTCCGCCGCCCCGACCCCCGGCGGCGCCCACGGCGAGGGCTTCCAGACGGGCCGGACCGTCGGAGTCCGCCTGACCAACTCCAACATCATCATCAGCGGCAACGGGACCAACGGCCGCGCCGACGGCTACAAGATCAAGCGCCCCTGCTGGTACGAACCAGGCAAGTCGGCCGAGGACATGCTGCAGACCCAGGAGCAGCTCCGGAGCTGGTGGTTCCACACCAACCCCGGCGGCACCGAGGAGGACTTCCAGAAGTTCCTGGAGCAGTACAAGGACAAGGTCGGCCAGGACGGCCGCTGGTGGTCGCCGGCCTACAACGCGGCCGACCCCGGCGGCATGGCGTGCTGGTCGGGCCTCGAAGGGGCACTCTGGGTGCCCGACGGCGAGACCCCGGCCGGGGGGATCACCATGGAGGAACTCCTCCAGATCGCCCGCGCCGCGCTGACCGTGCCCGAACCGACGATCGAGCTCAACCCCGACGCGAAGAGCTACGTCAACCTGCCGACGTGGGTATGGCTGGGCGACCAGGGCGCGACCACCCGGTCGGTCACCGCGACCCTGCCCGGCGTCATGTCGGCCACGGTCACCGCGACCCTCGACACCATCACGATCGACGCGGGCACGAGCAAGGACCGCGCCGAGGTGAAGCAGAACTGCGGCCCCAACGGGCACCCCTACGTGAAGGGCGGCACGTTCACCTGCGGCGTCCGCTACCTGCGCGCCTCGGCCGACCAGCCGCGCAAGGTCTACACGCTGACGGTGACGACGGTCTGGCCGGTCACGAGCAATGTCGACCAGTCCGTCGTGCCCTTCGTTTACGATCCGGTTGAGGCGACGGTGACCCGAGACGTACCCGTGGGTGAGGTGCAAACCTCTGTCGAGGGGTAGTCGTCCAAGCCCGTGATCGTGCGTCCGTCACATCTCCTTCGGCGCACGATCACGGCCCCTGACTAGAGCGCCGCGCCCTCGTGGGCGAGCAGCCACTCCTTGACCGGCGTGCCGTAGTAGTAGCCGCCGTAGCCGCCCGTCGACGGCAACACCCGGTGACAGGGCACGAACGGCGCGACCAGGTTCTGCGCGCACGCGCCGCCCGCCGCGCGGGCCGCCGTCCGCGGCATCCCGGCCCGCTCCGCCAGCTCCGCGTAGCTCACCGTCGTCCCGGCCCTGACCCCGCGGAGCGCGGTCAGGAGCCGCTGCCGCCGGTCGCTGCCGGGCTGGACGGCCGCGATGGCGTCGAGGGCGTCGAGGCGTCCGTCGAGATATTCCTTTACGGCTCCCGCCGCCCCCGGCACCTCCCCGACGGCCAGGCCCAGCTTGCGCAGTTCCGGGGAGAGCCGGGCGAACATGGCCTCCGGATCGCCGGTGAAACCGGCCGCCACCAGGACGTCGTCGTGCGCGAGCATGGCCAGCGGTCCCGCGGGCGTCGGCACGGTCTGGGCGATGATCATGATTTCTCCTCGGCGTTCCACAGATGCAGCGCGGCGTAGGCCCGCCAGGGCCGCCAGCGCTCGGTCTCACTCATGGGGATGGCCAGCGCGGCCATGGTGCGGCGCAGCCCGAGATCGTCGTCGGGCCACGCGTCGGGATCGCGCAGCGCCCGCAGGGCCACGTATCCGGCCGTCCACGGCCCGATCCCGGGCAGCTCGACCAGCGCCGCGACCGTCTCGGCCGGATCGCCGGCCTCCAGGTCGATCTCCCCGGACGCCACCGCCTCGGCGGCGGCCCGCAGCGTGGCCACCCGGCGCGTCGTCATGCCCAGCCCGTCGAGGTCGAGGCCGGCCATCTCCTCGGCCGACGGGAAGATCTCCGCCGACCGGGCGGCGATGCGCCCCAGGATCGTGCGGGCCCCGGCGACGGAGATCTGCTGGCCGACGACCGCCCGTACGAGCAGCTCGAAGGAGTCCCACGCCCCCGGCACCCGCAACCCCGGCCGGGCCGCGACGAGCGGCCCGAGCGTGGTCGGTTCGAGGGCGGCGGCGATGGCGTGGGGATCGGCGTCGAGGTCGAGCAGCCGGCGGCACCGGGCCACGATCCTGGCGAGCTGGCGGGTGTCGCCGCCGGTCACGGTCAGCCGGACATGGTCGGTGACCGGGGTCAGCGTGACCTCGCCGCCGGGGATGCGCCGCTTGTAGACGGCGTTGTCGACGACCTCCTCCACGCCCGGCACGGCCCGCGCGTTCAGGAAGGCCAGCAGGGCCCGCGCCTCGAACGGCTGCCGGACGCCCAGCCGCAGCGTCAGCCCTCCGGGCGCCATCGGCCCGTCGGACCTGCGCAGGTCGCCGGGCGCGAACCGGTAGGACTCCTTCATGGCGGCGTTGAACTGGCGTACCGAACCGAACCCGGCGGCGAAGGCCACATCGGCCATCGGTAGCGACGTCTCGGTCAGCAGTTGCTTGGCCAGCAGCAGCCGCCGGGTCCGGGCCACCGCGAGCGGCCCGGTGCCGAGCTCGGCCGCGAACAGCCGGTGGAGGTGGCGCTCGCTGACGTGCAGGCGGCGGGCCAGCTCGGCCACCCCGCCGTCGTCGGCGACCCCGTCGTCGATCAGCCGCAGGGCCCGCCCGACCAGGTCGGCCCGGAGGTCCCAGCCGGGCGCGCCGGGCGACAACTCGGGCCGGCAGCGGCGGCACGGCCGGAACCCGGCCGCCTCCGCCGAGGCGGCGTGGTCGTAGAACCGCACGTTCTTCCTGGCGGGTGTGCGCGCCGGGCAGATCGGCCGGCAGTAGATGCCGGTCGAGGTCACCGCCGTGTAGAACCGCCCGTCGAACCTGCGATCCCTGGCCGAGATCACCAGATAACGCTCCTCGAAGTCGAGTGTGTTCACGCCGAACACGCTACGCCCAGCTCACAGGGACGAGCTGGCGGAATTCGGACGTCAGCGTGGCAACCCTTCTGACCAGGGACGACGTCACGACCGTCGCGCCTTCGCGGCCGGTCGGCGCCGCTTGCGGCCGAGCCGGAGACCGGCGGCGGGGCCGGCCGGGCGGAGCCGTAACGGAAAGCCCCTTCAAAGGGCGAGTCGGCGCCGCAGCCACAAAGGGCGAGTCGGCGCCGCGGCCACAAAGGGCGAGTCGGCGCGCCGCAGCCACAAGGGGCGAGACCGCCGCCACAAGGGGCGAGACCGCCGCCACAAGGGGCGAGACCGCCGCCACAAAGGGCGAGACCGCCGCCACAAAGGGCGAGTCGGCGCCGGAGCCACAAGAGTCGGCGCCGCGGCCACAAAGGGTGAGTCGGCGCCGCAGCTTCAAAAGCGCGATCCGGCGTCGCAGCTACGAAGGGCGAGTCCTCGCCGCATCTGGTTCGGGCGGCTTGCGCCGCCCGAAATTTCGGCATATCGATCCGCCGCTGTCCACGCGCGCCTTCGGCGCGTGCATGGCGTCCGGGACCTCCGGGCGCTATTTCGACGAGATGCCGACGCCCAGGTCGAACTCGCGGTAGACGCGTGCCCAGAAGCCGTCGCGCAACCAGACGCGGGCCTCCGGGTAGGGCCGCAGCGAGTGCCCGAGCTCCTTCTCGGCCTCGATGAGCAACTCGGTGTCGATCACGGTCGGCAGGAGCGGTCCCGGGAGCAGGTCGCGGATGTTGTCGCGGCCCCGCGTCAGGATCCACTTCTGCGCGACGTGCTCGCCGACCTCCTCTACCCGGGGGCGGCTCGGCCCGAGCTTGGGCTGGCCCGCCTGCTTCTGCGGCGGGGCCGCCGGTTTGGCGGTGCGGCCCGCGAAGACCTGGGCCGGTGAGGGCGGCGGGGTCACCGCCACCGGGATCGGCGCACGCGTGAAAAAGGCCCTCAGGAAGTCGGCGGTGATGATCTCAACGGTGTCGGACTCCCAGACCAGCCGTTCGGCCTGGTTCGTGCCGAAGGGGGGCTCCACCCCCCACAGGTGCACCCGGACCCCGTAGGCCTGGGCGGCCTCCACCGCCGGCACCATGTCCTCGTCACCGGCGATCAAGACGGTGTCGCTGACGGCGTGGTGCCGGGCCAGCGCCTCCAGGTCGCTCCGTATCTGGGCGTCCACGCCCTTCTGCTGGCCACGCGCGTTGAGGTTGCCAAGCCGCACCTTCACCCAGGGGAGCTGGGCGATCACCCGCTGGTCGACCGTGGGGACCCGGTCGCGGGCGGCGTCGTACCAATAGACACGCAGGAGTTCGCCGGGGAGGCGCTCCATGGCATGCTTCTGCAGGGACTGGATCAGTTCGTCGGCCGCGACGCGATATTCCTTGCGTTCCTTCGCGCCCAGCAGAACCTCGCCGGCGGCGGCGTAGAGATAACCGACATCGACGAGAACCGCGTATTTCGCTGCCATGCTGTGCACTGCGAGGTCCGGGATGGCCATCGCGTCCTCCAGGCCTCGTCTCCGTGTGTTGTTGGTCTAGCTGGTATTGCCCTTTTGGAGATACTCCCAACTCTTGGGCCACTTGACACCCGGTTCGGCCGATCTAATCCCTGTCTATTCGGGTAGTCCGCTGGCCCTCCAGGATCCCTTACCGGGTCTTTGCGGGACGTTTCCCCGCATCCTTCGCGAAGGGGCCCGCCACCTGGGCGGACTCGGCTCGCTTTGCTGCTCCGTCAGTGAAATATCACGTAGCGCTACGACCAGCGCGGCCACCTCTTCGGGCGTCGCGTCGCCGCGCACGATCCTGAGGTGGGTCATAGCGGGATGTTCCCATGCTTCTTCGGAGGCAGGGAGGCCCGCTTGTTCCGCAGCGTGCGCAGCGACCGGATGATCTTCACGCGGGTGTCGGACGGGCGGATCACCGCGTCGACGTATCCCCGTTCGGCGGCGAGATAGGGGTTGGCGAGGGTGTCCTCGTACTCGGTGATGTAGCGGGCCCGCGCCGAATCGGGGTCTTCCGCGTCGGCCAGTTCGCGGCGGTAGAGGATGTTGACCGCGCCCTGGGCGCCCATGACCGCGATCTGCGCGGTGGGCCAGGCCAGGTTGATGTCGGCGCCGAGGTGCTTGGAGCCCATGACGTCGTAGGCGCCGCCGTAGGCCTTGCGGGTGATCACGGTGACCAGGGGGACGGTGGCCTCGGCGTAGGCGTACAGGAGCTTGGCGCCGCGCCGGATGATGCCGTTCCACTCCTGGTCGGTGCCGGGCAGGAAGCCGGGCACGTCGACGAAGGTCAGCACCGGCAGGTTGAACGCGTCACAGGTACGTACGAACCGGGCCGCCTTCTCCGAGGCCGCGATGTCGAGCGTGCCGGCCAGCGACATCGGCTGGTTGGCCACGATCCCGACCGCGTGCCCCTCGACCCGCCCGAACCCGACCAGGATGTTCGGCGCGAACCCGGCGTGCACCTCCAGGAACTCGCCGTCGTCGAGCACGTGCGACAACACGGTGTGCATGTCGTAGGGCTGGTTGGCCGAGTCGGGGATCAGCGTGTCGAGCTCCCGGTCGTCGTCGGTGACCGTGAGGTCGGCCTCGGCGTCGAAGACCGGCGGCTCGTCGAGGTTGTTCGACGGCAGGTAGGACAGCAGCGCCCGCGCGAAGTCGAGGCAGTCGTGCTCGTCGGTGGCCTCGTAGTGGGCCACGCCCGACTTGGAGTTGTGCGTGTGCGCGCCGCCGAGCTCCTCGAACGTCACCTCCTCGCCGGTGACCGTCTTGATCACGTCGGGGCCGGTGATGAACATGTGCGACTTCTCCGACACCATCAGCACGAAGTCGGTGAGGGCCGGCGAGTAGACCGCGCCCCCGGCGCACGGCCCCATGATCAACGAGATCTGCGGGATCACGCCCGAGGCGTGCACGTTGCGGCGGAAGATCTCGGCGTACAGGCCGAGGGAGACCACACCCTCCTGGATGCGCGCGCCCCCGGAGTCGTTGATGCCGATGACCGGGCAGCCGGTCTTCAGCGCGTGGTCCATGACCTTGACGATCTTCTCCCCGAAGACCTCGCCCAGCGACCCGCCGAACACGGTGAAGTCCTGCGCGAACACCGCGACCGGACGCCCGTCGACCGTGCCGTAGCCGGTCACGACGCCGTCGCCGTAGGGCCGTTCGCGGTCCATCCCGAAGCTGGTCGACCGGTGCCGCGCAAGTTCGTCGAACTCGACGAAGGAGTCTTCGTCGAGGAACGCCGTCAGGCGCTCCCGGGCGGTCATCTTGCCCTTCTCGTGCTGCTTGGAGACCGCGCGCGCCGACCCCGCGTGAGCCGCCTCGTCGAGCCGTCGCTCCAGGTCGGCGATCTTCCCGGCGGTCGTGTGCACGTCGATCTCTGGCACCGGTTGAGCACTCATGGCGCAAGGGTAATCCGGACGCCCCCGCCGACTTCCAGGGGGTGTTCACGCGTGACCCGCGTGACGCTGGGTAGTCGCGACGCATGAGTACGCAGGCCCCGGCTCTGAAGCGCGTCATCGGACGCCGCATGCTGCTGCTGTTCGTCGTCGGCGACATCCTCGGCGCCGGCATCTACGCTCTGGCCGGCAAGGTGGCCGGCCAGGTCGGCGGGGCGTTGTGGGTGCCGTTCCTGGTCGCGTTCGTGCTGGCGGCCCTGACCGCGACCGCCTACGCGGAACTGGTCGGCAAGTACCCCCAGGCGGCCGGCGCGGCCCTCTACACCAACCGTGCCTTCGGCATCCCGTTCCTGACCTTCATCGTGGCCTTCGCCGTGCTGATGAGCGGCGTGACCTCGGCCGGCGCGGCGGCCAGGGCCTTCGGCGGCACCTACCTGGCCGAGTTCGTCACCCTCCCCACCGTCGTGGGCGCCCTGATCTTCCTGGCCGTCGTGACCCTGGTGAACTTCGCCGGCATCTCCGAATCGGTCAAGGTCAACGTGGTCCTGACCCTGATCGAGGCGTTCGGCCTCCTGGTCATCATCGCGATCGGCGTGTACGCCCTCCTCACCGGCGACGGCGAGCCCTCCCGCGCCCTGGAGTTCCACCCCGAGAACGGCGCCTTCCTCGGCATCCTGGGCGGCACCGCCCTGGCCTTCTACGCCCTCCTGGGCTTCGAGGACTCGGTCAACCTGGCCGAAGAGGCCGAAGACCCGCAGCGCTCCTTCCCCCGGGCCCTGTTCGGCGGCCTGGCCGTCGCCGGCGTCATCTACCTGGCGGTGGCGTTCACCGCGACGACGCTGGTCGACACCGAGACCCTGAAGAACTCCACCGGCCCGCTCCTCGAAGTGGTCAAGGTCGCCGGCCTGGAGTTCCCCCCGAAGCTGTTCGCCCTGATCGCCCTGCTGGCCGTCGGGAACACCGCCCTGATCAACATGCTGATGGCCTCGCGCCTGGTCTACGGCATGGCCCGCGAGGGCATCGTGCCGAAGGTCTTCGGCGCCGTCCACCCGAGCCGCGCCACCCCGTGGGTCGCCATCCTCTTCACCGTCGCCATCGCCGTGGTCCTGGTCTGCACCGGCGACGTGGGCGGCCTGGCCGACACGACGGTCCTGCTGCTGCTCGGCGTCTTCACCATCGTCAACATCGCCGTCCTGGTGCTGCGCAGGGAGACCGTCGAGCACGACCACTTCCACGCCCCGTCGTGGGCCCCGGTTCTGGGCGCGGCCGCCTGCGTGATCCTGATCCTCCCGATCACCGGCCGCGAGGGCTCGGTCTACCTCCGCGCCCTCATCCTGCTGGCCATCGGCGTGGTGTTGTGGGCGGTGAACCACCTGGTGGGCAGACGGTCGAAATCCTTGTAGCCGAGGGCTGGATTCTCCGTCTGCCCGCGCATACTATCAAGGATATATACCATCGACGGTATGGTCGAGATCGCGCTGGAGCCCGAGGTGGAGGCGTGGCTGGCGGAGTTGCCCTTCGGGCACTACCAGCGAGTCATGGCGAAGGTGGACCGATATCTCTGGCAACGGTGCGGACAACCGGATGGTGATCACGTCAAGAGCCTGCGTGAGGGTGTCAGCGAATTACGAGTGCCGCTGCACGAACAATCCTGGCGGATCACTTTCTGGCGGCCCGGGGGCGGAACGATCATTCTGCTGACGGTGTTTGCCAAGACACGCAACGGGCCACAGCATGATGACGTGGAGCGGGCGGTGAAGGCGATGCGAGCTTGCCAGTCGGGGCATGACATGAGCACCACCCACGTGTTCGACAGGAGGTCATGATGGCCGGACACAGCACGTGGCGGACTCTGCGGGACAAACGGCTCCAGGAGGCCGAGGTCGAGGAGCACCCGGAGTACACCCGGGCCCTCCGCGACATGGATCTGGGTGACCGGCTTCGCGAGGTCCGGGTGGCGCGGAAGCTGACCCAGGCCGAGGTCGCCGCTCGGGCGGGGATCTCCCAGCCTGCCCTTTCCCGCATCGAACTGGGTGGCGGGATACCGACCCTGGAAATGCTTGACCGGATCGGCCGGGCGATGGGGGTCCGGTTCACCATCTCCGTGGGCGAGGAGGAGGCCGAACAGATCGACCTGCTTGCCGGTTGACCGCCGCCACGTCGAAATCGTGACCTCCTGGCGGAGATCGGCAGAGCCGGATTCGGGGGAGGCGGGGCAGAGTGGAGGGCATGACAGAGGCGGTTCGGACGCGGGGCCTGGTGAAGGCCTTCGGGCAGCAGGTCGCGGTTGCCGGGGTGGATCTGGTCGTGCCCGCCGGGAGTTTCGCGGGGCTCGTGGGGCCCAACGGGGCGGGGAAGACGACCACGCTGAGCATGATCACGGGGCTGCTCAGGCCAGACGGCGGGCTGGTGGAGATCCACGGCGCCGACGCGTGGGCCGAGCCCGTGAAGGTCAAGAGCTCGATCGGGGTGCTGCCCGAAGGGCTGCGGCTCTTCGAGCGGCTCAGCGGGCGGGAACTGCTGCTCTACAACGCCGAGCTGCGCGGCATCTCCCGGGAGGAGGGCGCGAAGCGGGCGGCCGAGTTGCTGAGGGTCATGGACCTCGTCGAGTCGCAGGACAAGCTCGTCGTCGACTACTCGACCGGCATGCGGAAGAAGATCGGGCTGGCCGCCGCGTTGCTGCACAACCCGGCCGTGTTGTTCCTCGACGAGCCGTTCGAGGGCGTCGACCCGGTCAGCGCCAACACCCTCACCGAGGTGCTGCGCCGCTACACCGCCTCGGGGTCGACCGTGATCTTCTCCAGCCACGTCATGGACCTCGTCGAGCGGCTGTGCGACTGGGTCTCGGTCATGTCCCGGGGTCACATCGTCGCGCAGGGGCCGATCGGCGAGGTGCGGCGCGGGCGTTCGCTCAACGAGGCGTTCCTCGACCTCGTCGGGGCCGGCGGGTCGGGGGAGGAGGGGCTGTCGTGGTTGGGCTCTTCGTCCGGCTGAAGCTCCGGCTGATCGCCGGAAGCCTCAAGGGCACCGGCCAGCAGCGGGCCGGGTTCCTCTTCTCGCTGATCGCCGGGCTGCTGGTCGCCCTCGCCGGGTTCTACCTGATGGCGGGGCTGCGCACGCTCGACCCGTCGACGGCCGCCGACGTCGGGGTGGTCTTCTTCTCGTTCATCCTCATCATGTGGATCGTCGGGCCGCTGCTGATGTTCGGGCTCGACGACACCCTCGACCCCGCCCGGCTGGCCCTGTTCCCGCTGACGACCGGGCAGCTCACCCGCGGGTTGCTGGCCTCCTCCGCCGTCGGCGTCTGGCCGGTCGCCTCTCTCTTCGCGATGACGGGCGTGATCTTCGGGCTGGCCCGCTCGGTCACCGGCGCCCTCATCGGGATCGTCGCGGTGCCCGTGGCGTTCGCCTGCTGCCTGGTGGTGTCGCGGCTGGTCACCACCGCCCTGTCCGGCGCGCTCCGGACCCGGCGCGGACGCGACCTGATGGCGGTCGCCGTCATCCTCGTCGTCGTGGGCTCGCAGCTCCCGGGCATGCTGCTCAACCAGGGGCTCGGCGACGGACTTGAGATCATCACCCGGACCGCCGGAGTGCTGCGGTGGTCGCCGACCGGGCTGGCCGCCCACGCCATCGCCGACGGCGGGCTCGTGGGGGTCGCCGAGGTGGTGGCGGTGGCGCTGTTCACCGCCGTCTGCGCGTGGTTGTGGATCGTCGCGCTCAAGGCGGCGCTCACCAGGGCCGACTCCTCCAGCCAGGGCGGCGGGAGCGTCCGGCGGTCGCGGTTCGGCGGGCTGCTGCCCGAGGGCGTGCTCGGGGCGGTCGTCGCCAAGGAGCTCAAGTACGCCCGCCGCGACCCCCGGGGCCGTGTCACCTGGATCAGCGCCCTGGCCGTCGTCATCGTCATGATCTTCTCGACCCGGAACAACACCGGCGGCGAGCCGATCGTCTGGATGGGCGTCTTCCCGGTCTGGCTGGGCGGCCTGGTGGTGTCGCTGCAGGCGACCAACTCCTTCGGCATCGACGGCAGGGCCCTGTGGATCAACGCCGTCGTGTACGCCAAACCCGAGGCCCTCCGCGCCGACCTGGCCGGACGCCACCTGACCATCACCCTCCTCGGCGCCCCGCTGATCTGCCTGGCGGCGGTGGCCACCGGCCTGCTGACCGAACCCGTGTGGATCCTCCCTGCGGCGCTCATCGGAGTCGGCGTGATGGGGCTGGTCTTCGCGGTCGGGTCGTTCACCAGCGTCTACTTTCCCTACACCCAGCCCGAACGTATCAACGCCTTCACCGGCGCGGCCCCCGGCCAGGGCGGGCAGGCGTTCCTGTCGTCGATCGGCTCGCTGGTCGGCGGGGCGGTGCTCTCGCTGCCGGTGCTCATCCCGGTCATGGCGGGTCACCTCTGGGTGTCGGCGCTGATGCCGGTCCTCGGTTTCGGGCTCGCCTGGCCGGCCCGCGCCAAGGCCTCGGTGATCGGCTTGCGCCGCATGCCGGAGCTGATGGCCGATGTCTCCCGCCCCACCTAACCATTGGTCTAGTCCAATGGGTGAGACCGGTCTGAGGCTGTTCGGGAGCACTCGCTAGTCTTCCAACCATGGCCGCCCTGTCTCACCACGACCGCCACAGCGCCGTCACCGAGATGCCCGACGACCTCCGCGCCGACGTCCGCCTCCTGGGAGAGATCCTGGGACAGGCAATTGCCGAAGACGGCGGCCCCGACCTCCTGGCCGATGTCGAACGTCTCCGCAAAGCGGTCATCGCCGCCCGCCGGCGGGAGACCACGGTCGACGACGTGGCGGCTCTGGTCGCCGAATGGCCCCTCGATCGGGCCGTGTTGATCGCCCGGGCCTTCACCTGCTACTTCCACCTCGCCAACCTGGCCGAGGAGCACTACCGCATCCGCATCCTGCGGCAGCGCGACCGCGACGACGTGCCGGTGCCCGAGTCGCTGCCGCAGGCCGTGCGGGCGCTGCGCGGCGACGTGGGGGCCGGGGAGCTCGACCGGCTCATCGGGGAGCTGGAGTTCCGGCCGGTGCTGACCGCCCACCCCACCGAGGCCCGGCGGCGCGCGGTGGTGACCGCGATCCAGCGGATCAGCGGCCACCTCGACCTCTACAACACGCCCGGCCGGGGCGCGGGGGAGCGGCAGGAGGCCAAGCGGCGGCTGCGCGAGGAGGTCGACCTGCTGTGGCGGACCGCCCAGCTCCGGTCGACCAAGCTCGACCCGCTCGACGAGGTGCGCACCGCGATGGCGGCCTTCGACGAGACGCTGTTCCGGGCCGTGCCGCTGATCTACCGGTCGCTCGACGGCGCACTGGAGCCGGGCACCGGCACCCGCCCGCCGGTCGCCCGCCCCTACATCCGCTACGGCTCCTGGATCGGCGGCGACCGCGACGGCAACCCCAACGTGACCTCGAAGGTCACGCGTGAGGCCCTGCTGATCCAGAACGAGCACGTGCTGATCGCGCTGGAGAACGCGGCCACCCGCATCGGCCGCACGATGACGGTGGCCGCCGAGCGCACCCCGATCTCGCCCGCCCTGCGCGCCGCCCTGTCCCGCGCCGAGGGCGACTTCCCCGACCTGGTCTCCGAGATGGCGACCCGCTCGCCGAGCGAACCCCACCGGCAGTGGTTGCTGTTCGTGGCCGGGCGCATCGCCGCGACCCGCCGCCGCGACCTCGACCTCGCCTACCGGTCGCCCGCCGACCTGCTCGCCGATCTGCGGCTGGCGCAGGAATCGCTCGTCGAGGCCGGCGCGGTGCGGCAGGCCTACGGGGAGCTGCAGCACCTGATCTGGCAGGTGGAGACCTTCGGCTTCCACCTGGCCGAGCTGGAGGTGCGGCAGCACTCCCAGGTCCATGCCGCCGCGCTGGCCGAGATCGAGGCCGGGGGCGCGCGGTCGGAGCGCACCGAAGAGGTGCTGGCCACGATCCGGAGCATCGCCTGGATCCAGGAGCGGTTCGGCGTCACCGCCTGCTCCCGCTACGTCGTCTCGTTCACCCGCTCGGCCGACGACATCCTGGCCGTCTACGCCCTGGCGCAGCACGCCCTGGGCGACCGCGCGCCGGTGCTCGACGTGGTGCCGCTGTTCGAGTCGGGGGAGGACCTCGACAACTCGGTGCGCGTGCTGACCGGGATGATCGCCTCCGAACCCGTCCAGAAGCGGCTGGCGGCCAACGGCCGCCGGGTCGAGGTCATGCTCGGCTACTCCGACTCCGCCAAGGAACTCGGCCCGGCCGCCGCGACCATGCGCCTCTACGACGCCCAGGCCGCGCTCACGAAGTGGGCCGCCGAGAACGACATCGTGCTCACCCTCTTCCACGGCCGGGGCGGCGCCCTGGGCCGGGGCGGCGGACCGGCCAACCGGGCGGTCCTCGCCCAGGCGCCGGGTTCGGTCAACGGCCGGTTCAAGGTCACCGAGCAGGGGGAGGTCATCTTCGCCCGCTACGGCCACATGGCCATCGCCCGCCGCCACATCGAGCAGGTCACCAACGCGGTGCTGCTCGCCTCGACCAGCCCGGTCGAGCAGCGTACCGCCGACGCCGCCGCGAAGTTCCGCGAGCTGGCCGACCAGGTCGCCACCGCCTCCGAGCGGGCCTACCGGGGCCTGACCGAGGCGCCCGGCTTCCCCGAGTGGTTCGCGCTGGTCAGCCCGCTGGAGGAGATCGGCTCGCTGCGCCTCGGCTCCCGCCCGGCCCGCCGCGGCCTGGGGGCGCCGAAGTCGCTCGACGACCTGCGCGCCATCCCGTGGGTCTTCGCCTGGGCCCAGACGAGGGTCAACCTCCCCGGCTGGTACGGCCTGGGCTCCGGCCTGGCCGCCGTCCTCGACGCCGGAGGCCAGGCGGAGTTGCGGGAGGCCTACAAGGAGTGGCCGCTGTTCGCCTCGCTGCTCGACAACGTCGAGATGTCGCTGGCCAAGACCGACCGCGCCATCGCCAGCCGCTACCTGGCGCTGGGCGGCCGCGACGACTTCTTCAAGCAGGTCATGGACGAATACGACCTGACCCGGCGGCTGGTCCTGGAGATCACCGGCCACTCCCGGCTGCTGGAGTCGCGGCGGGTGTTGTCCAGGGCCGTACAGCTCAGAGACCCCTACGTCGACGCGCTGTCGCACCTGCAACTGCGGGCGCTGACCGCGCTGCGCACCGCGGACGACCTGGGCGACGACGAGCGCGAGAGCCTCTCGACGCTGCTACTGCTCAGCGTCAACGGCGTCGCCGCCGGCCTGCAGAACACGGGCTGAGCCCGCGTACACGTTGAAGCGCTCCTCGCGGAGGAAGCCCACGAGGGTCATGCCGAACTCCCGCGCCACGTCGACGGCCAGCGACGAGGGCGCGGAGACGGCCGCCACGACGGAGATCCCCGCCGCGAGGGCCTTCTGCGCGATCTCGTACGACGCCCGGCCGGACACCAGCAACACCGGCCGGGGCGCGTCGTTCAGCAGCGACCAGCCGATCACCTTGTCGACCGCGTTGTGCCGGCCGACGTCCTCCCTGAGCCTGATCAGCTCGCCCTCGGGGGTGAACAGACCGGCGGCGTGCAGGCCGCCGGTCCGCCCGAACACGCCCTGCGCGGCGCGGAGTTTGGCGGGCAGCCCGTAGAGGGTGTCCGCCGAGATCTCAAGGTCGTCGGCCGCCAGCGGCGTGCACTTGCCGTGCAGCGCGTCGAGGCTGGCGGAGCCGCACACCCCACAGGCGCTCGATGTCACGAAATATCGATCGAGTCCGGGCAGATCGGGCAGGGGACCACGAAGTCTCACCGTCACCGTGTTGAAGCGTGCCTCCGGCGGCACGTCCTCGTCGGTGCAGTAGGCGATGGCCTCGATGCCGGTGATGCCCTCGCCGTTGAGGAACCCGGCGGCCAGCTCGAAGTCGGAGCCGGGAGTCCGCATCGTGATCGCCAGGGTCCGCCGTTCGGTCCCGGACGTGACGCGGATCTCCAGCGGCTCCTCGGTGGCCACCTCGTCGGCCCGGTCGCGGGAGAGGGCTCCGGCGACGGACCGGACGCGGTAGCGGGTGACCGGACGGTCACCCATGGCGGGTCAGCGTCGCGAAGGCGTTGTAGTCGGGGATCTTCGCGTCGGGCGACCGGCGGGCCTTGTCGAGCAGCACGTTGCCCTCCGGCCAGTGGACCTGGATGTTCCCCGGCGTCAGCGGCGCCCGCAGCACCTTGCCGACCAGCGACCCGCTGGGCGTGGTCAGCTCGACCTCGGTCCCGTCGGGCAGGCCGAGCCGGTCGGCGTCGTAGGGGCTCATCAGCACGGCCTCGCGGGTGGCGCCGTTGAAGCCGTCGACCCGCTCGTGGACCATGCTGTTGAACTGCTTGCCGCGCCGGGTGGCGACCAGGAACGTCCCGTCGGGCCGGTGGAGGCTCGGCAGCCCGACCGCCGCGAACGTGGCGGTGCCGAAGGGCAGGTGGCGGCCGCCGTACTGGACGTTGTCGCCGAACTTGGCCAGCTTGGCGATGCCCTCGTAGAACGGCACGGCCTTCTCGATGTCCCGGCGGATCTCGGCCGTGCCTCGGTAGCGGAGCCGGTCGGCGAGTTCGGGTCTCGCGCGGGCGGCCAGCTCGGTGAAGATCTTCCATTCGGGCCAGGCCTCGCCGACGCGCGGCCCCTTGACCTCGGGGGAGAAGATGATGCGCCGTTCGGTCGAGGTCTCGGTGACCCCGCCCTCCATCTCGTAGCGCGTCTGGGCCGGGAGCAGGATCACGGTCTCGCCCGGGACGAGCATCTGCGACGACACCACGATGTCGACGTGCACCCGCAGCCCGACGCGTTCGAGCGCCTCCCGGCAGTACGCCGGGTCGGGCAGCACCTCCAGGAAGTTGCCGCCGCTCGACACCAGGACGTCGAGGTCGCCCGCGTGGGCCGCGTCGATCATGTCGGTGGCGGTCAGGCCCGGGGCGAGCGGCAGGTCGAAGCCCCACAACTCGGCGAACCTGCGGGTGTGCTCCTCGGTGATCGGCAGGCCGCCCGGCAGGCCGGTGGCGTAGGCGCCCATCTCGGCCCCGCCCTGCACGCCGCTGTGGCCCCGGATCGGCATCAGGCCGCAGTGGTCGCGGCCAAGGAAGCCGCGGGCCAGCGCCAGGTTGACGATCGCGCGGACGTTGTCCTCGCCGTAGGTGTGCTGGGTGACGCCCATCGACCAGACCAGCACGGCCGACTTCGCCTCGCCGAGGAGGCGCGCCAGGTCGTACATCTCGGCCCTGGTGGCGCCCGAGAGGGCCTCCAGCTCCTCCCACGACTGGGCCTCGACGGCGGCGCGGGCCTCCTCGAAGTCCTTGGTCCGGTCGGCGATGAAGGCCTCGTCGAGCCAGTCGTTCTCGATCAGGTGCTTCAGCACGCCGTTGAGGAACCCGATGTCCCCGCCGATGTTGACCGGGAAGAAGTGGTCGGTGATCTTCGTGCCGAAGACGGCCGACTCGGCGTTCGAGGGCACCCAGTACTTCTGCATGCCCGGCTCGCGATAGGCGTTGACCATCGCGACCTTCGTCCCGGCCTTCTTCGCGTGGTAGAGGTACTTCATCGCGACCGGCTGGTTGTTGCTCGGGTTGCTGCCGATGAAGACGATCAGGTCGGAACCGATCCAGTCGGTGTACGAACAGGTCGTCGCCGCCGCCCCGATCGCCTGCTTCAGCGCGACCGTCGAGGGCGAGTGGCAGATCCGGGCGGCGTTGTCGACCGAGTTGGTGCCGAGGGCACGCACCGCCTTCTGGGCGGCGAAGTAGTTCTCGTTCGGCACGCCCCGGCTGGTCAGATAGACGCCGATGTTCCCGTTCAGGCGGGGCGCGATCGTGTCGAGCGCCTCGTCCCACGAGATCCGGGTGAAGCCCGGGTCGCCCGCGCGCCTGATCATCGGGTGGGGCAGCCGCCCCAGCTCCCGGAGCTGCGCGCTCTTGGCCGGGAGCGCCGACACGTCGGCCAGCAGGGCCGGGTCGAGCGCGGGGGCGGTGTTCAGCGGCAGCAACCGCAGGCGGATGTTGCACAGATGGACCTCGTCCATCGTCCAGTCGCGCATGCCCTTCGTGCCGAGCGCGCAACCGTCGCAGGTGCCCTGGGTGAGCAGGCGCCAGGCGTAGCGGCGATTGCCCTTCACCGCGCGGAAGGCCTTCCACAACTCCAGGTAGTTGTTGGGTTTACGTTCGCCGATGCCGAAGGGCTTCCAGCTCGCCCAAGTTCTCATAAGGGACAGATTATGCCCAACGGGACGGCTCAAGGGTAGGGGTGGCTACATGGGGTAGTAATCCCAGGTCATCGACTGTTCGTCGAACGGAACGGTGTTCGGAAGGGAGAATGGCAGTCATGCCCGAACCTTCGTATCCCGATCTCGACCGACCCCAGTTGTCCCAGGCCGCCCTCCGGGCCGAGCTGGTCAGGCCCGGATCGTTGTGGTCGTCCCTCACCGTGGTCGAGCGCACCGGCTCCACCAACGCGGACCTCGGGCAGGCCGTCCGCGACGGCGTCCGCGAGGGCGCGGTCCTGGCCGCCGAGTCGCAGTACGCCGGGCGGGGCCGCCTCGGCCGCGTCTGGATCGCCCCGCCGCGCTCCGGGCTCACCTTCTCCGTCCTGCTCCGGCCCGAGGCCAGGACGTCCCTCCAGGGCTGGTTGCCGCTGCTGTTCGGGCTGGCCGCAGCCACCGCGATCCGCCAGGTCGCCGAGGTCGACGTACGGCTGAAATGGCCCAACGACCTGCTCCACGACGAACGCAAGCTGGCCGGCGTCCTGGCCGAGCGCATCGACTCGGCCGTGGTCATCGGCATGGGCCTCAACGTCAGCCTGCGCGACTCGGAACTCCCCGTCCCCCACGCCACCTCTCTGGCGCTGGCCGGGGCGACCTGCCTCGACCGCGACCGGCTGCTGGCCGGGGTGCTGCGGGAGCTCGAACGGCTCTACCGCGACTGGTGCCTGGCCGGCGGCGACGCCGACGCGTCGGGCCTGCGGGCCGCCTACCTGGCGGCGAGCGCGACGGTCGGGCAGGAGGTCCGGGTCGAACTGCCCGGCGAACGGCTGCTCACCGGCCGGGCGACCGGGATCAGCGAGTCGGGTCAGCTCGTCGTCAGAAGCGGCGGAACCGACCATCCCCTGAGCGCGGGCGACGTCGTCCACGTTCGACGCTAGAACCACGCCCGGAACGGACTGGTACGTGCCACGATGTGGCCCATGGGTCTCCCTGATCACCACCTGACCGACGGTGAGCGAGTGGTCCACTCGTTCCACCCGCACTGGAAGCGGCTCGTCGGTCCGTTCCTCGCGCTGGTCCTCGTCGTGGCCGCCTCGTCGGCCGCGATCTACTTCATACCGAACGACTACGAATTCTCCGGCATCGCCCGCATCGCGGTCGCGGTGGTCTCGGTGGTCGCGCTCGTCCTGCTCACCTTCGTGCCCTATCTGCGGTGGAAGACGACCGGCTACACCCTGACCACCCACCGGTTCACGATCAGCACCGGCGTCCTCAGCAAGTCCCAGGACGACATCCCGCTCGCCAAGGTCAACTCGGTCAGCTCCGACCAGACCCTGATGGAGCGCGTCCTGGGCAGCGGGACCCTGAAGGTAGAGTCGGCGTCCGAACGCGGCGTCATCGACTACCGCGACATTCCCAAGATCCAGACCATCCGCGCCGATCTGTTCCGGCTGGTGGAGGACGCGTCCGACGGAGTCGTCGACGGTCACTGATCTGTGGCGATGCTCACATAGGCAAGCCTAACCAAAGTCGGTTACCTTAGGAGAGCCTTACCTATGCATCTCCGAGGGGTCCCTGATGTACGCCTGTGTGTGCCGCGCCGTCACCGAGAACGAGGTGCACGACTGCATCGCCAACGGCGCACGGACCATGCGGCAGATCCGCGACACCACCGGCGCCGGGGGCGACTGCGCCTCTTGTGTCAGGAAGATCTGTGCCATTCTGAAGCGGTCAGAGAGTTTGATCACGACCGCTTAGGCAAGGGGCCCCGGCATGCAGGGCGACAAGGACATCATTGCGCTGCTCAACGAGCAGCTTACGTCTGAGCTGACGGCCATCAATCAGTACTTCCTCCACGCCAAGATGCAGGAGAACTGGGGCTTCACCAAGCTTGCCAGCTTCACCCGCGCCGAGTCGATCGACGAGATGCGCCACGCCGAGGCGCTGACCGACCGCATCCTCTTCCTCGAAGGCCTGCCCAACTACCAGAAGCTCTTCACCCTCCACGTCGGCCAGACCGTCAAGGAGCAGATCCAGAGCGACCTGGAGCTCGAACTCGGCGTCGTCAAGCGACTGAAGCCGGGCATCGCCCTCATGCGTGAGCGCGGCGACATCGTCTCGGCGCTGCTCTTCGAGGAGATCCTCAAGGACGAGGAACACCACATCGACTACCTGGAGACCGAGTTGTCCCTCATGGAGACGCTCGGTGACGCTCTGTACCTCCAGCGGTACGCCGAGCCGCCGTCCGCCTCCTGACTCAGTCGAGACGCAGGGCCGCGAGAAACGCCCGCCGGGGTCCCGGCGGGCGTTCGCTTTTCCTGGCCGCCAGCCCGCCCGGACATGCCGCCGCAAAAACGCCTTTGTCCACGTTTGCCCAGGTCAATTGATGGGTCAACGTGGAGTCAAACCGCGCGCTGTGCCCGGGAAACGATCGCCTAAGGTCCTACGATCGCTTCCATGACCTGCGTACTTCTCGCCGAGGATGACACCTCGATCTCCGAGCCGCTTGCGCGCGCCCTGCGCCGGGAGGGCTACCAAGTCGAGGTGAGTCCCGACGGCCCGCAGGCCCTGGAAAGGGCACTCTCGGGAGGCGTCGACCTCATCGTTCTCGACCTCGGTCTCCCGGAGATGGACGGCCTGGAGGTCGCCCGCCGTATCAGGGCCGAGGGCCACGGCACTCCCGTTCTGATTCTGACCGCTCGCGTCGACGAGGTCGACACCGTCGTCGGCCTCGACGCGGGGGCGGACGACTACGTCACCAAGCCGTTCCGCCTCGCCGAACTGCTCGCCCGCGTCCGGGCCCTGTTGCGGCGGGGGACCTCCGAAACGCCGGTGGTCCAGGGCGTCCGGATCGACGCCGACTCCCGCCGGGCCTGGATGGGCGACAAGGAACTCCACCTGACCACCAAGGAGTTCGACCTGCTCCGCGTACTCGTGCGCGACGCCGGCAAGGTCGTGACCCGGGAACAGATCATGCGGGAGGTCTGGGACACCAACTGGTGGGGTTCCACCAAGACCCTCGACATGCACATCTCCTGGCTGCGGCGCAAGCTCGGTGACGACGCGGCGAAGCCGCGGTACATCACGACCGTCCGAGGGGTCGGCTTCCGCTTCGAACGCGAGTAAGGGGCATGCGGAGGCGTCTGCTCTCCTCGATGCTGCTCGTCGCGGTCATCGCGGTGCTGCTGCTCGGAGTTCCCCTCGGTGTGGTCGTCGTACGTCTCATCAACGACGAAGCCGCGCAGGAGCTCCGAGCGGAGGCCACGCGCGTGCTGATCAGCGTTGAGTACGCCATCAGCCAGGAGCAGCCGGTCGATCCCAAACAACTGGAGCGGAACTACCCCAACCGGTTCATCCAGGTCGCGTTCCGCGGCATAGAGCCGATCACCGTCGGCGTCGAACCTCCCGTGAACCGGTCGCTGACCGAGGACGCGCGCTCCGAGAACGGCGTCGTCCGGCTCAGCCGCGACACCGCCGAGATCGACCGCGACATCCGGGCGCGGCTGCTGCTGACCATCGCCCTGGCCATCGCCGCCCTGGTCGTGGCCATCGGGCTCGCGGTCGTGACGTCGCGCAGACTCACGCTGCCGCTCCTCGATCTGGCCAAGATCGCGGAGCGGCTGGGCTCGGGCGACGCCCGTCCGAGCAAACACCGCTACGGCATCCCCGAGCTCGACCGGGTCGCCGAGGTGCTCGACCGCAGCGCGATCCGCATCTCCGAACTGCTCGGCCGGGAGCGCGAGTTCGCCACCGACGCGTCCCACCAGCTCCGCACGCCTCTGACCGGGCTCACGATGCGCCTGGAGGAGATCGTCGCGGCGGCGTCCCAGCCGGCCATCGTGCGCGAGGAGGGGGAGGCGGCGATCGTCCAGGCCGAGCGGCTGACGGCGGTCATCGACGAACTGCTCAACGCCGCCCGGCGGCAGCGCCACTCCCAGGCCGAGCCGATCGACGTCGACGAGGTGCTGGTCCAGCAGATCACCGAGTGGGATCCCGCGTTCCGGCGCTCCCACCGGTCGATCCAGCTCACCGGGAGCCGGGGCCTGCACGCGCTGGCCACCACGGGCGGCCTCAGCCAGGTCGTGGCCACGCTGCTCGACAACTCCCTGCACCACGGGGGCGGCATCGTGTCGATAACCACGACGAGCTCGGAGAAGTCCATCGTCATCGAGGTCTCCGACCAGGGCGAGGGGGTGCCCGAGAAGATCCGTACCAGGATCTTCGAACGGAGCGTGACCGGCGGCAGCGGCACCGGGCTCGGGCTCACGCTGGCACGGTCACTGGTCGCCGCCGACGGCGGGCGGCTGGAGCTGGTCAAACCCCGGCCGGCGACGTTCGCGATCTTCCTCAGGAAGGTCGGCGACGACGAAAAGGGCTACCGCGTGGTGAGCGGCCCCGCCTGACCTTCCTCCTGGACCACCGGCGGGGCCATGAACACCCACCGCTTGTACGACCAGAAGCGGAACAGGGTGCCGAGACCGGTGCCGATCACGAGGCCGATGTTGTTGGACAGCAGGCTGTCGAAGCCGAGCGTGTAGCGGATGAAGCCGAGACAGATCAGCTCGATCAGCAGGCCGACGCCGTTGAACAAGAAGAACAGGACGTACTCGCGGGCCAGGCCGCTCTGCTCGCGGTGGCGGAAGGTCCAGAACCGGTTGCCGAAGTAGGCGAACGTGGTGGCGACCACCGTGGCGATGACGTTGGCTATCAGCGTGCCCTCGGAGCCCCACATGGACCAGAGGATGTTCACCAGGCCGAACTTGATCACGGCGGCGATCGCCCCGACGGCGCCGAACTTGATCACTTCTCGGAGGAGGGTGGCGAATCGCGCGTAGGCGCCGCGGATGAGTTGCTGCACGAGCCGCACAGTCCTTCCTGGTGGAATGGGGTCGTCTCAGGCTACCGGTTGGGGCTGTTAGGCGGGCTGAAAGCTTCCTCTGAGTCCCTTTCTGCCCAGGTCGTCCAAGAACATTTCAAGAAATTTCAGACTTTGCGGCCCGATCGGGGTCGCCACGGGCTACGTTGGCGCCCGACGTCACACCCGCGCGCACATTTGGGAGAGGTGCGGGCATCCTCATGGGCCGACTGAGCCGGACGGTGATCACCGGTATCGTGCTGGGCCTGTCGGCCGCCTGCGGCGGGCTGCCCGCGGAGACCACGGCCCGCGAGTCCCCCTCCCGCGAGCCCGAGACCCTCACCCTGGCCGCCGCCGAGGCCGCCTTCGCCGACCTGGGCGAGCTTGAGACCGCCTGGCACGACAGCGACTGCGACGAGGTGGCCCGGCTGCTGGCCGCCCCGATCGCCGAGCTCGCCGGCTCCGCCTGCACGGCCACCGCGCTCGGCCACGAGAGCGCCCGGTTCGACTACAGCGAGCCGGAGTTCTACCTGCCGAGCCGCAGCGTCAAGGGAAAACCGTGGTTCGCCGCCCTGGCGAAGGAGCCCGACCCGGCCTATTTCGTCTTCACCCAGGGCAAGGGCGGCTGGCGGCTGGCCCTCGGGCCGGTCCCGGTGCCCGAGGGCGCCCCGGAGGTGCCCGTCACCGACGCCGTCGTGCCCGCCGGCGACGTCAATCCGCAGGTCACCGCGAGCCTGGTGTCCCAGCGCTGCCTGACCTATCTGACCGACCCGACCGGGGTCAACGGCATCCGGGTCTCCTCCGGCGACGCCATGCGGGACCTGCGTGACTCGATCACCCGGGCCCCGGCCAGACACCGCCCCGACAGGATCAGTGTCGACGTGCGCCTCGTCCGGGGCGCGCCGGCCCACGCGCTGGCCCTACCCGGCGGCGCGTTCCTCGTCTTCCACACCCTGCGACTGGTCACCACCCAGAGCCCCGGCCCCGGCCGGGACGAACTGGCCAAGTCCTACTTCGCCGAACAGGACGTCCGTGCCTTCGCCGGCCACGGCCGGCTGGGCGAGGTGACCGCCGAGGAGCTGTTGTTCCTGGCCACGAAGGTCGACGCCGACGGCCGGATGACGACGGTGGGGATGGGCCGCAGGCTGGCCTCCGTGACGAAGGCCTGAACCGGGCTGGGTAAGCTTCCCGTTCGTGAACAGCCCCTTCATCGTCGGCATGGTCGGCGCCGGGCAACTGGCCCGGATGACCCAGCAGGCCGCCATCGCCCTCGGCGTCGAGCTCCGGGTGCTGGCCCAATCGCGGGACGAGAGCGCGGCCAAGGTCGTCGTCGACACCCGGCTCGGCGACCACCGCGACCTCGCCGACCTCATGGCGCTGGCCAAGGGCTGCGACGTGGTGACCTTCGACCACGAGCACGTGCCGACCGAGCTGATCGAGTCGCTCGGGGCGCCGGCCCGGCCGGGCGCCGCCGCGCTCGTGCACGCCCAGGACAAGCGGGTCATGCGGGAACGGCTGACCGCTCTCGGGGTGCCGTGCCCCCGGTGGAGCTCGACCGACTTCACCGCCCCCGTCGTGCTGAAGGCCGTCAGGGGCGGCTACGACGGGCGGGGCGTGTGGGTGGCGCGCACCCAGGCCGAGGTCGACGAGGTGGTCTCCCACGGGATCGACCTCATCGCCGAGGAGATCGTGCCCTTCGAGCGGGAGCTCGCCGTGCTGGTGGCGCGCTCGCCCCACGGGCAGGGGGTGGCCTACCCGGTCGTGGAGACCGTCCAGGAAGACGGGATCTGCGTCGAGGTGATCGCGCCCGCCCCCGGGCTCGACCCCGAGCTCGCCGCCGAGGCGCAGCGCATCGCCCTGACCATCGCCGAGGAGCTCGGCGTGACCGGCCTGCTGGCCGTGGAGATGTTCCAGACCGCCACGGGCCTGCTGGTCAACGAACTGGCCATGCGCCCGCACAACTCCGGGCACTGGACGATCGAGGGCGCCCGCACCTCCCAGTTCGAGCAGCACCTCCGGGCGGTGCTCGACCTGCCGCTGGGCTCGCCCGAGATGGCGGCGCCGGTGGTCGTGATGGCCAACCTGCTGGGCGGCCCCGACCCCGACGTGTATTCGCGCTACGAGCACGTGATGGCCAACGACCCCGGCATCAAGATCCACTTCTACGGCAAGGACGTCCGTCCCGGCCGCAAGATCGGCCACGTGACCGCCCTGGGCGACGACCTCGACGAGGTCCGCGCGCGGGCGAGGCACGCGGTCACCTGTCTGAGAGGACCCATCAGTGTCTGAGCTCGGGCCTGAGGTCGGCGTCGTCATGGGCAGCGACTCGGACTGGCCCGTGATGGGCCAGGCCGCCGAGGCGCTGCGGGAGTTCGGCGTGTCCTTCGAGGCCGACGTGGTGTCGGCGCACCGCATGCCCGAGGAGATGATCGCCTACGGCAAGTCGGCCGCCTCCCGGGGCCTGAAGGTGATCGTGGCGGGCGCGGGCGGCGCGGCCCACCTGCCGGGCATGCTGGCCTCGGTGACCCCGCTGCCGGTCATCGGCGTGCCGGTGCCGCTGAAGTACCTCGACGGTATGGACTCGTTGTTGTCGATCGTCCAGATGCCGGCGGGGGTGCCGGTCGCGACGGTCGCGGTCGGCGGGGCGCGGAACGCGGGGCTGCTGGCGGTGCGGATCCTGGCGGCGTCCGACCCGGCGCTGCGGGAGCGGATGGTGGAGTTCCAGGCAGAGCTGAAGAAGACGGCCCACGCGAAGGGCGAGGCCCTCCGGAAGGCCGCGGGTTCGTAGGGGTCTACTGCGGGCGGCCTAGGGCTCGGTAGTTCCAGCCGGCCTCGCGCCAGACCGTCGCGTCCAGGGCGTTGCGGCCGTCGACGATGTTGCGGAGGTTGACGACGCGGCCCAGGGCGTGGGGGTCGAGGTCGACGAACTCCTGCCACTCCGTCAGGAGCAGGACCACGTCGGCGTCGCGGGAGGCGGTCAGGGCCGACTCGGCGTAGCTCAGGGTCGGCTGGGCCTTGCGGGCGTTGTCCAGGGCCACCGGGTCGTAGACGGTGACGGAGCCGCCCTCCTGGCCGATCGTGGCGGCCACGTCGAGGGCGGGTGAGTCGCGGATGTCGTCGGAGTTGGGCTTGAAGGCCGCCCCGAGCACGCCGACCACGCGGTTGCGGAACGAGCCGCCGACCATGTCGCGGGCCAGGTCGACCATGCGGGCGCGGCGGCGCATGTTGATCGCGTCGACCTCGCGCAGGAAGGTCAGGGCTTGGTCGGCGCCAAGTTCTCCGGCGCGGGCCATGAAGGCGCGGATGTCCTTGGGCAGGCAGCCGCCGCCGAACCCCAGGCCGGGGTTGAGGAAGCGGCCGCCGATGCGTTCGTCGTACGAGAGGGCCTCGGAGAGCCGTTTCACGTCGGCCTGGGTGGCCTCGCAGACTTCGGCCATGGCGTTGATGAACGAGATCTTGGTGGCCAGGAACGCGTTGGCGGCCGTCTTGACCAGTTCGGCGGTGGGGAAGTCGGTGACCACGATCGGGACCTCGCCGAGCGGCGCGTAGACCTCGCGCAGGACCTGCTCGGCCCTGGGGGAGGCGACGCCCAGGACGATCCGGTCGGGGTGGAGGGTGTCGTTCACGGCGAAGCCCTCGCGGAGGAACTCGGGGTTCCAGGCCAGGTCGACGTGGCCGCCCGCCAGTTGCCGGAGCCGGGTCGCGAGGCGCTGGGCGGTGCCGACCGGGACGGTCGACTTGCCCACCACGAGGCAGTCGCGCCGCAGGTGCGGGGCGAGCGACTCGACGACCTGATCGAGGTGGGAGACGTCGGCGGCGTACTCGCCCTTCTTCTGGGGGGTGCCGACGCAGATGAAGTGGACGTCGCCGAACTCGGCGACCTCCTCATAGGAGGTGGTGAACCGGAGGCGGCCGGTGGCCACGTGTTTCGCGAGGAGGGCGCCCAGGCCCGGTTCGTAGATCGGCGACTCGCCGCGCCGCAACCGGGCGATCTTGTCGGGATCGACGTCGAGGCCGAGCACGTCGAAGCCGAGCTCCGCCATGCACGCGGCATGCGTCGCCCCCAGATATCCGGTCCCCAGGACCGTCAGTCGGTGTGTCACGCCGCCGCTCCCCTCGATGACCTGCACTTATCAGGGTGTGTGATGTTACATGAGGCTATCGGTGGCAGATCGTTCACCGCTGTGATAGTTGGACGTCCTACAATCCGTACATGAGCTTTCCTCTGTACGCGCCGGCGGAGGAGCACGACATGCTCCGCGAGGCGGTCCGCGCCCTGGCAGAAGAGAAGATCGCCCCGCGTGCCGCCGCGGCCGACGAGAACGAGGAGTTCCCCGCAGACTCCTACAAAGACCTCGTCGCGGCCGATTTCCACGCGGTCCACGTGCCCGAGGAATACGGAGGGGCGGGGGCGGACGCGCTCGCGGCGGTGATCGTCATCGAGGAGGTGGCGCGGGTCTGCGCGTCGTCCTCGCTGATCCCGGCGGTCAACAAGCTGGGCACGGTGCCGCTGCTGCTGTCGGCGTCGGAGGAGCTCAAGGCGGCCTACCTGCCCGCCGTAGCCCGGGGCGAGGCGATGTTCTCCTACGCCCTCTCCGAGGCCGAGGCCGGCTCCGACGCCGCCGCGATGCGCACCCGCGCCGTGGCCGACGGCGACTCCTATGTGCTCGACGGCGTGAAGACGTGGATCACCAACGCCGGCGTCTCGGAGTACTACACGGTCATGGCGGTGACCGACCCGTCCGCCGGGGCCCGGGGCATCTCCGCGTTCGTCGTCGAGAAGTCCGACGAGGGCGTCTCGTTCGGCCCCAAGGAGAAGAAGCTCGGCATCAAGGGGTCGCCGACCCGGCAGGTGATCCTGGAGAACGTGCGCATCCCCGCCTCTCGCATGATCGGCGCCCCCGGCACCGGCTTCAAGACCGCCCTGGCGACCCTCGACCACACCCGCGTCACCATCGCCGCGCAGGCCCTCGGCATCGCCCAGGGTGCGCTCGACTTCGCCATCGGCTACGTCAAGGAGCGCCGTCAGTTCGGCAAGGCCGTCGGCGACTTCCAGGGCGTCCAGTTCATGATCGCCGACATGGCGATGAAGCTGGAGGCGGCGCGGCAGCTCACCTACGCGGCGGCGGCCAAGTCGGAGCTCGCCATGCACGGCACCCCGGTCAAGGACCTGACGTTCTTCTCCTCGGCGGCCAAGACGGCCGCCTCGGACGCGGCGATGGAGATCACCACCGACGCGGTGCAGCTCCTCGGGGGGTACGGGTACACGCGGGACTATCCGGTGGAGCGCATGATGCGCGACGCCAAGATCACCCAGATCTACGAGGGGACCAACCAGATTCAGCGGATGGTGATGGCGCGGCAGCTCCTGAAGTAGGTCAGTCGGCCCGTTCCCGGCGCAGGGCGGGCAGGTCGGCCCGGGAGTCGATGCCGAGTTTGGGCAGCAGCCGGGCCAGGTGCGCGCCGACCGTCCGGCGCGACAGGTAGACCTGCTCGCCGATCTCCTCGTCCGACAGGCCATCGGCGGCCAGCCGGGCGATCTGCAGTTCCACGGGCGTGAGCTTGTCGCGGGCCGTCAGGACCCGGTCGGCGCTGACCTCGCCGCAGGCACGCAGCCCGCGCCGGGCCCGGTCGCTCCAGGGTGCCGTCCCGAGGGCGTCGAAGGTGTCGCGGGCGGCGCGCAGCAGCGGCCGGGCCTCGCCCGGATCGCCCCGGCCCAGCAGCCACTCGCCGTAGGCCACCTGCGTGTACGCGCGGGCGAACGGCCAGCGGGCGTGGTCGGCGGCGAGGGCGTCGGTGAATCGGGCCCGCGCGTCGGCCGGGTCGGCGAGCAGCGCCCGGGCCAAGGGCAGGCCCACGTGCAGCGCGGGCGCGGGCGTCCTCCGCGCCGCCTCCTCCAGTTCGCGCAGCACCGCCCGCGCCGGGCCGGTGTTGCCGCTCCCGGCGGCGGCGTCGGCGAACGCGGCGGCCACGTAGCAGCGCAGCGCGAGCTGGTAGGACGGGTCGGCGGGGTCGTGGAGACGGCGCAGGTGCCCGTACGCCTCGTCGTGCCGGCCCTCGCCCAGCGCCGCCAGGCCGCGGGCCATCTGCACGGTGGCGAGCACCGGCCGCACCCCGGCCGCCACGCTCATCGCCTCGGCGCGCGCCGCGAGCTCCCGGGCCTGCCCGGGTTCGCCGCGCAGCGCCGCGAGCATCGCCTGGGTGGACACGGCGGTGCCGTACATCTGCGGCTGGTCGGTCTCCAGGGCCAGCCGGGCCGCCTCCTCGGCGGCCGGGATCGCCACGTTCAGGTTGGTCCGGAGCACCGCGCTCCACGCCTGCTGCGCGAGGGAGCGGGTGAGCAGGTAGAGCCGCCCCTGGGCGCGCAGCCCCGGCAGCGCCGCCGCGGAGAAGGTCTCCACCTGCTCGAACGCGCCGACGATCACCGCCGCGGAGCCCAGCAGCCGTGCCGCCTTCGGGTCGATGACGGGTTCGGCGGCCAGCTTCCGCAGCCCTTCGACGACCACGGCGCCCCGGTCGATCGGCGCGGCGTAGGCCAGGATCGCCAGCAGCAGCGGGTTCGCGGCCGGCACCGGGAGGCTCTCGGCCGCCGTGACGATCCGGTGACGTGCCTCGGCGCCCGGCTCGATCCAGAAACACTGCAGCGCGGCGCTCCACAGGATGCGGAGCGCCTCCTCCGGGCGGCCGTCGGCGGCGACCGACTCGGCCAGGGCGGCGAGCGTCTGCGGGCCCGTCGCCCGGCCGTCGGAACCGTCGTTGAGGGTGCCCCGGATCCACGACGACTGCGCCTGCTGGCGGGCGGTGAGCGGCAGCAGTTCGGTCTGGCGCAGCAGGCGTACGACGACGTCGCGGCCGCCCAGCTCGACGGCCTGGTCGGCCGCCCGGAGCAGCCGGTCGGCCCGGCGGCGCGCGTCCTCGGTGAGCTTGGCCGCCTGCTCCAGGGCGGTCACCGCCTCCGTCGGGGCGCCGCGTTGCGCGACGCGGGCGGCCATGGCGTCCAGTTCGGCGGCGATCGCCTCGTCGGGCCGGGCGGCGGCCGACGCGCGGTGCCAGATCCTCCGGTCGGCGGCGTGTTCGTCACCCTGCCGGACCGGTGCCGCCGCGAGCGCCGCGTGGCCGGCGCGGCGCTGCGGCAGCGACGCGGCCTGGTAGATCGCCGAGCGCATGAGCGGGTGCCGGAACCGGATGTGGGCGGCGTCCGGCTCGATCAGCCCGGCGCGGATGCCCGGCGCCAGGTCGTGGCGGGTGACCGGCCCGGCGGCGAGGACGGCGGCGGCGGCCAGCGCCTCGTCCTGCGTGGTGCCCTCGCCGAGGGCCGCGACGAGCAGCAGGGCCCGCGTGGCGGCGGGCAGGTCGCCCACGCGGGCGCCGAAAGTGCGCTCCAGCCGCTCGGTCAGCGGCAGCCACGGCGACGACAGCAGTCCGGCCCCCTGGTCGCGCCATTCGCCGGTCAGCTCCACCAGCGCGAGCGGGTTGCCGGCGCCCTCGTCGAGCAGCCGCCGCCGGGTCCGGGGATCGATTCCGGGGGCACGCGCGTCGAGCAGGAGCGCCGCGACCGCGTCCGGCAGCGGACCCAGGACCAGCTCGGGCAGCCCCGCCTCGGCCAGCGCGCAGGGCACGCCGTCGCGCAGCGTGACGAGCAGCGCCACCGGCTCGGCCGCCAGGCGCCGGGCGACGAAGGACAACACCCCGGCGGTGGGCGGGTCGAGCCACTGGCCGTCGTCGGTGAGCACCAGCAGGGGGGTCCGGCTCGCCGCCTCCACGAGCAGGTTGAGCGTGGCGAGGCCGACCAGGTAGAGATCGGGGACGGGGGCGTCGATCAGGCCCAGCGCGGCGGCCAGCGCCCGCCGCTGCGGATCGGGCAGCATCGTGTCGTCCAGGCGGGCGGGATGCAGCAGGCGGTGGAGGCCGGCGTACGGGAGATGGAACTCGGCCTGGGTGCCGGCCGTCGACAACACGCGCAGCCCGGCGGCCCGGCCGGCGTCCGCGGCCTCGGCCAGCAGTGCGGACTTGCCGATGCCCGGCTCGCCGCGGACGACCAGCGAACCGCCCCCGTCGCGCACACCGTGGAGGAGGCCGGACAGGCGGGCGAGCTCCGGGTCTCGTCCGACAAGAGCCGGTTTGGCGGAATGGCTGGACATGGTGACATAGTCTCCTGGGTGCCGCCTCCCGGGCGATCCCGCCCCGGCACCCGCGCACGCTTCGTCGAGGGGGCAATCGTGTCCGACGACGTCACCGCCACGTCGCTGCACGGCCGGAACGCCGAACGGGACACCATCGACGAGATGATCCGGCGGCTCGGCGCGCGGCTCAGCGACACGCTCGTCCTCGCCGGGGAGCCGGGCGTCGGCAAGACCCGGCTGTTGCAGGCGGCGGCCTCGCGGGCCTCGGCGGCCGGGCTGCGCGTGCTCGCCGTCTCCGGCGTCGAGTCGGAGCTTCCGCTCGGCTTCGCCGCGCTGCACCACCTTCTCGCGCCGTTCCTCGATCGGCTCGGCCGGATCCCCGGGCCGCAGGGCGACGCCCTGCGGCGCGCGTTCGGGCTGACGCACGGCCCCCCGCCCGACCAGTTCCTGATCGGCCTGGCCACCCTCAGCCTGCTCGCCGAGATCGCCGCCGACCGGCCCCTGCTATGTCTCGTCGACGACGCCCACTGGCTCGACCGCGACTCCGCCCAGGCGCTCGCGTTCGTCGGCCGGCGGCTGCACGCCGAAGGGGTCGGGCTGCTCGTCGCACTCCGCGAATCGGGGGCGGCGCTGTTCGAGGGCCTGCCGGTCCGCCCGATCGGTGGGCTGCCCGACGCGGACGCCCGTCGGCTCCTCGCGGAGTGCGTCGCCGGCCCGCTCGACGACGCGGTGGCCGGGCGGGTGGTGGAGCAGACCGACGGCAACCCGCTCGCGCTCATCACGCTGGCCGCCGCCCTCTCGGCCGAGCAGCTCGCGGGCCACGCCGACCTGCCGGTACGCCTCCCGCTGGGGGCCCACCTGGAGACCTACTTCCTGGGTCAGGTCCGGGCGCTGCCCCCGGCCACCCGGGAACTGCTGCTGGTCGCCTCGATCGCCCCCGCCCACGACCAGGGGCTGCTCTGGCGGGCGGGGGCGCTGCTGGGCCTGTCCCCGATCGACGCCGACCCGGCGCTGGCCGAGGGCGTCCTGCTGCCCGGCGACCTGGCGGGCGGCAGCGTCACCTTCCGGCATCCGCTCATCCGGGCCGCGGTCTACAACGCGTCCCCGCCCGCCGACCGCCGCCGCGCCCACCGGGCGCTGGCCGACTCCAGCGACCCCGTGCTCGACCCCGACACCAGGGCCTGGCACCTCGCCGCCGCCACCCCCGGCACGGACGAGGGCGTCGCCCGGGACCTGGAGGCCTCCGCCGAGAGAGCCCGCGCCCGGGGCGGCTACACCGCCCAGGCCGCCTACCTCGCCCGCGCCGCCGAGCTCAGCCCGGACGCGCGGGCGCGCGGCGGACGGCTGCTGGCGGCGGCCGGGGCGTTCCTGGCCGCCGGGGACATCGCGGCGGTCCGCCGCCTGCTCGACCAGGCGCGGCCGATGCTGCACACCCCCGTCGCCCGGGCGATGGGGGAGCGGCTGCGCGCCGCCGTCGCCAACTACGACGACCGGGTGGCGCACGCGCCCGCGATCCTGATGGACGCCGCCACCGCGCTCGGCGACGGGGACGAGCGGCTGACCCGGGTGATGCTCCGCGAGGCCATGGAGACCGCCATGGTCGCGCTGGAGCACACGGTCGGCGTCCGGCCGCTCGACGTGGCCCGCGCCGTGCTCGCCCTGCCGCCCGATCCGGCGGATACGGCCGCCGATCTGCTGGCGCGGGCGTTCGCCACCCGGGTCACGGCCGGCTACCGGGACGCGGTGCCGCTGATGCGGGCCGCGATCACCGAGTTGTGCACGGCGGAGCGGCTCAGCGAGGAGGGGATGCCCCTCGCGCTGCTCGGCGGGCTGGCCGCCGACGAGCTGTGGGACGAGCAGGGCCGGTTCGCGCTGCTGCGCCGACTGGCGGCGGCCGGCCGTGAGAACGGGGCGCTGCACGCCCTCCGGGTGACGCTCACCCTGCTGGCCGGCAGCGAGCTGCGCGCGGGCCGGATCGCCGTCGCCGACTTGCACTACGCCGAGAACTTCGACCTGTACGCGATGAGCGGCCTGATGCCGAAGGGCGGCCCGCAGTGGCAGATCGAGCAACTGGTCTGGCAGGGTCGTGAGCAGGAGGCCCGCGCCGCGGCCGACCAGATCGCCGTGATCGCTGCCCAGAACGTCCCGGCCCTGGTCAACCAGGCGGCCCTGGCCATGACGGTGCTGGAGGTCAGCCTCGGCAACTACCGCGAGGCGCTCGACCGGGCCCGCCCGGTGTTCGACCGCGACCCGCCGGGCAGCGGCAACCGGGTGCTGCCCGACCTGATCGAGGCGGCGGTCCGGGCCGGCGACCTCGACACGGCACGGCTGGCGCTGGCGCGGCTGGAGGAGCGGGCCACGGTCAGCGGCACACCCTGGGGGCTCGGCCTGCTCGCACGCGGCCGCGCGCTGCTCGGCGAGCACGGCGGCGGATCCGTGGAGCCGCTCTACCGGCAGGCCCTGGAGCTGCTCGGCCGAACCCGGACGCGCACCGACCTGGCCCGCACCCACTTGCTCTACGGGGAGTGGCTAAGGCGGCACCGGCGCCGCGGCGAGGCCGGGGCGCAACTCCGCACCGCCCACGAGATGTTCGCCGCGATGGGCGCCGGGATCTTCACCGAGCGCGTCCGGGTGGAGCTCGCCGCGACCGGAGAGCGGGTGGCGCCCCCGGCCCCGCCGGTCGGGCCGGTGCTGACCCCGCAGGAGACCAAGATCGCCGAGCTGGCCGCCGAGGGCGCCACCAACGCGGAGATAGCCCGGCGGCTGTACGTCAGCACCTCCACCGTCGAATACCACCTCACCAAGATCTTCCGGAAGCTGCGGATCACCTCCCGGAGGCAACTGCGGGAACTCCGCAAGGACGGCCTCACCCCGTGACTGGGGTGTTTCCCTGATTCGGCGGCCTCCTCCGGCGCGGTTCCATGAGAACGACGACGCATGGGGGAGGAAAAGGTGCCCGCTCACGATCTGCACGCGCGCTTCCTTGAGGTACGCCGCAGGGCGAAGGGACCTGTCGCCGTCGTCGACGCCGACACCATGTTCGTGAACAGTGCCGCCGCGGGCCTGCTGTCGTCCGCCGACCGCACGCCGCTGTGGGCGTGGGCCCGGCGGTGGCTGGGCGCCGAGCCGGAGCGGCGGCCCGGACGGCTGACCCTGACCTCGGGCACGTCGTCGGGGCGGTGCGAGGGCGTCTACGACGACGGCGCCCTGGTCGGCGCGGTGATCTGGCTGACCGGCGCCCCGGCCGAGACCGGTCCGGCCTGGTCGCGGCTCACCGACTCGGAGCGGACCGTCGCCGAGCACGTCGCCCGGGGGCTCACCAACCGGGAGACGGCGGCGCTGTTGTTCATCTCGCCGCACACGGTCGACTACCACCTGCGGCAGGTGTTCCGGAAGTTCCAGGTGCGCTCCCGGGTGGAGCTGGCCCGCCTGATGGCGATCCGGGCGGGCTGAGGACTACGCGTTCGCGTGGGGTGCCGGGCGGGCCCGGTCCCTAGCGTGAGGAGTGCCCGCCCGCCTGCTGAGAGGCCGCCATGAGCACTCCCGTCGTCTTCATCCACGGACTGTGGTTGCACGCCACCTCCTGGGACCCCTGGATCGACCTGTTCCGGGAGGCCGGTTACGCTCCCGTCGCGCCCGGCTGGCCCGGCGACGGCGCGACCGTCGAGGAGTCCCGGGCCAACCCCGAGGCCATCGCCGGCCACGGCATCGACGACGTCGTCGAGCACTACTCGAAGATCATCGGTGGCCTGCCGGAGCGCCCGATCCTGATCGGCCACTCCTTCGGCGGCATGATCGCGCAGAAGCTGCTCGGGCTGGACCTCGGGGTCGCCGCCGTCGCGATCGACGCCGCGCAGATCAAGGGCGTGCTGCCGGTGCCGCTGACCGCGCTGCGCTCAGCGCTGCCGGTGTTCCGCAACCCCGCCAACCGCAACCGGGCCGTGTCGCTCACCGAGGACCAGTTCCGGTACGCCTTCGGCAACGCCGTCTCCGAGGAGGAGTCGGCCGAGCTCTACCGGAGGTGGAGCATCCCAGCCCCCGGGAAGCCGCTGTTCGAGGCAGCGACGGCCAACTTCGACCCACACTCGCCCGCCAAGGTGGCGACCGGGAACGAGTCACGCGGTCCGCTGCTGCTGATCACCGGCGGCCGGGACCACACCGTGCCGGAGTCGGTCACGCTGGCCACGCTGAAGCAGTACCGGCACTCCGCCGCGATCACCGACTTCCACGAGTTCCCCGACCGGGCCCACTCGCTCACCATCGACGGCGGCTGGCGAGAGGTCGCCGACGTCACGTTGGCCTGGCTCGCCCGCCACTCCCTCTGAGGCATGTGGAGAAGGCCGGCAATGGAACTGCACCTGCAAGGCAAGACCGCCGTGGTCACCGGGGCGAGCAAGGGCATCGGGCTGGCGATCACCCGGGCGCTCGCGGCGGAGGGCGTCAGCGTGACCGCCGGAGCGCGGCACATCAGCGCCGGGTTGTCGGAACTGGCGGCGAGGGGCCGCGTGCGCCCCGTCGCGGTCGACCTCGCCACCCTGGACGGCCCGGCCGAACTGGTCGCGGCGGCCGGGGAGGCCTTCGGCGGCCTGGACATCCTGGTCAACAACGTCGGCGCGGTGCGCCCGCGCACCGGCGGCTTCGCGTCCGTCACCGACGTGGACTGGCTGGCCACCCTGACGGTCAACTTCCTGTCCGCGGTGCGTGCCACCCGTGAGGCGCTGCCGCTCATGCTCGGCCGGGGCGGCGGCGCGATCGTGACGGTCGGCTCCGTCAACGCGTCGCTGCCCGACCCGCTGGTGATCGACTACAGCGCCGCGAAGGCGGCCCTGGCCAGCTTCAGCAAGTCGCTGTCGAAGGAGCTCGGCCCCGAGGGGATCAGGGTCAACACCGTCAGCCCCGGGCCGGTCGCCACCGACCTGTGGCTCGGCGCCGAGGGGGTCGCCGCCACGCTGGCCCGCCACAACGGCGGCGAGTCGCGCGCGGTGGCGGAAAAGGCCGCCGCCGACTCGGTCACCGGCCGGTTCACCCGCCCGGACGAGGTCGCCGACCTCGTCGTCCTGCTCGCCAGCGGGCGCGCGGGCAACGTCACGGGCGCCGACTTCGTCATCGACGGCGGCCTGATCGACACCCTGTGACCTCCGCTTGTTTGTCGGTATATGAGGGATTTCTGGCCGGATGAGGGCGGCGCCGCAGACCCGTCCACGGGCAGCATGGAAGCCGGACGTTCCTTCCACAGCCGAAAGGTCGGCGGCGATGCCAGAGGCCATCGGGGGGCTGGAGATCCCTGAGACGACGGCGGTCGCCGAGGCGACCAAGATCGTTCAGGACATGACCGGCCCCCTCATCTACCACCACTCCCGGCGGGTCTTCTTCTTCGGGCTGATCCACGCCAAGCGGCTCGGCGTGAAACCCGACCCGGAGCTGCTCTACCTGGCGGCCATGTTCCACGACACCGGCCTCCAGACCCCCTTCTCCGGGGTGGAGCAGCGCTTCGAGCTCGACGGCGCCGACCACGCGCGCGCGTTCCTGCTGGAGCGGGGCTTCGCCACGGCCGCCGCCGACACGGTCTGGACGGCGATCGCCCTGCACACCACGCCGGGCGTGCCCGGCCGGATGGCCCCGGAGATCGCGGCCGTCCACCTCGGCGTGCTGACCGACGTGGTCGGCTTGGGTCTCGACGGGTTCGCGCACGGTCAGCTTCAGGAGATCCTCGCCGCCCACCCCCGGGGCGACTTCAAGAACGAGTTCCTGCGGGTGTACGCCGACGGGCAGAAGGACCGCCCGGAGACCACCTTCGGCACCGTCAACTCCGATGTGCTCGAACACTTCGTCCCCGGCTTCCGGCGGACGACGACGGTCGAGCGTGTCCTGAACTCCCCGTGGCCGAGCTGATGCGGGCGGTCGTCGCGCGGGAGCGCGACGCCGGGATCGACGGGCTGACCCTGGCCGACATGCCCTATCCGCACGCGGCCGAGAACGACGTCATCGTGCGCGTGCACGCCGCCGGGTTCACCCGGGGGGAGCTCGACTGGCCGGCGACGTGGACCGACCGGGCCGGCCGCGACCGGGCGCCCAGCATCCCCGGTCACGAGTTGTCGGGGGTGGTGGCCGAGCTCGGCTACGGCACCACCGGTCTCACCGTGGGCCAGCGGGTCTTCGGCCTGACCGACTGGGCCAGGAACGGGTCCCTGGCCGAGTTCACCGCCGTGGAGGCCCGCAACCTGGCCCCTCTGCCGGCCGACGTCGACCACACCGTGGCCGCCGCGTTGCCCATCTCCGGGCTGACCGCGTGGCAGGGGCTGTTCGACCACGCCCGTCTCACGGTCGGCCAGACCGTCCTGATCACCGGCGCCGCCGGGGGTGTCGGCTCGATCGCCGTCCAGCTCGCGCGGGAGGCGGGGGCCGTCGTGATCGCGGCCGGCCGGGCCCGCGACCGCGAGATCGTGTCCGGCCTCGGCGCCCGGACCTTCCTCGACCTCGACGCCGAGGACGTGCGGGACGCCGGTGAGGTGGACGTGGTGTTCGACGTCGTCGGCGGCGACGTCCTGGCCCGGTCGGCCGAGCTGGTCCGTCCGGGCGGCACCCTGGTCAGCGTCGCCATGCCGCCCGAGGTGCGGCCCGCGGACGGGCGGGCGTTGTACTTCGTCGTCGAACCCGACCGCGTCCGGCTGGCCGACCTCGCCCAGCGGGTCAGGGACGGACGGCTGCGGCTGCTGGTGGGCGACGTGCGCCCGCTGGCGGAGGCGGCCGGCGGGTGGGCCCGCAGACCCGCCGCGCCCGGCAGGACGATCATCCAGGTGGCGGCCTGAGCGTGCCGGCGGCCGTGTCAGCGCCGCGACGGCCCGGTGTCAGCGCGTTCGGCGACCGTGGTCCTCACGAACCGAACGGCAGGACGCGAGGAGAACATCATGGGCCGTTTCACCGAATCAGGGTTGCGCCGAGTGCGTGAGGTGCTGACCCGGCACGTCGAGTCGGGCCGCATTCCCGGTGTGGTCGCGCTGGTCGGCCGGGGCGAGGAGGTCCACGTGGAGGCGGTCGGCACCATGTGCCATGACGGCGGGCCGCCGATGAGCCGGGACACGATCTTCCGGATGGCCTCGACGTCGAAACCGGTGTCGATGGCGGCGGCGATGGTGCTGCTGGACGAGTGCCGGTTGCGGCTCGACGACCTGGTCGATCCGTGGTTGCCCGAACTGGCCGGCCGCAAGGTGCTCAAGCGTGTCGACGGGCCGCTCGACGAGACGGTGCCGGCGCGGCGGCCGATCACCGTGCGTGACGTGCTGACCTGCACGTTCGGGCTGGGCATGGACATGACCGCGCTCGGGTCGCCGATCATGAACGCGATCTTCGAGCGGGGCCTGACGCCGAACCTGCCGGTGGAGATGCCCGAGCCCGACGAGTGGATGCGCCGCCTGGGCGAGTTGCCGCTGATGTACCAGCCCGGGGAGCGCTGGCAGTACCACATCGGCAGCGACCTGCTCGGCGTGCTCGTCGCCCGCGTGACCGGCCAGTCGTTCGAGAGTTTCCTGCGGGAGCGGGTGTTCGGCCCGCTGGGGATGCGCGACACCGGCTTCCACGTGCCCGCCGAGAAGCTGGACCGGCTGCCGCCGCTGTACGCGCCCGACCCGCAGACCGGCGAGTTCCTCGTCTGGGACGAGGCCAAGGGCGGCCGCCACAGCACGCCCCCGGCCTTCCAGGGCGGGGGCGGAGGGCTGGTCTCCACCGCCGACGACTACCACGCCTACTTCCGGATGCTGCTCAACGGGGGCGAGCGGATCCTGTCGCGGCCGGCGGTGGAGCTGATGACCACCAACCGGCTCACGCCCGAGCAGAACGCCGCCCGCAACGCCCTGGCCACCGCCAACGTCCACGTGTCGTTCGGGCAGGGCCAGCACGGCGGCTGGGGCCTGGGGATGGCGGTGCGGACCTACCGGGGCGACTACGCCCCCGTGGGCCAGTTCGGCTGGGACGGCGGCAGCGGCACCTCCACCTACGCCGACCCGGCCAACGGGCTCGTCGGCGTCCTGCTCACCCAGGTCGGCATGTCGGTGCCGGACCCGGCCCGGCTCGTCCATGATTTTTGGACCACCGTCTACCAAACGATCGAGGAGTAAAAGCTTTGCCCAACGCGAACCCCGCCAGGCGTCGGCCTTGGCGGGGTTCACCGCGCTGACCGGCCAGAACAGGTTTTGGCCAGGTGAACTGAGCGTCATAGACTCAAAAGCGAACAGCAGGTCGTCCGCCTCCCCAGAGAATCGCCGTCGAGGTGACTTCGCCCTCGGCCCGGACGCCTCTCGCACAAGCGGAACAGACCGCGCGATGACCTGACGACACACCGGCCGCCGCAGAGGCCCGACCGGCGTTCTCGCGTTTCCTTTCCGCGCGGCAGAAAGGCCTTCGATGACGCGAGCCTTCCGAGTCCGGAGAACCGTGGCGACCGCCCTGGTGACGACCCTGGTGTGCGTCGGGGTCAGCGTGCTCTTCCTGCTCTTCGCGGGCTACAAGGAGATGGACAGCGTCCAGGCGCGGGCCACCATGACGTGGGGCCACGTGGTCCCGCTCATCCGGGAGGGCCCGCTTCCGAAGACCCTGAAGGACGAATCCGTCAACGCCGTGCAGGTGGTGGACGCGCGCGGGCAGGTCGTGGCGGCCACCCCGCAACTGGCCGGAAAGGGCCCGATGGCCGACTTCCACGCCGACCGCGCGAGCGTGCGGGCGGTGCGGACGTTGTGCCCGCCGGCGGGGCTCAGCGAATGCGCGACCGTGTTGTCGTACAAGGTCTACCAGCCGGGCGGGTTCTGGTTGCTCTACATGGCGCTGCCGGTAGTGGCCTGGTACGGGAGCGTCAGCTCCATCGTCACGGCGATCGGGGTGTCGCTGCTGGTGATCACGGTGCTGACCGCCTGGACCTTCCGCGACCTCACCAAGGCCCTGGCCCCCGTGAACGCCATCCGCTCGCGGATGGCCGAGATCACCGCCACCGGCCTCGACCGCCGGGTCCCGGTGTCGACCAAGTACGAGGAGATACAGCTCCTCGCCGAAACGGTGAACGCCACCCTCGACCGGCTGGAGGTCGCCTACCAGCAGCTCCGCCGCTTCACCCAGGACGCCTCCCACGACCTGCGCACCCCCATCACGGCCATGCGGGCCCAGTTGGAGGAGGCGCTGATGCACCCCGACGGCACCGACTGGCCCACGATGAGCACGGAGGTCCTCGCCGGGGTCGAACGGCTCCAGGCGATCGTGACCGACCTGCTGACCCTGGCCCGCCTCGACGCCCGCGCGCCGGTCGACCGCTCGCCGACCGATCTGGCCGCCCTGGTCGACGGGGAGCTGAAGCGCCGGGCGTACCGGAAGGAGATCGTCACCGACCTGGCCGAGAACGTGCGGGTCGACTGCGACCGGCTGCGGATCGCCCGGGTGCTCGGCAACCTGCTCGACAACGCCGAACGCCACGCGACCTCGCAGATCACCGTGCGGGTGCGGGCCGACGCCACCTGCGCGATCCTTGAGGTGCTCGACGACGGGGCCGGGATCTCGCCCGAGCACCGGGAGATCGTCTTCGACCGGTTCACCCGCCTGGACGCCTCACGGGCGCGCGACGCGGGCGGGACCGGGCTGGGCCTGGCCATCGCGCGGGAGATCGCCGAGGCGCACGGCGGGAGCCTGACGATCCAGGACAGCGAACGAGGGGCCCGGTTCGTATTGCAACTCCCCGCCATTTTCAACCTATAGCGCAACCCCGGGCTTGCCACAAGCCCCCCGTCATGCCGCAGAATCGTCCGGCCAAGCCCACAATCTGCGAAAACCGGGGGACGCAGACGTGAATCCACTGACCACCAGTGCGTTCGACCTGCCCGACCATCTGGCGCCCAAGGCCGACCCGGCCCTGATCGCCCGCGACGAGGAACACTTCGCCGCCATCGCCGAGAGCCTCCACCGGTCGATCACCGACCTGTCGGCCCGCCTCGACGCCGAGCGGAGGGCGCCGGGCGGCCAGGGGCGCGCGGCGTTCGACCGCGACCAGGAGGTGCACCGGCTGACCGCCCGCCTCCGCGCCCTGCGCCGCTTCGGCCTCGACCTCTGTCTCGGCCACATGGTCGCCGAAGACGGCCGGGAACCCGTCTACATCGGCCGCCTCGGCCTGACCGACGACACCGGGCGGCGGCTGCTGCTCGACTGGCGCTCACCCGCCGCCGAACCGTTCTTCGGGGCCACCCACGCCAACCCCATGGGCCTGACGAGCCGCCGCCGCTACCGCTGGACGGCCGGGCGGATCAGCGACTACTGGGACGAGGTCTTCACCCAGGACGGATTCGACGGCCACGCCGCCGCCCTCGACGACCAGTCGGCCTTCATCGCCAGCCTGGGCGGCAACCGCTCGGGCCGCATGCGCGACGTGCTCGGCACCATCCAGGCCGACCAGGACGCCATCATCCGCGCGTCGTCGCGGGGCGCGCTCGTCGTCGACGGCGGCCCCGGCACCGGCAAGACGGTCGTCGCCCTGCACCGGTCGGCCTACCTGCTCTACTCCGACCCTCGGCTCGGCCACCACCGGGGCGGCGTGCTCTTCGTGGGCCCCCACCAGCACTATCTGGCCTATGTGGCCGACGTGTTGCCGAGCCTCGGAGAGGAGGGGGTGCGCACCTGCACCCTGCGCGACCTCGTCAAGGAGGGCGCCGCCGCCGCGACCGAGACCGACCCCGAGGTGGCCCGGCTCAAGGCCTCGGCCGAGATGGTCAAGGCCGTCGAGCCCGCCGTGAGGTTCTACGAGAACCGGCCCGACAAGGGCATGGAGGTCACCGACGCGAAGATCTGGCTGAGCCCCGACGACTGGGCCGAGGCCTTCGACGCCCCCGACCCCGACACTCCCCACAACGAGGCGCGCGACGTCATCTGGCAGGAACTGCTCACCATCCTCACCGACAAGTACGAGGGCGACGCCTCCCGCGACATGGTCCGCCGCTCGCTGCTCCAGGACCGCGAGCTGGTCAAGACGTTCAACCGGGCCTGGCCGCTGATCGAGGCCGCCGACCTGGTCGGCGACCTGTGGACCGTCCCGGCCTACCTGCGCCTGTGCGCCCCCTGGTTGACCATCGAGCAGATCCGCCTGCTGCAGCGCCCGGAGGCCCAGGCCTGGACGGTCTCCGACCTGCCCCTTCTCGACGCCGCCCGGCAGCGGCTCGGCGACCCGGAGGCCGCCGCGATCAAGCGCCGCCAGCAGGCCGCCATCGCCGTCGAACGGGAACGCACCGGCCACGTCATCGACCGGCTCCTCGACACCGACGACGACGGCGAGGGCCTGATCACCATGTTCCACAACCAGGACATGCGCGACGCCCTGGTCGACGAGACCGTGGCCCCCGGCGTCGAACCCGACGTCCTCGCCGGCCCGTTCGCCCACGTCGTCGTCGACGAGGCGCAGGAGCTCACCGACGCCGAGTGGCAGATGCTGCTGCAGCGCTGCCCGTCGCGGAGCTTCACGATCGTCGGCGACCGCGCCCAGGCCCGCCACGGCTTCACCGAGACCTGGGAGGAGCGCCTGCGCCGGATCGGCCTCGACCGCGTCACTCTGGCCCGGCTCACGGTCAACTACCGCACCCCGGAGGAGATCATGTCCGAGGCCGAGCCCGTCATCCGGGCGGCGCTGCCCGACGCGAACGTGCCGACCTCGATCAGGATCGGCGGCGTGCCCGTCCGCCACGGCAAGGCGTCGGAGCTGGCCTCGGTCCTCGACGCCTGGCAGGGCGACGGCATCGCCTGCGTGATCGGCGACCCGTCCTTCCGGCCGACCGCCCGGGTGCGGTCGCTGACCCCCGAACTGTCGAAGGGCCTGGAGTTCGACCTGGTCGTGCTGGTCGACCCCGACAGGTTCGGCGAGGGCGTCGAAGGGGCCGTCGATCGGTACGTCGCCATGACCCGCGCCACGCAGGAGCTGGTGATCCTCACGAGCTGACGGGCCGGTTCACGCGCCGTGTTGTGACGCCGCCGCCTCCGGCCGCAGGTCCCGCAGGGTCATCTGACGACGCGGCGGATCGGGCAGCACGATGTTCCTGTGCACGGCCGATCTCCGGTCGGCGTGCAGGAGTTCACCCGGTTCCATGAGACGCCAGCCGGGGTCGTCGTCCATTCGTTCACTGGCCACCACGACGCATTGCCGGTCGGCCAGGTCGGCGCTTTCCACCGTGATCCTGCCGCCGGTTCCCTCATGGCGGAGAAGGCCGGCGTGGCGTTCCAGGACGTACAACTCATGGGTCTCGGGATAACGCAGCGCCCACATCTGCGTGTCCGACGTGAGGACGAGGTTGAGCGCGTACAGCGGGAGTTCGTCGGCGATCCAGCGGGTCGCCGACACGATCGCGGCGCTGACGTCGCCGCCGTTGGCGCGGATCTCGCGGGTGATGAGCGCGAAGACCCGTTCCGAGTCGGTGTCGCCCTTGACCAGGCTCCGGTCGGGGCCCAGTTCGGCCTCCAGCCGGTCGAGGCCCTCGACGACGCCGTTGTGCGCGAACAGCCGGTTGTCCTGCTTGAAGGGGTGGGTGTTCCTGCGTTCGAGGCCGCCGGTCGAGGCGTAGCGGACGTGGGCGATGAAGGTCGCCGAGCACTCCTCCTTCGCGTCGTGGGCGAAGCAGCGGTCCTCGTAGGCGGCGATCGGGGCCTTGTGAGTGTGGGCCTCGCCGCGGTCGAAGAAGCCCAGGCCGGCGCCGTCGGGGTCGTGGTGGCTCTGGGCGGTCAGGGAGTCGGGGGCCTCCAGGAGCCAGAACGTGGCCTTGGTGCGGTGCGGGGCGGCGGACAACCCGAAGAGGCGGCACATGACGTGCTTATCCCCGTGGCCGCAAACCGGCACAGATCGGCACGGACAAGGGTTTGGCCACGTGCGATCATGGGGGCGGTCAAGGTGCCGCGGAATATACGGCGGCTATACAGGCGCGTCCTACGTTGGGCCGTATGTCACGGATGACCATGGATGATCACCTGATGGCACGCATCGTCGCCTACATCGACCACCGCCTCGGGGACCCGGACCTCTGCCCGCCCACCATCGCCGCGGCGCACTACTTATCGATTCGCGGGCTCTACCGCATGTTCGAAGCACGGGGAGTGTCGGCGGCGCGGTACATCCGGTCGCGGCGGCTGGAGAAGTGCAGAGAGGAACTGGGGTCGCCGAGGTCGACGGGGGTGCCCGTGGGGGTCATCGCGCAGCGGTGGGGGTTCCGGTCGTGCTCGCACTTCTCGCGGGTGTTCCTGGAGGAGTACGGGGTGTCGCCGGCTGCCTATCGGAAGCGGGGGACGGAGAAGACGGCCGCCTGAGGCCTCAGACGGGGAAGTCGGCCGCCATTCGCACCGCCTCGCCGAGTGGCGGCACATTCCATTCGGCCCTCTCCTCGTCGGTCGTCTCCGGTTCCACGTCCCACAACCGGAACCCCTCGCCGTCCTCCACGTACTGGGTTCCGTAGTGCTGCGGCAGGCCCTGGTGCATCAGCCACCGGTCCATCGCCGCCGCGGCCAGCCACTTGGCCGGGCCGTATCCGGCCAGCGCGCTCAGCCGGGCCAGCACGTGCCCGAGGTGGAAGTGCTCCACCAGGTGGGAGTGCTGCAGGACCATCGCCGCGTTGTAGTAGTCGCGCGGCGACCGCACGTGCCCACTCCCCAGCAACCGCATCACCTTGGCGCGGCGGGCCCGGTCGCGCTCGAAGTGTCCCTCGGCCGGGGCGGTGCCGGCCCGGTCGGCCTGGTCCCCGGCGAAGACGCCGATGAGCACCGGGTTGTCCGGGGAGTGGGCGTCGGGAGCGGTGAGCCGGTCAAGGACCAACGGCAGGTTGAACCGTTCTCCGATCAACCGTGGGCTCGGCATGCTCCCAGTGTGAATCGCGTCTCAGGTGGCGTCGAGGGTGTCAGTCGTCGTAGTCGCGGGTGAACTTGACGATGCTTCCGTCCGACACGGCGACGTAGACGTCGTACTCCCAGTGGCCCTTCTCCAGCTCGATCTTCCAGGTGCGCCGGCCGTGCTCGTACTCGCGCTCGACCTCGCTCACGTACGCGCCGGGCACCTTCTTCTTCGCGATCTTCACGGCCTGCGCCTTGGTGACGGCGGCGGTCGTGGCGGCGGCGACGGCGGGGGTGGCGGCGGCGGTCAGGCCGAGAACGGTGACCGCGGCGGCTACTGCGTATCGGATTCTCATGCCCTCAGATTCGCCGGAACCCGGATAGCGCCACGCTAAGACGTCACTAACGTCAGCACCACCCGCGCGCCGCCGCCGGGGGACCTCTCCAGACGCGTCTGCGGCACGGTCCGGCGCACGATGTCCAGGCCGAGCCCGGTCGACCCGGCGCCGCTGTGGCCGCGCTCCAGGGCGGCCGGGCCGAAGCCGGGGCCGTCGTCCTCCACGACCAGTTCGCGGGGCGTCAGGCGTACCGAGAAGGAGACCCCCTCGTCGGTGTGGGCGAACACGTTCTCGAACAGCGCGTCGAGGGCCGCGGCGAGGTCGGGGGCGGAGACGGGCACCTCGACGGGGCCGGGCGGGACCGTCACGGAGAAGGCGCGTTCCTGCTCCTCGGCCAGCACCGACCAGAACTCGGCCCGCTCGCGCACCACCACGGCGGCGTCGCACGAGCCCTTCTCCCGGGTGCGGCGGCGGGCGTCGAGGATCACCGAGGTCACCGCCTTCTCCAGCGCGTCGACGCGGGCGGCGATGCGGTCGGCCTCCGAGGGGTCGCGCAGCGACTCTGCCTCCAGGCGGAGCCCGGTCAGCGGGGTCCTGAGCCGGTGGGAGATGTCGGCGACCGTCTCGCGCTCCTCGGCCAGCAGTTCGCCGATGCGGCCGGCGAGGTGGTTGAGGGCCAGCCCGGCCGACCGCACCTCGGGCGGCCCGCCCGGCACCGCGCGGGCCTCCAGGTCGCCTCCGGCCAGCCGGTGGGACACCCGGGCCAGCGCGGTCATCGGGCGGGTGATGGCGACCGCCAGCCGGTCGGCGAGGGCCACGCCGAGCCCGATCAGGACCACCCCGAGCAGCAGCAGCCCGAGCCAGGTCTGACCGACGCCGCGGGTCAGGTCGTCGGGGGTCAGCACGACCCGGACCACGCTCGTCCCGCCCGGCCCCTGCACCGCGACCAGGACCTCCCGGCCGCCGGACGGGGAGACGGCGGTGAAGCTGCGGCCCCGCCGGGCCAGTTCGACCGTCTCGGAGACCTGCCGCGCGCCGGGCGGGAAGACCGCGACGTCGTGGCCGGCCGCCGCCTCGGCGCGGCCGACGGCCAGGGCCAGCGTCGCGTCGTCGACGGTCCCGATCACCGCGCCGACCGACTGCGCCTCCGCGGTCGCCTGCGTGATCGCGTTGTTCTCGGCGGTCGCCCGCACCAGCAGGGCCAGCGGCACCAGCATGGCGACCAGGACGAGGGAGGTCGTCGCGGCCACCAGCAGCGCGAGCCGGCTCCTCACGGCGACACCAGCTTGACCCCGACTCCGCGCATGGTGTGCAGGTAGCGCGGTTCCTGGGCGGTCTCGCCCAGTTTCCTCCGCAACCACGACAGGTGGACGTCGACCGTCTTGTCGGTGCCGCCGTAGGGCAGTTGCCACACCTCGATGAGGAGTTCCCGTTTCGTCACCACCTGCCCGGCCCGTGCGGCCAGATAGAGGAGGAGGTCGAACTCGCGCGGCGTCAGGTCGAGCCGGCGCCCGTCGAGCAGCGCCTCCCTGCCGCGCGGGTCCACCCGCAGGCCGCCGACCGTCACGGTCGGGTCGCCCGGCGCCGATCCGGTACGCCGCAGCACCGCCCGCACCCGCGCGTCGAGCTGGGCCGCCGTGAACGGTTTCACCAGGTAGTCGTCGGCCCCGGCGTCCAGCACCCGGACCGACTCGGCGTCGCCGTCGCGGGCCGTCGCCACGATCACCGGCACCGCCGACACCGCGCGCAGCATGCGCAGCAGTTCGGCGCCGTCGAGGTCGGGCAGGCCCAGGTCCAGCACGACCAGGTCGGGACGGTCGTCGAGGGCCATGCGCAGCCCGTCGAGCGCCGACGACGCCGACGCGACGGCGTGTCCCTTGTCGCGGAGGGCGCGGACCAGCGCGGTCCGGATCGTCACGTCGTCTTCGATGAGCAGCAGACTCGCCATGGTGCCCGACACGTTAGTCAATGTCCGGTTCGGTGGCGATGGGGCTTAGCGTCGCCTTAACCCGGCCTTAGCCCAGGGAGAGGGATGGTGGACGGCATGGATCGGCGTCTCGTCTTCGCGGTCGCGGGCTGGGTGGTCGCGGCGCTCGCGGCGACCGTCGCCGGGCTGGTCGTCATCGGCTCCTTCGGCGGCGCGTTCCGGGGTCCGGGCGGCCAGGCGCTCTCGGCCGAGGCGGTCCGGCGTGAACTCGCCCTGCCCGCGCCCCCGGTCGACCCGCCGACGCCCCGCCCCTCGGCCGCCGCCGCGGCGAGCCGCGTCGTGTCGACCGAAGGGGGCACGGTCGTCGTGTCCTGTACGGCCGGCCGCGCGCACCTGACCTCCTGGACCCCGGCCCAGGGCTGGCGGACCGACGACGTCGAACCGGGCCCCGACCAGCGGGCCAAGGTCAAGTTCGAGCGGGGCGAGGCCGAGGTCGAGGTGGAGACCCACTGCGAGGGCGACGTGCCCCGCACCGTCGTCACGAACGACTGAGCGCCGGTCAGAGCAGCCCGTCGACCAGCGCCTCGACCACCGCGTCGGTGGAGGTCCCGGGGTCGATCGGGACGGTCAGCCGGTCGAGCAGCAGCCCGTCGACGGCGTAGTGGAACAGCGCGATCTCCGCCGGGCCGCCGGGCAGCCCGGCGGCCCGGTTGTAGGCGACGTCGGCGCGGAAGCCCTCCAGCAGCACGCCCCGCATCAGGTCGGCGACCTCGGGCCGCCGGGCCGCCTCCAGCCGCAGCTCGAACCAGGCCAGCGTGACCTCGGGATGGGCGCTCAGCCGGCGCACGATGTCGCGCACGTGGCGGGCGAACGAGGCGCGGTCGGGCGGGTGGGAGGCGAGCTCGGCCAGCACCTCGGGATCGGGCGCGAAGCGTTCGCCGATCCGGGCGACCAGCCCTTCGAGCAGGTCGGCCCGGGAGCGGAAGTAGTTGGACGCCGTTCCGGTCGGGGCGCCGCACTCGGCGTCGACCGCCCGGTGGGTGAGGCCCCGCGAGCCCTCCCGGGCCAGCACCCTGATGCCGGCGTCGGCCAGCTCCGCCCGTCGTCCCGCGTTTCGTGCCATGGCGTCGAGAGTAGCGCAACCACGACGGCTGTAGTACATTCTGGGCAATCACTACAACTGCCGTGGTTGGAGAACGTATGCGAGAGCTCACCTATTACGTCGCCGTCTCGCTCGACGGCCGGATCTCCGGTCCCGCCGACGACTTCTCGGCGTTCCCGGTCGAGGGCGACCACATCGAGATGATCAAGCGCGACTACCGCGACACCCTGCCCGACGTCGGGCTGCGCATGCTCGGCCTCACCGCCGACGGGTCGCGCTTCGACACGACCCTGATGGGCTGGAACACCTACGCCGCGGGCTTCGCCCACACCCGCGACCCTTATCCGCACACGCGCCAGTACGTCTTCTCCCGCACCCGGGGCCCCGGCGACGTGCCGGAGAACATCACCCTCACCGGCGAGGACCCGGTGGAGGTCGTGCGGCGGCTGAAGAAGGAGGAGGGCACCGGCATCTGGCTCTGCGGCGGCGGCCTGCTCGCCAGCGCCCTGGTCGACGAGATCGACCGGATGGTGCTCAAGGTCAACCCGGTCGTGCTCCAGGACGGACCGGCGCTCTTCGCCGCGCCCTACGCCCCGCACACGTTCCGGCTGGAGCGCACCACGCCCTACGCGTCAGGCGTGGTGGTCAACGAGTACGTTCACGCCTGAGGCTTGCAGATGTTCTGCGTGGCGGTCCGGGCCGCCGGGGTCGGCGCCTTCGACGGGGTCGGCGCGGCCGTCGGCACGCTCACCTTCTCGACCTCGTGGTTCTCGGTGCCGATGATGACCTCGATGCCCTCGACGTCGACCTGGCGCATCTCGGCCCCGGGCAGCGCGGCGGCGACCGTGCGGGCGGAGTCCTCGCGCCCGGCGGCGTAGCGGACCACCGTGTTCTTGTAGTCGCGGCGGCCGGTGTCGCCCGCCTCCTCGGGCACCAGGAAACCCGCGCCGAGCAGGGCGTCGCGGGTGCGGGCGCCGAGACCCGTGACGAGGGTGCCGTTGAGGACCTTCAGCCGGATGCGGTTCGGCGGCACCGACAGCGGGGCCGACCGGCTGAGCGTCGGGGTCGCGGACGCCGTGGCCGAGGGGGTCGCCGACGGCGACGGCTTGGCCGGCTTGGCGAGGTCTTCGTCGTTGTCGATGCGGCGGAACATCTCGGCGGCGGCCGCCTTGTCCCAGAGCACCGCCGACTCACCCGTCGGGGTCGTGTAGTTGACGTCGGCGATCGGCACGGTCGCGAACGACACGTCGTCGGTCGACACGTCTTTGAGCTGGGTGGCCAGGTCGAGCATGTTGCCGGACAACTCGTCGTCGACCGTGAGGGTGCGCAGCGTCGAGTTGACCAGGGCGCCCAGCTTGGCCGGGTTGGTGAGCGTGCCGCCGCTCAGCGCCTGCTGGAGCATGGCCGAGATGACCTGCTGCTGGCGGTCGATGCGGTCGAGGTCGGAGCGGGCGGTGGCCCGCGTGCGGGCGTACGCGAGGGCGTTGACGCCGTCGAGGTTGTGGGTGCCGGCCGTCAGGACGAGCTTGGTCTTGTCGTCGTTGATGGGAACCGGCGTGCAGACCGTGATGCCGCCGAGCGAGTCGACCACGTCGATGAAGCCCAGCACGTTGACCTCGACGTAGTGGTTGATGCGCATGCCGGTGGCCTGCTGCACCGCCCGGACGGCGAGCTTCGCGCCGCCGAACTGGTAGGCGCTGTTGATCTTGTGAGTGCCCTGGCCGGGGATCTCGGTCCACGTGTCACGCGGCAGCGAGACCACTGTCACCTTCTTGTGGTCTTCGGAGACGTGCACGACCATCATCGTGTCGGTGCGCTGCCCGACCTCGCGGCCCAGGTGGAGCTGGTTCTGCTGGCGGCGCGACAGGTCGTCGCGCTTGTCGACGCCCACCAGGAGGATGTTCATCGCGCCCCGGGTGGCCGAGCCGGCGGTGCCGGCGTCGACCGAGGTGATGCGGCCGGAGACGTAGTTGGGCAGCGCCCACGCGAAGCCCGAGCCGACCAGCACCAGGCTCGACAGGGTGCCGGTCAGGACGATGGAGCGCATGCTCGCCCGGCGGTGCCGGCGGCCCTTGCGGGGAGCTGCTACCCGGACCCCTCCGTAGGCGTCTCCGCCCACGTGAACACCCGAGTCCTCCACGCGCTCCCCCTTCGAGGTTGCCGTCCACGCCCCCTCGTACAGTAGCGTGAGCGCAGCCATGAACCCCTTCCTCGACGCGCCCCCCGCGGTCTCCGTCATCATGCCGGTGCTCAACGAAGAGCGGCATCTACGCGAAGCGGTCCAGCAGGTCCTCGACCAGGACTATGCGGGCCCGATCGACGTCGTCCTGGCAGTCGGCCCCTCCCGCGACCGCACGCAGGAGGTCGCCGAGTCGATCGCCGCGGCCGACTCCCGGGTGACCATCGTGCCCAACCCCACGGGCCGCACCCCCCATGCGCTCAACGCCGCCATCAGCGCCTCCAAGGGCGAGGTGGTGGCCCGGGTCGACGGGCACGCCATGTTGCCGCGCGACTACGTCCGCACCGCCGTGGAGACCCTCGGGCAGACCGGCGCCGACAACGTCGGCGGCATCATGGCCGCCGAGGGGGTCAGCCCGTTCGAGAAGGCGGTCGCGCGGGCGATGACCTCGAAGATCGGCGTCGGCAACGCCGCGTTCCACGTCGGCGGCGAGGGCGGCCCGGCCGACACCGTCTATCTGGGCGTGTTCCGGCGCACCGCGCTGGAGCGGGTCGGCGGCTACGACGAACACTTCCAGCGCGCGCAGGACTGGGAGATGAACCACCGCATCCGGGCGACCGGCGGCCTGGTGTGGTTCCAGCCGAAGATGCGGGTCTCCTACCGGCCGCGTGCCACCGTCGGCGCCCTGGCCGGTCAGTACTTCCACTACGGCCGCTGGCGGCGGGTGGTGGCCCGCACCCACCAGGGCACCATCAACCTCCGCTACCTGGCCCCGCCGATCGCGGTCTCGCTGATCGTGCTGGGCCTGGTCGCCGGCTTCTTCTGGCCGCCCGCGTTCGTCGTCCCGGCCGGCTACGCGCTGGCCATCGTCGCCGGTTCGGTGCTGACCGGCCGCGACCTCGAACCGGCCGCGCTGCTCCGCCTTCCGGTCGTCTACGCCGCCATGCACCTGTCATGGGGCACCGGCTTCATCACCAGCCCGAAGCGGCTGCGCAAGAAGCACGAGACGGTCGGGCTACAGGACCTGCTTCATTAGCCCCTGCCGATAGGCCTCCTCGACGGCCGCGGCGAACCGGGCCATCGGTTCGCCGTCGCCGAGCAGGTAGCCGCGCAGGGCGCGGCGGGCGTCGGCGAGTTCGTCCTCGCCCGGCCCCTTCGACATCTGGGCGAGGATCTCGGGGAGCTCCCGCAGGTCCTCCGACAGCAGGTAGGCCGCCCCGGCCGACGGATAGCGGGTGACGAACTCCTCCCGCTCCCGGTCGGCCACGTTGGTGACGACATAGGGCTTGCCCGACGCCATGAAGTCGGCGACCACGCTGGAGATGTCGCTGATCAGCAGGTCGGCGTCGTTGAAGCAGTCGTACAGGCTCGGTTCTGGGCCCAGCACCACCGTGCCCGAGTCGGGGTGTTCGCGGCGCAGCCGGGCCATGATCGCGCCGTGCGCGCGGCGGACCGTCATCGAGCGGTGGCCGGTCAGCGGGTGGGGCTTGTAGACGACCCTGACCCCTTCGGCGAGCAGCGCGTCGACCAGGTGGGGCCCCATCGCCGCCACCGACGTGTGGAACAGGTCGTCGGTCCAGCCCTCCCAGGTGGGGGCGTAGAGGACCGAGCGCGTCTGCGGGCCCTTCTCGCTGATCCCGGCCAGTTGCGGCCGGCCCACCTCGACGATCGTCTCGTCGCGCACCCCGACGCCGGCCCGCCGGTAGCGGTCGCGGCCGGCCGGCCCGGCCACCCAGACCTGGTCGTAGACCTTCGTGTACGGGTTGAACGACGCCTCCTTGTCGCTGTCGCCGTGGCCGACGAACACGCTCACCACGCCCGGCACCCGCAGCATGTGGATGTTGTTGCCGACGTTGGAGGCGAACAGCGCCACCCGCGCGCTGTCGAGCCCGCGGAAGTTCATCATGTCGACCGCCGACGGGATGCACAGCACCGGCAGCGACGTCGGGGCCAGCGCGGTGAACAGCGGCCGTTCGCGCAGCACCACGATCGCCCGCCGGGGCAGCGCCTCCAGGACCGGCAGCCACATCGACGCCTGGTAGACGGCGTTGGCGGCGCCGGAGAAGTACAGGATGACCTCCGGGTCGTAGGCCCTGACCCGCTCGTCGACGAGATGCGCGACCCGGCGGCGGTCGGCCACCGGCGCGGCCCGGCGGAGCCGCATCGCGAGCAGCGCCGTCACCACCGCCATGGCGGCCAGCGTCACCGCCGTCCCCGCGCCCGCGAGCCACGCGTCGCCGGACAGGCCCGCGACCGCCGCCAGCGCGACCGGCGGGACGTCGAAGTAGAGCAGCCGGGTCCCGCGCCGGCCGAGCAGCCGGCCGGGCGGCGCCATCGGCAGCGTGACGTGCAGGTTGCGCGACTCCACCGGCCGCAGATGGTGCCACCGGTGCAGCAACAGCGCCAGCCCGGTCTGGGTGGCTCGCATGGCATGGAAGATGAACAGCCCGCCCGCCAGGAACTCGAACGGCAGGCCCAGCCGGGCCAGCAGCAGCACCGCCGCCATCTCCCGGGCCAGGAACCGGACCGTCACCCCCAGGTGCACGCGGCCGAGCTGGTCGGCCGCCGCCTTCGGCAACAGCGGCTCGGCGGCGTAGGACACGAGCACGGCGGCTGCGAACAACCCCGGCGACGGTGCCAGCGCGGCCGCCACCAGCACTGGGCACGAGCCCACCACAACGCCCGTGACCAGGACTTTCTTCCCCATAGAGGGGGGTTACCCAGTCAGCCGCACATCGATCACCTGTCCGGTCAAAGGGGACACCAGCACATCGATGCTGGTCTCCGCCACGGCGTAGGGGGAGAGCAACGACGTCGGCGGTTCGTCGCCGAACGCGCGCTGCCGCATCGGCGTGGCGGTGCGTTCGGGGTTGACGCAGTTGACCCGGATGCCGTGGGGCGCCCACTCGTCGGCGAGCGCCTGGGTGAGGTTCACGACGGCGGCCTTGGACGAGGAGTAGAGGCTGTAGTCGGCCCGGCCGCGCGTGTAGGAGGAGGAGGTGTAGAGCAGCAGGTGGCCGCGGGTCTCGGCGAGGTGGCCGAACGCCGCCCTCGCCACGTTGACCGGCCCCAGGTAGTTGACGGCGACCGTCTCCTCGACGGTCGCGGGGTCGGTGTCGGCCAGCTTGCCCATGTGCAGCACGGCGGCGGTGTTGACCACGAAGTCGATGCGGCCGGTGGCGGCGTGCACGCCCCGGAGGGCCTCGGCCACCGCGGCCGGATCCTGCACCGCGACCCCGCCGGCGGTGCGGGAGAAGACGTGGGTGTCGGCGCCGTGCTTGCGGGCCAGGTCGGCGACGTCGGCGCCGATGCCGTAGGAGCCGCCGAAGACGACCAGCACCTTGCCGGTGAGGTCGAGGCCGGGCTGCGGGTCGGGCGGGGTGGCGGCGGCGAGCTGGAACAGCTTGTCGGCGATGTAGACGTCGACCGGGTGGGTCACCTTCATGTTGTGCTCGCTGCCGGGCACGATCGCGATCGGCACGTCGGGGCGGTAGCGCAGCATGACGCCGCAGTCGTCGGTGGCGGGCCGCCGGTCGAAGTCGGGGTCGGCCAGTGCGCGCCGGTAGGCGTCGCGGATCACCGACAGCCGGAAGCACTGCGGGGTCTGCCCCCGGCGCAGCCCCGACCGGTCGGGGATGTCGCGGATGATCTCGCCCGACGGCCCCGGCACCGCCACCACCACGGTGTCGCTCGACGGGATCGCGACGTCGACCGCCTGGAACTCCTGCAACTTCTCGACGCACGCGGCGATGATGCGGGGCTCGATCAGGGGCCGCACGGCGTCGTGGAGGAGGACGTCACATTCCTCGTCTCCCAGGGCGGAAAGGGCCAGCCAGGTCGACTCGGTCCGGCTCGTTCCGCCGTCGATCACCTTGCTGACCTTCGTGAAACCGTTACGCTCCACGAGCGCCCGCACCTCGTCACCGAACCCCGGGGTCATCAGCACGACGACCTCGTCGATGTCGGGGTGGCCGTCGAAGACGGCCAGGGTGTGCTCCAGGATGGTCCGGCCCGCGATCTTGAGGAGCTGCTTCGGCGTGTTGAGCCCGACCCGCTGCCCGACGCCTCCGGCCAGGACGACGCCGACCGTGCGCAACCGTGATTCGATCATCTTGATCCTCCCCGCCCGCACCATACCCCTCGCGGTGATTGCCCATTAGTGATCACTCGGTTACTTTTCGGGTTAGCGCGGGCGTCGACGGAAGTGGGGTCTGACATGCAGGTTCAGTCCGTCACGCAGACCGTGGCGGTCGTGCTCGCCAACACCCCCGCGGCCCGGCTGGCCTGCGACGGGGGCACCGTGCTCGGACGGCTCACCGAACAGCTCACCTCAATCCCGGTCGCGGTCAGAGTGGTCGGCCACGCGGGCGGCGACCTCGCCGACGACCTCAGGGAGATCGCCGTGGTGGCCCGGGCCGGCTCCGCGCCGCTGGCCATCATCTCAGGTGACGTGGTGGCCCACACCGAGGCCATCGCCGGACTCCTGGAACACCCGGCCCGGGGCACCGGCGCGCTGGTCGCCGCGGGCGAACCCGGCCCCGGCGCGAGCCCGGTCAGGGTCGAGAACGACCGCGTCGCGGCGGCCGGGAACTCCTTCCACCAGCTCGTCGGCCCCAACGCCACCTTCCGCGGCGTGCTCCAGGTGAGCGCGCCCGACCTGCCGCGCGTGGCCGCGGTCGCGGCCGAGCTGAGCGACCTGGCCGCCGAGAGGCTGCTCGGCGACGCCCGTGACGACGAGGCCGCCGACCTGCTGCTGGCCGGGCTGGTGCGCTCGGGGGTGCCGGTCGCGGCGGTCCCGCTCGGTGTCCTGCACGCCGAGCGGGTGACCGGGCAGGAGGCCGCCGACGCGGCGTTCGGCCGCCTCGGCGCGGTCGACGAGGAACGCGCCCGGCTCGACGCCGCCGTCAAACAGGACGACGGCTTCTTCGCCACCTACGCCGTCAGCACCTGGTCGCGCCACCTCGTGAAGGCGGCGGCCTGGTTGCGGCTGACGCCCAACGGGGTGACCGGCGTCTCGGTCGGCCTGGCGGCGATGGCCGCGATCTGGTTCTCCACCGGGACCCGCGCCGCCCAGCTCGCCGGGGCGGTCGCGCTCTACCTGTCGTTCGTGCTCGACTGCGTCGACGGGCAGCTCGCCCGCTACACGCGGCGGTTCAGCCCGATCGGGGCCTGGCTCGACGCGACGTTCGACCGCGTCAAGGAGTACGTCGTCTACGTCGGGCTGGCCATCGGCTACAGCGGGGGCATGGTCGGCGGGCCCACCGGGCCCGAGAACATCTGGGCCCTGGCGGTCGCCGCGATGTTGCTCCAGGCGATCCGGCACATGATCGACTTCTCGTACGCCGGTGCCGTCGCCGACGCCGCGAAGGTGGGCTCGGCGTGGGGCAACTCACGGCGGTCGCTGGCCGTGGCGGCCGACGGGGCCCGGCTGGTGCAACTGGCCGGCAAGCTGGAGCAGGGCACCGCCACCCGGTGGGCGAAGAAGATCGTCGTGCTGCCGATCGGCGAGCGCATGGCGCTCATCGCGCTCACGGCCGCGTTCTTCAACGCCTACGTCACCTTCGTGGCGCTGCTGGTCTGGGGCGGGATCGCCGCCCTCTACACGCTCACCGGACGGATCGCGAGGTCGCTCTGATGACGACGACTCACCTGTCTCCGGTGCCCGCCGGGCACGTGGTCGCCTACCGCGACGACGGCCCCCTGTCGGCCGCGATGGGCACGATGGTCTCCGGCCAGATCCCGCCGCTGCCGCCGGCCCTGGCGGGCATGTTCGTGACCGGGGTGCTGCTGACCCTCGGCGTCGCGGGCGCCGACGGCCTGGCCGTGTTCGCCCCGGCGGTCGCGCTGCTGCTGGCCGGGCCGGGCTCCTCCCACCGCCACGACGGGCGGCTCGACTGGCTGGTGCCGCCGATCCTGCGGATCACCGAATATGGCTTCGTGGCGTCGGTCGGGTTCGCCCACGGGGTGCCCCCGGTGATCATCTTCCTGCTCCTCGGCGCTATCCTCTTCCACCATTACGACCTCGTCTACCGGGTCCGCCAGCACGTCTACCCGCCCGCCTGGCTCGCGGCGGCCGGGTTCGGCTGGGAGGGCCGCATGCTCGTGGTCGCCGCGGGCGCGTGGTTCGACGGGGTGACGGCGGTGTTCGTGCTCCTGGCGCTCTACCTGTGGGGCATGTTCGGCTGGGAAAGCGTGACCTGCTGGCTGGCGGCCCCGCGTTCCGGTACGGAGGCCGCCAATCTCGACATCAACGATTAATCTAAACAACAGCCCTCATTCGGATTACACGATCAGGTCCGGTTGGCAACTAACCTGTGGGGTTACACGCAGTTCGACCCCAAGGAGCGCACGTTGCTGGGAATGGTGCTGGCCGCCGGAGCCGGCCGCCGTCTAAGGCCCTACACCGACACTCTGCCCAAGGCGCTGGTGCCGGTCGACGGGGAGACGACGATCCTGGACATCGCCCTGGGCAACCTCGCCGCGGTGGACCTCCGCGAGGTCGTGGTGATCGTGGGATATCAGGCGCAGGCCGTCGTCGACCGCAAGGCGGCGCTCGAAGACCGCCACGGCGTCAACCTGACGCTGGTCTTCAACGACAAGGCCGAGGAGTGGAACAACGCCTACTCCCTCTGGTGCGCCCGCGACTACTTCTCCCACGGCGTGCTGCTGGTCAACGGCGACACCGTCCACCCCGTCTCGGTCGAGCACACCCTGCTGAACGCCCCCGAGACCAGCGACGTGCTGCTCGCGGTCGACGACGTGAAGACGCTCGGCGACGAGGAGATGAAGGTCACCCTCGGCGGTGAGCAGCTCAAGCGCATCACCAAGCTGATGGACCCCTCCGAGGCCTACGGCGAGTACATCGGCGCCACCCTCATCCGGCCGGGCGCGGCCGAGCGCCTGGCCGACGCGCTGCGCACCACCTTCGAGCGCGACCCCCAGCTCTACTACGAAGACGGCTATCAGGAGATGGTCGAGCGCGGCGAGACCATCCACGTCGCGCCGATCGGCGACGTGCGGTGGGTGGAGGTCGACAACCACGACGACCTCGCCAAGGCCCGCCTCATCGCCGCGACCTACTGAGAGGGGGGGCACATGCCGATTCTGGCGAGGATGCTCCCCGCACCCATCACCATGGAGGTGCGCCGGGGCGCGATCGCGCAGCTCGGGTCGCTGCTGGCCGACAGCCGGGTGGCGACCTCCGGGCGGGTGGCGGTGGCCGTGGGCGCGGGCCTGGGCGACCGCATCACCGAGGTCATCGCGCCCTCGCTGGGCGACGCGGAGGTCTTCCGGGTGCCCGACGGCTCGGTCGACGCGGCCGTCTCGCTCGGCGCCGACCTGCGCAAGGGCGCCTATGAGGCGCTGGTGGGCATCGGCGGCGGCAAGACCATCGACGCCACCAAGTACGCCGCCTCGCTGGCCGGCATCCCCATGGTCGCGGTGGCGACCAACCTGGCCCACGACGGCATCTGCTCGCCGACCGCCTCGCTCACCCACGAGAGCGGCAAGGGCTCGTTCGGCGTGCCGATGCCGGTGGCGATCATGGTCGACCTCGACTTCGTCCACGACGCCCCCCGGGCGCTGGTGCGCTCCGGGATCGGCGACGTGATCAGCAACCTGTCGGCGATCGAAGACTGGCAACTCGGCAACACCGAGCGCGGCGAGCCGATCGACGGGCTGGCCTGTTCCATGGCCCGCACGGCCGCCGAGGCCGTCATGGGGCGCGGCGACTCCATCGAGTCCGACGCGTTCCTGACCGTCTTGGCGGAGGCTTTGATTCTTTCCGGCATGTCGATGGTCATCGCCGGGTCAAGCCGTCCGGCGAGTGGCGGCGATCATGAGATCCTGCATGCCGTGGATCAGCTCTTCCCCGGTACGTCCAACCACGGCGAGCTGGCCGGCATCGGCGCCGCGTTCTGTTTCCACCTGCGCGACGACGAGGCCCGGCTGGGTCAGATCGTCGACTGCCTGCGCCGGCACGAACTGCCGGTCACCCACCTCGACGTGGGCCTGACCACCGAGCAGTTCGCCGAGGCCATCGCGCTGGCGCCGTCGACCCGTCCGGGTCGTTACACCATCCTTGAGCATCTCCGCCTGACCGAGGGCGAGATCCGTGATCGAGTTGAGGGTTATGTCCACGCCGTCGGTCGCTGAGGTCCGCGCCAAGGCGCAGCCCGAGATGACCCTGGAGCGCCGCAACGGGGAACACTGGGCGGGCCTGCTCTACATGCGCAAGCTGTCGATCTACGTCACCTGGGCGCTGGCCCGCACCCCCATCACGCCCAACCAGGTCACCGGCCTGATGATCGTGACCGGGGTGGCGGCGGGCGCGGTGCTGGTGCTGCCGGGCCTGGCCGCGGCCGTGCTGGCCGCCCTGCTGGTGCAGGTCTACCTGCTGCTCGACTGCTCCGACGGCGAGCTGGCCCGGTGGACCGGGCGCACCTCGCTGACCGGCGTCTACCTCGACCGGGTGGGCCACTACTTCGCCGAGGCGGCGATCCTCATCGGGCTCGGCTTCCGGGCCTCCGAGACCTGGCCCGATTGGTACACCGTGCTCGGCTTCGCCGCCGCGCTCGGCGCGATCCTGATCAAGTCGGAGACCGACCTGGTCGACGTCGCGCGGGCCCGCTCGGGGCTGGTCGCGGCGACCGAGGTGTCGGCCACCCAGTTCCAGTCGCGCAAGCTCGCCATGGCCCGCCGGGCGGCGGCCGCGCTGCGGTTCCACCGGGTGATCCAGGCGGTCGAGTTGTCACTTATCGTGGTGGTCGCGGCCATTCTCGACTTCTGGTTTCCGGCGACGAGGATTCTCGTCGTGGCGTGCGCGATCATCGCCGGAGTGCAACTTATTCTGCACCTGGTGAGCATTCTCGCCTCACGGCGGCTCGCTTGAGTTTTGCGGCGATCTCTCTTGCCCGGACACTTCGTGTTTGGTGGGTGTTCGCCGCTGGTTCCGATACGCTTAGTCCGGATTTGCCCGCCCAAATAGACTCGGTGATCATGAAATCGTGTGTCTCCCACCTCGTGCCGGGGCGATGACGCATGAAGATTTCCTGTGTCATCCTCACGATGGGTAACCGCATTCCGGAACTCGACCGCGCGGTCGAGTCGGCGTTGACGCAGGTCGACGGTGATATCGAAGTGGTCGTCGTGGGCAACGGGGTCGAGGTTCCGCCGCTTTCGGTGGAACCGCAGCCCGGGTCCTCGGCCACCATCAAGACCGTTCGCCTCACCCACAACGTCGGCATCCCCGAAGGGCGCAACCGGGGTGTGCAGGAGTGCTCGGGCGACGTCGTGCTCTTCCTCGACGACGACGGCTGGTACGCCAACGACAAGGTCGCCGCGCACATCCGCGAACGCTTCGCCGCCGAGCCCGACCTCGCGGTCATCTCCTTCCGGGTGATGGACCCCGACGCCGGGGTCGTGCAGCGCCGCCACGTGCCGCGCCTGCGGGCCGGCGACCCCGAGCGGAGCTCGCCCGTGACGACCTTCCTGGGCGGCGCCTGCGCCATCAGGCGCTCGGCGTTCCTCCAGGTCGGCGGCCTGCCGGAGAAGTTCTTCTACGCCCACGAGGAGACCGACCTGGCCTGGCGGCTGCTCGGCGAGGGCTACCGGATCGAATACGACGCCCAGACGGTCATGTTCCACCCGCTCGTGCTGCCCACCCGCCACGCCGACTTCTACCGGCTCAACGCGCGCAACCGCGTGTGGCTGGCCCGGCGCAACCTGCCGTGGCCGCTGGTGCTGCTCTACCTGGGCAACTGGATGTTGCTGACGCTCATCCGCGACCGCTCGCCGTTCGCGCTGCGCGCCTGGTTCCGCGGCTTCGCCGAAGGCTGGCGCGAACCGGCGGGCGAACGCCGCCCGATGGCGTGGCGGACGGCCTGGCACATGCTCAAGCTCGGCCGCCCGCCGATCGTCTAGAAGGCTTCGCCGAAGCTCATCGACACGTGCGCGGCCGTCATGGAGGCCAGCGCCCGCTTCGGCAGCCCGAGCTCGCTGAGTTCCTTGGCGATCGGATGGTTGCCCAGCCGGATCAGCGCGCCACCCGGCCGGGCCCTGACCCCCGACGCCCGCACACTCCAGCCGGTGCGCCGGGTGCCGCCGTCGCGGTGCGCGAACGCCTCCAGCGCCGGCAACCCGGCGTTCGGCAGCGGCACCCCCGGCCGGATCAGCAGGTCGAGCACCAGCCGCCCGTCCTTGCGCAGCACACAGCGCTTGTAGGGGGTCTTCTGGCGGACGTCGATGTCGGCCAGCTCCTTCGGGAAACCCCAGATCTCCCGGCCCGCCTCCAGCGTGAACGTCTGGTCGACCGGCAACCAGTGGACGAACGCCGCCGACCCGCTCGCCCGGACGTCGAGCACCCCTGCCCGCGCCGACCGGCGGGGCGGCGGCCCGGCCTCGGGTGGACGGACCCAGAAGACGACCCCGAACTCGTGGTAGGCCCCCAGGTCGGAGTCCTTGTACTCGGCGAAGACGAGCGTGCACAACGCCTTCCCCGGGAGGATCTCGGTCACGTCGAGCCCCGAGTAGGCGATCACCGCACGGGCCGCGTCGGCCCGCACGAGATAGGTCGCCGCGCCCGCCGCCGCGTCCCTGACCTCCACCGGAAGGTCCACCCGGCGGCCCTGGATGAGATGGCTAGCCATAACCCCAGTACATCAACGCGGGGCCGACCCGTACAGTCTCAGACGGCCACGGCGCGGTGCCCGCCGCGGACGGTCACCCGGCCGCGGGCCGAGGCCCAGTTCTCCAGCAGTGACACGAACTCCGGCGCCCGGTCGGGCCAGTGGTAGGCGGCCCGCGCCTCGGCGTGGCCGTCGGCGGCCGCCTTCGCGCGGCGCGCGGGGTCGTCGCGCAGCTCCAGCACCGCCCGGTAGGCGGCCGCCACGTCGCCGAACGGCACGACCGTGCCGCAGCCCCTCATCGCCTCGACGGCCTTGGGCAGCGGCGTCGTGATGACGGGCACGCCCTGGGCCATGTACTCGATCACCTTGGTCGGCGTCGACTCGCGGTAGTTGGGCACGTCGTGCAGCAGCGACAGGCCGGCCAGCGCGCCCTGGGCCATCCGCAGGGCGTGCTTGTTGGGGACGTAGCCGAACCAGTCGAGCAGGCCGGTCCGCTGGGCGTCGCGGAGCATCGGCCGCACGTCGGCGTCGGCGGGGCCGATCAGGTCGAGCCTGATGCCGTGGGGCCGCAGCAGCCTCGCCAGCTCGATCATCTCGGTGGCGCCGCGCGCCGCGGAGATGTGGCCGACGTACACCACCCGCGACTCACCCGGCGGGGGCGGCGCGGTCTCGGCGACGTAGGTGTGGTTGGGCACCACCGGGTGGTCGGCGGCGAACCGGGCCCGGTAGGACTCCTCGGCCAGGATCAGGTGCAGCCGCCGCTCGGCCCGCGCCTCCAGGTTGCGCAGCAGCGGCGGCAGCGTGGTGCGCGCGAACTCCGGCAGGTACGGCTTCGCGTCGAGCGCGGCCACCGTGTCCTCGTGCACGTCCCACACCGTCGCCGGACGCCGCCTCGGCAGCGCCAGGAGCAACTCGATGTCGTGCACCAGCAGAAGATCGGCGTCGGCGCAGCCCCGCTTCAGCGCGCTCCGCGCCGCGCGCAGCGCCTTGGCCCGGTGCAGCCCGACGGCCCGGGGCACGTCGATGGCCCGGATCTCCGGCTGCGGCGTCACGTTGCAGTGCGTGAACGGCGCGACGTAGGTGACCTGGTGACCGGCGTCCAGCAGCGCCCGGATCTGCCGGTGCATGATCCGGGCGTCCTCCGGATGGTGGACGACCGTGCCGACACATACCTTCATGCAGCGAGGCTGACCGGCAGGTCCGACATGCCCGGATGCGGGGCGTTAACCGCAGCCGAACTACGGTTGAACTTCCGCCTGTGGTTTCCGGTAGAGCCAGGTCAGACGCGGTTCGAGCAGCCACTTGAAGATGGACCGGGTGATCGGCAGGCAGAGGATTATCGCCAGTACGAAGGAGCTCGCGATGATCGCCAGGGTGCCCAGCGGGCCTTCGAGCCACTCCAGCTTCAGTAAGCCGAAGTCCTTCAGGATCAGGATCGGGATGCCGTGGAGAAGGTAGGCGTACAGGGTCCGGACGCCGAGGTCGCTGAACCAGGTCTCCCGCTTGGGGATGATCGCCAGCACGGAGAAGCACAACGCCAGCACGCCGACCAGGAACGCCAGGCGGAAGCCGAGGGCGTACCACCACTCCTGGTTGAGGTCGGCGTAGCTGTACCGGTTGTAGAAGATCTTCAGGCCGATCTGGGGCGCGAGCACGATCGCGGCGGCCGTCCAGGCCGCCAGGACGAACGCGCCGATCATGCGCACCCACGACTTGTGCAGCCACTCGAAGTGCTCCGGCTTGAGGACCATGCCGAGCACGAAGAACGGCAGCAGGCCGAAGAACCGGTCCATGCTGAAGTCCTGTTCGAGCTGCGAGAAGCCCGAGATCAGATAGACCACGACCGCGACGGTGAACGGCCAGCGCACCCGCTTCCACACCGGGACCGTCACCCGCCAGAGCAGCAGGGCGACCAGATACCAGTTGAGCCAGGCCGGGTCGGTGATGGTCAGCGACCACTTGCCGCCCAGGCCCCAGCGCAGCAGGGCGTAGCCGACCTCCACGATCACGTAGGGGATGAGGATCGTGTCGACGAGCTTGTTGACCTTGCCCCGGGAGTCCCAGAAGTTCCGCGACAGGTAGCCGCTGATCATCACGAACAGCGGCATGTGGAAGGCGAACGCCCAGATGTACCCGGCCTTGTTCGCCGGGTTCGCGCCGACCGTGTCGCGCAGCGCGTGGCTGGAGATGACCAGCGCGATCAGCACGAACTTGACGTTGTCGAGGTGGTGCGAGCGCGGCTTCTTGGCCGGGCTGGGCTCCTCCACCTCGGTGTACGCCGGCGGCGCCGTCGTCGGCGGGGTCGCGGCCCACGCGGGGAGCGGCATGGACGGGGACTCGGGGAACCCTCCCGTCGTGCCGCCGGTGTGACCGCCCGTCTGCGCGCCGACGGCCGCGAACGAGTCGGTCTGGAAGCTCTCGAACCCGGGCGGCTGGGTGGGCAGCGGCGCCGACGGCGGGTCGTAGGGGGAGCGGCGGCGCTGCCACGGGCTCCAGTCGGCGGGCGGGTCAGGGTAGTCGACCGCTCCCATGCCGGGGGGCGTCTGCTGGGCGTGCGGAATGCGCTGACCCTGCTGCGGGTCGGGCGTGTGGGGGATACGCGTGGCCGTCTGCGGGTGGGGCTGCTGCACGGGCTTGGGCGCGCCGCCGCCGAAGTAGTCGAACCCCTCGGCGGGCGCGTCGTCGACCGGGGGCCGCCGATCGCGGGGCTTGCGCTGCGGCAACGGGTCGGCGGAGGAGGTCTGGGTGGGCGCGGCGAGCGGCCCGCCCCCGGGCGCGCCGGAGCCGGGGAAGGAGCCGGTGGTGCCGGGGCTGCCGGAGCCGGGGAAGGAGGCGGTGGTGCCGGGTGCGCCGGTGCCCGGGAAGGAACCAGGGGTTCCGTATGCGCCGGTGCCGGCGAAGGATGCGTGGTCGCCGGAGCCGGGGAAGGGGCCAGGGGTTCCGTATGCGCCGGTGCCCGAGAAGGATGCCGGGTCGCCGGTTCCGGGCATGCCGAATCCGCCCGTGCCCGAGGCCGAACCCGGTTCGCCGGGGAACCGGGCCGCAGAGCCAGGGGCGCCACTGCCGGGGAAGGATCCGGGGGTTCCGGACGTGCCCGCGCCGTCAAAAGGGCCGGGGAAGGGGGACTGGCCGGTGTCCGGGCCGGGCTTCTGGGGCGCGAAGGAGTCGGCCAGATGGCCGCCTGAGGCGTAGGGGTTCTGCGGAACCTGCTGCGGGCCGGTCGAGTGCACCCCGTGGGCATGGGGGCCGGCGCCGAGGTCGATCGCTCGCTGGGGGCTCGTCATCGACGGGTCGTGGTCGTCGACCGGCTGGCCGGGGGCCAAGGGGTCGCCCTGGATGGCGGGGAGGTCGAGGTGGGTGTCGTCGGTGATCCGGCCCATCACCCCCGTTGGTGCGTCTTCAGCGTCCGGATTCGGAACCGGGGGGCGGTTTCGGATGTCGCTCACGTGTCACTCACGGAAGAACGCTCAGCTATCTGTCAGAGGACGGAACCAGACGAGGCCTGACAAACGCCCCCAGGGTGGCAGAAGGGAGACCGGGGCGCCCAGGCCGGACACCCCACCTTAACGTTCTTGTCGCCGCGATGTCGCAGGAGGGCGGAATCTCCGGGAAATCCCAAAAAGCGCCCTCCTGCGGCCGAAAAGCCTGCCGAAACCCGGGGATCAGGTCGCGCAGATGTCGGTGTTCGCGTCGACCGTCGACTCGTCTTCGGCCGCCGACAGCGGGACCTTGACGCCGCCGAAGTCCTTGCCCACCACGAGCTGGATGATCGGGCCGACGGCCTTCTTCGGCTTGCCCGGCGCGGGGGTGGTCGGCGTGAACGGCTTGACGTTGGCCACCGGCAGCGGCGTCGTCGACGGGTCGACCGTCTTCAGCAGCGACGCGATGAGGAGCTTGGAGCCCTCCCAGCCCTCGCCCTTGTAGGCGACGGAGGTGGTCTCCTGGTCGGAGCCGTCGGCCTTGCGGCCGTCGCCGATCTGGGTGACCTTGAAGCCCTGCGCGGTCAGCGCCTCGGCGACCTCGCTGGCCTTGCCGGTGGTGTTGGTGCCGTTCACGACCTGGACCCGCACCTGCGCGGCCTCGGTCGGCTTCGGCGCCGGCGGCGCGGAAGGCTTGGCCTCGCCGCCGCCCTGGTCGGAGCCGCCCTCGGCGGGCGCGGCCGACGGAGGCGGGGTCGGGGCGGCCGTGGAGACCGCGCTGTCGGTGCGGATGGCCGCGAACAGGTTGTCGGCCTGCGGCTGCTTCCACTGCACCCGGTTGGAGTCGGCCACGTAGGCCTCGACCGGCACGGTCATCGCCTTGAAGCCCTTGGCGGTCAGCTTCTGGGCGCTCTGCGCGATCTGGATCAGCGTCTCGGTGTTGAGCTGGTCGTCCATCTCGACCGAGCCGGTCGCGGCGCCGATGAACTCGGCGAGCTTCGGCAGGTCGCCGATCAGGTCGCTGCTGGTGGCCTTCTTCACGACCTGCGAGAGGAAGACCTGCTGGCGCTTGATGCGCTCCAGGTCGCTGCCGTTGCCGATCTTGCGGATGCGGACGTAGCCGAGCGCGGCCTCGCCCTTCACGATCTGGCGGCCGGCCGGGAGGTTCAGCTTGGAGGCGCGGTCGTTCACGGCCTGGGGCAGGCAGATCTCGATGCCGCCGAGCGCGTTGACGATGTTCTTGAAGCCGGTGAAGTCGACCTTGATGAAGTGGTCGACGCGGATCTGGGTGAGCGACTCGATCGTGCGGATCGTGCAGACGATGCCGCCCAGGTTGAAGGCCGAGTTGATCATGCCGAGCTGGGCCGGCATCGGCTGCTTGGTCTGCATGTTGTCGCACGACGGGATCTGCACCATCGAGTCGCGCGGGAAGCTGATCAGCCGGGCCTGGTCGCGCTGCGGCGACACGTGCAGCAGCATGATCGTGTCGGTGCGCTCGGTGTGGTCTTCGCGGGCGGCCTTCTGGCCGTAGCGGGCGTTGTCGCCCTGACGGGTGTCGGAGCCGACCAGCAGCACGTTGAGCGCGCCGGTCTGGTTCTGCGGGCGGTTGGTGCCCAGGGCGTCGGTGACGTTGGTGGTCTGGATGTTGCCGAGCGTGCGGCGGTAGACCGTGTAGGCGGTCAGGCTGCCGGCCACCAGCACGGTGGTGAGCACCACGCTCACCCAGCCCAGTGCGCCGAGGCCCGCCTTCGCCCGGCCGCGGCCACCCGAGCCGCCGTTGCCGGGGGCCTGCGGCGGGGGACCGGGCGGCGCGCCCATGCCCATGCCCGCGACGGGAGCGGTGTAGGCCGCCTGCTGAGCCGAGGCGGCCGTCGTGGCGGCGCCGACCGCGACGGGGACCTCGTCGAAGTCGTCTTCGCCGTCGTTCTTGCGGCGCTTCAGCCAGCGGAACCGGCGCGGCTCGTCGTCGTCATCGTCCCAGCGGTCGCCGACGCCCCAGCGGTGCTCGTCGAAGTCGGGGTCGCCCTCGGTCTCGCGGCGGCGGGCGGACTGCTCGGCGTACATGGGCGGCGGCTCGAACACGGGCTGCTGCGGGACGCCGGGGTTGCCGCCGCCATAGGAGTAAGCACCGGTGCCCCAACCGGGTTGGTCGGACGAGGGGACGTGCCGGTGGTCGCTCATACCGTCTCCTCGACTGAACACACGTCGAAGGCAGAGGCGTCGTGGATGATTCGCTCGCTCATTGCGCCTTCGAGATTAGGTCACGATGCGGTCGCCCGGCCCAGCGATCTCCGATTTGGGCTGGCGGACAGCATACTCATTTGCGGACATTTCACGGTATGCGGTTGTACTGAGCTTTACTTGCATTTCACTGACGTCGCAGGTGAAAGGGCCATCGCGGCGGCCAGGAACGCCAGGGGGGCGGCGGGCAGAACGTACCGATAGTCGAAGACCGCCGTGGCGGCCGGGACGACCAGGAGCGCCCATGCGACCGCCCACGGAATGAGGACGTCCGAACGCCGCATCGCGATGACGGGAACGAGCAGGACGAGCAGGAGCAGTGGCCCCGGTAGCGCCAGCACACTCTGATAGGTACGGAGCCAGCCCGCCACAGGTTCGATCACTTGCGTGGAAATGGGCCCGTTCTCGTATCGGCGGGCGAGTTCGACCCCGAGTGTGTCGCGTGTCCGCGGCTCGGCCGGGACCGTGACGGGGAACTCGTAGGCGGCGTACACCTCGGGGTTCGGGTAGACCGGCCGGCCGGGCTCGAACGCCCTGACCAGATCCCGGGCGACCGCCGCGAGATAGTCGCCCGGCTGCCGGGCGATGGCGAGCAGCGCGAACCGCTGCGCGAGGGCGTCGTTCGCCGCCGTGAAGGTCTCGCCGGGCAGCCTGACCAGCGGAGAGGCGTCGTCCCAGACGTAGTCCTGGGCGGGCGGCCTCGGGTCGCGGTCGTCGCAGAGCACGGCGAGGTCGGCGGGCGGCTTCATGACCTGGCATTCGGCGAAGGGCATGACGCGGACGTAAAGGAAGGCCCCGTTGGCCCCCACGATTCCCACCCGGTCGTGCGCCGCGTGGAACCACACCCCGTAGGCGACGACGGGCACCAGCGCCCCGGCCGCGAAGACCGCCGTCCACCTGCGGGCGCGCCATCCGTACAGGACCAGGAAGACGACGATCAGCGGCAATCCGGCGGTCCGCGTGATCGTCGCCGCCGCCAGCAGCACCCCGACCGCGAGCGCCGTGCGCCACGTGACCGGCTTCAGCGCCAGCACGGTCGCCGCGACGACGAGGAACAGGAAGAGCGTGTCGGAGACGAGCAGGTGTTCGAGCTGGATCTGGTACGCGTCGAGCAACACCACCGCCGCCGCGACCACCCCGAGGACCTTCCGCCGGATCGCGGTGTAGATCAGCACGGCGGTGGCGAGTCCCAGCAGATGCTGGACGACCACCACCAGCCCGAAACTGTGGAACGGCTCGAACAACCGCAGGAAGAACGAGTACCCGGCCGGCCGGACGAGATCGGGCCGGGGCCTGATCGCCGTCACGACATAGGTGTAGGTGTCGGGAAACCAGAGCGCCGGCTGATAACCGACCACGGCCAGCACCCGCAGCAGCAGCCCGACGCCGAACACCCCGGAGAACCAGGGGTTCTCCCGCACCCACGCGAGCCCCCGGCGCATCCGCGAGGGCATCGCGGGCGCGGCCCGGCGCTCGGCGCTCACGTCCTCAGCGGTCACGCGACCGACTCATCCGATCGCCGGACACCCGGCACGACCGGGGCGTCAACGCCGCGAAGAACAGCCTGGCGGCAGGTCGTGCCGTGTCCTCCTGTGGAGCTGACGTCAGACATTCCGGGTCCTCCCGGGTGCGGTCGGCCGTGAAGCGGGAACCCCGGCCCGTGAGAGCCGGAATCCCCGCCTCTAGAGCTGGGAGTGGTCAACGGGCTCCAGGTCAGGCGCGCGTCGACCGGCCACGCTACACCGCTAGGCTCTCGCCCATTCGCGCGCTGAGGATCGACCTGTCACCGGGACGGCTGCTGGCCGTCGGGTCGGTGCTGCCCGCGCTGGCCCTGTCGGGCTGGTTGTCGGCTGGGCTGGCGCTGGTCTTCCTCGGCTGGTTCGGCGTCTGGCAGATGATCCTGCTGGGGGTCCCGGCGGCGGCGCTGTTCGTCTGGGCGGGGTGGCCGAAGGACACGGTCGAGTCGACGTGGTGGCAGGCCGGATCGGTGTTCCTGGTCGCCGCCGCGTCGGGGGTGTTCAACACCGTCTACGCCTCGCAGCAGTACATCGTCCGCCGCGACCCGGCCACCTACCAGCAGTACGCCATCTGGTTGCGGGAACACGGCGGGTTGCCGATCGCGCCGGCGGTGGAGGCGTTCGGCGGCGGCGACGACGCGCTGCGGTTCGCGAGCATGGGGTTCTACGCCCACGACGGCGCGATCGTGCCGCAGTTCATGCCGGGCGCGCCGATCCTCTACGCCTCCGGGTTCACCCCGGCGCTGCTCGGCGCGCTGGCCGTGCTGACCGTCGGGGGAGTGACCGCCCGGCTCGTGCACGCGCGGTTCGCCTGGATCGGGACGCTGGCGTTCGCGGTCGCGATGCCGATCCTGTACACCTCGCGGACCACCTTCAGCGAGATCCCGTCGCTGGTGCTGCTGTTCGGCGGCATCGCCCTGGTGCTGACCGGGCGGCGGATGTTCGTGGCCGGGCTGGTGTTCGGGCTGGCCCTGCTGATCCGGATCGACGGGCTGCGCGACATCCTGCCCGTGCTCGTCTTCGGCGTCGTGGCGCAGCGAAGACTGCTGGCCGGTGTCGTCCTCGGCGGCGGGATCGGGTTCGGCGCGGGGTTCGTGTTGTCCCGCCCCTACTTCGACTACCTGAGCGGCTCGCTGTTGCCGTTGCTGGCGATCTGCGCGGTGGTGCTGGTCGTCGCGCCGTTCGTGAAGAAGGTGCCACGCCGGCTGCCGGACGTCGCGGCGGCCGGGGTGGTGCTCGGCGTGCTCGCCCTCGCGGTCAGGCCGCTGGTCGAGACGGTGAAAAGACCGGTGACCAACCCGGAGGACGAACTCACCGCCCAGATGATCGAGGCGGTGCAGAAGGCCAACGGGCTCCCACTCGATCGCACACGTCTCTATTACGAGGATTCGCTCTACTGGGTCATCTGGTACGTCGGCCTCCCGGCCCTCCTCCTCGCCGTCTTCGGCGCGTTCACGCTGATGCGCAGGATGGAGAAGCCGTGGCTGCTGCCGACGGCGATCATCCTGTGGACCACCGTCACCACGCTCTACCGCCCGGCCATCACCGCCGACCACCCGTTCGCCGCCCGCCGCCTGGTCCCGGTGATCATCCCGGGGCTGATCCTGCTGGCGGTGTGGGGCGCGCGGAGGCTGCCCGTCTGGGCGACCGCCGCGTTGCTGCTCGTCCCGCCGGTCATCACCTCGATCGGCACCGCGTTCACCCCGATCGAGAAGGGGGAGCTGGCCGCCGTGCGGAAGATGTGCGACGCGATCCCCGACGGCTCGACGGTCCTGATCGTCGAGCGGGTGACCGGCGACCGGCTCACCCAGGTGGTCAGGGGCCAGTGCGGCTTCCCGACGGCCAGAGTCGCCTACCCGGAAGGGGAGAGCGTCCCGCTCGAAGCCGATGTCCGCAGGATCATCGCCAAAACGCATCGCCCCGTGCTGCTCGCGGCCGAGCCCGGACAGCTCACCGCCTACGGCACGCCCCGGCAGGTCATGGCCCTGCGGACCCGCCAGGACGAGCGTTCTCTTGTCAAAGCGCCTGACGGAACGTGGTCGCTGAGCGTGGACGTCTGGCTCGCCGTGCCGTGATGTGCGGTCGGGGTGCGACTGGGCAGAGTACCCTCTTCCGACGTGGACATGCCCCCGGAGAGTGGACCAGTGGTGAGCGACAACCCCTACGTCACGATCGTGCTGCCCTGCTACAACGAGCAGGACCATGTGATCGACGAGGTCGAGCGCATCAGCGCGGCCATGGACTCCTCGGGTTACACCTACGAGCTGGTCGCCGTCGACGACTGCTCGACCGACGCCACGCTGGAGCGGCTGCGCGAGGCTGCGCCGCGTTTCCCGAACATGCGCATCCGCGCCTTCCACCGCAACGGCGGCTCGGGCACGGTCCGGCGCATCGGGTCGCAGGAGGCCCGCGGCGAGATCGTCGTGTGGACCGACGCCGACATGACCTACCCGAACGAGCGCATCCCCGACCTGGTCCAGATCCTGGAGAAGGACCCGACGGTCGACCAGGTCGTCGGCGCCCGCACCACGGAAGAGGGCTCCCACAAGCTGCTCCGGGTGCCGGCCAAGTGGGTGATCCGCAAGGTCGCCGAACGGCTGGCCGGGCAGAAGATCCCCGACCTGAACTCGGGCCTGCGGGCGTTCCGCAAGTCGGTCGCCAAGCCCTATCTGCGGCTGCTGCCGCCCGGGTTCTCGTGCGTCACCACGATCACGCTGGCGTTCCTGTCGAACCAGCACGACGTCTACTACCTGCCGATCGACTACGCCAAGCGGGCCGGCAAGTCGAAGTTCAGCTTCTTCGGCGACGCCTACCGCTACATCCTGCAGGTGCTGCGGATGATCATGTACTTCAACCCGCTCAAGGTCCTGATGCCGCCCGCCCTGTGGCTGGTCGGGATCGGCCTGGTCAAGGGCGCCTACGACGTGGTCAACTACGGCTTCTACCTGACCAGCAACGCCATCGTGATCTTCCTGTCCGGCATGCTCATCGGTTCGGTCGCGCTGCTGGCCGACCTGATCGTGCGATCCCGCGGCAACGAGTGATGCGCGTCGCGATCGTCGGGCCGACCTTCCCCTACAAGGGCGGCGGCGCCCAGCACACGACCGAGCTCGCCCACCGCCTCGCGCGGGCCGGGCACGACGTCGTGATCGAGTCGTGGAAGGCGCAGTATCCGTCGTTCCTCTATCCGGGCGTGCAGACCATCGACACCCCCGAGGGCGAACCCTTCCCGGGCACCCGGCGCAGCCTCGACTGGCGCCGCCCCGACGGCTGGGTGGCCTGCGGCCGCCGCCTGCGCGGCGCCGACCTGGTGGTCCTCACCGTGCTGAGCCCGGTCCAGGTCCCGCCCTATCTCGGCATCCTGTACGGCCTGCGCCGCCAGGCCCGCGTCGTCGCGCTCTGCCACAACGTCCTGCCCCACGAGACCAAGCCCTACGACCGGCCGCTGATGAAGGCGCTGCTCAGGCGGGTCGACGGCGTGCTGGCGCACTCGGAGGCGCAGGCGACGCTGGCGCGCGAGCTGGGCCAGCCGTTCGTGAAGGTCGCGCCCCTGCCGCCCCACCTGCCGTCGGCGGGGGTCACCGGCGAGGGCGGGCTGAACCGGCGGTTGTTGTTCTTCGGCATCGTCCGCCCGTACAAGGGCCTCGACCTGCTGCTCCGCGCGCTGGCCCAGGTGCCCGGCGTGGGGCTGACCGTGGCCGGGGAGTTCTGGGGCGGCACCGAGGCGACCACGGCGCTGATCCGGGAGCTCGGCCTGGCCGACCGGGTCGAACTGCGTCCCGGTTACGTCTCCGCCGACGAGGTGCCGAAGCTGTTCGCCGGGGCCGACGCGCTCGTGCTGCCCTACCGGTCGGCGACCGCCTCCCAGAACGTGTGGCTCGGGCACGAGCACGGTGTCCCGGTCATCGCCACACGGGTCGGCGCGCTGGCCGACAATGTGACCGACGACGTCGACGGGCTGCTGGTCGAACCGGGCTCCGCCGACGCCCTCGCCGACGCCCTGCGCCGGTTCTACGAACCGGGCACCCCCGAGCGTCTCCGGACCGGGGTCAAGGCGGTCGACCCCGAGCCGTACTGGTCCGCCTACCTGGCCGCGCTCTGACCGTTCAGCAGGTTCAGCAAGAGGAAGGACGCCCGTGGGCACCGAACGCGCCGCGCAACTGGAGTACTCCGAGTTCCAGTCGGCGATGCTCGACGAGGCCAAGCGCCGCCGCAAGGCCGCCAAGATCATCGCGGTGCTGGCCCACTTCCTGGGCCGGGGCGACCGACCCCTTGAGGGCCTGACCGTCGCCGACATCGGCTGCTCGGCCGGGTTCATCGCCGACGAGCTGGCCCTGGCCGGGGCCCGGCACACCTTCGGCATCGACATCGACGTCCCGGGCTTGCGCAAGGCCGCCGGGCGGTTCGGCGAGCGGGTGGCGTTCGTGTGCGGCGACGGGACCCGGCTCCCGTTCCCCGACGGCTCCGTCGACGTCCTGGTCTTCAACCACATCTACGAGCACGTCGTCGACCCCGACGCGGTGATCGCCGACATGCACCGGGTGCTGGCCGACGACGGCGTGCTCTACCTGGGCCTGGGCAACCGCCTGGGCATCATGGAACCCCACTACAAGCTGCCGTTCCTCTCCTACCTGCCGCCCCGCGCGGCCGACCGGTACGTGCGGGCGTTCGGGCGGGCCGACAACTACTACGAGCGTTTCCGGACCCGCGGCGGCCTGCGGCGGATGCTGGCCGACTTCCACGTGTGGGACTACACCTTCCCCGTCCTGGCGACACCCGAGGCCTTCGCGGGCGGCGAGTTGTTCGCGGGCGCGGCGGGCAGGGCGGCGAAGGCGACCCTGGAGAAGACGCCCCGGCCGGCACTGCGGGCCCTGCTGCCGATCGTGCCCACGTATATCTGGGTGGCGACCAAGTCCGCGCGCCGCCCGGCGGGCGTCGTGTTGCCCCAGCCGCCGGAGTCGGTGCCGACCCGAACCTCGGCGTCGTGACAAAGGCTGATAAATCCGGCGTGGCAGCGAACGGCGCGGCGAGCGGACCAGGCGAACACGGGATGCAGGGCGGCCCCGATGAACCCGGGCACGTCAGCGGGCCCGGCGGCTCTCGCGAGCCTGGGGGCGGCCCGGATCTCGGCGAGACCTCAGTGGTGCCGGCGCGTAGGCCGGTGCTCAAGAAGGTCGTCCGTTTCGGGTTTCTCGCCGTCGCCCTCGGGTTCGGGGTCTGGGCGGTCGTCTCCCAGTGGGAGGCCATCAGCGCCGGGCTGGCCCGGCTCTCCTGGCCGGTGCTCGGGGTGTCGCTGGTCGCGGTCGTCGGGGCGCTGCTGGCCGGGATGCTCATGTGGCGGGCCCTGCTGGCCGATCTCGGGTCGCCGTTGCGGTTCGCCGACGCCGCGAAGATCTTCTTCGTCGGGCAACTCGGGAAGTACATCCCCGGGTCGGTCTGGCCCGTCCTCGCCCAGATGGAGATGGGCAGGGACCACGGCATCCCGCGGGCCAGGAGCGCGGCGGCGTTCTTCCTGACGTACCCGATCTATCTCGCGACCGGGCTGCTGGTCGCCGTGGCCACCCTGCCCGCCTTCGCGGGCGACTCGGTCGCGGGGTACGCCTGGTTGCTGCTCCTGCTGCCGGTGCTCGCGGTGGGGCTGCATCCGAAGGTCGTCAACGGGGTGCTGAACCTGGGGTTCCGGCTGCTCAGGCGGCCGCCGATGGAACGGCCGCTGACCGCCCGGGGGGTGCTGACCTCCACCGGGTGGGCCTTCGCCGGGTGGGCGGCCTACGGGGCCCAGCTCGCGGTGATCGTCCACGGGCTGGGGGCGACCGGGCCGAGAGCCGTCGTGCTCAGCTTCGGGGCGTTCGCGCTCGCCTGGTGCCTGGGGTTCGTGTTCGTGCTGGCTCCGGCGGGGGCGGGGGTGCGGGAGGTCGCCATGGTGGCGGCGCTGGCCCCGGTGCTCGACCAGGGGTCGGCCATCGCGGCGGCGCTGGTGTCACGTGTGGTGGTCTCGGTGGGTGATCTGATCTGTGCGGCCTTCGCGGGTTGGCGGGCCCGCAAAACGGAAAAAACCGTGGAATAGCTACGGAATCCGTTTCTGGAACGCGGCGAATCGTGTGATTTCGCTCATGATTGGCGTTCCAGGCGGCCTACAGTGAATGACAAGGGCGAAGGAAATCGGGGCCTTCCGTCACGTTCTTCCTTCGCCGCGCGTTGAGGGGAGCGATCTCGTTGAAACCCCGAGTGCTCGTTGACGCCGCGGCCGTACCGGCCGACCGAGGCGCCCTGATCCGATACGTCGACGGATTGCTCGCCGCGCTCGACCAGCAGGGCGCCGACCTCGTCATCGTCTGCCAGCGGGCCGACGCCGAACGGTACGCCCGGCTCGCCCCCGGCGCGACGATCATGCCCGGCCCCCACGCCATCGCCAACCGCGGCGCCCGCCTCGTCTGGGAGCAGACCGGGGTGCCGCTGCTGGCCCAGAAGGTCGGCGCCGACGTGATCCACGCGCCCTACTACTCGGTGCCGCTGCGCTCCGAGGTGCCGAGTGTGGTGACCGTGCACGACGTCGCCTGCTTCACCGAGGCCGACCAGTACGAGTCCGACCGCGCCGCCTTCTTCCGCTCGGCCACCAAGACCGCCGTCCGGGCCGCCCGCCGGGTGATCACCCCGTCGAAGGCCACCCGCGACGAGCTCATCCGGGTCGTCGGCGCCGACCCGACCCGCATCGACGTCGCCTACCACGGCGTCGACCCCGACCTGTTCCGCCCGCCGGCCGAGGCCGAGGTCCGCCGGGTGACCAGCCGGCTGGGCATCCACGGCCGCCCCTACATCGCGTTCGTCGGCCCGGCCGAACCGCGCAAGAACGCGCCCAACCTGATCAGGGGCTTCGCCCGGGCCGTCGAGGGCCGGGAGAACCCGCCCGCGCTGGTCATCGCCGGGCCCGCCGAGAGCGGCCGGGAGGTCGAGGCGGCCATGCGGTCGCTGCCCGAGGGCGTCACGGTCGTGCGGACCGGCTATCTGCCCTTCGGCGACCTGGCCGGGTTCTACGGCGGCGCGCTGGTGGCGGCGTTCCCGTCGCGCTGCGAGGGGTTCGGCATGCCCGTGCTGGAGGCGATGGCGTGCGGGGCCCCGGTTCTGACGACGCGGCGCACGTCTCTCCCGGAGGTCGGCGGGGACGCGGTGGCGTACACGGAGCCCGATTCCGAGAGCATCGGGGCGGCGCTGCGGGCGCTGCTCGATTCACCCGCCCGACGTGTCGAATTGGGCGCCGCGGGGCTCGCGAGAAGCCGTGAATTCACGTGGCAGATGTCCGCGCACGCACATCTGGTTTCCTATCAGCGTGCGACGGAACATTGAGTTAGCCTCGCCCATGTGACGGAGCCTTCTTTGCCCCAACCCGGTCAGCTTGAGGCGATTCTCCTGGTCGGCGGGCAGGGGACGCGGCTACGCCCGCTGACCCTCTTCACCCCCAAACCGCTGCTCCCCACCGCGGGAGTGCCGTTCCTCGCCCACCAGCTCGCCAAGGCGCGGGCCTGCGGAGTGACCCGGATCGTCTTCGCGACCTCCTACAAGGCCGAGATGTTCGCCGACGCGTTCGGCGACGGGTCGGCGTTCGGTCTCCAGATCGTCTACATGACCGAGGAGACCCCGCTCGGCACCGGCGGCGCGATCCGCAACGCGGCGGAGGGGCTGACCGTCACCGGCGACGCGCCGGTGCTGGTGCTCAACGGCGACATCCTCTCGGGTCACGACATCACCGCCCAGGTCGCCCGCCACGTCGAGAACGACGCCGCCGTCACGCTCCATCTCACCGAGGTCGACGACCCGTCGCGGTTCGGCTGCGTGCCGACCGACGAGCGGGGCCGGGTGACGGCGTTCCTGGAGAAGACCCCCAACCCCGTGACCAACCGGATCAACGCCGGTTGCTACGTGTTCCGGCGTTCGGTCATCGACACGATCCCGCCCGGCGAGGTCGTCTCGGTCGAGCGGCAGACCTTCCCCGGCCTCATCGAGTCGGGCCACACGGTCATGGGCTTCGCCGACTCCTCCTACTGGCTCGACGTGGGCACTCCGGCGGCGTTCGTCCAGGGCTCCGCCGATCTCGTACGCGGCCTCCTCGCCTCCCCCGCCCTGCCCGGCGCGCCGGGGGAGGCGCTGCTGCTCGACGGCGCGGCCGTCTCGCCCGAGGCCAAGGTCACGGGCGGTTCGGTGATCGGCGCCAGGGCCGCCGTGGGAGCCGGGGCGACCGTGCGCGGTAGCGTGGTGGCCGACGACGCGGCCATCGCGCCCGGCGCGACGGTGATCGACTCGGTGATCGGGGCGGGCGCCACGGTCGCCGAGGGGGCGGTGGTGCGCGAGACGGTCGTCGGCGACGGGGCGTCCATCGGGGCGCGGAACGAACTGACGGCGGGAGCCCGGGTGTGGCCCGGCGTCGACCTGCCGGAATGCGCGGTGAGATTCTCCAGCGATGCCTGAACGAAGTTGGCGCCCCGACGGTCCGCTGGACCTGGGGCTGACGGTGGCGCCGCACCGGCACGGCTCGGGAGACCCCGTCTGGCAGAGCACGCCAGACGGGGCGTTCTGGCGTGCCTGCCGGACCCCTGAAGGCCCCGGAACCCTCCGGATCTCCGTCGTCGCGGGTCAGGTCCACGGCCTGGCGTGGGGGCTCGGGGCCGAATGGCTCCTGGAGACGATGCCCGACCTGCTCGGCGCGGCCGACGACCCGGCCGGGTTCGGCGCGCTGCTCGACGCGATGGGCGACGACCCGGTCGCCGGGTTCCTCAAGAGACTGCACCTGAGCGCCCCGGGGATGCGGATCGGCCGGGCCGGACGGATCTTCGAGGCGCTGGTGCCGGCCGTGCTGGAGCAGAAGGTGGTGGGCCGGGAGGCGTTCCGGGCCTGGCGCCGGCTGGTGCGGAAGTACGGCGACCCCGCTCCCGGGCCGGGCCCCGAAGGCCTCAGGGTGCCGCCGTCGCCCGGCACCTGGCGGCTCGTGCCGTCGTGGGACTGGCACCGGGCGGGGGCGGAGGCCGTACGGGCCCGCACGATCGTCAACGCGGCCCGCCACGAGGGGAAGCTGGAGACGGCGAGCACCACGTGGGAGGCCGACCGCCTGCTCCGCGCTCTGCCCGGCATCGGCGTCTGGACCTCCGCCGAGATCCGCCAGCGGGTCTGGGGCGACGCCGACGCCCCGAGCGTGGGCGACTTCCACATCCCCGGCCTGGTCGGCTACGCCTTCACCGGCGAGAAGACCGACGACGAGGGCATGCTCCGGCTGCTCGAACCCTTCGCCGGGCACCGCCACCGGGTGGTCCGCCTGATCGAGCTCAGCGGACGCCGCCCCCCGGGCCGGGGCCCGCGCATGGCTCCCCGCGACTACCGCAATTTCTGATCAACGTAGTGTGCAGGTATGACGGCAGCAATGCGGCGGGCGCTGGCACGCGCACGCGACGGGAAGACGATCGACGTGGCCGAGGCGGCCATCCTCCTGGAGGCCCGCGGCGCCGACCTCGACGCCTTGCTCGACCACGCCTCCCGCGTCCGCGACGCGGGCCTGGAAGCGGTGGGCCGCCCCGGAGTGATCACCTACAGCCGCAAGGTGTTCATCCCCCTGACGCGGTTGTGCCGCGACCGCTGCGGCTACTGCACCTTCGCGACCGCCCCCGCCAAACTGCCGAGCGCGTTCCTGTCTCCCGACGAGGTGCTGGCCATCGCCCGTGAGGGCGCGGCGATGGGCTGCAAGGAGGCCCTGTTCACCCTGGGCGACCGCCCCGAAGACCGCTGGCCGGCCGCCCGCGAGTGGCTCGACGCCCACGGCTACGACGACACCCTCTCCTACGTGCGCGCCATGGCGATCCGGGTGCTGGAGGAGACCGGCCTGCTGCCCCACCTCAATCCGGGTGTGCTGACGTGGCGCGACTTCCAGCGGCTCAAGCCGGTCGCGCCGTCGATGGGCATGATGCTGGAGACCACCTCGACGGCCCTGTTCACCGAGAAGGGCGGCGCCCACTACGGCTCGCCCGACAAGGACCCGGCCGTCCGCCTGCGTGTCCTCGAAGACGCCGGCCGTTCCAACGTGCCCTTCACCACCGGCATCCTGATCGGCATCGGCGAGACCGTCCTCGACCGGGCCGAGTCGATCTTCGCGATCCGCCGGGTGGCGCGTGAGTACGGCGGCGTCCAGGAGGTGATCGTCCAGAACTTCCGCGCCAAGCCCGACACCGCGATGCGCGGCATGCCCGACGCCGACCTCCAGGAACTCGCCGCGACGATCGCGGTGACCCGCATGGTGCTGGGCCCCCGCATGCGCGTGCAGGCCCCGCCGAACCTCATCGGCGACGAGTACGCCCTGATGATCCGCGCCGGCATCGACGACTGGGGCGGCGTCTCCCCGCTGACCCCCGACCACGTGAACCCCGAACGCCCGTGGCCGATGATCGACGCCCTCGCGGAACGCACCGCCGAAGCAGGCTTCGACCTGCGCGAACGCCTGACGATCTACCCCGAGTACGTCCGGGCCGGCGAACCCTGGCTCGACCCCCGCCTGAGCGCCCACGTGGCGGCGCTGGCCGGCCCCGACGGCATGGCCCTCGACGTGCGGCCCGAGCCCCGGCCGTGGCAGGAGCCCGACGGCGGCTTCGCCCCGTCGGGCCGGGTCGACCTGCACACCGAGGTCGACACCACGGGCCGCACGCACGACCGCCGCGACGACTTCGACCACGTCTACGGCGACTGGGACGCGCTGAAGGACCGCCTCCCCACGGCGGTGTCGATGACCGGCGACGGCGCCGGGGCGCTGCGCCAGGCCGCCCGCGACCCGCTGGCGCTGACCGACGCCCAGGCCGAGGCGCTGCTGGGCCTGACCGGCGCGGCGCTCGACGAACTGTGCGCCCTGGCCGACGGCCTGCGCCGCGAGGTCAACGGCGACGACGTCACCTACGTCGTCAACCGGAACATCAACTTCACCAACGTCTGCTACACGGGCTGCCGCTTCTGCGCCTTCGCCCAGCGGCGCACCGACGCCGACGCCTACACCCTGAGCCTCGACCAGGTCGCCGACCGCGCCGAGGAGGCCTGGGCGGCCGGGGCGACCGAGGTCTGCATGCAGGGCGGCATCCACCCCGACCTGCCCGGCAGCGCCTACTTCGACATCGCGCGGGCGGTGAAGGCCCGCACCCCGGACATCCACGTCCACGCCTTCTCCCCGATGGAGGTCATCAACGGCGCGAGCCGGATGAACCTGTCGATCGAAGACTGGCTGACCGGCGCCCGCGAGGCCGGCGTCGACTCCCTCCCCGGCACGGCGGCCGAGATCCTCGACGACGACGTCCGCTGGGTGCTCACCAAGGGCAAACTGCCCGCCCGCGAGTGGATCGACGTCATCACGACGGCCCACCGGGTGGGCCTCCCGACGACCTCGACCATGATGTACGGCCACGTCGACAACCACGCCCACTGGGTGCGGCACATCCGCCTGATCCGCCGGCTCCAGGAGGAGACGGGCGGCTTCAGCGAGTTCGTCCTGCTGCCGTTCGTGCACCACAGCGCCCCGATCTACCTGGCCGGGATCGCCCGCCCGGGGCCGACGGCGGCCGAGAACCGCGCGGTCCACGCGGTGTCCCGGCTGCTGCTGCACGGCGCGATCCACAACATCCAGTGCTCGTGGGTGAAGCTCCAGGACGACCTGTGCCGCCAGGTGCTGGCCGGGGGAGTGAACGACATCGGCGGGACCCTGATGGAGGAGACCATCAGCCGCATGGCGGGGTCGGAGAACGGGTCGTACAAGACCATCTCCGAACTGCGCGCGATGGTCGAGCTCAGCGGCCGTCCGCTGCGGCAGCGGACCACCGAGTACGGCACCCCGTCACCCGGGCGCCGCGCGGCGGCGGAGGCGAGCGACGGGGTGTGCGCGAGCGTGCGGCGGGTGCTGCCCGTGGTCTAACGGGTGACGTAGAAGTCCTCGGCCGACCTCGGCGGGCGCTGCCTCGGCGGTTCGGCGGCGTGCCCGATGGCCACGGCGCCCATCGGGTCCCAGTCGCCGGGGAGGCCGAGGACCTCGCGCACCACCGGGCGGCAGAACATCGTGGACGACACCCACGCCGACCCCAGCCCCTCGACCGCGAGCTGGACCAGGAAGTTCTGCACCCCGGCCCCCGTCGCGACCACGAACATCTCCCGCTCGGAGGCGTTGCGGCGGTCGTCGCGGTAGGTGTGCGAGCCGTCCATGACCAGGCACGGCACCGCCAGGTAGGGCGCGTCGCGGAGCACGTCGCCGCGCCTGATCCGCTTGGCGATCGACTCCTCGGTGAACCCGTCGCCGCGCAGGTCGGCGATCCACGCCTCGCGCATGGCGTCGACCAGCGCGAGCCGGGCCGCCGCGGTCTCCAGCAGCACGAACCGCCAGGGCGTCGTGTGGTGGGGCGCGGGGGCCGAGATGGCGGCGGCGACGGCGCGCCGGACCGCCGCGCCGTCGACCGCCTCGCCGGAGAACTTCCTGATGGTGCGCCGGGCGAACACGACGTCGGCCGAGCCGTAGCGGAACAGGTCCTGGTCGGCGGGGCGGATCAGCGACGCCCCGCCGGGGCCGTCGGAGTCGGTCACCAGGTGGCCCAGGCCCGAGACGACGGCCACCGGGACCCCGCTCAGCTTGCCCTTCACCAGTTCGGCCGCCGCCGCGATCTCGTCGACCAGGGCGGTCACCGTCGCGTTCAGCGGGTTGCCGTAGGCGTCGGTCGTGCCGCGCAGGTCGTCGAGCGGCCGGACGCCCGAGGCGCCCAGCGCGACGTCGGTCAGGCCGTGCCGCCACGGGCGTCCGAAGGTGTCCGAGACGATCACGCCGACCCGGACCCCGGCGAGCTCGGCCAGCCGCCGCCGGATCGCCGACGCCGACGCGTCGGGATCCTCGGGCAGCAGCAGCACCGTCCCGGGCGCGGTGTTGGACGCGTCGACCCCGGCCGCCGCCATCACGTAGCCGTGCCGCGTCTGGGAGATGACGGTGTCGCCCCGCCGCGCGACCACCCGGGCGGTCTCGGCCTCGATGGCCCCCGACCGGTCGTCGGCCCGGACCACCCGGCCCTCGGCCTTGCTCACGATCTTCGAGGTCACCACGACCACGTCACCGTCGGCCAGGCCGGGGACGGCCTTGGCGACCAGGGCCGCGATGTCGTCGCCGTAGCCGATCTCGGGCAGCCCCTGGACCCCGCTGATGGTGATCACGCCGCCACCTTCCGGGCCAGTTCGAGCGCGGCGGCGGCCAGGTCGCGCGTCGCCTCCGGTGAGGACATCAGCAGCGGCCGCGCCTCCACGGCCACGCCCTCCAGCGCCGTCGCCGCGTCCTCTTCCGCGACCAGCCACCCGTCGAGCAGGCCGGCGCCGTAGAGCTCCAGCACGCCCTGGGCGGAGGTCTCCACGCCGATCGCCGTCAGGCACGCGTCGGCCATGCCCCGAACGGGGGCGCCGCCGATGATGGGGGAGACGCCGACCACGGTCTTGGCGGCCACCGCGTCGCGGATGCCGGGGATCTGGAGGATCGTCCCGATGCTCACCACCGGGTTCGACGGCGGCAGGATCACCACGTCGGCCCGCTCCAGCGCCTCAAGCACCCCCGGCGCGGGCGTCGCCGACGCCGCTCCGACCAGGGCGATCTCCAGCGCCGGCGTGGACGCGCGCAGGCGCACCCACCATTCCTGGAAGTGCACCGCGCGGCGGCCCCGCTCGTCTTCGATCACCACGTGGGTCTCGGTCTGGTCGTCGGTCATCGGGAGCAGCCGCACACCCGGACGCCAGCGGGCGCACAACGCCTCGGTCACCGCCGACAGGCCGTAACCGGCCGCGAGCATCTGCGAGCGCACGATGTGGGTGGCGAAGTCGCGGTCGCCCAGCCCGAACCACTGCGGCTGCATGCCGTAGGCGGCCAGCTCCTCTTTCACGGTGAACGTTTCATCCGCGCGGCCCCAGCCCTGCTCCTCGTCGATGCCGCCGCCGAGCGTGTACATCACGGTGTCGAGGTCGGGACACACCCGCAGGCCGAAGAGGGTGATGTCGTCGCCGGTGTTGCCGATGACGGTGATGTCGGATTCGGGAGCCGCCGCCTTGAGGCCGCGGAGGAACCGGGCCCCGCCGATTCCGCCCGCGAGGGACACGATGCGCATGCCTGACAGTCTGGCATTCCATGCGAAACGCGAGATTGATGGGTCGCCGGGCAACCATGTCAGGCATATGCAAAACTCAGTTCCCATAAGCCGCATGAATTCCTGGGGGTAACTGTGGTGAAGGTTGACCCGGTGAGGCTCCGAGAGCCCGCCGCGTGGCTCCTTGTGGCAGCCGCGGGCACGACCGTCCTGGTCGGCGTGATCAGACTCGTCTTCGGCGACTCCTCGCCGCTCGGGGGAGCGGCCGAGTTCGGCATCCGGTCGGTCGTCGCCCTGTCGGAGCTGACCTCCCCGGTCAACGCCGCGCTGGTCGTCGGCGCGGTCTTCCTCTCCACCCGGTTCGGCGACCCCACCCCCAAGAGCGGCCTCATCACCATGGGCGGCGCCGGCACCCTCGCCGTGGCCACGCTCTTCGCCGCGATCAGCCTGCTCGGCTCGCTGTTCAGCGGGCTCGGGTTCGGCGGCAAGCTCGAAACCCTGCTGCTCGGCGTGCCCACCTTCGCCCTCACCGGGCTGGCCCTGCTCTATGTGCTGACCATGGTCGCCCCGCTGCCGGCGGGCGCGGCCAGGCCGAAGAAGTCGCGGCGGCTCTCCGTGGTCCCCCCGGCCATCCCGTTCCCGCAGACGGGCGACGCCCATCCGGTGCAGAACCTGCCGGCCGAGCCCGACTATTCGCCCTATCCGCAGGGCCCGGTGTTCGACCAGAACGGCTACGCGGGCCAGCAGGTCGTCGAGGAGGCCCCGCCCCCGCCGGTGACGCCGGTCGCGCCGGTGGCCCAGCAGGCGGAGCCGTACAACTACCCCGAGCCGGTCTACGACGACTCCCCGTCCTCCTGGGACTCCTCCCCGTTCTCCGGCTTCTCGGGCCCCCAGTTCGCCCGCCAGGCCTACGAGCCCCCGATGGGTGAGGCCGCGCCCCCGCGTCCTCCCGTCATCGAGACGCCGTTCGACAGTTCGGTCCGCGAGGTCTCCGGCCGGGATCCGGGTTACGACATGGCCGCGAACGAGACGGTCTACGGCGCCCCGGTGCTCGAACCGAGCTACGAACCCCCGGCCCGCGAGAGCGCCTACGCGACGCAGCCCCCCGTCTACGGCGCCCCCTACGAGCCCGGCTACGAGGGCGACATAAGGGAACAGCAGCTCGCCCAGGCCTACCAGCAGGCGCAGAGCTACCAGCAGCAGCCCGACGCCTACCGCCAGAGCAACCCCTTCGCCCAGCCCTCGGCCCGGCCGCAGCGCTACCAGGGCGACCCGCTGAGCGACCCGCTCCGCGCCGAAGACCTGCTCGACCCGATCGACCCGGTCGCCATCTACCGCCCGGCAAAGACCGGGGAAGGTCTTCCCGCCGATCCGGCATCTCTCGATTCGGACGCCACCGCTCATTGGTACAGTCCGGACCGCCGGGATCGCTGATCCGAGCCGGGCTGACAAGACCGGCCCTTTCCCCTGGTATCCCCCCGGTATCCCCATGGCGCTTGACGGGGCACGACTTACACGCGTGTAATTACAGCCATGTTGTTACGCCTTCTCCGAGGTGGGTAAGGGGAGGGCGTCCATAGGGGGGCACCAACTTTCGGGGTTGGTGACGGGCGGGCGACAGGGAGGTGTGCCGTGACCGAGCTGGTCATCGCACAGGCGCTCGACGGTGAAGATCTGGGCTGGCAGGAGCGCGCATTGTGCGCTCAGACCGACCCGGAGGCGTTCTTTCCAGAAAAGGGCGGCTCCACCCGAGAGGCGAAGAAGGTGTGCCGCGCGTGCGAAGTGCGCGCGGAGTGCCTGGAGTACGCGTTGGAACACGACGAACGATTCGGAATCTGGGGCGGACTGTCGGAGCGCGAGCGCCGACGCATGAAGCGCCAGGCCGTTTGACACCTATAGCCCGGAACTAGCCGGGAGCGACACGCGGGGGTCACATTTGTGGCCTCCGCTTGTCATTTGGGTCGGGGGCCGGTGCGGTGTGCCGTAGTGTTGGCGCGCAAAAGCCGCACATACCCCCAAGGATCCCGCCGTGCACTCGGTCACCGCGATCGTGGTCGCCCATGATGGCTCCCGCTGGCTCCGGGACACCCTCCGGGCGGTGCTCGCGCAGACCCGGCCGGTCGACCGGGGTGTCGGGGTCGACAACGGCAGCCGCGACGGCAGCCGCGACCTGCTCGGCGAGGCGTTCGGCAAACACGGCGTCGTGCAGATGCCGCGCGGCAGCGGCTTCGCCGAAGCGGTGCACGAGGTCGTCCGGCGGCTTCCGAAGGCGCCCGGCGACACCGAGTGGATCTGGCTGATCCACGACGACTGCGCCCCCGACGCCCGCGCCCTGGAGTTCCTGCTCCACGCCGCCGACGAGTATCCCGAGACCGCCGTCCTGGGTCCGAAACTGCGCGACTGGCTCGACCGCAAGCTCCTGCTGGAGGTCGGCGTCACGGTCGCCCGCTCGGGCCGCCGCGAGACCGGGCTGGAGGCGCGCGAATACGACCAGGGCCAGCACGACGCCGAGCCCCGGGGCGTGCGCGACGTGCTGGCGGTGTCGTCGGCCGGGATGCTGATCCGCCGCGACGTCTGGGACGAGCTCGGCGGCCTCGACGCCCGGCTCCCGCTGTTCCGCGACGACCTCGACTTCTGCTGGCGGGCCCGCGCCGCCGGGCACCGGGTGCTCGCGGTGACCGCCGCGGTGGCCTGGCACGCCGAGGCGTCGTCCAAGCGCCGCCGCCGCATCGCCGCCAGCGACGACCACCCCCGGCGGCTGGCCCGGCGATATTCGTTGTTCGTGCTGATGGCGAACCTGCCGTTCTGGACGATGCTCTGGTCGCTGCTCCGCAACACGGTCGGGTCGCTGATCCGTACCGTGTTGTTCCTGGTCGCCAAGCAGCCCGCGCACGCCGTCGACGAACTCGCCGCGATCGGCTCGGTGTTGTTCCATCCGCTGCGGCTGCGCCGGGCCAGGAAGGCGCGCAAGGGCAGCAGGGCCGGATATCGGCTGGTCAAGCCCATGTTCAGCCCGCCGAGCCTGGCGTTCCGGCGAGCGTGGGAGATGGTCCAGAACCAGCTCTCCGGCGGCGGGCCGATGGACTCGGCCGGCCGTCATCACGCCGTCCGGCAGCCGGGCGCCGAAGAGGGCGACGAACTGCTCAACGACGACGACGGGTTCCTGCGGCGCACCTTCGCCAGCCCCGGCGTGCGGTTGTTCGTGCTGCTCACGGCGGTCGCCATCGCGGCGGAGAGGGATCTGCTGACCGGGGGCCTGCTCGGCGGCGGCGCGCTGGTGCCGGTCGCCGGAGGGGCCTCCGACCTGTGGGCGTTCTACACCGGCGAGTGGGCGCCGCCCTACGTCGCGGTGCTGGCCGTGTTGTCGACCCTCACCTTCGGCAAGACCTGGCTGGCGGTGTCGATCCTGCTGCTGGGCTGCGTGCCGCTGTCGGGACTCAGCGCCTACCTGGCCACCCGCAGCTTCGTCTCCTACCGGCCCGCCCGGGTGTGGATGGCGGCCACCTACGCGCTCCTCCCGGTCGCGACCGGCGTGGTGGCGGCCGGGCGGATCGGCTCGGCGGTGGTGTTCATCCTGCTGCCCGTCTACGCCTCCCTCGCCACGAAGGTGCTGGCCGACACGCGTCCTGTGTCGTTCAACCGCGTGGCCCGGCGCGCGGCCTGGGGCCTGGGCCTGCTGCTGGCCGTGGGCACCGCGTTCGCCCCGATCCTGTACGTCTTCGTCGCCGTCCTCGGCCTGCTCGCCGCCCTGTCGTTCGGGGGAGTCAGGCGCGGGGTCGGCGGGAACCTGCTCATCTCCCTGGGTGTGCCGCTGCTCCTGCTCGGCCCGTGGCTGGCCACGATCGTCCAGGACCCGGCCCGCATCCTGCGGGAGGCCGGGCTGCCGATGACCTCCTCGCCCCGGCTGGCCCCCGAAGCGCTGCTCACCCTCAACCCGGGCGGGCCCGGCACCCCGCCGATCTGGGCCACCGCCGGGCTGCTCGCCGTCGCCCTGGGCGCGCTGCTGCTGCGCCGTCACCAGTTCATCGTGGCCGTCGGGTGGGGCGTGGCGATCGTCGGCGTGCTGGCGGCGACCGTGGTCAGCCGCATGTCGACCTGGCCGGGGGTGCCGCTGGCGTTCGCCGCGACCGGGCTGCTGGTGTCGACCGCGCTGGCCGCCCACCGCGTCGCCGAGTTCCGCAGGGCCGGTGGGCTGCGGAAGGCCGGCGCGTTCCTGATCGTGCTGGTCGCCTTCGCCACCCCGGTCGCCGCCGCCACGTTGTGGATCATGGATCAGGCGGACGGGCCGCTCCAGCGGAACGTGCGCTCGCCGCTCCCGGCCATCGCCGAGGCCCAGTCGAAGCCCGGCCAGGGCACGCTGCTGATTCGGACCGCGGACACGGGGCTTACCTACACGGTCCTGCACGGCCGCATCCCGGTGATCGGCGAGTCCGAACGAGCCGCCTACGGCTCCGACTTCACCGACGCGGTGGCGGGGCTGGCCTCCGGCCGGGGCGGCGGCGACGCGGCCGAACTGGCCGGCCGGGGCATCGCGTTCGTCAGCGTCCCTGCGCCGATCGACCCGGCCCTGCGGCGGGCCCTCGACTCCGAGCCGACGATGGCCCGGATCACCCTCACGGATCGGGCCGGACTCTGGCGGATGACCGGGCCGGTCACCCCCGAACGGCCCCCCGCCGACGACACGTGGCACCGATGGTGGCTCTACGGCCAGGGGGTGCTCGTGGTGATCGTGCTGATCCTGGCGGCGCCGGGGGCGCGTACCCCCGAAACCGAGGCGGTCGAGGAGATCCCGGCCGGCCGGGAGCGGGTGGCGGCGTGAGACGGCTCATCGAGAACCGGTTCGGCATGCTGGCGCTGGTGCTGATCGCGCTGGGCGCGGTCTACGGCGTCGCTTTCGTCAGCCGCCCGGCCCCCGCCGTCCCGGTGAAGGCCGAACCGGTGAGGGCGCCCATCGCGGCCGTCTCCACGGTCTGCCCCGACCCCGGCGGCGCCATGGTCACCGCCGTCACCCCGCCCAACGCCGAGGGCACCGGCCAGACCCTCATCGAGGACGGCGACGAGCCGGCCACCGTCGACGAGCCGGGCAAGCTCTGGCAGAAGACCATGGCCGCCGGCACCGACCCGATGCGGGTGCACGCGACCGGCGCGATGGCCTCCGGCCTGGAGGCCGCCCAGACCCGCCGCACGCTGACCGGCGCGGCCCGCGGCCTGGCGGGGGTGCGCTGCGTCGACCCCGGCGCCGACGCCTGGTTCGTCGGGCCGGGCCCGGCCGCCGGAGACCTCGAACTCCACCTGGCCAACGTCGAGTCGGCCCCCGCCGACGTGGCGCTGGTCGTCTACTCGGGCGAGGGCCAGGTCATCGCCGAGCGGGCCAGCGGCCTGCTCCTCAAGCCGGGCGAGCACCGTGTCGTCGACCTCAAGAAGGTCGCGCCGTCCCCGCTGGTCATGGCGCTGAACGTGTCGACCGGCCGGGGCCGGGTCGCCGCCGCCGTCGAGGCGGCCACCCCCGAGGGCGTCGACTGGTTGCCGCAGACCACCGGACCGGCCGAGCGCGTCGTGGTGCCGGGCCTGCCCGGCAGCGCCGGCCGCCGCGAGCTCTACGTCGCCGCCCCCGGCGAGTCGGACGCCGTGGTCGACGTCAAGGCCGTGCTGAAGGACGGCTCCTACGCCCTGGAGAACCGCGAGACCGTCGAGGTGCCCGCCGGGTCGGTCGTCACCCTCGACCTGTCGACCGGGGTGACCGGCCAGCCCGCCGCGATCGTGCTGACCTCGGAGACCCCCGTGGTCGCCGGGCTGAAGATCGTCGGCACCGGCGGCCGGACCGACGTCGCGTTCACCGCCGGGGCGCCCCCGATCGACCTCGGCAGCGTGGTCGCCGACGCCCGCTCGACCAAGGACGTCACCTCACGGCTGATCCTGAGCGCGCCCGACACCGCCGCCGACGTCACCGTGACGCTGCTGCCGCGCGAGGGGAAGGCGCCCGACCCGATCGAGGTGGCGATCCCCGCCGCCCGTACCAAGGAGATCATCCTGAAGGGCCCGGCCAAGGGCTTCAGCGTGGTCGTCATGCCGAAGACGGGCTCCGGGCCCGTCTACGGCGGGCGGGTGATGGAGGAGCGCGCCGCCGGCGGGCAGCTCGTCACCGCGCAGCCGCTGGCCGTCGCGCGCACCTGGACGCTCGTGCCGCCGGTCACCGAGCAGCCGTCGGCGGTGTTGTCTCAGCCGTCGTAGCCGGGGTCGACCTGCTCGGGGGTGAGCCCCAGGAGCGTGGAGACCTGCTCGACCACGACGGTGTGCACCAGCGCGGCCAGGCTCTCGCGGTCGCGGGCGCGCGCCTCCAGCGGGCGCCGGTAGACCACGACCATGGCCGGGTCGCCGCGCAGCGCCGGTTCGGCCCGGCCGAACGGGATCGGGTCGGAGGCCAGCCGCGCCGGGCCGTCGAGCAGTTCGGAGACCGGGGGCACCTCCTCGACGCCGAAGTCGACCGCCGCCAGCTCCTTGGCCCACCGCACGCGCAGCCGGTCGACGGCGTCGAGCACGAGGTCGTCGAACCGTTCGCCGCGCGACTTGGCGATCGGCACGTGGGACGGCGCGAGGGGGCCCCGCATGCCCCGCCCGTGGCGGTCCCGTCGTCGAGGAGTCATCAGGTCAGCTTAGGGCTCGGGCCGTGTTCGGGTGGTGTCCGGATTGTGGCGACACGCTCGTTAAGAGGGGCGGGGTGGTGGCAATGTGCGGGCGGACCGGATACGGTCCCTCCGTGAGCCCCGTCCGCAGCTGTTCCCGTACCGCCTGCAGGCAGCCTGCCGTCTTCACACTCACGTACGTTTACGCCGACTCGACCGCGGTTCTTGGCCCTCTGGCGACGTACGTCGAGCCGCACTGCTATGACCTGTGCGCGGAGCACGCCGAGCGGCTCACCGCGCCCCGAGGCTGGGAGGTCGTGAGGCTGCCCTATGAGCCGGGCGCGCCCTCCGGAGACGACCTGGAGGCCCTGGCCAACGCCGTCCGCGAGGCCGCCCGTCCGGCCCCCGCGCCGGGCGAGCCGACCGGCCAGGCCGTCGAAGTGGGCCGGCGTGGTCACCTCCGGGTCCTCAAGTCCAATCGCGACCGCTGAAGGCGTGCGGCCATTAGGCTTCCAACCCTAGGGATCTGCGACATATAGGGGCGGAATTGGGCGACCTCGCCAAGATCTTCAAGGCGTATGACGTACGCGGTGTCGTACCGGACGAGTTCGACGAGGAGATCGCCGAGGCCGTGGGGGCGGCCTTCGCGGAGGTGATGGGGGCCGATCGGATCGTGATCGCCCACGACATGCGGCAGTCCTCCGGCCCGCTCGCGGCGGCCTTCGCCCGCGGCGCGACCTCCCGGGGCGCCGACGTGATCAACGCCGGACTGGGCTCCACCGACCTGCTCTACTACGCCAGCGGCACCCTGAACCTGCCCGGCGTCATGTTCACCGCCAGCCACAACCCGGCCCAGTACAACGGCATGAAGATGTGCCGCGCGGGCGCCGTGCCGATCGGCTCCGAGACCGGCCTCGCCGAGATCCGCGACCGGGCGCTCGGGCTGCTGGGCGCCTCCGCCCCCGACCCGACCGGCGACGTCACCCACCACGACCTGCTGAAGGGCTACGCCGACCACCTGAAGTCGCTCGTCGACCTGTCGGCGATCAGGCCCCTGAAGGTCGTCGTCGACGCCGGCAACGGCATGGGCGGCCACACCGTGCCCGAGGTGTTCGCCGGGTTGCCGATCGAGCTCGTGCCGCTCTACTTCGAGCTCGACGGCTCCTTCCCCAACCACGAGGCCAACCCGATCGAGCCGGCCAACCTGGTCGACCTGCAGCAGGCCGTCGTGGCGCACGGGGCCGACATCGGCATCGCCTTCGACGGCGACGCCGACCGCTGCTGGGTGATCGACGAGAAGGGCGCCTCGGTCTCCCCGTCCACGATCACCGCCCTGGTGGCGGCCCGCGAGCTGGCCAAGCACCCCGGGGCCACGATCATCCACAACCTGATCACCTCGCGCGGCGTCCCCGAGATCATCAAGGAGAACGGCGGGGTGCCGGTCCGCACCCGCGTCGGCCACTCCTTCATCAAGGCCGAGATGGCCCGCACGGGCGCCGTCTTCGGCGGCGAACACTCCGCCCACTACTACTTCCGCGACTTCTGGTACGCCGACTCGGGCATGCTGGCCGCCCTCCACGTGCTGGCCGCCCTCGGCGAGCAGGACCGCCCCCTGTCGGAGGTGCTGGCCGCCTACGCGCGCTACACGGCCTCCGGCGAGATCAACAGCACGGTGGCCGACCAGGCCGCCGCCACCGCCAAGGTGCGCGAGGTGTTCGGGTCCCGCGAGGGTGTTACCTTCGATGAGCTGGACGGCCTGACCGTCACCGGTCCGACCTGGTGGTTCAACCTGCGCCCGTCCAACACCGAACCGCTGCTCCGGCTCAACGCCGAGGGCGACGACGAGGTGACCATGGCCGGTGTGCGCGACGACGTTCTGAAAGAGGTTCGAGGGATTTGAAGATCGACGACTGGCTGCTGGAGATCCTGGCCTGCCCGGCGTGCAAGTCCCCGCTCCGGGCCGAGGCCGACGAACTGGCCTGCACCTCCGCGAGCTGCGGCCTGGTCTATCCGGTCCGCGACGACATTCCCGTGCTGCTGGTCGACGAGGCACGGAAGGCATGATCTGGGAGCCTGAGCTGCTCGACGACCAGAGCCATCTGGTCGCGGCCGATCCCTCGGGCATGCTTCCCGCGGTCGCCTCGGCGGCCGCCCAGGTCCGCACCGGCCGCCGGCTGGCCGCCGAGGCGGGCGTGGGGGTGGTCGCCACCGAGGGCCGCCCGAGGGCGATCGTGACGCTCGGCATGGGCGTCAGCGGCGTCTCGGGCGAGATCCTCAGGGCGATCTGCGGCAACGGCGCGCCGATCCCGATCACGACCGCGAGCGGCCACCGGCTGCCCGGCTGGATCGGCGCCAACGACCTGGTGTTCGCCGTGTCGGCCTCCGGGGCCACCGAGGAGACCCTCGGGCTGGCCTGGGAGGCCGCCCGGCGCGGCTGCCGCCTGGTCGGGGTCGGCCGCCCCGGCTCGCCGCTCCAGTCGCTCTGCACGCAGCGCGGGGCGCCGTTCGTCCCGGTCGAGGCCGCGCAGGGCCATGCCCGCGCGGCGCTCTGGGCGCTGACGGTCCCGCTCATCGTGGCGGCGTCGTCGCTGGGCCTGGCCGACGTCCCCGAGCCGGTGTACGAAGCCACCGCCACCCTGCTCGAAGACCTGGCCCATCGGTGCCGCCCGTCGAGTGACACGTTCATCAACCCCGGCAAGACGCTGGCCCTGGAGCTGGCCGAGTCGGTGCCGATGGTGTGGGGCTCCTCGTCGTTGCCGATCGTGGCCGCCCACCGGCTGGTCCACCAGCTCTACGAGAACGCCAAATACCCGGCGATCTTCGGCGAGCTGCCCGAGGCCGCCCACAACCAGGTGGCCGCGTTCGACGGCCCGTTCGCCGAGCGCGACATCTTCGCCGACACGCAGGGCCGGCAGTTGCGGCTGTTCGTGCTCCGCGACACCGACGAAGACGAACGCGAGACCCGGACGCGGGGCACCACGGTCCGGCTGGCCGAAAGCCGCGACGTGCGGGTGTCGGAACTGATGGCCGAGGGGCGTCATCCGCTTGAACGGCTGGCGACGCTGATCGGGCTGGCCGATTTCGCCAGCGTCTATCTGGCGCTTGGTTATGGAATCGATCCCACTCCGGTGAGCGCGGTCCGGGAGTTGAAGGCCAGAATTGCCCGTTAGGATCTTCTGGCCGAAAACTGAGGGAGTGTCATCGTGAGCGCCAGTGGCGGAACGAAGGCGATCGTCGCGGCGCTGGTCGCCAACCTGTCGATCGCGGCGGCGAAGTTCGTCGCCTACCTGTTCACCGGATCATCGTCCATGATCGCCGAGGCGGTCCACTCCGTGGCCGACTCGGGGAACCAGGCGCTGCTGCTGCTCGGCGGCAAGCGGGCGGCCAGGGAACGCACCGAACAACACCCGTTCGGCTACGGCCGCGAGCGCTACTTCTACTCGTTCGTGGTGGCGGTCGTGCTGTTCACGATCGGCGCGCTGTTCTCCCTGTACGAAGGCATCCACAAGATCCAGGCCCCCGAAGACCTCAGCACCCCTCAGTGGGCGTTCGGCGTGCTGATCTTCGCGATCATCGCCGAGGCGTTCTCGTTCCGGACCGCGATCAAGGAGTCGCTGCCGCACAAGGGCAACCTGACCTGGTGGCAGTTCATCCGCCGGTCGAAGTCGCCCGAGCTGCCGGTCATCGTGCTCGAAGACCTGGGCGCGCTGCTCGGCCTGGTCTTCGCCCTCTTCGGCGTCACCATGGCCGTGGTCACCGGCAACCCCGTGTGGGACGGCGTCGGCACCATCATGATCGGTGTCCTGCTCGGCGCCATCGCGATCGTGCTGGCCATCGAGACCAAGTCGCTGCTCATCGGCGAGAGCGCCGGCCCCGAGATCGACGCCCAGATCCGCACGGCCCTGGAGAGCGCGCCCGAGGTGAGCCGGGTCATCCACATGCGCACCCTCCACGTCGGCCCCGAGGAGCTCCTGGTCGCCGCCAAGATCGCCGTCGAGCACGACGACACCGCCGCCGAGGTCGCCCGGGGCATCGACGAGGCCGAGCAGCGCATCCGCGCGGCCGTGCCGATCGCCCGGATCATCTACCTCGAACCGGCCATCGAGTCGTCAACGACCACGCAGCAGGCGTAGCGCCTTCTCCTTCTCGAAGTCCAGCGCCCTGCGGGGCGCCTGGATGCGCCCGATCCGCACGCCCAGGTCTCTCACGGCCTGGGCGACGGTCGGTTCCGACAGGGCTCGCAGCGCGAAGGCGAGTTCGCCGGGCGAGACGTCGAACCGCTTCTCCAGCTCCATCGCCTGGGTGACGGCGGCGAGTTCCTCGTCGCCGAAACGGCGGTGGGAGCCGAGATCGCGTACCGGCGGGAGTAGCCCGAGCGCCTCCCGATATCGCAGCATTCTGGGCGACATGCCCAATTTGGCGGCGGCCTCCGTGATGCGCATGCGTCCATTCTTACATTCTTGTGTCAGGTTCGGCGCCGGTAGGCGGTGTTCGGCCCTACAGTGGCTGAGGACGCTACGAGAGGGGACACCCCAAGATGGACTTCAAGGTCGCCGACCTGTCGCTCGCGGACTTCGGCCGCAAGGAGATCCGCCTCGCCGAGCACGAGATGCCGGGCCTGATGGCGACGCGCAAGGAGTTCGCCGCCGCCCAGCCGCTGCGGGGCGCGAAGATCATGGGCTCGCTGCACATGACCATCCAGACCGCCGTCCTGATCGAGACGCTGGTCGCCCTGGGCGCCGACGTGCGCTGGGTCTCGTGCAACATCTTCTCCACGCAGGACCACGCCGCCGCCGCAGTCGTCGTCGGCCCCGAGGGGACCGTCGAGGAGCCCAAGGGCGTGCCGGTCTTCGCCTGGAAGGGCGAGACGCTGGAGGAGTACTGGTGGTGCACCGACCAGGCGCTGCAGTGGCCTGACGGCACCGGCCCCAACATGATCCTCGACGACGGCGGCGACGCCACCCTGCTCGTCCACAAGGGCGCCGAGTTCGAGAAGGCCGGCGGCGTCGTGCCGACCGCCTCCGAAGACGACCCCGAGGAGTGGGGCATCATCCTCGACCTGCTCCGCCGCACGGTCAACGACGACCGGCGCTGGACCAAGACCGCCGAGGCGATCAAGGGCGTCACCGAGGAGACCACCACCGGTGTCCACCGCCTCTACGAGATGTTCAACAACGGCCAGCTCCTCTTCCCGGCCATCAACGTGAACGACTCGGTCACCAAGTCGAAGTTCGACAACAAGTACGGCTGCCGCCACTCGGTGATCGACGGCCTCAACCGCGCCACCGACGTGCTGATCGGCGGCAAGGTGGCCGTGGTCGCCGGCTACGGCGACGTCGGCAAGGGCTGCGCCGACGCGCTGCGCGGCCAGGGCGCCCGCGTCATCGTGACCGAGATCGACCCCATCTGCGCCCTCCAGGCCGCGATGGACGGCTTCCAGGTCACCACCCTCGACGAGGTCGTCGCCATCGCCGACATCTTCGTCACGACGACGGGCAACTTCAACATCATCACCGCCGACCACATGGCGCGGATGAAGCACAACGCGATCGTGTCCAACATCGGCCACTTCGACAACGAGATCGACATGGCCGGCCTGGCCCGCATCCCGGGCATCGAGAAGGAAGAGGTCAAGCCCCAGGTCCACACCTGGCGCTTCCCCGACGGCAAGCAGATCATCGTGCTGGCCGAGGGCCGTCTGATGAACCTGGGCTGCGCCACCGGCCACCCCTCGTTCGTCATGTCCAACTCCTTCACCAACCAGGTGATCGCGCAGATCGAGCTGTTCACCAAGACCGACGCCTACCCGATCGGCGTGTACGTGCTGCCCAAGCACCTCGACGAGAAGGTCGCCCGCCTCCACCTCGACGCGCTCGGCGTGAAGCTGACGGTGTTGTCGAAGAAGCAGGCCGAATACATCGGCGTCGACGTCGAGGGCCCCTACAAGCCCGACCACTACCGCTACTGATCATGGATGCCGTGCTGGCCGAGGCCGGTGAGCGCCGCATCGGGTGGGCGTCGCGCGCCATGCCGGTGCTCACCGCGATCGGCGCGGGGTTCGGCGGCGACCGCCCGCTCGACGGGCTGAAGGTCGCCGCCTGCCTCCACGTCACGGCCGAGACGGCGGTGCTCATGGGCGCGCTGAAGGCGGGCGGCGCCGACATCGCGCTGGCCGCCTCCAACCCGCTCTCCACCCAGGACGACGTCGCCGCCGCCCTGGCCGACTACGGCATCGCCGTGCACGCCAGGGCGGGGGTCGACCGCGACACCTACTACCGGCACATCCACCGGGCCCTCGACATCGGGCCCGACATCGTCCTCGACGACGGCTGCGACCTGGTCAACATCCTGCACACCGAACGCTCCGACCTGGTGGTCAAGGGCGGTTGCGAGGAGACCACGACCGGGATCATCCGGCTCCGCCAGATGGCCGCCGAGGGGGCGCTGAAGTTCCCGATGGTGGCGGTGAACGACACCCGCACCAAGCGGATGTTCGACAACCGCTACGGCACCGGCCAGTCGACGCTCGACGGCATCATGCGGGCCACCAACACCCTGCTCGCGGGCCGGACCGTCGTGGTGGCCGGGTTCGGCTACTGCGGCCGGGGCGTGGCCGAGCGGGCCAAGGGCCTGGGCGCGCGGGTGGTGGTGACCGAGATCGACCCGGTGAAGGCGCTCGACGCCTCGCTCCACGGCTACGGCGTGGCGACGATGGCCGAGGCGGCCGAGATCGGCGACGTGTTCGTGACGGTCACCGGCAACCGCGACGTCATCAGGGCCGAGCACCTGGCCCTGATGAAAGACGGCGCGATCCTGGCCAACGCGGGCCACTTCGACGTCGAGATCGACGTGCGGGCCCTGGAGTCCATGGCCGAGGAGGTCCACTACCAGGTGCGGCCCAACACCGACGAGTTCGTCGTGAACGGCCGACGGCTGCTGCTGCTGGCCGAGGGGCGGCTGGTGAACCTGGCGGCGGCCGAGGGCCATCCGGCGGCGGTGATGGACATGTCGTTCTCCGCCCAGGCGCTCACGGTGGCGTGGCTGGCGGCCGAGCACGCGTCCCTCAAGCCGGGGGTCTACGACGTGCCCGACGGGATCGACGCGCGGGTGGCGCGGCTGAAGCTGGCGGCGGCGGGGATCACGATCGACGGGCTGACCGCCGACCAGGAGGCCTACCTGCACAGCTGGCGTTCAGGTTCGTAGAAACAGTTGTGTTACCCCATGGATACCGGCAATCTGCCGTACTACGGTCATATCACTCGGCTCGCTCCAGGCCAGTCACCTGAGCCGAGATGACGGGCGGGTACGACCGGTTCGCCTCTCCCTCTGCGCTCCGGACGTACCCGCCCAACCCCACTGCAGGCGTGCCCCATGCCTGCGTTCGTCACAACTGCCCCTGACGTTTTCCGCTAAACCTCGCGATGTCACGGCGGCGGCGTTCGGCGAGCACGGCGGCGAGGTAGGCGTAGGGCGGAACCCCAGGTGGGGGCGGGGGTTGGACCCGGGCGGAGACCTGCGAGGCGATGCGAAAACCCATCTCGTGGGCGGCGGCCGGCGAGAGTTGCGGCAGCCGGGTCAGATACTGCCGTGACACGGTGGCCAGGTCGTCGGTGAGGCCGGTCAGCTCCAGCGTGGCCGCCCAGGCGGCGAGCTGCGGCGGCATCTCGGGCGGAGGCCCCGACTCCTTCGGCGCCCGTTCCGAGATCACGACCGTGCCGCCGAACAGGTCGCCCAGCCGCTTGCCCTTCTGGTTGGCCAGCGCGCAGATCACCGCCGGGGCGCCCGACAACATGTAGATCTCGACGACGGCCGTCAGGCCGCGGAAGAACGCCTGCCGGAACCGCTCGGGCCCGCCGTCGTCGGCGACCACCCGGAGGCCGAGGGCCATCTTGCCCAGGCTGCGGCCCCGCGACAGGGTCTCGAAGGTCACCGGGTAGCCGACCACGACCGCCACGATCGAGACGATGATCAGTGCGGTGGCCATCGACTCGTCGATGTCGCCCACGGCGAACGCGATCAGCAGCAGCGCCCCGACCAGCAGCACGATCTGCACGACCAGGTCGAGCAGGAAGGCGACCACCCGGATCGGCAACTGCGCCAGGGGCACGTCGAGCGCCACGGCGTCGCCGGTCACGACGTCGGGGCGCGGCACATCGGACATGTCCTGACCCTACTAGGCTCGCGATCGTGGACATCGACGCCTTCCGAGCCGCCCACCAGCCGACCTGGGACCGGCTCGACGACCTGGTGAAGAGGCGGCGCAAGCTGACCGGCCCCGAGGTCGACGAACTCGTCGAGCTCTACCAGCGGGTGTCCACCCACCTGTCGATCGCGCGCTCCGTGTCCCGAGACGGCGTGCTGACCGGCCGCCTGTCCGCCCTGGTGGCCCGGTCGCGGTCGGCCGTCACCGGCGCCCACGCGCCCGCCTGGCGGGAGTTCCTCCGGTTCTGGACGGTCTCGTTCCCGGTGGTCTGCTACCGGTCGTGGCGGTGGTGGCTGGGCGCGGCGGTGGCGTCGTCGGTCGTGGCGGTGGCCGTCGGGGTGTGGGTGGCGGCCAATCCGGACGTGCGGGCCGCGATGGGCACCCCCGAGGAGATCAGGCAGCTCGTCGAGCACGACTTCGCCGACTACTACAGCGAGAACCCGGCCGGGTCGTTCGCCGCGCACGTGTGGGTGAACAACGCGTGGGTGGCCGCCCAGTGCATCGCCTCGGCGGTGATCGGGGGCGTGCTCATCCCGTACATCCTCGTCCAGAACGCCGCCAACGTCGGGCTGATCGGCGGGATCATGATCGACTCGGGCCGAGGCGACGTGTTCTTCGGGCTGATCACGCCCCACGGGCTGCTGGAGCTCACGGCCGTGTTCCTGGCCGCCGGGGCGGGCATGCGGGTCGGCTGGTCGCTGATCGCGCCGGGCCCGCGCCCCCGCGCGCAGGTGCTCGCCGAACAGGGCCGCGCGGTCGTCGCGGTGGTGCTCGGGCTGGTGGTGGTGCTGCTGGTCTCGGGCCTCATCGAGGCCCTCGTCACCCCCTCGCCGCTGCCGACCTGGGCCCGGATCTCGATCGGCGCCGCCGCCGAGCTCGCCTTCCTCCTGTACGTCGTCCGCTACGGCCGCCGCGCCGCGCGAGCGGGCGAGACGGGCGACGTCGCCGACGCACCCGACTACGTGCCCACGGCCTAGAGGCGGCCCGCGGCCTTCAGGTTCAGGTAGGCGTCGGCCAGCGCCGAGGCCAGGTCGCCCGGGAGGGCGTCGACGACCTCCACCCCGTGGCGGCGCAGCCGCGCGGTCACCTGGCGGCGCTCCACCCGCTGGCGTTCGGCCGCCGCCGCCTCGAACACCTCCGCCGCGCCGTCGCGCCCGGCCGCCAGCTCCGCCACCCGGGGGTCGGCCACGGCGGCCAGCAGCACCAGGTGGCGGGAGGCGAGCTGGGGGAGGACCGGCAGCAGGCCCTCGTCGAGCGCGGTCGCGTTCAGGTCGGTCAGCACGACCACCAGGCAGCGCCGCCTCGCACGGGCCAGCACGGCGGCCACCATCCCGTGGGCGTCGGCCTCGACGAGCTCCGGCTCCAGCGGCGCCATCGCGGCCACCAGGCCGGGCAGCAGGTCACCCCGGCCGCCGCCGGTCACCTGGGCCCTGATCGCCCGGTCGTAGGCGAGGAAGTCGACCCGGTCGCCCGCCCGCGCGCAGAGCGCGGCCAGCAGCAGGGCGGCGTCCATGCCCCAGTCGAGCCGGGGCCAGCCGCCCGGGTCGCCCGACGCCGGGTCGACGCCCACCCGCCCGGCCGAGGTGCGGCCGGTGTCGAGGACGATCAGCACCCGCCGGTCGCGTTCGGGCCGCCAGGTGCGCACCACGACGTCGGCCCGCCGCGCGGTGGCCCGCCAGTCGATCGACCGGACGTCGTCGCCGACGACGTACTCGCGCAGCGAGTCGAACTCGGTGCCCTGGCCGCGGATCTGGACCGGGTTCAGCCCCTCGATCGCCCGCAGCCGGGCCAGCTTGGCCGGGAGGTGGCGGCGGGACAGGAACGGCGGCAGCACCCTGACCCGGCCGCCGACCCGGTGGGAACCCTGCCGGGCGGCCACGCCGAGCGGCCCCAGCGCCCGCACCGTCACCGCGGCGGCTGTGAAATCGCCCCTGCGGAGCGGACGCAGCGTCGTGGTGACCCGGCGGCGCTCCCCGGCCGGGACGTCGAGGTCGTGCTCCCTGGGGCCGGGACGGGTGCTCGGCGGCCAGGCGTCGCGCAGCAGGCCGCGCACCCGGCGGCGGCCCGGATTGGCCACCAGCAGAGTGACCTCGGCGCCCTCCCCGAGACGTACCCGCTGATCGTCGCACCGCTCGAACCGCAGCGCGCGCACACTGCCCGCCAGCGCCAGGTCGACCCCGACGGCCAGCACGATCACCGCGACGACCAGCCAGAACGCGAGAGCGGGCGCGGGCGCGGCGAGCACGACGAGCGCCCCCGCGACCGCCAGCAGCGCGGCCCGCCCGGTCAGCGCCATCAGCGCGGCACGGGGACGGACGCCAGGATGCCGTCGAGCACGCCGTCGGCGGTCGCGCCCTCCAGCTCGGCCTCCGGGCGGAGTTGCACCCGGTGCCGCAACGCGGGCCGGGCCAGCGCCTTCACGTCGTCGGGCGTCACGTAGTCGCGCCCCGACAACCAGCCCCAGGCGCGGGCCGCCGCCAGCAGCGCGGTCGCGCCTCGCGGCGAGACGCCCAGCCCCAGGGACGGCGACTGCCGCGTCGCCCTGGCCAGGTCGACGATGTAGGCCAGCACCTCGGGCGACACGTGGGTCTCGGCCACCGCCGCCCGGCCCGCCGCGAGGTCGTGCGCGCTCGCCACCGCCTTCACGTGGGACAGGTCGCGCGGGTCGAACCCGTCGGCGTGCCGGCGCAGCACCGCGATCTCGTCGTCGCGCCCCGGCAGCGGCACGGTCAGCTTCAGCATGAACCGGTCGAGCTGCGCCTCGGGGAGCTGGTAGGTGCCCTCGTACTCCACCGGGTTCTGGGTCGCCGCCACGATGAACGGGTCGGGCAGCGGCCGGGGCGTGCCGTCGACGCTGACCTGGCGCTCCTCCATGGCCTCCAGCAGGGCGGCCTGGGTCTTCGGCGGGGTGCGGTTGATCTCGTCGGCCAGCAGCAGGTTGGTGAACACCGGCCCCGACCGGAACTCGAACTCGGCGGTACGCGCGTCGTAGACCAGCGACCCGGTCACGTCGCCCGGCATCAGGTCGGGGGTGAACTGCACCCGCTTGAAGTCGACCGACAACGCCGCCGCCAGCGTGCGGACCAGCAGCGTCTTGGCCACACCCGGCACGCCTTCGAGCAGCACGTGGCCCCGGCACAACAACGCGATCACCAGACCGGAGACCACCGCGTCCTGCCCCACCACGGCCTTGGCGACCTCCGCGCGCAGAGCCGCCAGCGCCTCCCTGGAGGCGTCAGGTGTCGTCACGAGTCCAGTACCTGCCTTTCGATGGTGTCGAGGTCGCGCGCCAGGGCGACCAGGGCGGCGTCTCCGCCGGGGGTGTCACCGTAGAGGGTCTGGCGGACCTGTCCGCCATCCTGCCCGGTCCGGGCGGCGACCGCCGTAACGATCTCGTTCTCGCCGGCCGTCCGGGTGAGTCCCAGCCGGGGCGTCAGCCGCGCCAGGGCGGCCTCGCGCAGCGCCAGCGCCGCCCGGTCGCGGGCCGCGCGGGCGCGGTAGAGGCGGCCCCGTCCCTCGACGGTCTCGGCGGCCCGGACGACCACCGGCAGCCGCTCCTCGACTACCGGCCCCAGGCGGCGCCCCCGCCACAGGGCGGTGAGCAGCACGGCCAGGACCAGCGCCCAGACGAACCAGCCGACGTTCGCCGGGATGAGTTGCCCGATCGACTTCTCGCCGCCCTCGGGCGCCCCGAGCGGAACGCGGGGGGCGAACCAGGTGACCCGCTGGTGAGTGCCGGCCAGGTTCATCGCCAGCGCGGCGTTGCCGTTCTCCGCCAGTCTTGCGTTGGTCAGGAACGAGTCCGACCCGACCAGGGTGGCCTCGCCGACGACGGCGACCGTGCCGCCGTAGCAGGTCGCGTCGGTGAAGGACGAGCCGCCGAGGAGGGCGTCCCCGGCCAGCACGGCCGCCTTCAGGTCGCAGCCGGGCTCGCGGACCGTCTCGGGCGGGCCGGGACGGGCGCTCACCCCGGGCGCCAGCGCCCGCAGCACCGGCTCGGTGGGCGCGATCAGCAGCCGGGGCCCAGGCCGCCCGGCGAGCTCGGCCAGCCTGGCGGCGTCGACCAGGAACTCGGGCCGGGCCACCACCAGCAGCGAGCCCCCGGCCTGCTCGACGGCGTCGTCGAACGTCGTCACCTGGTTGACCTCGACGCCCTGCGCCCGCAGCAGCTCGGCCAGCGCGCGGGCGCCCGAGGGGGTGGTCGCCTCGATGTCGAGCCGCCCGCCGTTGCGGCTGCCGCCGAGCAGCACGATCAGCGTGGCCACGAGCACGATCAGGGCCAGCGCCCCCAGCACGCCGCGCCAGGAGCGCCACCGCTCGGTGATCGTCGGGGTGATGGACGTCATCGCAGCGTCGCCTTCGCCCCGCGGACCGCCGTGTCGAGATCGGTGAGCACGGCGTATCCCTCGGGGGTGCCCGGACGCTCCCCGTAGGTGACGTCGGCGAACGTCCGGGCGCCCCGGTCGAGGTCGGCGGCCAGCGACGGCAGCGCCCCGCCCGCCTCGGCGGCCAGCTCACCGGCCGTACGCCCCGGCATGGGTGCCACGATCGTGCGTTCCTCCAGCTCGCGGGCGATGGCGCGGAGACGTTCCCGGATCGCCTGGGCCCACTCCCCGGCCGCGGCGTGGCGTTCGGCCAGGACCCGGTGTTCGGCGGCCGCCAGCCGGGTCTCCCCGAACAGGCCGCCGTCGCCCGGCCGGCGGGCGCGGGGCGCCTTCCGGGCCGCCCGGACCAGCGCGACCACGATGACGGCGAGGATCAGCACGAGCACCGTCAACGACAACCACCCGCCGGGCACGCCCTCGGCGCGCGCGATCAGCTCGCCGATGAACTGCCAGATCCGGTCGAACAGCCGGTCGAGCAACGACGGCTTCGGGTAGGCCGGATCGGAGAGCTCGCGGACGGCGGCCTCTCTGGCGGCCTCCCGGCCGATCTCGACGGGGACGTCTAGGACCATGGGTTGCGCGGACGCCACAGGTTCTCGGGGGCGGTGCCGGGCGCGCCCTGCTGACGCTCCACGGCCTCGGTCTGGAGAACCAGGTCGAACGCCTCGGCGCGCATGCGGCGGTCGGCGTACAGGAGGGTGGTGACCCCGGCGGAGAACGGGTTGGTGATGGTGCCGGCGATGATGGCGCCGACGCCGGTGAGGACGGCCCCCACGTAGAACTCCCCGGTGCTGAGCGTCGCGCTGGGGTCGCCGAAGGAGGTGAAGAGCGAGAAAGGCGCGGACACCGCCGCCGCGACCAGGCCGACCACGATCGCGGTCAGCAGCAGGATGCCGAAGACCCGCCAGAAGTCGCCCTTGACCAACTGGAACGACCGGCTCATCGCGGTGCCGACGCCGACGTCCTCCAGCACGATCGCCGGGCCGGCCAGGCTGAGCTTGGTGTAGAGGAACACCGCGAGGCAGACGCCGACGGTGAACAGGACCAGCGCCAGCAGTACCAGCGCGCCGCCCGGCAACCCGGCCGCGCCCAGCACGGCCACCAGGAGGATCGGCACCAGGAACGCGCCGAACACGATCAGCGCCTGTAGCAGCGCCAGCCCGACCAACGGCAGGATCCGGCCCTTGACGATGTTCCAGGCGCGGCCGATGGAGATCTGCTCGCCGAAGACGGCCCGGCCGAGGATCCCGGTCAGCATGCCGGTCAGCACCACCATGGCGATCATGGTCAGCACGCTGCTCAGCAGGACGCCGACCATGACCGGCCCGAGCGCCCTGAGGGCGACCTCCGGATCGATGGAGGTCGTCCCGGGGTTGAGCAGCAGCATCAGGTCGGGGTTGTCCAGCAGGGACAACTGGACCACCAGCATGATGATCTCGGAGACCGTCACCACCAGCGCCGACAGCCCCAGCGTCGCCTTCGGGTTGGCCCGGATGAACGACACCGCGCCGTTGTACATGTCGCCCATCTGCAGCGGCCGCAGCGGGATGATGCCGGGCTTGAGCACCGGCGCGCCGTAGTGGCCGCCACCGTAACCACCGCCGTAACCACCGCCGTAGCCGCCGCCGTGGTAGCCGCCGGGAGGAGGCGGCGGCGGGGGCGGGTAGTGGCCGCCGGGCGGCGGATTGGAGCCGGGGGAGTTGGGATCGGCCCAGGGGCCGGGCGCACCGTAAGCGGGCGGTTGCGTGGGGGACCAGCCGGGGGGCGGCTGCTCACGATCGCCGGGGCCGTCTGTCATGTCCCAATCCTGGCATGATGCGGCCCCCGCCGCAGGTCGGCATGGAGCACACTGGGACCGTGACCTGTTCTTGGGATTCTCGTTACGGTAGCGGCACGCCCTGCTATTTGGGCCTAAACTTCGTCCTTTGTCACGGTCGTGTTTCATCTACCGCAGGGTCACGGGTAACCTTCCGATAAATCGCCCAAATACCTCCTTAGCTGCGCCGAAGTAACGAATGAGGGGCCATGAAAGGACGCGTGCTGGTCGTCGACGACGACGCCGCTCTCGCCGAGATGCTCGGCATCGTCTTGCGCGGGGAGGGTTTCGAACCGTCCTTCGTGTCAGACGGCGACAAGGCGCTCGACGCGTTCCGCGACACCCGCCCTGATCTCGTGCTGCTCGACCTGATGTTGCCCGGGGCCGACGGCATCGACGTCTGCCGGCGCATCCGCGCCGAGTCGGGCGTCCCGATCGTGATGCTCACCGCCAAGAGCGACACCATCGACGTCGTGCTGGGCCTCGAATCGGGCGCCGACGACTACATCGTCAAGCCCTTCAAGCCCAAGGAGCTCGTGGCCCGGGTCCGGGCGCGGCTGCGCCGCACCGACGAGCCGACCCCCGAGATCCTGCAGATAGGGGACATCACGATCGATGTCGCCGGGCACTCGGTCAAGCGGTTCGAAGAGACGATCAACCTCACGCCGCTGGAGTTCGACCTGCTCGTCGCGCTGGCCCGCAAGCCGCGCCAGGTGTTCACCCGCGAGGTGCTCCTGGAGCAGGTCTGGGGCTACCGCCACGCCGCCGACACCCGACTGGTCAACGTCCACGTGCAGCGGCTCCGCGCGAAGATCGAGAAGGATCCCGAGCACCCCGAGATCGTCGTGACGGTCCGCGGTGTCGGCTACAAAGCCGGTCCAGCCTGATCTAGATGCCCAAGAAGCGGCCCCGACGGACTCCCCGGCAGATCGCCCGGGGGGTCCGTCGCCGTGCTCGGCGGGTCGCGGGCAGGGCGCGCTCGGCCTGGCGGCGCTCCCTCCAGATGCGGGTGGTCACCTCCACCCTGCTGATCTCGATGGTCGTCGTGGCCGTCCTGGGCGTCTTCCTGTTCCAGTCGATCAACAAGACCATGCTGGCCGGCCGGACCGACGCCGCCACCGCCGAGGCCCGCGCCAACGTGCTGACGGTCTCCGACTACCTGGCCGGCGCGGGCGAGCCCGACCCCGGCGAGCCGTCCGACCCCGGCACGCAGACCCCGCTCGACCCTGCCGACCAGGCCATCAACGTGCTGGCCCAGCGCGCCGGGGCACGCTACGCGGTGGTCATCTTCAACGACAGCATCGTCGGCCAGGACCGGGCCACCCTCAACATCGACGCCAACAGGAGCGTGCCGCAGGGGTTCCGGGAGCGGGTGCGCACCGACACCGCCGACCAGACCGTCTCGCGCTACGGCCCGCTGCGCTACCTGACCGGTGACACCGTGTCGGGGCTGGTCATCGGGTCGCGCGTGTTCGGCGGCGTCAACGGCACCTACGAGGTCTACCACCTGTTCCCGCTCAACGAGGAGGAGGAGACCCTCAGCTCGGTCCTCCAGCTCCTCGTGCTGGTCGGCGCCGGCCTGGTGCTGCTGCTGGCCGCCATCGCCTCGCTGGTCACCCGCCAGGTCGTCACCCCCGTGCGGCTGGCCCGCCAGGCCGCCGAGCGGCTGGCCTCCGGCCGCCTCGAAGAGCGCCTGAAGGTCCGCGGCGAAGACGACCTGGCCCGCCTCGCCACCTCGTTCAACGAGATGGCCTCCAACCTCGCGCTCAAGATCCACCAGCTCGAGGAGCTCTCCCAGGTGCAGCGCCAGTTCGTCTCCGACGTCTCCCACGAGCTGCGCACCCCGCTGACCACCGTCCGCATGGCCGCCGACCTCCTCTACGACGCCCGCGAGGACTTCGACCCCATGGCCGCCCGCTCGGCCGAGCTCATGCAGGCCCAGCTCGAACGGTTCGAGTCGATGCTGGCCGACCTGCTGGAGATCAGCCGCTACGACGCCGGCGCCGCCACCCTCGACCTCGAGTCGGTCGACATGCGCGACGTCGTGCTGCGCGCGGTCGGCGACTCCGAGGCCCTGGCCGAACGCCACGCCACCCGCTTCGAGCTGCGGCTGCCCACCGAACCGTGCATGGCCGAGTGCGACACCCGGCGGATCGAGCGCATCCTGCGCAACCTGCTGTTCAACGCGATCGAGCACGGCGAGGGCAAGGACATCGTGGTCACCCTCGGGGCCGACCGCGACGCGGTGGCCGTGGCCGTCCGCGACCACGGCGTGGGCCTGCGCGCGGGCGAGGAGAACATGGTCTTCGACCGCTTCTGGCGGGCCGACCCGTCCCGCGCCCGCACCATCGGCGGCACCGGCCTCGGCCTGGCCATCTCCCGCGAAGACGCGATCCTGCACGGCGGCTGGCTCCAGGCCTGGGGCTCGCCGGGCGAGGGCACCCAGTTCCGGCTCTCGCTGCCGCGTACGGCCGGGAGCGTGCTGAAGGGCTCCCCGCTGCCGCTGGTGCCGCCGGAGGTCGAGATGCGCCGGACCTGGCGTGGGCACGCCACGCCCGTGTTGTCGGCCGCCGCGGGGGAGTCGGGGGTGTTCGATGTCGACTAAGACACGTGTTCTGGCGCTGGTGGCGACGCTCGCCGCCCTCACCGGCTGCACGATCGTGCCGGCCAGCGGCAACCCGCCGACGGCCAGCGAAGACGAGCGCGGGGGCGACATCCTCAGCCAGACCTACGTCCGGATCCTGGCCTCGCCGCCCCGGCCCGACGCGACCGCCGTGGAGATCGTGCGCGGCTTCCAGGCCGCGATGGCCAGCTTCGACGACCCTCAGCGCAAGATCGCCCGGCAGTACCTGACCGGCGCGGCGGCGGCCTCCTGGCAACCCTGGGCCGCCGCGACGCGGGTCTGCGACTGCCGTTTCGCCGACGACCTGCCCGAAGAGGACGCCGAGAAGTTCGTCGTGTCGTTCAAGGGCCGCCAGGTCGGCACGCTGGAGGCGGGCGGGCGCTACCGCGCGGCCTCCGACGGCACGCTCGACGAGGCGTTCACGCTGGTCCGGGTCAACGGCGAGTGGCGCATCTCCGAGGCCCCTCAGGGCCTGATCCTGCTCCGCACCGACCTCACGAGGGCGTACGCCCCCGTGGAGATCTACTTCCCCAACCCGTCGTTCAACGGCCTGGTGGCCGACCGGGTGCGAGTGCCGATCGACCCCAGCCGGGGCCTGCCGGAATCGCTCATCCGGACGCTGCTGAGGGGCCCGACGGGCCCACTGGCCGGCGCGGTCGAGAACGTCTATCCCAAGGGCACCGAGCTCAACGGCATCGAGATCGAGGGCGACACGCTCTACGTCGACTTCTCCGCCCCGATCGCCGGTCTGCGCGACAGCCCCGAGCGCATCAAGGCGATGAAGGCCCAGCTCGCCTGGTCGCTCGGCACCGACCGGGTCGGCGGGCGCTACATCGAGATCCTGGTCAACGGCGACGCGTTCCCCGGCGGCGGCATGCGCTTCAAGCCGACCGAATACCCGACCTACAACCCGTCGGTGATCACCGGCGACGCCGCCGGATACTTCGTCCGCGACGGCAGGATGTTCCGGATCGCGGGCAAGGACGAGGAGCAGCCGGTGGCGGTGCTCGGCTCGGCCGGGCAGCCGACCCGGCCGTTCAAGCACAGCGCGGTCTCCGCCGAGGGCCGCGACCAGGTGGCCGCCCTGATGGGCGACGAGACGGGGGTGTGGGTCACCCAGATGGTGGCCGGCAGCCCGTGGCAGCGCTGGATCAACGCCCAGGGCCATCTCACCCCGCCGTCGTGGGACCGCGAGGGCGAGGTCTGGGCGGTCGAGACGGCCGGCGGCAAGTCGCAGGTCTGGCACGCCGCCACGGCCGGCCACCAGTCGCCGGTGCCGGCCCCCGAACTCGAGAACGCCAACGTGACCGCGTTCCGGGTGGCCCGTGACGGGGTCAGGGTCGCGGTCGTCGCCGACAACGGGGCGGGGCCGACCGTTCAGATAGGCTCGATCGTGCGCGGCCCGACCTATCGGGTCGGCGCGCTGGAGACCCTGGTGCCCGCGGAGGAGGGCCAGAAGATCGTCGACGTGGCCTGGAGAGACGCCACCACGCTGCTGGTGCTGACCGAGAAGAACTCCCCGAGCGGCTCTCAGCAGGCTCTGGCAGCCTACCCGATCATGGACGGCGACGAGAAGACCTCGATCGAGGTGCCCAAGCGCCTCACGTCCATCACGAGCACCGACTCGCGCATCCTGGCCCGCGACGAGAACGGCACGATCACGGTGTGGGACGGGAAGAAGTGGACCACCCTCGTCGACGACGGCTCCGACTACCCCGCCTACCCTCTGGGGTGAACTTTCGTCAGTGTCGGCAGGGAGTGTCATGGTGGTCCGCGTGCTCGACGCGGTGCTCGATCTGCTCGTCCCCCCTCGGTGCGCCGGTTGCGGCGGCCGGGGGGCCCTGGTCTGCGCGGGATGCGCCGCCGAACTGACCGCCCCGCCCCACCCCCACCTGCCCGAGGCGGCCCCCGAGGGCCTGCCCGAGTGCTGGGCCGCCGCCGGTTACGACGGGGTGGCGCGGCGGGTGCTGATCGCGTACAAGGAACGCGGCCGCACCGCCCTCGGCGCCGCGCTGGGCGCCTGCCTGGCCCGCGCCCTCGCCCGCCTGCCGCTGGGGGCCGGCCCGCTGGTGCTGGTCCCGGTGCCCAGCACCCGCCGGTCGAGACGGGCCAAAGGCCATGATCCGGTACGCCGCGTCGCCGAGGTCGCGGCGAGGCGACTGCGTGCCGGAGGCGTCCAGGTGACGGTCGCGCCGGTGTTGCGGCCCGCCCGGAAGGTCGCCGACCAGTCGGGCCTGACCTCCGCCCAGCGGGCCGCGAACCTGGCCGGGGCGTTCACCGCCAGAGCCGTGCCGAAGGGCCGGGTCGTGCTGGTCGACGACGTGGTCACCACCGGCGCGACGCTCGCCGAGGCGGCCCGCGCGCTGCGTGCGGCGGGCGCCGAGACCGCCTTCGCGGTCACCGTTGCGGCCACCCGAAAACGCGTGCCGATCATGCGACACGCCCGGCGGTCACAAATTCGTCGAGATCACTCTGGGTAAAGAAACAGTCAAATAACGACCTGGCCTCGGAGTGACAACCTGGTGGGGCCTATTGGGTGAACTCCCAGATCAGCGGAGCCGTGACCAGGTCGTCCGGTGCCCCGTCGCGCCCGCCTCAATCTCCCTATCGGCCCCGCATGCCCCGGGAAAAATCACCGAAAGTGATCCTTTGGCGTGGCTCGCGGCTGACATACGGCCGGTCAGCGACTAGCGTTCAGGACATGGCACCCGTTCGGGTCCGTGGTTGCGCCGGACCGAGTCCCCACGGGGGTTCGGCCTGGCTAGCCGATGCCAGCCGCAGGCGAAACGGTCCACGTAAGGCGACTCTTGGTCGACCGATCACGGTGCGGCTTAGAGGTAAGACCTGCCTTCCCAGGAATCCAGATGATTCTTGCCAGAAGAGAAGGGCAGTAGTGGCGTGGAGCTGCGAACCCCTCAGCAGGCGGATGTGGGGACGAAGACCAGGTCGGCCGAACGGGTGCTCCTTCATGTCAGTCGATAGGCGAAGGGGGCTTTTGCGTGGACATCATCGTCAAGGGACGGCACACCGGAGTGAGCGACCGTTTCCGTGATCACGTGACTTCCAAGCTGGCCAAGATCGAGCGACTGGACAACCGACTCATCCGGGTTGACGTAGAGGTCTCGCGAGAGAAGAACCCCAGGATGAGCGACCAGAGGGAGAGGGTGGAACTCACCATCCACTCCAAGGGCCCGGCGGTCCGGGCCGAGGCGGCGGCCGACGACCGTTTCGCCGCGCTCGAGATCGCTTTGAGCAAGCTGGAATCGCGGCTGCGCCGGCTGAGCGACCGCCGCAAGATCCACCACGGGAAGAACTGCCCTCCGTCGGTGGCCGAGTTCACGGCGACCCTGGCCGAGAACGGCGGCCTGGGCGAGCCGGTGGCGAAGCTGCCCGAGCCGGAACTGCTCCACGACGAGTACACCCCGCCGCAGAAGCCGGACAACGGCTACACCGAACCCATCATCCCGATAGAGCAGGACGGCGACGGCCCCCTCGTCGTCCGCGAGAAGTTCCACCAGTCCGACGCCATCACCATCGACCAGGCCCTGCTGGAGATGGAACTGGTCGGCCACGATTTCTTCCTGTTCCGTGACAAAGAATGCGGCCACCCGAGCGTCGTATATCGGCGTCGCGGATACGACTACGGCGTGTTGCGGCTCGTCGAGGGCTGAACCCGCGCCACCCCTTCCGACGTTTCCCAAGCGGGGCGCGGACGGCCGAAGCCGGTCGTGGCTCGCTTGGTGAACTGCCTCAGACAACAGAACGGCCATGCGCCCCGCCCGGTGCGGGGCGCATGGCCGTGCGAGATCCTCGCCAGTGCCGGAAGCCATGTCATGATGGCGATCCAGCTACCTGGCCCCCCGACGAGGAGGAGCTGTGAGTGACCGCAGCGTGCGAGACGACGCAAGCCGCCCCACCGGGCGCGGTGAGCCGATCCGTGTGCTGATCGTCGATGATCACTCGCTGATCCGCCGCAGCCTGGTGCTGGCCCTCCAGGCCGAGGCGGACATCGAGGTCGCCGGTGAGGCGAGCGACGGTCAGGAGGCCGTGGCGCTCGCCGAGAAGCTGCTGCCCGACGTCGTGCTGATGGACGTCCGGATGCCCAGACGCGACGGCATCGAGGCGACCAGGGCGATCAAGGAGAGCATGCCGACGACCCGCATCATCATGCTCACCGCCTCCGACGAGGAAGAGGACCTCTTCGAGGCCTTCAAGGCCGGCGCGACCGGCTACCTGCTGAAAGACGTCCAGATCGACGAGGTCCCCGACGCGGTCCGGGGTGTGCACAGCGGGCAGTCGTTCATCAACCCCGCCATGGCGACCAAACTGATCACCGAGTTCGCCAGCATCAGCCGCAAAGAGGCCGAGCGCCCGCCGCAGCTTCCGGTGCCCCGGCTGACCGATCGGGAGATGGAAGTGCTCCGGCTGGTGGCGAAGGGGATGAACAACCGCGAAATCGCGAAGGAACTCTTCATCTCCGAGAACACGGTCAAGAACCACGTCCGCAACATCCTGGAGAAGCTGCAACTCCACAGCCGCATGGAAGCGGTCGTCTACGCGGTCAGGGAACGCCTGCTCGAGATCACCTGATCTCTTCGATGCGCAGCCCCGTGCAGCCCACCCAGGTGGCCGCCTCCCGCAGGGCCTCTTCGACGGCGTCGAGCTTGTGCACGCCGGGCTCCAGGGTGATGCGCCGGGCGACCAGGGTGGCACCCTCGCGGGCCGGGTCGACCCGGGCGATCAGTCTGCCGCCGTGGAGGACCGGCATCGCGAAGTAGCCGTGCACGCGCTTCTCCTTCGGGACGTAGGCCTCCAGTCGGTGGGCCATGCCGAAGACGCGTTCCGCGCGGGCGCGTTCCCAGATCAGGGAGTCGAAGGGGCTGAGCAGGGTGGTGCGGTGGCGGCCTCTCGCCTCGCCCAGGGCCAGCGCCTCGGGGTCGGCCCAGGCGTTGGGGCCGCCCTTGCGGGCCGCCGGCCAGCCCGCCACGGTCACCGGCACCAGGCCGCTGGCGCCGCTGAGCAGGGCGTCGTCGAGCATCGCGGCGTGCTTGTCCCGCACCCTCGTGTAGTCGACCAGGTCGGCCCGGGTCGCCACGGCCAGCGCCCGGCCCCCGATCGCCGTCAGCCGGGTCACGCACTCTTCGTCGGTCAGGTCGATCTCACGGTGTTCGGCGGGGATCGCGCGTTCGGCCAGGTCGTAGACGCGGCGCCAGCCCTCCCGCCGCACGCAGACCACGTCGCCCACGTCGAGCAGGAACTCGATGGAGATCTTGGAGTCGGACCAGTCCCACCACGGTCCGCCCTTCTTGGCGCCGCCGATGTCTCCGGTGGTCAGGGGACCGTCTCGGCGTACACGATCGAGGATGTCGCCCACCGTGGCGGGCACCTCGTGCCAGCGGAACTTCCGTTCGCGGTAGGCGCGGCGGCGGAAGGCGTAGACCGGCCAGTGTTCGATGGGCAGGATGCAGGCGGCGTGGCACCAGTATTCGAAGGCCGACCCGCTCCAGTAGGCCTGCTCCACCGACGGGCGGCCGATCGCGCCCAGACGGGCATAGGCCACCAGCTCATGGGAGCGGGCCAGCACCGAGATCGTGTCGAGCTGCACGGCGCCCAGACGGCGCAACATGCCCGCGGGCCCGCCCTTGCGGCCCCCGGCGCCCAGGAACCCCTGGGCGCGCAGGATCAGCCGTCGTGCTTCATCGGCCGTGAGGTCCATCCGGCCGACTGTAGCCGGGCCCACTGACAAAGCGAGACGCGGCCGGACGAAGTCCGGTCGTGGCTCGCGCGTTGAATCTGCCTGATAGACGGGTTCAGTGCTCGAAGGGGCTGTGGTGTTCGCGGGCGTCCATCACGCGGGGGGCGTCGATCACGACGTCGGAGAAGACGTCGAAGACCAGGCACAGGATCGCGCCCACGGCCGACACGCCGACGCCGACCCAGACCATGGTCCAGTTGGAGGTGTCGGCGCCCAGGCCGGTGAGGCCCGCGCCGCTGATGATCGTGCCGATCAGGATCGTCGTCACCGCCACCCACGACTTCGCGCTGCCCGCGTGGCTTCCCTGGTGTGAGGTCTCTGCCATTCCGCCCTACCCGACTCGCGCCTTCCGTGTTCCCTGACTGGAACACCAGGCGGTCTCCCTACGTTTGACAGGGTTGAGCCTATCGACCCGGTCCCCCGGTCCGCCGCGCCGCTCCCCGTTGAAACTCGTGGTGGCTGTGTCTGGTGGTCGAACGGCCTACCATGGCACAGGGGAAGTGTGTCTCGTCCTCAGACCTGCGAGGAGCTTTACAAAAGTGGCAGCCATTCTCGACAAGATTCTCCGCGCCGGCGAAGGCAAGACGCTGCGGAAGTTGAAGCGTATCGCCGAGCAGGTCAACTCCATTGAAGAGGACTTCAAGAGCCTTTCCGACGAGGAGTTGCGGGCACAGACCCAGGAGTTCCGCGATCGCCACGCCGAGGGCGAGTCCCTCGACGACCTGCTGCCAGAGGCCTTCGCGGTGGTCCGTGAGGCGGCCCGCCGGGTGCTGGGCCAGCGCCACTTCGACGTCCAGATCATGGGCGGCGCCAACCTCCACATGGGGAACATCTCCGAGATGCGCACCGGTGAGGGCAAGACCCTCACCTGTACTCTCCCGGCCTACCTCAACGCGATCTCCGGCAAGGGCGTCCACGTCGTCACGGTCAACGACTACCTGGCCAAGCGCGACTCCGAGACCATGGGCCGCGTCCACCGCTTCCTCGGCCTCGAGGTCGGCTGCATTCTCGCCAACATGCCGTCCGACGAGCGCCGCCGGCAGTACGCCGCCGACATCACCTACGGCACCAACAACGAGTTCGGCTTCGACTACCTGCGCGACAACATGGCGTGGTCGATCGAGGAGCTCGTGCAGCGCGGCCACAACTTCGCCGTCGTCGACGAGGTCGACTCGATCCTGATCGACGAGGCCCGCACCCCGCTGATCATCTCCGGTCCCGGCGAGCAGTCCGGCAAGTGGTACTCCGAGTTCGCCAAGATCGTCCCCCGCCTCCGCAAGGGCGTCGAGGGCAAGGACGGCACCGAGAGCACCGGCGACTACGTCGTCGACGAGAAGAAGCGCACGGTCGGCATCCTCGAAGCCGGCGTCGAGAAGGTCGAAGACCTGCTGGGCATCGACAACCTCTACAAGCCCGAGCACACCCATCTCGTCCAGTTCCTCAACAACGCCCTCAAGGCGAAGGAACTGTTCAAGAAGGACAAGGACTACATCGTCGTCGACGGCGAGGTCCTGATCGTCGACGAGTTCACCGGCCGCGTCCTCCACGGCCGCCGCTACAACGAGGGCATGCACCAGGCCATCGAGGCCAAGGAGAGCGTGAAGATCAAGGACGAGAACCAGACTCTCGCCACGATCACCCTGCAGAACTACTTCCGCCTCTACACCACGCTGTCGGGCATGACCGGCACCGCGGCCACCGAGGCCAACGAGTTCCACCAGACCTACAAGCTGGGCGTCGTGCCGATCCCGACGAACCGGCCGATGGTCCGCAAAGACCAGTCCGACGTGGTCTACAAGACCGAAGACGCCAAGTTCATGGCGTGCGTCAACGACATCAAGGAGCGCTACGAGGCCGGTCAGCCGGTCCTCGTCGGCACCACCTCCGTCGAGAAGTCCGAGCGGCTGTCCCGCATGCTCAAGCACAAGGGCGTCCGCCACGAGGTCCTGAACGCGAAGAACCACGCGCGTGAGGCCGCGATCATCGCCGAGGCGGGCCGCAAGGGCGCCGTCACCGTCGCCACCAACATGGCCGGTCGAGGCACCGACATCATGCTCGGCGGCAACCCCGAGTTCCGCGCCGACCTCGAACTCCGCAGCCGCGGCCTCGACCCGGTCGAGACCGCCGAGGAATACGAGAAGGCCTGGGCCGAGGCGCTGGAGAAGGCGAAGGAAGCCGTCAAGGCCGAGCACGAAGAGGTGACCGCCCTCGGCGGCCTCTACGTCCTGGGCACCGAGCGCCACGAGTCCCGCCGCATCGACAACCAGCTCCGCGGCCGTTCCGGCCGTCAGGGCGACCCCGGCGAGTCGCGCTTCTACCTGTCGCTCGAAGACGACCTGATGCGCCTGTTCAACTCGGCCCGTGTCGAGATGATCATGACGCGGCTGAACATCCCCGAAGACCAGCCGATCGAGTCGGGCATCGTCTCCAAGGCCATCGCCTCGGCCCAGCACCAGGTCGAGCAGCAGAACTTCGAGATCCGCAAGAACGTCCTCAAGTACGACGAGGTCATGAACCGCCAGCGCAAGGTGATCTACGCCGAGCGCCAGAAGGTCCTTGAGGGCGCCGACCTCCACGACCAGGTCAACACCTTCATCGAAGACGTCGTCAGCGGCTACGTGAAGGGCGCCACCTCCGAGGGCTTCGCCGAAGAGTGGGACCTCGACAAGCTCTGGAACGCCTTCCGCCAGCTCTACCCGATCTCACTCAAGATCGACGACCTGGCCGAGGAGGCCGGTGGCCGTGAGGGCATCGACGCCGCCCTGCTCGAAGAGCGGGTCAAGGCCGACATCCTGGCCGCCTACCGCAAGCGTGAGGAGGAGTTCGGCGCCGAGGTCCTGCGCGACGCCGAGCGCCGCGTCATCCTCGACGTGCTCGACCGCAAGTGGCGCGAGCACCTCTACGAGATGGACTACCTCCAGGAGGGCATCGCCCTCCGCGCCTACGCCCAGCGCGACCCGCTGATCGAATACCAGCGCGAGGGCTACGACATGTTCGCCGCGATGCTTGAGGGCATCAAGGAGAACTCGGTCAACTTCCTGTTCCGCTACCAGCCCCCGCAGCCGGTCGAGGAGAGCCCGATCTCCTACGAGGCGGGCGCCCAGCCCAACGCGGCCGTCGCCGAGGCCGGCTCGATCATCGCCAACGCCCTCCGCCGCCCGCAGCCGCAGATGAGCTACTCCGGCCCCGGCGAAGACGGCGAGGTCGAGGTCCGCCGCTCGACCGCGGAACAGCGCGCCAACTACGGCAACGTCGAGCGCAACGCCCCGTGCCCCTGCGGCTCGGGCAAGAAGTTCAAGCGCTGCCACGGCGACCCGAAGAACGCGACCGCCTGACACCACCACGCCAAAGCCCTCTCCTTCGCCACGAAGGAGAGGGCTTTCGCCTGTACGACCTGAGCCCGCCTGCGCGGTCCGCCGCGTTCAGTGAGGCGGCTGGTGGTCGATCGCGTTGAGCCCATCTGCGTGGTCCGCCGCGTTTCGGTGAGGCGGCTGGTGGTCGATCGCGTTGAGCCCGTCTGCGTGGTCCGCCGCGTTTCGGTGAGGCGGCTGGTGGTCGATCGCGTTGAGCCCGTCTGCGTGGTCCGCCGCGTTCACCGACGCGGCCGGTAGTCGATCGCGAGAGAGCTCAAAGCCGGGCACTCGCGGCGGTTCCGGGGGAGGCCATCGGCTCCCGCGGTGTTTCAGCCGGCCCGAACCAGGCCGGCCGCCATGTGCCGGAGTCTGAGCTTGTGCGCCGGTTAAGCGGTGCTCCGCTGTGCGCCGGTGGAGTCGTCAGGTGGCGCACAGCGGCCCAGGGCCGGGTCAGGCCGTCTCGAACTCCGTCAGGATCCACTGGACGCCGCGGCGTTCCAGGCGGGCCGCCAGCACGCGGCTACGAGGCGTGCAACGGACCAGGGCGCACATCTCCACCGTGTCGTCGTTGGGGTGCTGGACGCGGGGCACGCCGACCCACGGCGGGCGGGTGCTGTCGATCATCTTCCCGGCGCGCAGGAGGCTCGCGTAGGCGGGGCCGCTCAGGCGGTTCTGGATCGTCTGCGGCGGGCGGCGTCCGGCCAGGATCTCGGCGAGCGCCTGAGCCAGGGCGCGCAGCCGCCGCTCGTCGAGGGCGGGCGCGGGGGCGGCTTCCGGCTCGGGGGCCAGCGCCAGGGAGCCGTGGGTCGGCGGGGCCGGGTGGCGCGGCCGGTGGGCCTCGGCCGGGGAGGACGCCGGCTCTTCGGCGTGGGGGAGGCGGGCGAGCGGGTGGACCTCCGCCAGGTGGGCGTACACGGGGTCGGGGGTGGGGATCGGGGCGAGCCGGGGGAGAGGCATCGAGGCTCCGTGGGAGTCGGTCGTTAGGGACACCTGATAGAGGTTTCGGGCGGAGCGCTCGGATACGCGACCGTAGGTTTCTCCTCTCATCGGGGTGGCCGGATCGGCATACATGCCGATAGAAGCGGCCAGGTTGGTATGGACCGCGGGGCGGTCCGGCCGGGGTCACTTCAACTGACAGTGCGAGTCCGGAAGCCGGGCTCAGGCCGTGGCGTCGAGGTCCGACTCGGGGTCCCGGCCCGGGGTCATGATGTTCAGGCGTCTGATCAGGAACGTGAAGACCGCGTAGTAGACGACGAAGTAGACGGCCCCGATGGCCATGATGAGCGCGAAGCCGTGGGTGTTGTCCTTGGTCGCGTTGAGGGCCGCGTCGATCGCGCCGCCCGAGAAGCCGAAGCCCAGCCGCCCGCCCAGCCCCGCCACCAGGGCCATCGACAACCCCGTGAGGAGGGCGTGCACCACGAACAGGATCGGCGCCACGAAGATGAAAGCGAACTCGATCGGTTCGGTGATGCCCGTCACGAACGACACCAGGGCGGCGGAGATCATGATGGAGCCGACCGCGTTGCGCCGGTGCGGGGGAGCGGCGCGCCAGATGGCGATGGCCGCCGCCGGGAGGCCGAACATCATCACGGGGAAGAAGCCCGCCATGAACGCCCCCGCGCCGTCCTGGCCGGCGAAGTAGCAGTTCAGGTCGCCTGCCGTGTGGACGCCGGCGACGGTGCACTCGGGCACGGTGAACCACACGATCGAGTTCACGAAGTGGTGCATGCCCAGCGGGATCAGGGCCCGGTTCACCACCCCGTAGATGCCGGCCCCGAGCGTCGAGTGGGTCGCCAGCCAGTCGCCGAACGACGACAGCGCCTGTCCGATCGGCGGCCAGACCAGGCCGAACAGCACGCCCAGCAGCAGCCCGGCCAGGGCGGTCAGGATGGGGACGAAGCGGCGTCCGCCGAAGAAGGCCAGCCACGGCGGCAGCTTGATCCGGTGGTAGCGCTGCCAGAGCAGACCGGCCACCAGGCCCATCAGGATGCCGCCGAGCACTCCGGTCGGGTTGGCGGCGGCCAGGTTGAGGGTCTCGGCGGGGGTTCCTCCGGTCACCACGGTCTGGGCGACGCGGGGGCGCAGGGAGGAGTCGAAGAACATCAGATGGGTGACCCGGTCCCAGACCAGGTAGCCCACCACGGCGGCCAGGGCGGTCGAGCCATCGGACTTCCGGGCGAAGCCGACGGCCACCCCGATCGCGAACAGCAGGGGCAGGGCGTCGAACAGCGCGCCGCCCGCTCCGCCGACGATCCGGGCGACCTTGTCGAGGGTCTCGTTCGTGGTGCGGCCGAGCAGATCGTCCTGGCCGACCCGGAGCAGGATCGCCGCGGCGGGCAGGGCCGCGATCGGGAGCATGAGGGAGCGCCCGATCCGCGACAACACGGTCATCGTGGCGGCCATCGTTCCTCCCGGGTCTCTAGGCCCGCCGTGGCTCCAGGAGTGTACGGAGCTGGTAGCGGTCGGCCCGGTAGGTCGACACGCCCAGCTCGGCGCAGACACCACCGGCGTAGGACCGGCGCGAGAGCAGCAGGACGGCTCCGCCGCGCGGGAGTTTCAGCAGGTCGGCGTCGCTCGGGTCGGCGATTCCGCCGTCGATGGTGAGTTCCCCGGCGTCGAGGATCAGACCGTATCGGGACTCCAGGAGCGCGTACAGGGATCGGCCGGAAAGGTCGTAGCTCTCCAGGTCGGGGGCGAGGGCCAGCGGGATGTGGGCACGTTCGATCGCCAGGGGCTCGCCGTCGGCGGTGCGGAGGCGTTCGATGAAGTGAACTTCGTCACCGGGGGCGATGCCGAGTTCCCGGGCCAGGTGGGCGCTGGCCCGGACCACCCGCCGGTCGAGGTCGCGGCTGCCGGGCTCCAGGCCGCGGGCGCGCATGTCGTCGCTGAACGAGGTGAGCTGGAGGGCCAGCTCGATCTTCGGGCGGGCGACGAAGGTGCCCTTCCCCGGTACACGATGCAGCCTGCCCTCACTGACCAGGTGATCCACCGCTTGGCGTACCGTCATGCGGGAGAGGCCGAAGCGCTGGCAGAGCTCCCGTTCCGACGGGATCGCCGCGCCGATGGGCAACTCGTTGCTCTCGATGAGGTCGAGGATGATCTCGCGGAGCTGGAAGTACTTCGGGACTGGGCTGTCGGGGTCGATCGTGGCGCCGGTCCCCCGGGCGTCGATGCCGGCCACTGTCGCCTCCCCTCTTCGCTTTGTTATGGTTCGTACTGGTCTAGTCCGGACTAGACCACACCGCCGAAATGTCTGTCAACGTACGGACCGATTACAGGATGGGCACGTGACGACGACGAAGATGCGCAGTGAGATCGCCGAACAGCCGGCCGCCCTGCGCGCCACGCTGGACGCCCTGCTCCCCCGAATCCCCGAAGTCACCTCTCTCGCCGGACAGACCCGCCACCTGCTGTTCATCGCCCGCGGCACCTCGGACAACGCCGCCGTCTACGGCCGTTATCTGATCGAGTCGCACGCCGGGCGCCTCGCGGCGCTGGCCGCGCCGTCGATCGCCACAACCTACCGCCGGAAGCTCGACCTCGACGGCGTGCTCGCCGTGGCCGTCTCGCAGTCGGGGCGGACCGAGGAGATCGTCGAGACGCTCGACTGGGCCCGCGACTGCGGCGCCAGGACCGTGGCCATCACCAACGGCGGCGAGCAGAGCCCGCTGGCCCAGGCGGCCGACCTCGCCCTGTGCACGGTCGCCGGTGAGGAGAAGGCGGTGCCGGCGACCAAGACGTACACGACCCAGCTCGCGGCCATGGCGGTGCTGGCGCTGGGCCTCGGCGCCGACGTGCACAAAGACGATCTGAAGAAGGCGCCCGACGCCGTCCAGAAGCTCATCGAGGACCCGGGCGACCTCGACGCCCTGGTCGAGGGGCTGGCCGACAAGCCGGGCGTGGTCGTGTCGGGGCGCGGGCTGGCCTTCTCGACCGCGCTCGAACTGGCGCTGAAGCTCAAGGAGGCCTGCTACCTGCACGCCATGGGCCTGTCCTACGCCGACCTGCTGCACGGGCCGATCGCGGTCGTCGACGCCGACACGCCGGCGATCCTGGTCGCCGCCGGCGAGGGGCCGACCCTGCCGGGCACGATCGCGCTGGCCGAGCGGGTGACCGGCGCGGGCGCGGCGGCCTACGGCGTCGGCGGCGGCCACGCGCTCGCGAGCGCCTCCACCGCCTCGCTCAACGGCCCTGACCTGCCCGAATGGGTGGCGCCGCTGGGGCTGATCGTGCCCGGCCAGCTTCTCACCGAGGCGCTGGCGCGCAGGCTCGGGTACGACCCCGACGCGCCCCGCGGCCTGAACAAGGTCACCCAGACCGACGAGTAGGGTTCCGGCCAGAGATCCAGAGGGAGGCGTCATGGCGGATGCGGCAAAGATCGTCGCGGCACTGGGCGGGCGGGCCAACATCATCGAGGTGGAGCCCTGCATCACCCGGCTCCGGACCGAGGTCCGGGACGCCTCCAAGGTCGACCATGACGTCCTCAAGAGGGCGGGCGCCCACGGCGTGATGGTCACCGGGAACGTCGTGCAGGTCGTCGTCGGGCCGGAGGCCGACACGATCGCCAGCGACATCGACGACCTGCTGGACTCCGCTTGACGACCGTCCTCTCTCCGGTGAACGGCCGCGCGGTCGGGCTTCCGGTCGTGCCCGACCCCGTGTTCTCACAGGCCATGGTGGGCCCGGGGGCGGCCGTCGACCCGGCGCGGGGGCCGCAAATCGCGGTCGCGCCGATCGCCGGGCGGCTGGTCAAGCTGCACCCGCACGCCTACATCGTCGTCGGCGACGACGGCCGGGGCGTGCTGACCCATCTCGGGGTCGACACCGTGAAACTGCGTGGTGTCGGCTTCGAGTTGCTGGCAGTCGAAGGCGACCTCGTCACAGCCGGGCAACCGGTCGTCGCCTGGCATCCGCATGCCGTCGACGAGGAGGGGTATTCGCCGGTCTGCCCGGTGATCGCCCTGGACGCCGGGCCGGAGAGCGTCTCCGGCGTGGCGAGCGGACCGGTCGAAGCGGGCGATCCTCTCTTCGACTGGCACTGACCCCGAACCGGGTGTTTGGATGAGTGGTCCGGACCGCCGGACCCGAAGGAGGCAGCGTGCCGCAACGAAGGCTCATCGTCGAGGCGGAGGTGGGCCTGCACGCCCGTCCGGCCGCCACGTTCGTGCAGACCGCGACCAGATCGCCGGCCACCGTGACCCTCGCCAAGGGCGACGGCGCGCCGGTCAACGCCAAGAGCATCCTGTCGGTGCTGGCCCTCGACGTGAAGAAGGGCGACGCCATCACCATCAGCACCGAAGGCGAGGGCGCCGACGAACTGCTCGACGAACTCGCCGCGATCGCCGGAGCGCCCTGATGGCCACCACGCTCAAGGGCTCCGGGGTCAGCCCCGGCACCGGCTACGCCGCCGCCCACCTGCTCGTCGGCTCGATCCCCGAGCCCCCCAAGGGCGCCGGCCACGACGGCGACGCCGCGGCCGAGAAGGCCCGCGTGCAGGCCGCGCTCGAAGAGGTGGCCGCCGACCTGGAGGCCCGCGGCGAGCGCGCCGGGGGAGAGGCCGCCGAGGTGTTGTCGGCCCAGGCGATGATGGCCCGCGACCCCGGCCTGGCCGACGGCGTCGACGAACTGGTCGACGCGGGGCTCTCCGGTGAGAGGGCCGTGTACGAGGCCTTCGGCGCCTACCGCGACCTGCTGGCCGCCGCCGGGGGATACCTGGGGGAGCGCGTCGCCGACCTCGACGACATCCGCGACCGCGCCATCGCCCGGCTGACCGGGGCGCCGATGCCCGGGGTGCCGGTCGACGCGGCGGAGCCGTACATCCTGGTGGCCCGCGACCTGGCCCCCGCCGACACCGCGCTGCTCGACCGGAACCTGGTCGCCGCCTTCGTCACCGAAGACGGCGGGCCGACCAGTCACACCGCGATCCTGGCCCGCGCGATGGGCGTGCCGGCCGTGGTCGGCTGCGCGGGCGCGACCGCGCTCGTGCAGGGCACGCCGCTGCTGGTCGACGGCGCGACCGGTGAGGTCGTCATCGAGCCGGAGCCCGCCGCCGCGCAGGCGGCCGTCGCGACCGCGCGGGCCCGCGCCGAGGCGCTGTCGGGCACGACCGGGCCCGGCGCCACCGCCGACGGGCACCCCGTTCCGCTGCTCGCCAACGTCGGCGGCCCGAAAGACCTCGAAGCGGCGCTGGCCAACGGCGCCGAGGGCGTCGGCCTCTACCGCACCGAGTTCCTCTTCCTCGACCGCGCCGACGCCCCCTCAGAAGAGGAGCAGCAGGCCGCCTACCGGGCCGTCTTCGAGGCGTTCCCCGGCGGCAAGGTCGTGGTCCGCACTCTCGACGCGGGCGCCGACAAGCCGCTCGCGTTCCTACCGCCGCCCGGCGAGGAGCCCAACCCGGCCCTCGGCGAACGCGGCCTGCGCATGTTCCGCCGTTACCCCGACATGATGGCCGCCCAGCTCGGCGCGCTGGCCCGCGCCGCCGAGGGCACCGAGGCGATCCCCTGTGTCATGGCCCCGATGGTGGCGACCGTCGCCGAGGCGGCCTGGTTCGCCGACGCCTGCCACGCGGCCGGGCTGGAGACCGCAGGCATCATGATCGAGGTGCCGTCTGCCGCGCTGCGCGCCCGCGACCTGGCCCGGGTGGTCGACTTCTTCTCGATCGGCACCAACGACCTCACCCAGTACGCCATGGCCGCCGACCGCCAGGTCGCTGGCGTCTCCGACCTCCAGGACCCCTGGCACCCGGCGGTGCTCGACCTGATCGCGATGGCCGCCGAGGCGGCGGGCGCGGCCGGCCGGAGCTGCGGTGTGTGCGGCGAGGCCGGCGCCGATCCGGCGCTGGCCTGTGTGCTGGTCGGCATGGGGGTCACGTCGTTGTCGATGGGCGCCCCGGCGCTGCCGTGGGTGCGCGCGTCGCTGGCCCGGCACACCCTTGACCAGTGCCGCGCGGCGGCCGACGCCGCCCGAGCCGCACCGGGCGCGTCCGAGGCGAAGGAGGCGGCCCGCGCCTGCCTGACCGGCCTCGATGATCTGGGGCTCTAGCCGCTACGGTGTCTGGCGTGTCCCTCCACAGGGCGCTGCTCGGCGCCGGTCTGCTCGTCGTGGTGGCGGGGTGTTCGAGCACCCCGCCACGCACCGCTCTCCCCAGTTCCCCGACGACCGCGGTCGTCGCCCCGCCCCCTGAACCCAGCCCGTCGCCGTCTCCGACCGGAGATCCGACCGCCGAGCTGACGGTCGAGGAGAAGGTCGGCCAGCTCCTCATGCCGGTGCTCTACGGCTCGTCGGCCCGGGCGGCCCACCAGGAGAACCTGGCCCGCTACGGCGTCGGCAGCCCGGCCGAGGTGATCCAGAAATACCACCTGGGCGGCGTGATCCTGTTCCCCGGCACGGGCAACATCGAGAGCGCCCGGCAGGTCGCCACGTTCACCGCCGGGCTCCGCGCGGCGGCCAGGAAGGTGCCGCTGCTGATCGGCGTCGACCAGGAGAACGGCATCGTCTCCCGGCTCAAGGGCATCGTCACCGAGATCCCCGGCGCCTCGGTGATCGGCCAGACCGGCGACCTGCGCAACGCCCGCGACGCGGCCCGGGTCACCGCCGAGGAGCTCAACGCGCTCGGCATCTCGCTCGACTTCGCGCCGGTCGCCGACGTGAACGTCAACCCGAACAACCCGGTCATCGGGCCCCGCGCCTACGGGAACGATCCGGAGGAGGTCGCCGACATGGTCGGCGCGGCCGTGCAGGGCTTCCGCGACGGCGGGGTCGCCGCGACGGTGAAGCACTTCCCGGGCCACGGCGACACCAACGTCGACAGCCACACCTCGCTGCCGGTCATCGACCACACCCGCGAGGAGTGGGAGAAGCTCGACGCGCCGCCCTTCAAGGAGGCCATCGCCAACGACGTCGACGCCGTCATGAGCGCCCACATCGTGATGCCCGCGCTCGACCCGTCGGGCGACCCGGCCACGTTGTCGAAGAAGATCCTCACCGGGGTGCTGCGCGGCGAACTCGGCTTCGACGGCGTGGTGTTCACCGACGCGCTGAACATGGACGGCGTCCGCAAGAAGTACGGCGACGGCGAGGTGGCCGTCCGGGCGATCCTGGCCGGGGCCGACATCCTGCTCATGCCGCCCGACTTCGACGCGGCCCGCGACGCCGTCCTGGCGGCGGTGGAGTCGGGCCGCATCAGCGCGACCCGGCTGAACCAATCGGTCGGGCGCATCCTGCACCTCAAGCGGGAGTTCCGCCTCGACAGCCCGCGCACCTTCCCCACCCCGGCCGAGGCCGTGAAGCTCATGAAGACCAGCGAGCACCGGGCGGTGGCCCGGCGGATCAGCAGTGCCACGAAATGACTACCCTTTGACCACATGACGGTCAAAGGAGTGCTAATCGACTGGGCCGGAGTGCTCACCACGAGCATGGCCGAGTCCATCAACACGTGGCTGGTCGGCGACAACATCGACGCCGACCACTACCGCGACGTCATGCGCGGCCTCATCACGGCGGCGTACGGCGGCGGCGCCGAGAACCCGATCCACACGCTGGAGCGCGGCGAGATCACCGCGCTGGCCTTCGAGATGGGCCTGGCCGCCGAGCTGCGCACGCTCGACGGGGTCCCGCCGGTCGCCGAGGGGCTGCTGACCCGCATGTTCGCCGGCTTCCTGCCGGTCGAGGCGATGTTCGTGATGCTCCGCCGGGCCCGCGAGGCCGGATACAAGACCTGCCTGGTGTCGAACTCGTGGGGCAACGAGTACGACCGCACCGGCTGGGACGAGGCGTTCGACGCCGTCGTCATCTCGGGCGAGGTCGGCATGCGCAAGCCCGAGCCGCGCATCTTCGCCCACGCCGTCGGCCTGGTCGGGCTCGAACCGACGGAGTGCGTCTTCATCGACGACATCGAGGGCAACATCGTCGCCGCCCGGGAACTGGGCTTCACCGGCATCCTGCACACCCACGCCGACTCGACCATCGCCGAACTGGAGACGCTGCTGAAGGTGCCGCTGCGCGCCCTTCCGTGACTTCCTGGCACACTCGTCGCATGCGTGTCTACCTTCCGTGCACGCTCTCCGCGCTGGCCCGCACGGCCGCCGCGGGTGAGCTGGGCCCCGCGCCGCTGACCGGGTTCGCCGTGACGCCCGCACTCGTGGAGTGGTACGTCTCCGGCGACACCGAGGAGCTCGAATACGTGGCCCTCACGGAGGCGGCCCGCGCGTCGTTGCGGATGATCGCGGCCGACCTGGCCGACGGCGTGACCGCCCCCGCCCGCCGGGTGGTGATCGCGGCCGACGTGCCCGACGCCGACGTCCAGGTCAGCCCCGACGTCGCCGAGCGCGGCCGGGTCAGGCTCGGCGCGCCGGTCCCGATGCGGCTGATCCAGGCCGCCCACGTCGACGAGGAGTCGGCGGTGCCCGACGTCGAGGCCGCCGCGCTGGCGCTGAAGGCGGCCGACGCCGGCGACGACGACGCCCAGTTCACCGTCGACGGCGCCGAGGCCCATGAACTGCTCTGGTACGCCACCCAGGAGATCCCCGACGTCCTTGGATAATCTGAGGCTCTTATGACACACATCGTCTGGGACTGGAACGGCACCCTCTTTCACGACTCCGACGCCGTCGTGAGCGCCACCAACGAGATCTTCCGCCCCTACGGGCTCGCCCCCATCGACCTCGACGGGTTCCGCAGCGTCTACTGCCGCCCGATCTGGGTCGCCTACGAGCGCATCATCGGCCGCGCCCTCGAAGAGGGCGAGTGGGAGCTGCTCGACAAGGGCTTCCACGACCACTACCACCAGCTCATGGAGGCCTGCCTGCTGGCCGAGGGCGCGGTGGCCAGCCTCACCGCCTGGGGCGACTCGGGCCGCAGCCAGTCGCTGTTGTCGATGTGGCAGCACGAACGGCTGGTGCCCAAGATCGCCGAGTTCGGCATCGACCACCACTTCACCCGGGTCGACGGCCTGCGCCCGTCGGGCCGCGCCGACCACAAGGCCGACCACATGGAGGCCCACGTCAGGGCCCTCGACCTCGACCCGGCCACGGTCGTGGTGATCGGCGACAGCGTCGACGACGGCGTCGCGGCGCAGCACGTCGGCGCCCGCGCCGTCCTCTACACCGGCGGCATGACCAGCCGCGCCGAACTCGCCGCGCTGGGCTTCCCGGTCGTCGACTCGCTCTCAGACGCAATGGATCTGATCTGACCCGATACGGGGCAGAGGGCCTTACCCTGGGCGAAGTCCCTTTTTATGAGGCAGATTCACGACGCCCGGAGGCAACCATCGACCGCCGACTCGTCCTCTGGAACATCGACCTGACCCTGGTCGACGTCACGATCGTCACCCGGGACGCCTACGCCGAGGCGTTCCGCGCGGTCACCGGGCGTCCGCTCGTGAAGCTGGCGCCCGCGATGGGACGGCCCGACTCGGAGATCATCTTCGAGACCCTGGCGATCAACGGCATCGCGGTCGACGACAACCACCTGCCGAGGTTCATCGAGGCCCTGGCCCGGTCGTTCGGCGACCGGCGCAAGCGGCTGGCCAAGGAGGGCCGGGCGATGCCCGGCGCGAAAGACGCCCTGCACGCCGTCTCGCGCCTCGACGGCACGGTCCAGTCGGTGCTGACCGGGACGATCAAGTCGAACGCCGTCCACAAGCTGATGGCCTTCGGCCTGAACAAGTACGTCGACTTCGAGATCGGCGGCTACGGCGAGGAGGTCTACCCGAAGGCCAGCCTCCTCCAGGTCGCCCAGGGGCGGGCGAAGGAGAAGTACCGCGCCCCCTTCGAGGCCGTGCTGATCGGCGACTCGACCCGTGACGTGCAGGCCGCCCGGATCGCCGGGGCGGCGATGATCGCGGTCGCGTCGGGCCGGTCGACGGCCGCCGAGCTCGCCGAGGCGGGGGCCGACATCGTGCTGCCCGACCTGTCGAACGCCTCCGAGGTGGTCGCCGCGGTGGCCCGGCTGACCGACCGTTATGTGGGGGGCCGACAGTGACATCCCCCTGACCTCGCAGCAGGATGGGGCCATGGTGAGTGAAGGCGACGTGCTCTGGGCCCCATCGGCCGAGGTCATCCGGGATGCCCGGATCACCCGTTTCCAGGAGGCGGTCGGCCGGCCCGGCCCCTACGACGGGTTGTGGTCGTGGTCGGTGGAGGAACCCGCCGCTTTCTGGACCGCCGTCTGGGATTACTTCGGCGTCGTGGGGGACCGCGCGAATGGCCCGGTCATTTCCGGAAATATGCCCCAAACGCGGTGGTTTGCCGGTAGTGCCATTAATTACGCGGAAAACGCGCTGAAAGGCCCGCCAGACCGCCTTGCGGTTATATTTCGGGATGAAACGGGCGAGCGGCGGACGTACACACTCGGGGAGTTGCGCGACGAAGTCGCGAAAGCGCGGGCCGGGCTCATCCGGCTCGGGGTGGGGACGGGCGACCGGGTCGCCGGATACCTGCCGAACATCCCCGAGGCGCTGATCGTGTTCCTGGCCACCGCGTCGCTGGGGGCGATCTGGTCGTCGTGCTCGCCCGACTTCGGGGCGCCGGCGATCATCGACCGGTTCACCCAGATCGAGCCGAAGGTCCTGATCGCGGTCGACGGCTACACCTACAACGGCAGATACTTCGACCGGACCGACGTGGTCGCCGACATCGCCTCGCGGCTGCCCTCGCTCAACGCGACCGTCCGGGTCGCCGAGTGGGACTCCTTCACCCGGCCCGGCGACCTGGCCTTCGACCGGGTGCCCTTCGACCACCCGCTCTGGGTGCTCTACTCCTCCGGCACGACCGGGCTGCCCAAGCCGATCGTCCACGGCCACGGCGGCATCGTCGTGGAACACCTGAAGTCGCTCACCTTCCACCAGGACCTCGGCGAGGGCGACCGGTTCTTCTGGTACACCACCACCGGCTGGATGATGTGGAACTACCTCATCGGCGGCCTGCTGGTCGGCGCGACGGTCGTCCTGTACGACGGCTCGGCCGCCCACCCCTCGACCGGCGCCCTCTGGGACCTCGTCGCCGAAGAGGGCGTGACCTACTTCGGCACCGGCGCCCCCTACATCGTCGCCTCGATGAAGGCCGGCCTGAAGCCCGCCGGGCTCGGGGCGCTGAAGGGCGTGGGCTCGACCGGCTCACCCCTCCCGCCCGAGGGCTTCGCCTGGATCTACGCCGACGTGTCGGACGACGTCCAGCTCGGCTCGTTCTCCGGCGGCACCGACGTCTGCACCGGCTTCGTCGGCGCGGTCAGGACGCTGCCGGTCCGCGCGGGTGTCATCCCGTGCCGTTCGCTGGGCGCGCGGGTCGAGGCGTTCGACCCGTCGGGGCACCCCGTCACCGACGAGGTGGGCGAGCTCGTCATCACCGCGCCGATGCCCTCGATGCCGGTCATGTTCTGGAACGACCCCGACGGCCGCCGCTACCGGGAGTCGTACTTCGAGGAGTATCCCGGCGTCTGGCGGCACGGCGACTGGATCAAGATCCTGCCCGACGGCGGCAGCGTCATCTACGGCCGCTCCGACTCGACCCTCAACCGGGGCGGGGTGCGGATGGGCACCAGCGAGTTCTACCGCGTGGTCGAGCGCTTCGACGCCGTCGCCGACAGCCTCGTCATCGACACCGGCCGGCTCGGCCAGGAGGGCCGCCTGCTGCTCTACATCGCCCTCGCCGACGGACGCGACCTCGACGAGACCCTCGTCAAGGAGCTGAAGACGGCCCTGCGCACCGAGTTGTCGCCGCGCCACGTGCCCGACGAGATCGCGGCCGTGCCGGGGATCCCGCGCACCCTGTCGGGCAAGAAGCTCGAAGTGCCGGTGCGGAAGATCCTCCAGGGTGTGCCGGTCGAGCAGGCCGCCAACCCCGACGCGATGGCCAACCCCGAGGTGCTGGCGTTCTTCAGACCCCTTGCGGGTGCCTGAAGAAGCCGGTCGGGTCGTAGACCTTCTTCACGGCCGCCAGCCGGGCGGCGTTGGGGCCGTAGTACTGATCCTTGTAGTCCTTCAGGGCTATATCGGGATAGTTAACGTAGGCGTGCCGCCCGAGCCGCGGCGTCATCGAATCGCGGGCCGAGCGGACCCAGGCGCTTGCGCCGTCGAAGTGGGCGTAGTACTGGAGGCTGAACAACGCCTTCCGGTGCGGGAACGCGGTCGCGCCGGGGGCCACCCGGCCGACCGCCCCGCCCAGCGCGTCGATCAGGACGGTGTGCCGCCCGGCCCGGCCCACTTGGGCGATGAGCGCCCTGATGGTCGCGTCGCTCATCTCCGTGTACGCGAAATGGGAACTGGCGCTGAACCGGTCGCGCGGCCCCGTGTGGCAGGCCTCCAGAGTCGAGCACCCGGCCATGAAATACATCGCCTGGAGATAACCCATCGACTTGACCGTCCGTGTCGACGCCGGGAAACCCGTCAAGAGGGCCTCACAACGCGATCTGGAGCCCAAATAAAGCCCGGTGACGGAAACGGATCGCCCCGGGTCCTGGGAGAGGTGCAGATTCGACCAGAGCGCGTCGGGCGCCGCGGGCGCCCATTTCTGCCACTTCTTCACCACCGCGAACGCCTGCGACCACGGCCACCGCATCGTGAACACGGTGACGTCCTGGACGGGGTGGGTCTGGTACGTGAACGAGGTGGCGATGCCGAAGTTGCCGCCGCCGCCTCCCCGCAGCGCCCAGAACAGGTCCGGGTGGTTGTTCGCCGAGGCCGTGATCAGCCTTCCGTCGGCGGTGACCAGCGACACGGCCTTCAGCACGTCGATCGTCAGCCCGTGGCGGCGGGCGACGACCCCGATCCCGCCGCCCAGCGTCAGGCCGGCCACCCCGACCGTCGGGCACGAGCCCGCGGGGATGCTGACGCCGCTCTTCCCCAACTGGGAGTAGACGTCGATGAGCTTGGCCCCCGACCCGACCGTCGCCAGGCCGCCGGTGAGCTTCACGGCTCTGAGCTGGGAGACGTCCACGATCAGGCCTGAGCCGGTCGACCAGCCGGCGTAGGAATGGCCCCCGGATCTCGGATGCACCACCAGGCCGTTGCGGCGGGCGAACCCGACGCAGGCCGCCACGTCGGCGGCGGTGGCGCAGTAGGCGACGGCCCGGGGGGCCGCGTTGTCGAAGGCCACGTTGAAGACCCGTTTGGCGGTGGCGTAGGAGGGGTCGCCGGGCCGTACGAGACGGCCCTTCAACGTCCGGTCCAGCGCGCGCCAGTCGGGCGCCCCGCCCGCGAACGGCGCGAGCGCCGCCGCGGACAGGAATTCACGACGATCCACTGCAAATCACTCCCCGAGGGTTGGTACTACCTCGTGAGACGACCGCTTGGATAACAAAACGATTACTTGCGGGAGTCGACTCGGAGAGCCAGCGCCGGGCACATCTCGACCGCCCGCTGCGCCTCGCTCTTGGCCCATGCCGGAACCGGCGCGTCCATGAACACCGGGAAGCCGTGGTGGTCGAGTTTCACCAGGTCGGGCATGAGGTGGGCGCACAGTCCGTGGCCCTGGCAGCGGGTCCAGTCGACCACCAGCCGCACGTCGCTGGCCTCGGTGATCGGCATCGGCAGGGTGTTCTGCACGCCCCGGCCGCACGAGCCGTTGATGATGTGCTCGTCGACGTCCTCGGCGAAGGCCTCCAGCGCCGAGAGCACGAACCGGGTCGTCCCGTCGGGGTGGAAGCACGCGCCCCGGCCCTTCACCGCCGTGGCGGCCGATTTCACCAGGTCGTGGGCCTGCGGGTCGCCCATGGTGAGCTCCGACAGGGCCCGCGCGAGCGCCGGCAGGCCGATGCGGCACGGGCCGCACTGCCCCGACGACTGCTGGGCGAGATAGGCGGCGACCCGGACCGTCTCCCCGAGGGGACACGTGTCCGGGCCCAGCGGCACGATGATGCCCGCGCCGAGCTCACCGCCCGCCTGCTGCATGCCCCGGCGCGACACGATCGCGCCGTAGGCGTCGGCCGCGCTGAGCCACTTGCCGTGGTAGCCGCCGATGAGCACGCCGTCGCCGACGTCCGCCTCGCACATGTCGAGCACCTGGGCCAGCGGCACCCCGGGCGTGACCTCCACGACCGAGGGCGCCTTCACCGACCCGCTCACGCTGAGCAGGGTCGTGCCGGGCTCCTGCACGGTGCCGACGGAGCCGTACTCCTCCGGGCCCAGCTCGGCCAGCAGCGCGAGCTGGGCGAACGTCTCGGTGTTCGACAACAGGGTGGGCAGTCCGCGCACCCCGGCGTCGCTGGTCCGGACCTTCCGCCCGGACGGCTGGCCCAGCTCGCCGTTCACCGCCCGGACGAGGGACCCGCCCTCGCCCGAGATGAACCGCTCCTGGATGCCGGCCACCCGGACGTACCCGATGAGCCCGCGCTCGGCCACGGCCGCGCGCATCGAGCCCTCCGCCAGCTCACCCGCGGGGGTGGCGATGACCACCTCCTTGGCGTCCAGCGCACTGGCCGCCAGCAGCGCGCCCTCCAGCACGAGGTGCGGCTTGCGGGTGAGCAGCATCTTGTCCTTCATGCTGGCCGGCTCGCCTTCGGCGGCGTTGACCAGCACGACGGTGTCGGAGTTGCGCGCGTTGGCCTGGACGGCCCTGAGCTTGCGCGCGAACGGGAAGGCCGCCCCACCGCGTCCCCGCAGGTCGACCTCTTCCGCCAGCGAGATCAGTGAGTCGACGGATTGGCCGTCGAGTTTGCCGTGGATCTCGTAGTGAGTGTCGAGGTCCATCCGGCGGTGCTCGTCGAGGCCGGCGGTGAGCCGGGCCGGACCGAGCCTGCGGATCTTGGAGACGCGGTAGGGAATCATGTCTTAGACAACCCTCCTTAGCTTCTGGGGCTGGGCGGCCTGCTCGCGCTCGGCCAGCCTGGTCGTCTTCCGCTTGGCGTCCTCCTGCGGCATCGGCAGCTCCTCCATCTCGTCCCGCATGGTCGTCTTCGGCCGGAGCGAGACGATCGCGCGGATCATGAGGGCGGTGCCGACGGCGACGATGCAGAGGATGTAGCTCCACGCCACCCAGGGCGCGGGGGCACGTCCGGCCGCCAGGCCGTGCAGGATCGAGACGGGCCAGGCCAGATAGGCCAGGTCGTGCAGGCCACGCCAGATCCAGGGGTGGACGGCCATGGCGAACCGGCCGCGCATCACCCCGGTGGCGACGATCACGATGAACAGGTCCGACGCCACGGCGCCGGCCCCGACCGCCAGGTTGGTGGTGGGAATCACCGACCCGTACGACGGCACCAGCCCCGCCGCGATCTTCATGCCGATGTGGACGACCAGGAAGCCGACCCCGATCAGGGCGGCGCCCCGGTGCACGAGTTGTGCCCGGACACGCCACCTGATCGGCAGGATCATGCGCTCGGACGTGAGCAGCCCGAGTCCGACGGTCGCGGTGAGCGCCACGAGCGAGAAGACGCCCGCGTAGAACGTGAGGAACTCCTGCGCCATCAGCAGGACCTGCGTGCTCAGGCCCAGACGGGCGCCGAGCAGGGATCCGGCCATGATGGTGAACGCGAGAGAGCCCAGGACGATCCGAACGCCTCGTTTCTGGAGATCGAAACGTTCGGATCGCCGATGAGCCCGCCTTTTTGACACTGATTCCTCCGGTCAGGGGGGATACCGAGGGCTCTGGGGCCGCCCGTCAGCAGCGGCGATTACGGTTGATGCACTGCACCATGAAGTTCATGAGGTTGTTGGGCATGACGTTGTGGAAGTCGGCGTGGTCGGTGATCGGGCTGTGCTTCTGCTCCGGGAACGCGTCCACGGCGAAGCTGGCGCCCTGCGGAACCGCGTAGGCCAGGGTCATGCGGAGCTGGGGGACGGCCCGGGTGCCCTGGGGGCAGCGGCCGCTCTGGTCGGGGAACACGATGTGCGTCCGGTGGTTGGCGCTGTCGGTGTTCTGACCGTCCCAGCAACTCGGGAAGTCCAGGATGCGCATCACGAGGCTGCCTCTCGGACAGATCGGATACTTGTCGGTGGCCCGGTTCTGGAAGCCGGAGCAGGTCCACTGCGCCCGCGCGTTGGCGGGGCCGTTGGTGGCCGCCTTGGCGTCACCGGTGATCACGCGCAGGAAGCGGGGCATCGCGACGACCCGGCTGAACCGGTTGCCGCGGAACTGGAGCTGGACCGCACGGGGGGTCAGGATCTGGCCGACGTTGCCGTCCGCGAAGCCGCCGATCTCCGAACCGTCCTGGCCGGGGCGCGGGGGCTGGCCGGTCTGGCCGGGCTGGGGCTGCTGGCCGCCGTTGTTCCCGCCGTTGTTGTTTCCTCCGTTGTCGCCGCGGTTGCCGAAGCGGCTCTGGTTCTGCGGCTGGGGCTGCTGCCTGCTGAAGGTCTGCGCCTGCGCCGCGCCGTTGCCGGCGTTCGCTGCGGGCTGCTGACCCTGGTCGGCCTGGCCGGTGTTCCCCGCCTGGTCATTGACGGGCTGGTCGCCTTGCTGCGCAGCCTGGTCATTGACGGCTTGATCGTTGGGAGCGGCCTGGTCGCCCTGCTGTTGCTGCTGAGGCTGGGCGGAGGGGTCCTGTTGCTGCTGGTTCGGGTCCTGCTGCTGGTTGGGATCCTGCTGCTGCTGGTTCGGGTCCTGCTGTTGCTGCTGATTGGGGTCCTGCTGCTGTTGCTGCCGCTGGTTGTCCTGGTTGTTGTTCTGGCCCTGCAGCCTCAGGTCCGGCCGGAGGCGGAGGATGGGCCAGAAGTAGGCGGACCGGTCGCCGTTGCGGCAGGTCGTGCCGCCCGCGGCCAGCGACTGGTCGGTGGAGAACCCGTTGGTGGTGACGTTGCCCACGTAGTCGTGGACGTGGTGCGCGCCGTTCGTCACACCCGGCGCGACGATGTGGTTGTCGGAGTTGCGATGCCCTCTCTCGTTGCGGCCACACTGCGAGGTGAACGAGCCGCCACCTGCGACGACGCCGTTGGCGCGGCCGACGCGGCGGATGTCGACGAAGTCGCTCAGGGCCGGGCCGAGTGCGTCGCACTCGGCGCCGCCGATGCGTGGGTCGCAGGCCGCGAAGGCCGGCGTGGGGAAGCTCGGCAGGATCAGGGACCCGGCCAGCAGAGCTCCCGCCATGGCGAGGGCGCGTTTACGCATGTTCTTCTGTTCCTCCTGGTTAGACCGGCGGGACCGGGAGCGCGGAGTAGTCCACCAGGCCGGTCTCCTCAAGCACACGCATGTGCTTCATGACGACCACGTTGGCCTCCGCGGCGAAGGCGCGGATCCTCTCGTTACGCGTCCCCGCGCGGATCGCGGCGACCGTGGCGAAGACCTTGCCGTGCGCGGCCCGCAGCCGGTCGGCGAAGATCTGGTCGAACTGGGCGCCGGTCGCGTTCGACATCTCACCCAGCCAGCGCTGCTGGTCGGGGTTGGGTTCGTTCGGGAGCGGCACGCCCAGTGCGGAGGCCTCCGCGCGGACCGCCTCGTCGAGCTTGGCGTGGTCGACCATCAGGTGGTTGCCCGCGATCTTGACCTTCTCGTTGGTCGAGCGCTCCTGCGCCCAGCGGCCGGCGGGGATCTCCCAGAGCCCCGCCCAGCGCACCTTCACGAGGAAGTCCCTGTCGGCGGGGCTCAACGGGCCCCACCGCGTCGAAGTGAAACCCTGCTGCGCCGTCGCCTGCTCCTGAGGCACGACGACGATGACGGCGACGGCCGCCGCGAACAGGAAAACCGCGAAGACCACGAGTTCCCCGAACCGGAACCGCATGGCGCCTCCTCTCTTTCGGGGGGAGGTACGCGGCCTTGGTACGGATGGTTCAGGAATAGTTAGAAATGACGAGAGTTGTCAGAGTTGTGTACAGGTCACAAAGGCTGATGCAAATATGTGGCCTGTGCGCCGACAACTCGACAGCCGGTTCGAGCGTCTGGACCCCGAAACAGGCCCTGATTGGGATGATCGTCTGATCAGGGAGCTCTATAACGAGTTCGGTGGTCCGTTGCTCCGTCAGGTCAGGCAGACGACCGGCAACGACCTTCAGTGGGCGGAGGACGTCGTTCAGGAGACGTTGCTTCGTGCCTGGCGTAACGCGGCGAAACTGACATGGGAGAGAGGCCTGCTCTGGGCATGGCTCCTCACCGTCTCTCGCCGCATCGTGATCGACGGCCGCCGCCGCCGCGGTGTCCGTCCTCGGGAGGTGGAGCCACCCGAGGCGGACAGCATCGCGGTGCCCGACGACGCCGACAAGACCCTGGCGGCCATCGTCGTCGCCGACGCCTTGCGCGGCCTCAGCGCCGATCACCGAGAAGTTATCGAACAGACATACTTACGGGACCGTACGGTTAACGAGGCAGCAGCGATACTGGGGATACCTCCGGGTACTGTGAAATCGAGGCTGTACTACGCTCTGCGTTCCCTCCGCGGGGTCCTGAAGGAGAGGGGAGTGGCCAGCTGATGTCCGAGTCGTCACACCTTGAAGTGGCGGCCTACGCCCTCGGGGTGCTTGACGACGGCGACGTCGAGGCCTTCGAACGCCACCTCGACGCGTGTGAGCGGTGCCGGCAGGAGCTCAAGACCATGTCCGAGCTCCCCGGGCTGCTCGATGGAGTGAAGTCCTCATCGGAGCGAGCCAACTAATCCGCGTGACGTGACACCGCAACCGTCAGACCACGAGTTTGACGGCTGCGGTGTTTTCGGCTGTTATCGGGAGCGGGGTGAATCCGCCCCATCGAACAGGTGGCCTAATGCTGTCGGTCAACGGAGACCGGTAGACGTCCGCCCCAGAGGTCGCGTCCCCCGTGTCGTGGATCTATCACCGCTTCGCGGGAAGCGCTGTGCGATGCTGACACGACCGCCCTCCTCTTCGCGGCTGACGTGAGGGCCCCTCACACAACTCGCACCAGCTCACAAAGGAGTGAGGACCGCGATGCCGCTCGATCCGGCCGGGGAACTCGACGACCTGCTCCGCGCGGCCGCCGCCGCGTGTGGCGACGCCGACGCCGACACGCTCGAATACCTGCGGGAGTTCTACCGCAACGTCCCGCCCGACGACCTCGCCGACCGCGATCCCGCCAACGTCTACGGTCCGGCGCTGGCCCACCGCAGGCTCGCCTCGGTCCGGCCCCAGGGCCGGGCGCTGGTGCGGGTGCTCGCCCAGGCCCCCGACGACCACGGCTGCGACCTCGGCGACTCGGTGGTCCAGATCGTCACCGACGACATGCCCTACCTGGTCGACTCGGTCACCAACGAGATCGAACGGCACGACCTCGGCACCCGCCTGATCGTCCACCCCCAGATGCGGGTGCGCCGCGACATGACCGGCCGGCTCCTCGGGCCCGACGAGACGGACGTCACCGGGCTCACCCTGGCCGAGTCGTGGATGTACATCGAGATCGACCGCCAGGCCGACCCGGTCGCCCGCCGCCTCCTCGAATCCGACCTGCTGCGTGTCCTCGACGACGTGCGCGGCGCGGTCGAAGACCAGGCGAAGATGCGCGCCCTGGCCGTCGCCACCGCCGACGACCTCGCGGTCAACCCGCCGCCGCTCGACCCCGGCGAGGTCGAAGACAGCCTGGAGCTGCTCCACTGGCTGGCCGACGGCCACTTCACCTTCCTCGGCTACCGCGAATACCGGCTCGAAGAGGACGACACGCTGACCTCCCAGCCGGGCACCGGCCTCGGTGTGCTGCGCCCCGACCGGGCGGGTTCGGGCAGCTTCGCCGCGATGCCGCCGGAGCTGCGCGCCAAGGCCCGTGAGAAGCAGGTGCTGATCGTCACCAAGGCCAACAGCCGGGCCACCGTCTCGCGCCCCGCCTACCTCGACTACGTCGGGGTCAAGCTGTTCTCGCCCGAGGGGGAGGTGGTCGGCGAGCGCCGCTTCCTCGGCCTGTTCACCCACGTCGCCTACAACGAGTCGATCTCCCGGGTGCCGCTGCTGCGCCGCAAGCTGGCCGCCGTGCTGGAGAAGGCCGGGTTGTCGCCCGACAGCCACGACGGCAAGGACCTCATCGAGATCCTGGAGACCTACCCGCGCGCCGAGCTCTTCCAGATCTCCGCCGACGAACTGCTGCCGATCGCCCTCGGCGTGCTGCGGCTGCGCGAGCGCAAGCAGGTCAAGCTGTTCCTGCGCCGCGACGACTACGGCCGCTACATCTCCTGCCTGATCTACCTGCCACGCGACCGCTACACCACCAAGGTCCGCCTGCAGATCCAGGACCTGCTGATGAAGGCCCTGGGCGGGCACACCCTCGACTACAGCGCGATGATCGGCGAGTCGGCGCTGGCCCGGCTCCACGTCGTCATCCGCGGCGAGCGCGGCACGCCGCTGACCACCCAGGGCGTCGACGTCGACGCCCTGGAGGCCAGGGTCACCGCCGCCACCCGCACCTGGGAGGACGACCTCGCCGCCGCCATCGCCGACCTGTGCGACGAGGCCGACGTGCCGGGCCTGACCCGCCGCTACAGCATCGCCTTCCCCGAGGGCTACAAGGCCGACTTCCCGGCCCGCGCCGCCGTCGCCGACCTCAAGCGCCTCGAACAGCTCAGCGAGGACGACGCCGACGACATCGCCATGAATCTCTACGAGCCGCTCGACGCGGCCGAGGGGGAGTGGCGGTTCAAGCTCTACCGCCTCGGTGCGGCGATCTCCCTGTCCCACGTCCTGCCGCTGCTCGCCCGCATGGGCGTCGAGGTCGTCGACGAGCGGCCCTACCAGGTCGACCGCGACAACGACCCGCGCACCAAGGACGCCTGGATCTACGACTTCGGGCTGCGCTACACCCGGTCGGCGGAGCTCGCCGCCGACGACTTCAAGCGCCTGTTCCAGGACGCCTTCGCCGCCCTGTGGAAGAACCAGGTCGAGAACGACGGCTTCAACGCGCTCGTGCTCGCCGCCGGCATGACCTGGGAGCAGGCCGAGGTGCTGCGCGCCTACGCCAAGTACCTGCGCCAGGCCGGGGCCACCTTCTCCCAGGACTACATCGAGAAGACGCTGCTCGGGAACCTGCGGCTGGCCCGCCTGCTGGTGCGCCTGTTCGAGGCCCGGCTCGACCCGCGCCTGCCGGAGACCTCCCGCGAGGACATGTCGGACGCGCTGCGGGAGGAGGTGCTGGCCTCCCTCGACGAGGTCGCCTCCCTCGACGAGGACCGCATCCTGCGGGCCTACCTCGAATGCGTCTGCGCGACGCTGCGCACCAACTTCTTCCAGCACGACGCCGAGGGCCGGCGCAAGCCGTACACCTCACTGAAGTTCGACCCTCAGGCGATCAGCGTGCTGCCCCTCCCGAGGCCCAAGTTCGAGATCTTCGTGTACGGACGGCGCGTCGAGGGCGTGCACCTGCGCTTCGGCAAGGTGGCCCGAGGGGGACTGCGCTGGTCCGACCGCATGGAGGACTTCCGGACCGAGATCCTCGGCCTGGTCAAGGCGCAGATGGTGAAGAACACCGTGATCGTGCCGACCGGGTCGAAGGGCGGCTTCGTCGTCAAGCACCCGCCGCAGGGTGGTCGTGAGGAGTTCCTCGCCGAGGGCGTCGCCTGCTACCGGCAGTTCATCTCCGGCCTGCTCGACGTGACCGACAACCTGGTCCACGGCGAGGTCGTGCCGCCCCCCGACGTGGTGCGCCACGACGGCGACGACACCTACCTCGTGGTCGCCGCCGACAAGGGCACCGCGACGTTCTCCGACATCGCCAACGGCGTGGCCAAGGACTACGGCTTCTGGCTGGGCGACGCGTTCGCCTCCGGCGGCTCGGTCGGCTACGACCACAAGGCCATGGGCATCACCGCCCGGGGCGCCTGGGAGTCGGTCAAATACCACTTCCGCACCCTCGGGCTCGACACCCAGACCACCGACTTCACCGTCGCCGGCATCGGCGACATGTCGGGCGACGTGTTCGGCAACGGCATGCTGCTCTCGCGCCACATCCGCCTGGTGGCCGCCTTCGACCACCGCCACGTCTTCGTCGACCCCGACCCCGACGCCGCCCGCGGCTTCGCCGAGCGCGAGCGCCTGTTCGCCCTGCCGCGCAGCTCGTGGGACGACTACGACCGCGACCTGATCTCCACCGGGGGCGGGGTGTGGCCGCGCACCGCCAAGTCGATCCCGATCTCCCCGCAGATGCGGATCGCGCTCGGCATCGACGCCGTCGTCACCTCACTGGCTCCGAACGACCTGATCAGCGCCATCCTCCGGGCCCCGGTCGACCTGCTGTGGAACGGCGGCATCGGCACCTACGCCAAGGCCGCCGCAGAGTCGAACGCCGACGTCGGCGACAAGGCCAACGACGGGCTGCGGGTCAACGCCGCCGACCTGCGCTGCAAGGTCATCGGCGAGGGCGGCAACCTCGGCTTCACCCAGCTCGCCCGCATCGAGTTCGCGCTGCGCGGCGGCCTGGTCAACACCGACTTCATCGACAACTCGGCCGGGGTCGACACCTCCGACCACGAGGTCAACATCAAGATCCTCCTCAACGAGGCGGTCCGCGAGGGCGACCTGACCGAGAAGCAGCGGAACGGGCTGCTCGCCGAGATGACCGGCGAGGTCGGCGATCTGGTGCTGCGCGACAACCACGCCCAGAACGTGGTGCTGGCCGCGGCCCGCAAACAGGCCGCCGAGATGCTGCACATCCACACCCGCTACCTGCGGCGGCTGGAGCGGCAGGGGCAGCTCAACCGGGCGCTGGAGTTCCTGCCCTCCGACAAGGTGCTGGCCGAACGCCGCCAGACCGGGCTCGGGCTGACCGCGCCGGAGTTCTCGGTGCTGCTGGCCTACACCAAGCTGGTGGTCGACCGGGAGGTGCTCGCCAGCGACCTGCCCGACGACCCGGCGCTGCGCGAATGGCTGGTCGACTACTTCCCCTCGGCGTTGCGGGGGGCCTACCAGAGCTTCATGGACGACCACCCGCTGCGGCGGGAGATCATCACCACCGGCGTCACCAACGACCTGGTCAACAACGGCGGCACCAGCTTCGTCTTCCGGTTCCACGAGGAGCTCGGCGTCTCCACGCCCGACATCGCGCGGGCCTACCTGGTGACCCGGCAGGTCTTCGACCTGCCCGCGTTCCGCCGCCAGGTCGAGGGGCTCGACAACCGGGTCGACGTCGACACCCAGCTCGCCATGCTGCTCGAAGGCCGCAAGTTGTCGGAGCGCGGCACCCGCTGGTTGCTCAACAACCGCCGCCCGCCGCTCGACCTGGCCGCCTCGGCCCGGTTCTTCGCCGACGGCGCCGCCCTGCTGCCCAACCTGCCCAAGCTGCTGACCGGCCCCGACCTGACCGCCTTCGAGGAGCGCCGCGACCACTTCGTCGGCCGTGGCGTGCCCGACGAGCTGGCCGAGCGGGTGGCCGCGATGGTGCCCGCCTACTCGACCTTCGACCTGGTCGAGATCGCGGTGGCCACCGACCGGCCGGTCAGCGAGGTGGCCGAGGTCTACTTCGACCTGGCCGACCGCGTCCAGCTCGCCCGCCTGCGCGAACGCGTGATCGCTTTGCCGCGCGACAGCCGGTGGAACACGATGGCCCGCTCGGCGCTCCGCGACGACCTCTACGCCGCCCACGCCAGCCTCACCCACGACGTGCTGGTGCACAGCAAGCCGGGCGAGGCGCCCGAGGAGCGGCTGGCCCGCTGGTCGGAGGCCAACGAGGCGGCGGTGACCCGGTCGCGGCAGACTCTGTCGGAGATCTGGGAGAGCGACGTGTTCGACCTGGCCACCCTGTCGGTGGCGCTGCGCGCGATCAGGACCCTGGTCGCCACCAGCGGTCTGCCGCGCGCTACTCCGTAGCGCTGGCCTGGGTGATCCGGCCGTCGTAGGCGATGATCTCGGCCCGCGCCCGGGAGGTGCGGGGCGGGACCAGCGCCAGGAACTGCTGGGTCTCCTGGATCCGCCGGTCTTTGAGGATCTCGGTCGTCGTCAGGTCCCACTTGGCGTCGGCCGGGATCGGCAGGTGGCCGCCCACGGCGTTGGGCAGCGCCGGGATCCACTGGCTGGTGCGGGTCAGCGTGTAGAAGAGCAGGCCGCCGCCGTCGGCGGTCCGGACCGCCTGCACCGGGTAGGAGGCCGCCGCCGCGAAGATCGAGATGTATTCGTACCCCTCGGTCTTGTAGATCTCCTTCTGCGTGGCGATGTCGTCGAAGAAGCCCTTGGTCAGCGGGCCCTCCTCGATCAGGTCGGAGGTGAACCCGTCGGGGCCCTCCTCGGCGACCGTGGCGTGCAGGGGGCCCAGCAGGTTGGGGCTGATCGCGATCGACTGGTCGCGGGCATCGAGGGAGACGGCGTAGCCCTCGGCGTCCTCGGCGATCCGCGGCAGGACGGCGCCGCTGTTCAGCAGGGTGGTGAGCCCGCGCTGCCAGGACTCGCCCTCCTTCATGAACGTCATGATCGCGGTCTGCTTCACCTTGCCGTGGCGCCGCTCGGCCACCGCCGCGAACCACGGCGTGACCCCTTTCTGCAGGCGTGGCACGATCAGCTTCCGGGGCCCCCAGGAATATCGGATGGGCCTGTTTTCGGATGACCGATATTCGGCCAGCACGAGCGGATCCTGCCCGTCCCTGGCCCGGTCGAGGGCCATGCGGCCGTCGCCCATGCTCCTGATCACGTCGTCGGCGCCGAGGAAGACGTCGACCGCCCTGGCCGCCTCGTCGATGGTGAGGGCGGGCGGGGCCGGAGTGGGGGAGGGCTTCGTGGTGGCCGCGACCGGGCTCGGCCTGGGCGCCGGGGTCTCGGTCGTGCACGCCGCCAGCAGCGAAATCACCAGGGGAAGGGTCAGCGCTCGGCGCATGGTGAATCCCCCTCCCTTGTGCAAAAGGGACCGTACCTGAGTCGGTCCGGTGTTCGCGTACCCTTTAGAAACGTGGCAGCCATCGATCCAGCAGAAGAGATCAACGAGCTTACCGGCACCCTGAACAGCATTCAGGACGTGCTCGACCTCGACAGCCTGCGCAAGCAGATCGCCGAGCTGGGCGAACAGGCCGCGGCACCCGACCTGTGGAACGACCCCGAGGCCGCCCAGAAGGTCACGAGCAAGCTCTCCCACCTCCAGGGCGAGGTGAACAGGGTCGAGGGTCTCACCTCCCGGCTGGAAGACCTCAAGGTCCTCTACGAACTGGCCGCCGAAGAGGGCGACGACGACACCCTGGCCGAGGCCGACAAGGAACTGTCCTCCCTGCGGGCCGACATCGGTGCCATGGAGGTCCGCACCCTCCTGGCCGGCGAATACGACGCCCGCGAAGCCCTGGTGACGATCAACTCCCAGGCCGGCGGCGTCGACGCGGCCGACTGGGCCGAGATGCTGCTGCGCATGTACCTGCGCTGGGCCGAGCGCAAGGGCTACGGCACCGAGGTCTACGACACCTCCTACGCCGAAGAGGCCGGCATCAAGAGCGCCACCTTCACGGTCAAGGCGCCCTACGCCTACGGCACCCTGCGCGGCGAGCACGGCACCCACCGGCTGGTCCGCATCAGCCCCTTCGACAACCAGGGCCGCCGCCAGACCTCCTTCGCCGGGGTCGACATCGTGCCCGTGGTCGAGCAGACCGACCACATCGACATCAACGAAGACGATCTGCGGGTCGACGTCTACCGGTCGTCGGGCCCCGGCGGCCAGGGCGTCAACACCACCGACTCGGCGGTGCGCATCACCCACCTGCCGACGGGCATCGTGGTGTCGTGCCAGAACGAGCGGTCGCAGCTCCAGAACCGCGCCTCGGCGATGGCCGTCCTCCAGGCCAAGCTCCTGGAGCGCAAGCGGCAGGAAGAGGCCGCCGCGATGAGCGAGCTGCGCGGCGAGTCCACCAGCTCGTGGGGCACCCAGATCCGCAACTACGTGCTGCACCCCTACCAGATCGTCAAAGACCTGCGCACGGGGGTCGAGGCCGGCAACCCGACGGCGGTGCTCGACGGCGACCTCGACGAGTTCATCGAGGGTGAGATCCGCTGGATGCGCCGCCAGGAGTCGGGCCAGGAATAGGTCAGCTGTAGGCGACCTTCAGCGCCGTCAGGGCGAGGGCGAGCACTATCACAAGAGCCACCAGAAGGGGTGGCAATCCCAGGAATCCGTGCTGGTGCATCTTCTCCCTGGCGGCACGGCAGGAGGGGCAGCGACCCTCCACCACAGGTGCGGCGCACGCGGCGCATACCAAGTGTTCGCAGCTCATCGGCCCTTTACCTATGCCCTAATCGTTTTGTTTCCGTTATGGACGTTCCATGCCAGTGTTACCCCTAGACTGAGCTCTGGCCAACCGGAACGTCGATCTGGAGCAAAGAGACCGGCGCACCCCGGTATGGATGTCCCCCGCCCCCTAGACTGGCATGCCGTGATGCGCCCGTGATCCATTTCGATAATGTCACCAAGGTCTATGTGAACCAGAATCGCCCTGCGCTCGACCACATCTCGGTCGACGTCGACAAGGGCGAGTTCGTGTTCCTCGTGGGGCCGTCGGGTTCGGGAAAGTCGACGTTCCTCCGCCTGGTCCTCAAAGAGGAGCGGCCCAACTCCGGCGCCATTCACGTCGCCGGCAAGGACCTCTCCAAACTCTCCAACTTCAAGGTGCCCCACCTCCGGCGCCGCATCGGATGCGTCTTCCAGGACTTCCGGCTGCTGCCCAACAAGAACGTCTACGAGAACGTGGCGTTCGCCCTTGAGGTCATCGGCAAGCCGCGCCGTTTCATCCGCAAGGTCGTCCCCGAGGTCATCGAGCTGGTCGGCCTCGAAGGAAAGGCCCACCGCATGCCCGACGAGCTGTCGGGTGGCGAGCAGCAGCGGGTGGCCATGGCGCGGGCCTTCGTCAACCGTCCGATGATCCTGCTGGCCGACGAGCCGACGGGAAACATCGACCCCGCGACGAGCATCGGCATCATGAAGGTGCTCGACCGCATCAACAGGACCGGCACCACCGTCCTCATGGCGACGCACGACGCCGCCATCGTGGACTCCATGCGCAAGCGTGTGGTGGAGCTGGAGGATGGCAAGATCGTCCGCGACCAGTCGCGGGGTGTCTACGGCCAGGCTTACTAAGAAGGAAGCATGCGGGCGAATTTCATCTTCTCCGAGGTCTGGATCGGCCTCCGTCGCAACCTCACGATGACCATCGCGGTCATCGTGACCGTTGCCGTCGGCATGGCGCTGCTCGGCATCGGGCTGATGATCAACTCACAGGTCTCGAGCATGACCAGCTACTGGTCCGACAAGGTCGAGCTCTCGGTCTACCTGTGCAAGGAGAACTCCCCCTTCGAGCCGTGCACCGACAAGAAGGGGATCTCCGAGGAGCAGAAGACCGCGCTCGAGGCGGTCATCAAGGGCATGCCGCAGGTCGAGGATGTGATCTTCGAAGACTCCGCCACGGCCTACAAGAACTTCCTCGACAACCAGTCGAACAACGTCTTCGCCTCCTTCCTCAAGGTGGAAGACATGCCGGAGTCGTTCCGGGTCAAGCTGGGCGACCCCGACCAGTCGGCGGCGGTGACCGAGGAGCTGACCGGCCAGGCCGGCGTCTCCAACATCGTCAACCAGCGCCAGCTCCTCGACAGCTACTTCGGCTTCATGGACAAGCTCCAGTGGATGGCCCTGTCGGTCGCCTTCGCGATGGTCTTCGCCGCCACCCTGCTGATCGGCAACACGGTCCGGCTGTCGGCCTTCAACCGCCGCCGCGAGACCGGCATCATGCGGCTGGTGGGCGCCTCCAACGTCTACATCCAGTTGCCGTTCGTCCTTGAGGGTGTCATCGCGGGTCTGATCGGCGGCGTCCTGGCCGCCGTCATGCTCATCACCAGCAAGGTCCTGATCTTCGACAGCATCCAGAACTTCATCCCCGAAGCCCTCGGCTGGAACACCGTCGCCGGGATCATCTCCGGCACGATGGCCATCGGCGTGATCATCTGTATCCTCGCCTCGTTCATCACGCTCCGCCGTTATCTGCGGGTGTGACGAGCCGCCGGTAGGCTCTTGCCATGCCTCGTGAGACCGGGCGCAAGGTCATCGCCCAGAACAAACGTGCCCGTCACGAATACTTCATCGAAGACACCTACGAGGCCGGTCTGGTCCTGACCGGCACCGAGGTGAAGTCGCTGCGGGAGGGCCGCGCCAACCTCACCGACGGGTTCGCCGCGGTCGAAGAGGACGAGGCGTGGCTCTACAACGTCCACATCCCTGAATACGCCCAGGGCACCTGGACGAACCACTCCTCCAAGCGCAAGCGCAAGCTGCTCCTGCACCGCAAGGAGATCGGCAAGATCCACGCGACGCTGAAGGAGAAGGGCCTCACCCTGATCCCCCTGGCCCTCTACTTCAAAGACGGCCGGGCCAAGATCGAGGTCGGCATCGCCCGCGGTAAGAAGGACTACGACAAGCGTCAGACCCTCCGTGAGAAGCAGGACAACCGGGATATGCAGCGGGCCATGTCGAGCGCCATCCGGCGCAAGGGGGGCCGCTAGGCCGTGGTTTCCAGTCGTCCCCTCCGGCTGGCTCTGGTGCTGGCGGTGCTCACGCCGGGCCTGACCGCCTGCTTCGAGGAACCCTCCCCCCACGAGGCGGTCCGCGACTTCCTCGTGGGGTGGCAGAGCGGCGACTACGAGATGGCCGCCCGCCGGGCCGACGCAGACCAGGCCACGGTGGTGAAGGCGCTCGGTGACGTCAGCCTCCACCTCGACGCCGCGTCGATCCGCTTCGCCCTCGGCACCATCAGCCTTGCGGGCGACACCGCCTCCGCCAACTTCTCCGCCGAGGTCAACCTGGGCGAGAACAACCCGCTGTGGGAGTACGACAGCGTGCTCCCGCTGCGGCTCGTCGGCGGCCGGTGGAAGGTGCACTGGTCGCCGGAGGTCGTCCACCCCGACCTCCACGCGGGCCAGCGGCTCGCGGTGAAGATCGACCCCGAGGGCCGCCAGCCGATCATCGACCGCAACGGCGACACCCTGCAGGAAGACGACACCCAGTTCGTCGCCCAGGTGGTCCCCGCCAACCTGACCGACCCGGCCAAGGTCTGCGAGGAGCTCTCCAAGATCACCGGGTTCGCACAGGACCGCCTGCTCAGCCGCATCCTGTCGGCCCCGCCGACCGACGCGGTCCAGCTCGCCACCTTCGGGCCGAACAAATACCGCGAGCTGGCCCCCAAGCTGAAGGCCATCACCGGCCTCACCATCGCCGAGGTCCACCCTCCGGTCGCGCCCAAGTCGCCCGCCCAGATCGTCGGCCGCGTCAACGCCGTCACCCCCGAGAGCGAACAGCAACTCGGCGGCCCCCAGCGGGCCGGAGACACCGTCGGCCGCGACGGCCTCCAGAAGGCCTACCAAGACCAGCTCACCGGCTCCACCGAGACCCGCGTCGTCATCCTCGACACCAAGACGTGGGAGCAGGTCAAGGAGCTCAAGTCGTGGCCCGGCCGCAAGAACACCCCGGTCCGCACCACCCTCGACACCGCCATGCAGCAGGCCGCCGACCTGGCCGTCGCCGGCACCCAGCCGGCCGCGCTGGTCGCCGTCCAGGCCTCCACCGGTGAGATCCGCGCCATCGCGACCAAGGGCTTCCACCAGCAGCGCGACGCCCTCGCCGGCAAGTTCCCGCCCGGCACCGCGTTCTCCATCGTCTCCACCGACGCGCTGCTCAAGGCCGACCTCGACACCCAGGCGAAGATCCCCTGCACCGCCGACCGCACCGTCGGCGGCGCGCGCTTCCAGCAGGTCGGCGTCACCGCCGCCGCCCCCACCTTCGAGGCCGACTTCGCCCACGGCTGCGTCACCGCCCTGGCCTCCCTGGCCCGCATGGTCAAGAGCGACGACCTGCTCCTCAGCGCCCAGCAGTTCGGCATCGGCGCCGACTGGAGCCTCCCGCTCCCCGGTCACAGCGGCCACGTGCCCGCCCCCGCCACCGACGCCACCCGCGCCAAGGTCATCGCCGGCACGAGCGTGCAGGTCAGCCCCCTCGCGATGGCCCTGGTCGCCGCGGCCGTCCAGTCGGGCACCTGGCGCCCGCCCGTCCTCGTCAGCAGCCCCGCCCTGCCCGACGTCAGCTCCGAGATCGTCACCCCCGCCACCCCGCCCAAGCCGATCAACCTCGACCCCGGGCGCGTCGCCACGCTCCGCACCCTCATGAGAGCCGGAGTGACCAGCGGCTCCGCCAAGGCCGCCTCGGTCGCCGGGGCCGAGGTCTACGGCGTCGCCTCCCACGTCGCCTTCACCGAGAAGAAGCAGCGCCGTCAGCTCTCCTGGTTCGTCGGCTGGCAGGGCGACATCGCCATCGCCGCCATGGTCGAGACCGGCGTGCCCGGCGCCGCCCCCGCCGTCGCCGGGTCGTTCTTCGGCGCGCTCGCGCCATGAGGGAATACCTGTTCGCGGCCGGGTGGTTGTACCGGTAAAGTTGTGGTGTCCGGACGCTTGCGCGGACGGGTTTGACAACTGCACAGGGGGTGACCGGTTTCGACTTTGGCATTACAAGCCAGGGGAAGCGGGCCGAGGACGGCGGACATAACCTCGTTAACACTGTGTCCGCGAACAAATAAGTGCCAATACCAAGGCCACTTCGGTTAGCCAGGGTTCCCTGGCTCTCGCTGCCTAAGCAGACGAGTTAAACCGTGTCAGCCCGGGACCGCCTCCGGCCCGGGATCTGGCATCGCTAGGAGGCTCCACCATCTTCGCCGGCCGCGGGGGAGGATGGGAAAACAAACAGCGGATGAGCCCGTCGGCGACTCGCCTGTGAGAGCGCCGGGGCTGAGAAAACGCTAAACAGGCTGCGCCCGGAGAAGCCCTGACTCGGTGCTGAAGGACGCGGGTTCGATTCCCGCCACCTCCACTCGCTCGGGACGGCCCGTGGTTGTTGCCCCTTCGGGGCACCTGCCACGGGCCTCTCTCGTTTGTGCATACGGGGGGACGACCCCCCGAACCCCCCGATACGAGAGGGCTTCGCCCCCTCGCGCTCCCCTGGTGCGCGTTCGCGCCCCTTCCGTCGCTTCGCTCCGGGGTCGCTGTCGCTTCCTTGCGAAGGGCTCCGCCCCTCGCGCTCCCTGGTAGGGCCTCGCTTCGCTCGGGTGGATCTCGCTTCGCTCGGTCTGATTGGAGTCAGTTCGGAGACGGACGGCGTTATGCCGGGGATGGCGATGTGTCGATATGCGGGCCGACCGCACGCCGGAGCGGCCCAGCGTCAAGACTGCGTGCAGTGTATGGCGACATTTCTCCCAAAAGGTAAGTGTTCGGGAGAGTGCTGGTTCGCCTAACTACGTATAGGTGGGTGACGACTCTCATCTCACATGTGGGCTGCTTTTGGCGACTTTGGCAGGCGTTACCGGCGCTCCCTTTGGGAGGTCTCACTTCGCTCGACGTCGCCCGTGTGAGGGCTGGGGTGTTAGCGTGGTACGGCGTGGTACAGGGCGGAGGGGCGGAGATGAGCGGAAGATCACGGCCAGTCGATGTCAGTGTGCGGCAGTTCGTCAGCGACTCGGGGAGTGTTACGCGAGGGCTACGACGGGGGCAGCGGTATGTGCTGACGATCAATGGTGAGCCGCTTGCCGATGTCGTCCCGATCAAGCGTCGGCGTGCCGTTCCGGCGAATGAGGTGTTGGCGATCTTCGCTGGCGCTCCCGCGCTTGATGTCGACGAGTTGCGTGCGGACTTGGACGCCGGCATCGATCAAGAGCTGCCTCACGATCCGCTTGAGGGGACCGGTCTGTGAGACACGCGGAAGGTGTGCTGGATACCAACATCGTGGCGGTGTTGTCTCTCCACAACCCCGACCAACTTCCGGAGGCGGTGCTCATCACCGCTGTGACGCTCGGCGAGTTGTCCGACGCGCCCCATGCGACCAACGATCCGATCAGGCGGGCTCGGCGGATGGCGGTTCTGCAACATGTCGAGGCCACATTCGACGCGCTGCCCTACGACGACGAGGCCGCTCGAATGTACGGCCAGATCTGTGCGGCCGTCCGTGCCGGTGGTCGGCAGCCGCAGGGCAGGGTGGCCGATCTGATGATCGCGGCGATTGCCGCCAGCAACGGGCTCCCTTTGTATACCGCCAATCCCAAGGATTTCGCCGGCATCGAGGACATGGTGGAGATCGTGGCCGTGCCGCGCCCACCCGACGCCACTGCTTGACTGGATGACAGCAGGTCCGTGTCGACGGTCTACGAGCGGCTGACCAGGACGCCCTCGAAGAGTTCTTCCCGTACGGACGTCAGCCCCAGCTCCAGCGCCCCCGCCAGCACCGGGTTCCCCTCCAGCGCCGACAACCGCACCTGCGGCCGTGAGTGTGTCAGCGCGTGCAGTTCCCGTTCGACCAGGTCGCGCAGCAGTTCGCCGCCCGCCGCCGGCAACCCGCCCGTCAGCACCACCAGCCCCGGGTCGACGACCGACGCGATGGCCGCCAGGCCCACCGCCAGCCGGGAGGCCACCAGGCGCAGGCCCGCGCGGGCCTCTTCCGCCGCGCGGTCGGTGCCCTCGGACAGGGTGACCGCGGCCGACACGGCGCGGCGGAAGTCGGGGGCCTCCACGCCGTAGGTGCGGAGCAGGTCATGGACGGCGGGGCCGCCCACCAGGGCCTGGTAGCCGTGGTGGCCGAATCGGCCGCCGTCGCGGGCGGTGGCCACGCCCGGCGTGGGCATGTAGCCCACCTCGCCCGCGCCGCCGAAGAAGCCCCGGTGCAGGCGGCCCCCTATGACCAGGGCCGAGCCGAGGCCCTCGTCGGCCCACAGCAGGACGAAGTCGGAGAAGTCGGTGGCCGCGCCGTGGGCCTGTTCGGCCAGGGCCACGAGGTTGACGTCGTTCTCCACGTCGACCTCCGTGCCCAGGCCCTCGCGCAGGGTCGGCAGCAGGTCGGGGATGCGCCAGCCGGGCAGGTCCTCGTCGGTGGCGTACGACAGCAGGCCGGTGGTGGGGTCGACGGCGCCCTGGACGCCGATCACGATCCGGCGCAGGGGGCCGGGAGGGGCGGCCGCGTCGATCGCCGCCCTCAGGCGGTCGACCAGCGGGCCGCGCACTCCTTCGGTCAGGGTGACGGCGTGTTCGCCCCGGATCGTGCCGGTGAGGTCGGCGATCTGGACGCTGATGCGGTCGTGGGTGACGTCCAGGGCGGCGACGTAGGCCGAGTCGGGGTTGATGCGGTAGATCTCGGCCGTCGGGCCAGGCTGGCCGGCGCGGATGCCGTCGGCGACCACCAGGCCCGCCTCTTGGAGGCGGGCCAGGAGCTGGAAGGCCGTCGGTTTGGAGAGGCCGGTGAGTTCGCCGATCTCGGGACGGGTCAGCGGGCCGCGTTCGAGCAGGACCCGGAGGGCCCGGCCTTCGTTGATCGCGCGCATCAGGCTGGGGGTCCCGTGAAGGGGAGGCTTCACTTCAGCTCCATCTCCGCGGCGATGATCATGACGATGTGAGGGTCAAAGCGTACAGCGCGATGGCGGCGAAATCGTCGGCCGGTTCGGAGGCCTGCCAGGAGCGGACGTCGTCGACGAAGCGGCTGCCGTGGCCGGTGAACTCGTGGTAGCGGTCGAGGCCGTCGGGCGGGCAGGGGGGCATCTCGTCGAAGTGGCCGCCGAGGCCGTCTTCGAACAGGTCGGCGCTGTTGGGGCCGTTCACGACGGCGCCGGTGGCGGGCCTGCCGGTGATGTTGGCGATCTGGTGGTGCGGGCAGGCGATGGAGTTGGCGCCCGCGCCGGCCACGAACGAGACGCCCCACGGGTTGGCGCCGAGGGTCCAGTTGCGCTGCTGGGTGCCGAAGGCGTCGTAGGAGCGGTCGCCGGTCACCTTGCGGTAGAGGTGGGTGGTGGCGGCGAGGCCGAAGGCGTGCGGGACGGAGTCGAACTCGTCGTGCTGGGCGCCGGCGCGGAAGGGGTCCTTGGCGGCGCGAGCCGTGCCGATGTCGAGCTGCGCCTTCAGGCCGGCGATCAGGTCGGCCTCCGAGACGGCCAGGCCCCTGGCCCGCGCGGCCCTGATGGCGGTGATCAGGTCGGCGTGGGCGAGGGCGCTGACGTCGTACAGGTTGAGGGTGTCGCCCTGGTCGGCGTCGAGGTAGCCGCGGGCCCAGCGGGCGGCGTCGGCCAGCCACCTGCCCGCCCTCGGGTCGCGGAGGCGCTGGGCGGCCAGGGTCATCTGGGTGGCGCCGAGTTCCATGTCGTCGCGCCAGACGCTCTCGGGGTAGAAGGCGTGCGGCAACGAGGTCACGAGGCGGCCCACGTCGGTGGTCTTGGCCATCGTGTACACGGAGGCGGCCTGGTCCAGCAGGTGGGCGGCCTTCCTGCGGTCGGGCTCCATCTGGGCGGCCAGGGCGAAGGCGGCGGCGGTGCGGCCCGCGAGGTTGGGGCTGATCGGCCGGCCGGGGGCGGCGGCGCGGAACACCGGGCGGTTGCGGATGAACTGGTGGCCCTCGGCGGTGTCGCCGTCGTCGGCCTGCGGGAGGCGCCAGATGTCGTGGTCGCCGACGAAGGTGCCCTCCTCGTTGCCGGCGCCGACGCCGACCTGGATGTAGAGGGTCTTGGACTTCTCGTCCCACATCTTGTCGAGGTACTTCAGGCCGTGAGCCGCCTCGTCGCGCAGCGCCTGGGTGTGGACCTTCCCGTCGCGCTGGGCCGCCCAGAGGAGGGTGTCGACGTACGACAGGATGTGGGTGAACTTCAGGTAGTCGCCCGCGTCGAACCAGCCGCCCTCCACGTCGACCGGGCCGCCGACCTTGGTCAGTTCGCCCTTGATCTGGTCGGTGTCGGGGCCGGTGAACGTGGGCCAGTCGTAGACCGAGGCGGCGCGGTCGTTGTGGTGGGTGGTGTCCCGCTGGAGGCCGAAGAAGCCCAGGATGTCGGTGGCCGGGTTGTGCTTGGGGGCGATCTGGAACTCGGCCGAGGTGGTGCCGCCGGCCTTGACGCGGTAGCGGCCCGGGGTGCGCAGCTTCGAGACGTCGAGGTCGTAGACGTGGGGGTAAGCGCTGTTCCAGGCGCCCCGGTCGCGGCCGGTGTGGCCGGCGAGTACGGTCCGGCCGCGGTGGTCGACCACGGTGAAGCGGCCGCCGGCGCCGCTCGTCATCAGATAGGCGTGCTTGCTCTCGCCCGGCAGGAAGCCGACCTGGTCCACCCGGACGTGGGCGGGGGTGGCGTCGGCCCATGCCGGGGCGGTGGTCGCGCACGCCACCAGCGCCAGCGCGAGGGCGGCGGGGAACAGCCTGGTCATTCGCTCCTCCTGAAGTGATCACGAACACGGGTGCGCGCGGACTCGTCCGCGTGGAGCAGGTCCAGTCCGGCCAGGGCGGCGCCCGCGACCGGGGGAAGCGTGCTGACCACGACCGTCGCGCGGGGTGCGCTCGCGCCGATCGCGGCCTCGATCAGGTCGTGCATGAACGGATCTTCGGCGGTCAGGACGCTGCCGCCGAGCACCACCTCGGTGGCGACGTCCAGCAGGTGGAGCCGTTCGAGGCAGACGCGCGCCAGCACCGCGACCTCCTCGGCCTGGCGGGTGACCACCTCCCTGGCCACGGGGTCGCCGCCGGCCGCGACGGCGAACAGGCCCGGGACGAGCTCATGCAGCCTAGCCGGGGACAAATCGCCGAAATGCAGTGACAGCACCACCTCTTCGACGGTGGCCGTGCCGAAGTGGCCGACGACCAGGTCGGCCAGCGCGGTCGACGGGCCCCGGCCGTCCTCCATGTGGGCGGCGTGCCACAGGATCCAGTCGGCCAGTTCCTCGCCGCCGCCCCAGTCGCCGCTCCGCCGGCCGAGCGCGGGGGAGCGCGCCACCTCGCCCGACGGGGCGACGCCGACGGCGTTGATGCCGGCCCCGCACACCACCGAGACACCCCACGGCCGCGACGCCCCGGCGCGCAGCACGGCGAAGACGTCGTTGGCGACGTCCACCTCCCCGGCGCAGCCGCGCCGCCGGAACTCCGCGCGCAGCGCCTCCTCCTCGGGGGGGAAGTCGGCCCCGGCCAGGTAGGCGGCCAGCACGTCGGCGTAGGGCGGGGCCGCGCCGAGCAGGTCGCGGGCGGCCCGGTCGACCACGCCGACGGCGGCCTCGACGCCCGCGCTCTGCGGGAGGAAGGGGCCGGTGCGCACCGTGGGCGAGCACCGTGCCGTCTTCGGCGACCAGGGCGAGATCGGTCTTGCTGTTGCCCCCGTCGACCGCGAGCACCGTCCTCACCCTTTGACCCCCGTCAGCGTGACGCCCTCGATGAAGACCCGCTGGGCGAAGAGGAAGACGACGATCACCGGCGCGGTCGCCAGCAGGGTCGCCGCCATGGTCAGGCGCCCGAGGCGGGCGGGGCCGGGTTGCCCGCGGCGCACGCGGTCAGGGTCAGGGCCAGCAGTCCGGCTGCCGCGAAGGAGGGAGAGCGCACGTGGTGCCTCCTATGACCGAGAAGTTAGTAAGTCTTCCTAACTTTCTTGGGACCATAAGACGGCCTTCCGTAAGGGTCAAGGGGCGACACCAACTCGTGACAGGGCCCGTCAGGCAACAGTCCTTACGATTCCCGAGAGAGGCGGCCGGTCCGGTGGAGGTGGTCGAAGACGGCCTGGTTGGCGGGGGAGACCCGGTCGCGGTCGGCGTAGGCGAGCCAGGCCAGCTCGGCGATCTCGCCGCCCGGCGTCGGCTCGCCCTCGTGGTCGGCGGTGTAGCAGGTGATCTTCACGGTGGCGCCGTCGGTCCGGCCGTGGGCCGGCGCCTCGAAGACGCCGACCAGGGATGCCGTGTCCCGGAGGATCGTCACGGTGAGTTCCTCGCGGATCTCCCGGGCCAGCGTGTCGAGGTCGGTCTCCCCGGGTTCGCGCTTGCCGCCGGGGACGTAGTAGGCGTCCTTGCTGTGGGACCGGACGCCGAGGACCTTCCCGTCGTGGAGGCAGATCCAGGCGATCTTGTCGATGGTGCCGTTCATACGTGCCAGTGTGTCCGTACCCCGTACCGGATTCGAACCGGCGTCCTCTCGGGTGAAAGCCGAGCGTCCTGACCGCTAGACCAACGGGGCGTGCCTGTCGTGACCCGTACCGGGCTCGAACCGGTGATCTCCTGAGTGAGAGTCAGGCGTCCTGACCACTAGACCAACGGGCCCTGCGTTCCTGCGTGTTGCCGCGTGCCGCCCCGGGGATTCGAACCCCGACTGCCCGTGTCCTGAGCACGGTGCCTCCTGCCGTTGGGCTAGAGCGGCCCGGTACGTCCGGCGGGTGCCTCTCCGTTATGGATCCCCGATGACAATGGAAAAGCCGCCGGGTTCTCCCTGGCGGCTTCGTGGTCGTTCCCCTTGTTTTCAACCAGGGAAACGCCAGTGCCGCGGGAGCGGAACGCGCAGGTGAAGCGATTCGTGCGAGCGAAGGCTGATGGCTTCGTAACTCATGGAATCGTCCTTTCCTGCTTGAGTGGAGCGGCTTGCTGTTGTCGAAAACCGTAGCGGGTCAAAGGGCGTGGGCGAACTGTTTATCCCGCCCGTTTCATCGGATCGGCCGGGTCATTTACCGGTCGGAGGGCCGTACCACTGGAGGGGCTGACCGGTGATGGCCGCCTTGGATCTCGGCCGTCGCCGCGACGACCGGGTCGACCGGGCCCGCGCTGCGGTGCTGACCGCGTCTGGTCAGTTCTTCCTGGATCTTCCAGGCTCGGTCGTAGGCGCGGTCGTCGACCGGAGTCCATCCGAAGACCTGTCGCAGATCGTCGATCCCGCGGTCGGCGATGGAGCGGGCACTGTGGAAGAACTCGAGTTCCGTGATAGCGCACACGGCGATCAGGCCGGCGGCGGCCTGATCCCAGCCGTGGCGTTCGGCGTCACCGGCCATGAAACGGGCCGGTGCGGCGGTAGTTCCGCTTGTCTTCGAAAAGTTCGAGGTCGAATGCGCCTTCCTCCGCCGACTCGCGGAGTCGTGCCAACGCCAGGGCCCTGCGACGGGTCTCCAGAACTTCGCGCAGCGCGCTGTTGACCGTGTCTTTCTGGGTCTGCGTGCCCAGCGCCTCGGCCACGGCCATGATCAGATCGTTGTCCTTCGGGTGGGCTTTCTGGCGGCGTGGGTCAGCCGTAGGTCGGGTATTGGGGCCAGCCCGCCGGAGAGTCCTCCCAGTCCTCTTGGCGGCCCCATGGGGTCAGGTCGAGGAAGTTGTGGGTGAAGACCAGGCGGTCGACCCCTCGCGCGGTCGTGTTGTAGGTGCGGTAGACCCGGTCTCCGTCGCGGAGGAAGACGCTCAGCATGAAGCCTCTCCCGGCGCCGCAGTCGTCGGAGAACGTCGTGCCGTTCGACGACAGGAACGGCAGGGTCCAGCCGCGTTCGGCCTTGTAGGCCTCGATCTGCGGCAGCGGCATGTTGGAGATCGTCGCCCAGCTCACGCCCTTCTCGGCCAGGGCAGGGAGCGCACCCACCGGGACGTTGTCGGTGAACTTGGTGCAGCCGGGGCAGAAATGGCGCGGGCCGTTGTCCATGAACTGGTAGACGATCAACTGGTCGCGGCCCTCGAAGAGATCGAGGAGGGTTCGCGGCCCGTCGGGACCCTCGAAGGTGTAGTCGCTCCGGAACTCGGTCATGGGCAGGCGGCGGCGCTGGGCGGCCAGGGCGTCTTCGGCCCGTGTGGCTTCCTTTTCCGCTTTCAGGAGGTTATCGCGGGCAAGTTGCCACTCTTCAGGTGATACGACTGGTGGTTTGCTCATAGGCGGATTCTGCCCAATGGGTATGACAGAAACCGAGGGTGCGCAGGCCAAGGAGGATGCAGATGGAACTGGACGGGCAGCGGGTCGTTCTCCTCGGGGGCACCTCCGGCATCGGACTCGGGGCCGCCCGGATCGCGGCGGCGAACGGGGCCGAGGTCGTCGTGGTCTCCTCGCGCGAGGACAACGTGCGCCGCACCCTCGACGAGTTGCCCGATTCGGCCTGGGGTGACGTCGCCGACTTCAGCGACCCGGACGCCATCGAGGACGTCATCGCGCGGATCGGGCGGCTCGACCATCTCATCTACACCGCCGGGGAACCCCTCTACATCTCCCCGGTCCAGCATCTCGACATCGCGGTGGCCCGGGAGTACTTCCAGATCCGCTTCTTCGGCGCGCTGGCCGCCGCCAAGGCCGCGCGCGGCCGGATGCCCGACTCGGGCAGCATCATCGTGACGGCGGGGGTGGCCAAAGACCGGCCGGGGTTCGGGTGGGCGGGGCCGGCGTCGATCTCGGGGGCTCTGGAGGCGCTGACGAAGGCGCTGGCCGTGGAGTTCGCGCCCGTACGGGTGAACTGCGTGGCCCCCGGTGTGATCAGGTCGCCGCTGTGGCAGGGCACGCTGCACGTCGAGGAGATGTACCAGGAGATCGCCGACACGAGCCTGGCCGGGCGGGTGGGCGAGATCGAGGACGTGGCCAAGGCCTACCTCTACCTGATGACCCAGCACTACTCGACGGGGATCGTGCTGACCGTCGACGGGGGCATCACCCTGGTCTGACAGACTGGCCGGCATGTCGGTGGAGGAGGTCTGGCGCGGGCTGGGGCTGCCGGGCATCGTCGACGTGCACACCCACTTCATGCCGCAGCGGGTGCTCGACAAGGTGCAGGCCTATTTCGCCGGCGCCGAGGCCCGTCTCGGGTTCCCGTGGCCGATCGCCCACGGGAACGACCCTGACGACCACGTGAAGCGGCTGCGGGGGTTCGGGGTGGTCGCCTTCACCTCGATGATCTACCCCCACAAGCCCGGCATGGCGGCCTGGCTGAACGCGTGGGCTCGGGAGTTCGCCGCCGCCACCCCCGGCTGCGCCCTCACGGCGACGTTCTTCCCCGAGGAGTCGGCCGGTGGCTACGTACACGAGGCTCTTGGGCGCGGCGCCCGGGTGTTCAAGGCCCATCTGCAGGTCGGCGACTACGACCCCCGCGACCCGCTGCTCGACGAGGTCTGGGGGATGATCGCCGACGCGGGGGTGCCGGTGGTCACCCACTGCGGGTCGGGGCCGGCGCCGGGGCGGTTCACGGGGCCGGGGCCGATCACCGGCGTGCTGGAGAGACATCCCCGGCTGAAGATCGTCGTGGCCCACATGGGGCTGCCCGAATACGGCGTGTTCCTCGATCTGGCCGGGCGGTTCCCGGGGGTCGGCCTCGACACGACCATGGCGTTCACGGAGTTCACCGAGAAGGCATGGCCGTTTCCGGCGTCGGAACGGTCACGCCTGCTCGACTACCGAGACCGCATCCTGTTCGGGAGCGACTTCCCCAACATCCCCTACTCCTACGCGGAGGCGGTGGGCGCGCTGGTCCGGCTGGACCTCGGTGACGACTGGCTCCGGGCCGTGCTCCACGGCAACGGGATTCAGATCTTGCGGCCGACGGCGCCGTAGGCGCCGTGCTCGCGGCTGCGGTCAGCCTGGACCCCTGATCATTGAAGACCGGCGTAGTCCGCGATTTCGGAAAGCAGGGTGCGCTTTTCGGCCTCGGCCATGAACGACGCCCGGACCGCGTTCCCGGCCAGTTCGGCGATTCCCGCGCGGTCGAGGCCCAGCAACTGGGCGGCGACGGCGTACTCCCGGTTGAGTGAGGTGCCGAACATGGGCGGGTCGTCGCTGTTGATCGTGACGAGCACGCCGGCCTTCACCAGCTCGGGCAGCGGGTGCTCCTCCAGCGAGGCGACGGCGCGGGTGCAGACGTTGGACGTCGGGCAGACCTCCAGCACGATCCGGTTCTCCGCCAGGTGCTCCAGCAGCGCGGGGTCGCCGGCGCTGCCGATGCCGTGCCCGACGCGCTCGGCCTTCAGGTCGCGCAGCGCCTCCCACACGGTCTCGGGGCCGGTGGTCTCCCCGGCGTGCGGGAGCGAGTGGAGGCCCTCGGCGCGGGCCGCGTCGAAGTAGGGGGCGAACTGCTTCCTCGGCACGCCGATCTCCGGGCCGCCGAGGCCGAAGCCGATCAGGCCGTCGGGGCGCTGGTCGAGGGCGACGCGCAGGGTGCTCTCGGCCGCCGGGATGCCCAGCTCGCCGGGGATGTCGAAGATCCACTTGAAGGTCAGGCCGTGGTCGCGCAGCACCCGGGCGCGGGCGTCCTCGATGATCTCGCAGAACTGCTCCGGGGCGAACCCGTTGATCAGGTGGGTGTACGGCGTGACGGTCAGCTCGACGTAACGGGCGTTCTGCGCCGCCAGGTCACCGCCGACCCCGTAGAAGAGCTGCCACAGGTCCTCGGGGTCGCGGATCAGATTGAGGACCGAGACGTACACCTCGATGAAGTGGGCGAAGTCGCGGAAGGTGAAGAACTCGGCCAGCCGCTCGGGGTCGGCGGGCACGGGGGTGCTGCCCTCGTGGCGGGCGGCGAGCTCGGCCACCACCCGGGGGGAGGCGGAGCCGACGTGGTGGACGTGCAGCTCAGCTTTGGGCAGGCCGGCGATGAAGGAGTCGAGATCTGATGTCACGTGGCCGACCGTAACAACCGGCCCGACCGAACATCCAACTTCTTACATGGAAATGTCAGCTTCCGCTGGGAAGTTCGCCCAGCGTCACCTGCACGGTCGTCTGGGTGCCGTCTGCGCGCTGCACCACGACCGGCACCTTCTGGCCGGGCTTCAGCGTCGCCAGCACCTCGCTCAGGGTCGCGGTGTCCTCGGTGGCCTTGCCGTTCACGCTGATGATGACGTCGCCGGTCCGGATCCCGGCCTGCTGGCTCGGGCCGTTCCTGGTCACCGCGCCCACCTGCACGCCCATCGGCTCTCCGTCCCGGCCGATGGCCGTCCCCACCTGCACGCCCAGGGCCGCCCGCCGGCTGTTGACCACCCGGCCGTTCTGGACGATCTGCCGTGTGATGTCGGTGGCCGTCGCGCTCGGGATGGCGAAGCCGATGCCGTCGGCGGGGCCCTCCTGCGGGTTGGTGGCGCCCAGGGTCGGGATGCCGATCACCTGGCCGTGCAGGTCGACCAGGGCGCCGCCGCTGTTGCCCGGGTTGATCGGGGCCGAGGTCTGCACGGCGTTGGTGATGGTGGCGCCCGGCACGCCGCCCTCGCGGGGGCCGGAGACCGTCCGGCCGAGGGCCGACACGATGCCCGAGGTGACCGTGCCGGAGAAGCCCAGCGGGTTGCCCATGGCGAGCACGATCTGGCCCACCCGGAGCTTGGTCGAGTCGCCGAAGACCGCCGGGGTCAGGCCGCGCGGGTCGGTGACCTTGATGACGGCCAGGTCGCCCGCCGGGAACGAGCTCACGAGCGTGGCCTCGCGGGCCGCGCCGCCGGTCGGGACGGTGACCTGGAAGTTACGGGCGTCGCCCACCACGTGGGCGTTGGTCACGACGTGCCCCTGGTCGTCGAACACGATGCCGGAGCCGAGGGCGTTCCCGGTGGTGATCTGCACGATCGACGGGAGCACGCGGTGGATCACGTCCTCGTACAGCGACTCCAGGCTCAGGGCCTGCTGGCCCGGCGTCACCGGCGCGCCCGGGGCGGTCGACGCGGGAGCCGCGGACGGGGTCGCCGTCGCCGTGCCGGGCGAGGAGTTTGCGCAGCCTGCCGCCGCCGCGAGGCAGGCGAGAACGGCGATCCGGGTGATGACCGGCGAGAATTCCATGCGCACCTGTCTACCCAGGTGGATCACCGGATGCCAGCACCGTTGGAGCGTGCCATCGTCCGGCTTCGATCATGAATTCTGACGTAATCTGCCGTCATGGCGGACGAACTCGGCACCCCTGCCCGGCCGTCGGCACGCTCCTACGACGCGCCAACCACCCCGATCCCCGTCTACCGCCCTCCCGCCGAAGCCGAGGCGGCCCCCGCTCCCACTCCGCCGCCGCCCTCCTCCGGCAACCGGGCGCGGGTCCTGTGGACGGTCTTCGCCACGCTCGTCACGGTCGCCGCGGTGGTCTTCGCCTTCTCCGCGTTCTCCTCCGACGAGCCGGTCCGCGAGGTGGCGGTGCTGCCCGCCGCCGACTCGGCGCCCACGGCCCCGGCGCCCACCCGCACCCCGCTCACGCTGCCCGCGCCCCCGGTCCGCAAGGTCCTCGCGACCTATCCGGGAGCCGGCACGCCCACCGCCGGCCTCGTCGACGACCGGCGCTCGGGGATCGTGTACGCCGCCTTCGCCGCCCCGTGGAAGCGGGTCGAACCCGCCCCCTTCCAGTTCCGCCAGCGGGCGGGCCAGGCCGTCATCGCCTCCGCCCCGATCCCCGGCGCCGACCCCGGCACCCCGAAGACCCCGGCCCAGTGGCGTGCCCTGACCGCCAGGGCGGCCCGCTGGACGGTCGCCCGCTTCCAGCCCGGCGAGGCCACGTTCCAGTGGACCGCCTCCCAGCGCACCCGCCACGGCACCGGCTGGCTGCTCGGCTACCGCGTGGCCTGGGAGACCGGGGGCAGGCGCCGGACGGCCGAGGCGGTCGTGGTGCTCATGAAGACCGAGGGGAAGCCCGCGATGCTCTTCGCCTCGGTGCCCGATTCGCGAAACGAGCTGCGCAAAGACCTGAACGTCCTGGTTGAGACGCTTCGCCCCCGGTAGCCTCGAAGCTTCTTCTAGAATATGATTCTGTCCACATTGCCGAGTGTGGAGGGGTCAGATGGCGATCGGGCTGAGCGAAGAGCACGAAGCGCTGCGCGAATCGGTGGCGGGCTGGGCTGGGCGGCACGTCACGCCGCAGATCGTCCGGGCCGAGTCGACCGGACGGCCCGCGTTCTGGTCCGGCCTGGCCGACCAGGGCCTGCTCGGCCTGCACCTGCCCGAGGAGGTCGGAGGCTCCGGATACGGCCTGCTGGAGGCCGCCGTGGCGGTCGAGGCGCTGGCCGAGAAGATCGCGCCCGGCCCCTACGTGCCCAGCGTGCTGGCGAGTGCCGCGATCCACGCGTCCGACAGCAAGGCCTTCGGCGATGTGTTGGCGGGCCTGGCCGACGGGTCGCTGACCGGTGCGCTCGCCCTCGACGCGAACCTCACCGGCACGGGGCGGGTCTCCGGGGTGGCCGAACAGGTGCTCGGCGCCGCCGAGGCCGACATCCTGGTGCTCCCGGCCGGGGACACGTGGGTGGTCGTCGAGGCCTCGGCCGCGACCGTGACCCCGATCCCGGCGCTCGACCTCACCCGGGGCGTCGCGCGGGTCGAACTGTCCGATGTCGAAGCGCGGGTGCTCGACGGCCTGACCACGGCGGCCGTGCGTCACCTGGCCGCCGTGCTGCTGGGCGCCGACGCCGTCGGGGTGGCCTCCTGGTGTGTGGCCGCCGCCGCCGACTACGCGAAGGTCCGGGTGCAGTTCGGCCGTCCGATCGGCCAGTTCCAGGGCATCAAGCACAAGCTCTCGCGCATGCTGGTCGTGCTGGAGCAGGCCCGCGCGACCGTCTGGGACGCCACCCGCGCCACCGGCGACGAGCGCGACTACGCCGCGGCCATCGCCGGGGTGGTCGCCCCCGACGCGGCCGTGCAGTGCGCCAAGGACGCCATCCAGACCTTCGGCGGCATCGGCTACACCTACGAGCACGACGCCCACCTCTATTTCCGCCGCGCCCTCACCATCCGGGCTCTCACGGGTTCGTCGGCCGACTGGAAGGAGCGGGTCGCCGCGCTGAGCCTTTCGGGGGTGAGCCGGGAGATGCGGCTCGACCTGCCCGAAGACGCCGAGCCGCTGCGCGAGCGCATCCGCGGTGAGCTCGCGGAGATCGTCCCGCTGGAGGGGGTCGAGCAGAAGCGGGCGCTGGCCGCCGCCGGGTTCGTGATGCCCCACCTGCCCGCGCCGTGGGGACGCGCCGCGCCGCCGCTGGAGCAGGTGCTGATCCAGCAGGAGATCAAGGCGGCCGGGTTGAAGCTCCCGCAGATGATCATCGGCGCGTGGGTGGTGCCGTCGATCGCCGTGTACGGCACCGAGGAGCAGCAGCAGCGTTTCCTGCCCCGCACCCTCAGCGGGGAGCTCGTCTGGTGCCAGTTGTTCTCCGAGCCCGGGGCGGGCTCCGACCTGGCCAACGTCCAGATGAAGGCCGAGCGGGTCGAGGGCGGCTGGCGGCTCAACGGGCAGAAGATCTGGACCAGCGTCGCGCACGTCGCCGAGTGGGGCATCTGCATCGCCCGCACGTCCAGCGAGGGCTCCAAGCACGACGGGATCACCTACTTCATCGTCGACATGAAGGCCGAGGGCGTCACGGTCCGGCCACTGACCGAGATGACCGGCGAGAACCTGTTCAACGAGGTCTTCTTCGACGACGCGTTCGTGCCCGACGAGCTCGTGGTCGGCGCGGTGAACCAGGGCTGGAAGGTGGCCCGCAACACGCTCTCGAACGAGCGGGTGTCGTTGTCGTCGGGGTCGGGCGGGACCGGGTCGTCGGTGCCCGACCTGCTGGGCCTGGCCGGGCGGCTCGGCCGGGAGTTGACGCCGGTCGAGCGGCAGGAGCTCGCCGAGGTCGTCTGCGAGGGCCACTCGATCAACGCCCTGTCGCTACGGGTCACGTTGAAGCAGCTCGCCGGGACCGAGCCGGGCGCCGACGCGTCGGTGCGCAAGCTGCTGTCGACCTCGCACGCGCAGCACGTCTCCGAGTGCGCGGTGAACCTGATCGGCCCGGCCGCCGTGACGGCGGCAGACTGGAAACTGGGCGACGCCGGCTACTGGAACCGGGCGATCCTCGCCACCCGGGCCATGACGATCTACGGCGGCACCACGGAGGTGCAGCTCAACATCATCGGCGAGCGCATGCTGGGCCTGCCCCGCGACCCGGAGCCGGGCAAGTAAGAACGTGTTACCTAAACCTGTTCCGGGCCTGATTCAAGGCCTGGAACAGGTTGCAGTTCGGTTGTAGCGTCGGGACATGCGGACCCGCGCGGCCGACATGTTCGGCCTTGAGTTCCCGATCTTCGCGTTCAGTCACTGCCGCGACGTGGTCGCCGCGGTCAGCCGGGCCGGGGGCATGGGCGTCCTCGGCGCCCTCTACTTCACCCCCGAAGAGCTGGAGACCGAGCTCGCCTGGATCGACGAGCACGTCGACGGCAAGCCCTACGGCGTCGACGTCGTGATGCCCGCCTCCTACGAGGGGGCCGACTTCGCGCCCGAGGAACTCGTCGGGCGGCTCCAGGGGATGATCCCGGACGGTCACCGGAAGTTCGTCGACGACCTGCTGGCCCGCCACGGCGTGGCCGAGTCGGACGGCGCGGCCGGGCGGGTGCTGCTCGGCTGGACCGACGCCACCGCCCGTCCCCAGGTCGAGGTCGCCCTCAGGCACCCGATAGCGCTGCTCGCCAACGCCCTCGGGCCGCCGCCCGCCGACGTGGTCGAGATGGCCCACGCCAAGGGCGTGAAGGTGGCCGCCCTCGCCTCCACGCCCCGGCACGCCGTCAAGCAGGTCGAGGTCGGGGTCGACATCGTGGTGGCCCAGGGCACCGAGGCCGGCGGGCACACCGGCGAGATCTCCACGATGGTGCTGATCCCGCAGGTCGTCGACGCGGTCGACGTGCCGGTGCTGGCCGCCGGAGGCATCGGCGACGGGCGGCAGGTCGCCGCCGGGCTCGCGCTCGGGGCCGAAGGGGTCTGGACGGGCTCGATCTGGCTGACCGTCGAGGAGGCCGACACCCCGGTGGCGGCCCGCGACAAGATCCTCGCGGCGACCTCCCGCGACACCGTCCGGTCGCGGTCGTGGACGGGCAAGCCCGCCCGGCTGCTCAAGAACGAGTGGACCGACGCGTGGGAGGCCGCCGACTCGCCCGGCACGCTGCCGATGCCGCTCCAGTTCATGCTGGTCAGCGACGCGCTGCGGCGCATCGGCCGGTCGGACGCGAAGGAACTGGCCACCTTCCCGGCCGGTCAGATCATCGGCACGATGAACGACGTCAAACCGGCCAGGCAGGTGGTCTTCGACCTCGTCGAGGGCTACATCGAGGCCATGGACCGGCTGCGGGCCATCAGTGACCGGTGAACCGGGCCGGCCGCTTGTCCCGGAAGGCACGGGCCCCCTCCTTGGCGTCCTCGCTGCCGATGACGGGCCAGCCGAGCGCGTCGGAGATCTTCAGCGCCTCCTCCTCCGGCAGCCCGACGGTGTCGCGGTAGGCCCGCAGGATCGCCCGCACCGCGAGCGGCCCGCTGGCGGCCACGTCGTCGGCCAGTTCCCTGGCTCGCGCGAGGGCCTGGCCGTCGGGCACGACCTGGTTGACCAGGCCCATCCGCTGCGCCTCGTGGGCGCCGACCGGGCGTCCGGTGAGCAGCAGGTCCATCGCGAAGGCGTAGGGGATCTGGCGGGCCAGCCGGATCGCGCTGCCGCCCATCGGGAACAGCGCGCGCCTGGCCTCGAACAGGCCCAGGGTCGCGCTCTCGGCGACCACCCGCAGGTCGGTGCCGACCAGCAGTTCGGTGCCGCCCGCGACGGCATGGCCCTCGACGGCGCAGATGATCGGTTTGGTCGGCATGGCCTCGCGGAGCAGGCCGCGCCAGTGGTAGTTGGGGATCTCGGCGGCCCGGGCCCGGACGTGTTCGTCCTCGCTCGGGTTGGCCATGGCCTTCAGGTCGGCGCCGGCGCAGAACGTGCCGCCCGCGCCGGTCAGGATGCCGACCCTGACGTCTTCTTGTTCGGATATGTACGTCCAGGCCTCCGCCAGCCCGACGAGCATGTCGGTGGAGAGGGCGTTGCGCGCCTCCTGGCGGTCCATGGTCACGATCACGACGTGACCGTCACGGTCGATCCGGCAGTGCGGGGTGCTGATCGGCAGGCGTTCCACGTACGTACTGTCCGACGCCGACTTCCAGAGATCAAGCGCTTGGTTGGAAGGAGCGCTCATGGGTTCACTCGGATTCTGGCGGCTCGCGCAGGCCGACCCGACCTGGATCGCCGCGGTCGATCCCGACGGCACCGAGCACACGGCGGGTGACCTGCTGGCCCGCGCGAACGGGCTGGTGCACGGGCTGCGCGAGCTCGGGCTGAAACCCGGCGACGGGATCTGCGGGCTGGTGCCCAACGGGGCCGACGGGCTGGTGCTCTACCTGGCGGCGCTGCAGGCCGGGTGGTACTACACGCCGGTCAACTGGCACCTGACGGGGCCGGAGATCGCGTACATCGTCGCGGACAGCGAGGCCAAGGCCTACTTCGTGGACGAGAGGTTCGCCGCCGAAGGGGCCCGCGGCAGGGCCGGGCTCGGGCCGGAGCGGTGTTTCGCCTTCGGGGAGATCGAGGGCTTCTCGCCCCCGCCCACCGGACCGGCCGCGCCGCCGGAGAATCGCACCGCCGGGGCGACGATGCACTACACGTCCGGCACGACCGGACGCCCGAAAGGGGTCCGGCGCGCGCTGAGCGGCCTCGACCCCGACGACATGGCCGAGCTCATGACCTCGCTGCTGAGGCTGTTCGGCATCACCCCCGGGCAGCCCAACGCCCACCTCGTCACCGCGCCCGCCTACCACACCGCCGTCACCCAGTTCGGCGGCAGCGCGCTGCACATGGGCCACACGCTCGTGCTGATGGACCGGTGGGACGCCGAGGAGACGCTGCGGTTGTGCGAGCGCCACCGGATCACCAACTCCCACCTGGTCCCGACGCACTTCAAGCGGTTGTTGTCGCTCCCGGAGGAGGTGCGGGGGCGCTACGACCTGTCGTCGCTGCGCTGGATGATCCACGCCGCCGCGCCCTGCCCGGTGCCGGTCAAGGCGGCGATGCTCGACTGGTGGGGCGACGTCGTCTACGAGTACTACGCCGCCACCGAGGGCGGCGGCACCCTCGCGACCCCGGAGGACTGGCGGAAACATCCCGGCACGGTCGGCAAGGCCTGGCCGATCAGCGAACTCCTGATCGTCGACGACGCCATGGAGGAGGTCCCGCGGGGCACCCCCGGGACCGTCTACATGAAGATGGGGGCCGCCGCGTTCGAGTACAAGGGCGACCCCGAGAAGACGCAGGCCAACCGGCTGCGCGACTTCTTCACCGTCGGCGACATCGGCTACCTCGACGGCGACGGGTTCCTGTTCCTGTGCGACCGCAAGGCCGACCTGATCATCTCGGGCGGGGCGAACATCTACCCGGCCGAGATCGAGAACGAGCTGCTCGTCCACCCGAAGGTCGCCGACGTCGCGGTGTTCGGCATCCCCGACGACGACTGGGGCGAGCAGATCAAGGCGGTCGTGGAGCCCGCGGAAGGGGTGATCCCCGGCCCCGAGCTGGCCGCCGAACTGCTCGACTCGCTGCGGGGACGGCTGTCGACGATGAAGTGGCCCAAGACCATCGACTTCATCGCCGAGATGCCCCGCGAACCCAACGGCAAGCTGCTGAAACGCAAACTCCGGGCGCCTTACTGGGAGGGCCGGGCCAGTGCCATCTGAACCGAACCCCGAGATCAACCACGTGCTGGAGTTCCCCGGCGGTTACACCCGCTCGACCGGGCCGGTGATCGGCCGCTTCCTCACCGAGTTGCGGGCGGGCCGGATCGTCGGCGTGCGCACCGCGGCCGGGAAGGTGCTGGTGCCGCCGCTGGAGTACGACCCGGCGACCGGCGAGCCGACGCTGACGACGCCCGAGCGGACGGCCCCGGCCCGCGACCCCGTGCTCTCTCATGACTTCGTCGAGGTCGGCCCGGCCGGGACCGTCCGCGAGTGGACCTGGGTGGGGGAACCGCGCAAGAACCACCCCCTCGACCGGCCGTTCGCGTGGGCGCTGATCCGGCTCGACGCCGCGCACACCTCGCTCGTGCACGCCGTGGACGCCGGGACCGTCAAGGCCATGCGGACCGGCATGCGGGTGTGGCCGCGCTGGCGGCACGACCGGGTCGGCTCGATCACCGACGTCGAGTGTTTCGTGCCCGAGGTGACCACGATCGTGGCGAACGTGCGGACCGAGTACACGGTGACGCCGGGCGCCGCCCTGGCCCGCTACCTCGACGCGCTGACCCGCGAGGTCTTCCTCGCGGGCCGCTGCCCGACGTGTGACGGCGTCTACGTGCCCTACCGGCTCTCGTGCCCGCAGTGCGGGTCGGTCATCGAGGAGGAACTGGAGGTCGGGCCGGCGGGCACGGTCACCACGTTCGCGATCAACAACCTGCCCGATCCGAGGGCGCCGCAGGTGCCGTTCGTGTCGGCGTACATCCTGCTCGACGGGGCCGACACCCCGATCATCGCGCTGCTCGCGGAGGTCCCGCCGGAGCGGGTCACCGAGGGGCTGCGGGTGCGGGCCGTGTTCGAGGGCGGGACCGTGAAGTGGTTCGCGCCGGAACGGGAGGCGTGATGAGACCGGTCGCCGTCGCGGCGTTCGCGCAGACCACGCACACCGACCACGACACCGGGCTCGCCGAGGCGGAGTTGATCCTGCCGGTCATCCGGGCGGTACGCGAACAGTCGGGCCTCACCGAATTCGGCTTCACCTGCTCGGGGAGCTGCGACTATCTGGCCGGGGCGCCGTTCTCGTTCGTGTCGGCCCTCGACGCGCTCGGCGCGTGGCCGCCCATCCAGGAGAGCCACGTCGAGATGGACGCCGCCTTCGCGCTGTACGAGGCGTGGGTGCGATTACAACACGGCGACGTCGACTCCGCCCTGGTCTACGGCTTCGGCAAGTCGTCGATGGGCGACCTGCGCGAGATCATGACCCTCCAGCTCGACCCCTACTACCTGGCGCCGCTCGGCCTCGACCAGCTCTCCTACGCGGGCCTCCAGGGCGCTTCGGTGAAAAGCGACACCGCTTCGATCGCCCGGCGGAGCTGGGAGTCCGCCCAGACCAACCCCTACGCGCTCAAGCTCCCCGAACCCGTGGAGACCGCCCCGATCACCGACGGAGCCGCCGCGATCGTGCTGGTCGCGGGCGATCTCCTCCGGGACCGCACGAACCTCGCCTACATCAACGGCATCGCGCACCGCATAGACCCCCACTATCCGGGCATGCGGGATCTCGCCCGGTCGGCCTCCGCCGCCGCTGCCGCGACGGCGGCGGGGGTCGGCGAGGGCCCTGTCGACGTCGCCGAACTGCACGTCCAGTTCGCCCACGAGGAGACGATCCTCGCCGAGGCGCTCGGCCTCCCCGGCGACACGGTGATCAACCCCTCCGGCGGCCCGCTCGCCGCCAACCCCGTCATGGCGACCGGGCTGATCCGCATCGGCGAGGCCGCGGCCAGGGTCATGGACGGCACCGCCCACCGGGCCGTCGCCCACGCCACCAGCGGGCCCTGCCTGCAGCACAACCTCGTCGCCGTCCTGTCCCGGGAGTCGTGATGGGCAATCGTTGCGCGGTCATCGGGGTCGGCCAGACCCACTACACGACCCGGCGCCGGGACGTCTCCATGGCGGGGCTGGTCAGGGAGGCGGCGCTGCGTGCCCTGGAGGACGCCGGGCTCACCTTCGCCGACATCGACGCGGTCGTCGTCGGCAAGGCGCCCGACCTGTTCGAGGGCGTCATGATGCCGGAGGCCTACCTCGCCGACGCCCTCGGCGCGGCCGGGAAGCCCATGACGCGGGTGCACACGGCCGGGAGCGTCGGCGGCTCCACGGCGCTGGTCGGGGCCTCGCTCATCCAGGGCGGCGTGCACGACCGGGTGCTGGTGGTGGCGTACGAGAAACAGAGCGAATCGAACGCCACGTGGGCGCTGACCACCCATCTCCCGTTCACGTCGTCGCTGGTCGTGGGTGCGGGCGGCTACTTCGCCCCGCACATCCGCGAGTACATGCGGCGGTCGGGCGCCCCCGACCACATCGGCACGCTCGTCGCGGTCAAAGACCGGCTGAACGCGGTGAAGAACCCCTACGCGCACCTGCGGATCCCCGGCATCGACCGGGCCATGGTCGAGTCGACGCCCATGTTGTGGGAGCCGATCCGCTACCTGGAGACCTGCCCGTCGTCCGACGGCGCGTGCGCGATCGTGTTGTCGTCGGAACGGGCGGTCACCGGGACCCCGGCCTGGGTGCACGGCGGCGCGATGCGCTCCGAGCCGATCTTCCGGGCCGGCCGCGACACGGTCAGCCCGCAGGCCGGGATCGACTGCGCCGCCGACGTCTACCGCCAGGCCGGCGTGACCGACCCCCGCCGCGACCTCGACGTGGCCGAGGTCTACGTGCCGTTCAGCTGGTACGAGCCCATGTGGCTGGAGAACCTCGGCTTCTGCGGCGTCAACGAGGGCTGGAAGCTCACCGAGGCGGGCGCCACCGCGCTCGACGGCGACATCCCGTGGAACGCCTCCGGCGGCGTGTTGTCGAGCAACCCGATCGGCGCCTCCGGCCTCATCCGCTTCGCCGAGGCCGCGCTCCAGGTCCGGGGCATGGCGGGCGAACACCAGGTCGAGGGGGCCAGGAGGGCCCTCGGGCACGCGTACGGCGGAGGCGCGCAGTTCTTCGCCATGTGGATCGTCGGAGCGGAGAAGCCATGAGCCCGATGCACTTCCACCACGCCGACCTCTTCGAGGGCCTGGCCGACGCGATCGGCGACCGGACCGCCGTCGTCTGCGGCGACGACCGGGCGACCTACGCCGAACTCGACGACGCCGCGACCCGGCTGGCCCACCACCTCGCCCGGCACGTCGCCCCCGGGGAGCACGTCGGCATCCACCTCTACAACGGGCTCGAATACGTGACCGCGCTGCTGGCGATCCTGAAGATCCGCGCGGTGCCGGTGAACGTCAACTACCGCTACGTCGCGGCGGAGCTGAGCTACCTGTACGACGACTCGGACATCGTCGCCCTGTTCTACGACGCGTCGTTCGACGAGAGGGTGCTCGCCGCCCGGACCGGCCGGATGCGGCACCTGATCGCGGTGGGCGATTCGGCCATCGCGGACGCGGTGCCGTACCGGGCAGCGGTCGTGGGCTCAGCGGAACGGGACTTCGGCCCGCGCGACGGCGCGGACCTCTACATCATCTACACCGGCGGGACCACCGGCCTGCCCAAAGGCGTGTTGTGGACGCACGAGGACCTGTTCATGGCCTTCGGCGGCGGCAACCCCTACGGCCCCCCGCACACCGCACCCGAAGGGGTGATCGAGCAGGCCCGGAACGCGGGGCCGCTCACCATGATGGCGGCGGCCCCGCTCATGCACGGCGCCGCCCAGATGGGCACGTTCATCGCGTTCTGGATGGGCGCCACGATGGTCTTCGTGCCGCGCTTCGAGGCCGACGCGGTGCTGCGCGCGATCGGGCGCGAGAAGGTCGTGTCGATCACGATCACCGGCGACGCGATGGCGGTCCCACTGGCCGACGCGCTGGAGACCGGCGACTACGACCTGTCGTCGCTGTTCGTGCTCAGCTCGACCGGCGCGATCCTGACCGGCGCCGTCCGCGACCGCCTCCAGGCGCTGCTCCCGAACGTCATGATCATGGACAGCTTCGGCTCGACGGAGTCGGGCTACACCGCCTCGGCGGTCGCCGGGTCGTCGCCGGAGGCGGGCCTGAGATACCAGCCCAACCCGAACGCGACGATGGCCGTCCTGGACGGCGCGCTGCGCCCGGTCGCCCCCGGCGAGATGGGCGTCGTGGCCAAGACCGGCCGGATCGCCCACGGCTACTACAAGGACCCGGCCAAGACCGCCGAGACCTTCGTGACCGGCCCCGACGGCGTGAAGTGGCTGCTCACCGGCGACCTCGCCCGCGTGGAGGAGGACGGCGCCATCCGCGTCTACGGCCGCGGCTCCCAGTGCATCAACACCGGTGGGGAGAAGGTCTTCCCCGAAGAGGTCGAGGCCGTCCTGAAGGGCCACCCGGGCGTCTTCGACGCGGTGGTGACCGGCCTGCCCGACGACCGCTGGGGCCACCGCGTCGCCGCCGTCGTCGAACCCCGCACCAAGGACCTCACGGACGCGGACCTGGACGCCCACTGCCGCGAACGCCTGTCGGGCTACAAGGTGCCCCGGCAGTATGCGTTCGTCGACGAACTGGTGCGCTCACCGTCGGGCAAGGCCGACTACCGATGGGCCCGCGAACAGTTCACCTGAGCGGTCAGCGTCTGATGTCGTAGGTGAGGTGGGTCGCCAGGGGTGAGGTGCGGCAGTCGACCAGGTCGAGGTCGGCCTGGAAGGTGCCGTCGAACAGGGCGGTGCCGCCGCCCAGGACCACCGGCGCGATGGTGATCGAGAGCCGGTCGACCACGCCCATCCGGAGATACTGCCGGATCACGTCGGCGCCGCCGCCGATGGCGATCGGGCGGCCGCCGGCCGTCTCCCTCGCCTGCTTCAGCGCCTCCTCGGCGCCGGTGACGTAGGTGAAGGCGGTAGGCAGGTCGCCGGTGACGCGGTTGGTCAGCACGAAGATCGGGCTGGCGAACGGGTTCTCGCCGCCCCACTGGCCGGCCGCGTCGAACATGCCCCGGCCGACGATGACGGCGCCCGCCTGGCTCATGTCGGCGATGACCTGGGCGTCGACCGGATGGAGGTCGCCGTCGAAGGACGGCTTGTCGTAGCTCCACGGCCCGCCGAAGACCCAGTAGTGGAGGCGTTCGCCGCCGTCGCCGAGACCACGGCCGGGGGCCCAGTTCGGGCCGGCGACGAAACCGTCGAGGGAGATGGTGATGCCCGCGTGAATCATGCCGCCATCGTGTCGGACGGCACCGACAGAACCGGCTACTTCGTCGGTTCGCCGGTGAAGGCGGCCACCCCGCCGAGGGCGATGTAGACGACCCCGCTGCCGACGTCGAGCCGCCGCCGGGCCGTCGCCGACCTCTTCAGGCGTCCGGCCAGCGCGGAGGCGGCCAGGGCGTAGGTTCCGTCGCTGGCCATGCCGAGGACGACCCAGATCATGCCGAGCAGCACGATCTGCGGGGCCAGCGGGCCGGCGTGCGGGTCGGCGAACTGCGGCAGGAAGGCCAGGAAGAAGATGGCGGTCTTCGGGTTGAGCACGTTCACCACGAAGCCCTCGCCGAACAGGCGGGCCTTCGGGGTCTCGGTCACCACGGCCTCGGCGCCCGACGTCCGGTCCATGAGCTTGCGGACGCCCAGGTAGACGAGGTAGGCCGCGCCGGCGTACTTGACGATGGTGAACGCCGTGGCCGAGGCGGCCAGGATCGCGCTGATGCCGAGCGCGGCGGCGGCGATGTGGACGAGCGACCCGGCGTGCACGCCGAGCACCGACACCATCCCGGCGGCGCGGCCCTGGGCGACGCTGCGGGTGACGATGTAGACCACGGCGGGGCCGGGCACGAGCAGCAGCGCCAGGGTGGCGACGGAGAAGACGGCGAGCGTCGGCAGGTCGGGCATGCGGTGAGGATAGGGACGATCGCGGCGTTCACGCCAAGGGTTTTGCCAGCGCCTCCAGCAGCGCCTGGGTGGCCGGGGGATCGGGCGGGGCGCCGTAGGTGGCGGCGTACACGTGCCGGACCGAGCCGGGCAGTTCGGTGGTCCTGACCTTCGGGTCGCGGTGGGCGCGCAGGGCCAGCGACGGCAGCAGCGCCGCGCCGAGCCCGGCCGCGACCATCGCCTGGACGGCCACGTAGTCGTCGGTGGTGAACGTGATGTTCGGGGTGAAACCCTCTTTGGCGCACACGTCGAGCAGGTGGCGGCGGCAGCGTTCGCAGCCGGCGATCCACTGGCCGTCGCGGTGGTCCTTGAGCGTGGGGCCGTCGAGGTGGACCAGGTGGCCGGGGTCGTCGAACAGGTGGCGGGTGCGGATGTCGGGGTCCTCGCCCGGGCCGTACCCGAAGACCACCGCGACGTCGGCCTCGCCCGCCCTGATCATCGCCAGCGCCTCGGGCGGCTCGGCCTCGGCGATGTGCAGTTCCACCCCCGGGTACGACTCGGCGAGCCTGACCCCGGCCTGGGGCACGAAGGTCCCGAGCGCGGAGGGGAACGCGGCCAGCCTGACCCGGCCGGCCCTGAGCTGGGTGAGCGCCTCCAGTTCGGCGGCGGCCGAGTCGAGCCGTCCGAGGATCTCGGCGGCGCGTTCGGCGAGCAACTGCCCCGCGTCGGTCAGCCGGACCCCTCGGCCGACGCGTTGCAGCAACTTGGCGCCGGTTTCGGCTTCGAGCCGGGCGAGGTGGTGGCTGACGGAGGGCTGGGCGTAGTGGAGCTCTTTGGCGGCCGCGGTCAGCGAGCCGGTGCGGGCGACGGCGACGAGTACCCTCAGGCGGACGGGGTCGAGCACCTCATCGATGCTACCCACGCCGGTATATGGCGGGAATACATCGACGCTGTCTATGGATTTCGCGCCATTTCCCTATTGGACCTATCGATGCGGGTGGGTTCAGGCTGGTCGGCATGACCGACATGCGTGACATCCTCCAGGCCGCCTCCCTGCTCGCCCGGCACATCCCCCCGACGCCGATGTGGAGCTACCCCGTGCTCAACGCGGCCGCCGGGGCCGAGCTCTGGGTGAAACACGAGAACACCCAGCCGATCGGGGCCTTCAAGGTGCGCGGCGGAATCACCCTGCTGGCCGCCCTGCCCGACCGGTCGCGGGGCGTGGTGGCCTACTCGACCGGCAACCACGCCCAGTCGATCGCCTATGCCGCGCGGTTGTTCGGCACGCCGTGCGCGATCGTGATGCCGGAGAACCCCAACCCGGCCAAGGTCGCCGCGGTCGAGGCGCTCGGCGCGACGGTCCTTGTCGGCGGCGCGACCATGGTCGAGGCGGCCGACGTGGCCCGCGAGGAGGCCGACCGGCTGGACCGCCGCCTGATCAGCCCCGCCGACGAGCCCGAGATCATCGCCGGAGTCGGCACCCTCTACCTGGAGATCCTCCTCCAGCGGCCCGACCTCGACGCGATCGTCGTCCCGGTCGGCAGCGGAACCGGCGCGGCGGCGGCCTGCCTGGTCGCGCGCGCCCTGGCACCGGGGTGCCGGGTGATCGGCGTGCAGTCGTCGGCCGCTCCGGCGGCGCACGACTCGTGGCGGCTCGGCGAGATGGTCCTGCGCCCGATGAAGACGCGGGTGGACGGCCTGGCGACCGGCTCGGCCTACACGCTCCCGCAACAGGTGATGCGCGACCTGCTCACCGACTTCGTGCTGGTCGCCGACGAGGACATCCGCGCCGCCCAGCGCCTCATGCTCACCCACGCCCACACGCTGGCCGAGGGCGCGGGCGCGGCGGCGCTGGCGGGGGTGTTGTCACGGCGCGACGACTTCGCGGGCCAGAAGGTCGCGATCGTCGTGTCGGGCGGCAACGCGGGCCCCGCCGAGCTGACGGCCCTCCTGGAGCAGGGAAACGCATAAGCCGAAATTTCCGGCCGGAGGCCGGATCAGGCCAGGTCGTCGCCGTTTTCCTCGTCCAGTTCGTGCAGGCTCCGGCGGGTGAGTTCCAGGTCGGCCGTCAGCCGGTCGAGGGCCGTCGGGGTGTCGATGCCGCTGGTCGCGTCGAGCGCCGACAACTCGACCACGCGGGCCACCAGGCCCTCCAGGACGATGACCGTCGACTCCAGCCGGACCAGCAGGCGTTCTCTGGTCGCCGACAGCCGGGCATGCACCTCCTCCTGGGCGGTCAGGGCCGAGATCGCGCGGTCGAGTTCGGCCGCGATCTCCGGGCGGGCCGACTCGCGGGCGTGGGTCAGGCGCAGGCGTTCCTGGCGCAGGAAGCCGGGGTCGAGGCGGCCGAGCGCCGCCGTGGTGACCGACGTGTGGGCGGCCAGCCGCCGCAGGGTCGTGACCGTGTCGTCGATCTGGGGGCGCATCGAGGCCACCGGGCCGACCAGCAGGCGGCCGCGCATCGACTCGCTCAGCTCGGCGAAGGTGGCCGCGGCGCGTTCGGCGCGGGCCACGGCGCGCTCCTCCGGGCTGCCGCCGGTGACCGGTGGAGGGCCGGGGGGTTCGCCGGGGGAGGACAGGAGGGCGGCGATCAGCCAGCCCGCGAGGGCGACGACGAGGGCCGCCGCGACGGGCAGGCGCAAAGCCAGGGTGACGAGGCCCGCGACGGCGCCCGGCAGCAGCGCCCACGGGTCGGCGAACCTAGAAATTGGCGATCACCTCCGTGAAGATCCGGTCGATGACGCCGGGATCGCGGGAGTCGTAGGAGGCCGCCCTGGTCGTGTCGGAGATGGTCTTCAGGGTGTCCAGGTCGGCGTCGGCGCCGTAGGCGATGGTGAAGACGCGCACCGGGTGGGGCCCGCGCAGGCCCTTCAGCAGGTGGTCGAGGGTGATCGTCTGCTGGACCTCGTCGCGGCCGTCGGTGAGGAGGATCACGGCGTCGATGGTGTCGCTCCGGGCCTGGTCCTGCACGTGCCGGTACGCCGCCAGCGCCGTGGTGTGGAGGCTGGTCGCCCCCTGGGGGCGCAGCCGGTCGATCTCGGCCCGCAGGTCGTCGCGGGTGCCCGCGGCGATCGGCACGAGTTCCCTCCGGTCCGTCGAGAACGACCACAACCCGACCCGGTCGCGGGGCCCGAAGTCGCCGACGGCCCGCTTGGCCGCCGACTGGGCCAGGGCGAGCTTCGATCTGCCCGTACCGGACGCGGGCGCCTCCATCGACCCCGACACGTCCATGACCATCAGCACGTTGGCCGGTTTGCGCAGTTCGGCCCAGCTCGCCAGCACGGCGTCGAGCACCTTCGGCGCCGGGACCTGGAGGATCTTCCCCGGCAGGGGATCGTCGAGGGCCCGGAAGCCGTGCTCGGCGAAGCGCCTCTGCTGCGCGGGCGCGCGCAGGTAGGCCAGGAAGTCGGCCGCCACCTTCCGCTTGGCGGGGGAGGCCCATTTCAGCACGGCGTAGGGGTTGTCGGACAGAAGCGTGCCCTCTTTGGGGTGGATGGCGACGAGCGGCACCTCAGGCTTGTCGTGTCGCCCCAGCGTCGCCGGGTCGCCCGTCGGGTTGCCCTCGTTGTAGTCCCAGACCGACTTCTCCTCGACGGTGACCGCCGAGATGTAGGACATCGCCGCCCCCGCGTCGTCGGCCCGCTGGAGGTTGGACAGGAACGTCAGCGTGGTGTCGCCGTAGTGGACGATCGACCGCTCCACCCCCTGGACGAACCGCCGCACCTTCGGTGAGGCGACGTCGCGGGTGGTCAGGTCTCCCGACACCCCGGTAGCCGCGACGTACGCCCCGATGGTCGCGTTCAACCCCGAGGTGGAGAAGCCCGGATGCGTCTTGCCGAGCCGGAAGGGCCCCCACTCGGGGTGCCCGTGCCGCGCCCACCCCTGCTCGGAGGAGGCCAGTTCCAGCACGTCACCCCACCCGAGGGCCTTCTCGGGCCAGCCGAGGGCCGCGGCCATCGGCTCGGGCATCGCGATGACCAGCGGCGTCTTCACGATCGACGGGTTGTCGGCCCCGATCGGCGCCGAGCGGGCCCGCTGCCGCAGCAGCGTCAGCCAGCCGGACGCCGCCGGGCTCCACACGTCGGGCCGCGCCCCGTCGTCGCGGCTCCACCCGTCGGCCAGCGCGTCGAGGGCCGCGCCGGACGCCATCGTCGCCACGGTCACCGTCCCGCAGCCCTTGCGCGAGTAGTCGGCCGCCATCCGGCGTAACAACTCGGCCTTCTCGCTGGACGCCGCGATCCGCAACCCGGCCGTCGAGGGGGCGCAGTCGGGATCGGCATGGACCGTCCGCACCACCACGACGACCGCGCCCGCCACGATGGCGGCGACCACGAGAAACGAGTAGCGGGACCGTCGGCGCAACGCGGGCCTCCCACGGATGTGTCGGTATATATCCCGACGAACGGCGGCCCGCCAAAGTTCTTTACGACGCGCCGTACTCCTGCAGGAACAGCGCCTCGGCGGTGGCCACGCGGCGGAGCTCGCCGATGTCGACCCGCTCGTTGGGGGCGTGGATGCGCGCGCCCTCGTCCTCGGCGCCGAAGAGCAGCAACTCGGCCTCGGGGAACTGGCGCTGCAGCGTGGCCACCAGCGGGATGCCGCCGCCCTGGCCGACGTCGCGCGGCTCCCGGCCGAACGCCCTGGTCATCGCACGGTCGAGGGCCGCCCGCGCCGGGCCGCCCGCCGGGGCCTGGAAGCCCGAGCCGACCGACACGTCGGAGAACGTGACACGCGCGCCCCACGGCGCCTGCGCCTCCAGGAACGCGGTCACGTCGGACAGGGCCGTCTTCGGGTCGTTCTGGGCCGGGACGCGGATGGTCACCCGGGCCCGCGCGACCGCCTGGATCGCGTTGACCGCGCCCGAGACCGTCGGCACGTCGAGACCGGTCACCGTGATCGCGTAGGAGCCCCAGATCCGGTCGGCGATGGAGCCCGTGCCGACCAGGGAGACCCCGTCGAGCACCCCGGCGCCCGCGCGGAACTCCTCGTCGGAGCCCGCGTCGCCGTCGAAGACGCCCTTCGCCAGGCCCGGCACGCGCACGTCGCCGTTGTCGTCGTGGAGGGCGACCAGCATCCGCATCAGCGCCGCCAGCGCGTCGGGGGCCGGGCCGCCGAAGGCGCCGCTGTGCAGGGCGTCGCGAAGGGTGCGCACCTCGACGGTGAGGGCGGCCATGCCGCGCAGTGAGGTGGTCACGGCCGGGTCGCCCACGGCGGGGTTGCCGCAGTCGGCCACGATGATCGCGTCGGCGCGGACCAGGTCGGGGTTCTCCTCGACGAACCGCTCCAGGCGCTCGCCGGCGTACTCCTCCTGGCCCTCGATGATTACCCGCACGCCCACGGGGAAGCGGCCGTCGAAGGCGCGCAGCGCGGTGAGGTGGGTGATGATGCCGGACTTGTCGTCGGCGGCGCCCCGGCCGTACACGGCACCGTCGATCTCGGTGGGCTCGAAGGCCGGGGTGTCCCAGAGGGCGGGGTCACCGGGGGGCTGGACGTCGTAATGGGCGTACAGGAGCACGGTGGGGGCGCCGGGAGGCGCCGGGGCCTCGGCGTAGACGGCGGGGAAGCTGCCCTCGACCGGGATCTGCCGCACGGTCGGCAGACCGGCGTCGCGAAGCAGCGACTCCACGGCCGCGGCGGCGCGGTGCACCTCCTCCTCGGGATGGCCCGGGAAGGCGACCGACGGGATAGAGACCAGCGCCTTCAGGTCCTCCACCGCGCGGGGCATGGCGGCGGCGACGGCGTCTTCGATGTCACCAGGAGTCATGGGCCCCATCGAACCACAAACAGGGCATGCTCCAGACGGTCGACGAATTTCGTCGCTGTTACACGTAGATATCGAGGAATCCGAAGCCGTTTCAATTTGCAACCACGTTTTCCCTTGGCAGATGTCTGGGACGCAATGCACACTGACAGCGGAGCTCAGACACTAAGGGAAGTACTGATGACGCACCCCGAAGACCTGCAGAGAGCGGCTCACGACAACCTCTGGATGCACTTCACCCGCCACGGCGCCTACGAACACGCCGAGGTTCCCATGATCGTGCGGGGTGAGGGCGCCTACATCTACGACGTCAACGGAAAGCGCTACCTCGACGGCCTGGCCGGCCTCTTCGTGGTGCAGGCCGGCCACGGCCGCAGCGAACTCGCCGAGGCGGCCGCCAAGCAGGCCCAGGAACTGGCGTTCTTCCCGCTGTGGTCCTACGCCCACCCCAAGGCGGTGGAGCTCGCCGCCCGGCTGGTCGAGCACACCCCCGGCGACCTCAACCGGGTGTTCTTCACCACAGGCGGCGGCGAGGCCGTCGAGACCGCCTGGAAGCTGGCCAAGCAGTACTTCAAGCTGACCGGCCGGCCCCTGAAGCACAAGGTCATCAGCCGCCAGATCGCCTATCACGGCACCCCGCAGGGCGCCCTGTCGATCACCGGCATCCCGCTGTTCAAGCAGATGTTCGAGCCGCTGGTGCCGGGTTCGGTCCGGGTGCCGAACACCAATCACTACCGCGCCGACGAGATCACCGGCGTCCCCGGCATGACCCCCGAGCAGTACGGCATCTGGGCCGCCGAGCGGGTCGCCCGCGCGATCGAGATGGAGGGCCCCGACACGGTGGCCGCCGTCTTCGTCGAGCCGGTTCAGAACGCCGGCGGCTGCTTCCCGCCCCCGCCGGGCTACTTCAAGCGACTGCGCGAGATCTGCGACGAGTACGACGTTCTGCTCGTCTCCGACGAGGTCATCTGCGCCTACGGTCGGCTCGGCACGATGTTCGCCGGGGAAAAATTTGACTACGTACCGGACATCATCACGTCCGCGAAGGGTCTGACCAGCGGGTATTCTCCACTTGGAGCGATGATCTGCTCCGACCGGCTCTTCGAGCCGTTCAAGTCGGGGACCGAGATGTTCGCCCACGGCTACACGTTCGGCGGACACCCCGTGTCGGCGGCCGTGGCCCTGGCGAACCTCGATTTGTTCGAGCGCGAAGACCTGCTGGGTCACGTGACCCGCAACGAGGGCGCGTTCCGCGCCACCCTGGAGAGGCTCTACGACCTGCCCATCGTCGGCGATGTGCGGGGCAGCGGGTTCTTCTGGGGCGTCGAGCTCGTGAAAGACAAGAACACCAAGGAGACCTTCACCGCCGACGAGTCGGAGCGCCTGATCCGGGGCTTCCTCTCCAAGGCGCTGTTCGAGGCAGGCCTGTACTGCCGGGCGGACGACCGCGGCGACCCCGTGGTCCAGCTCGCCCCGCCGCTCATCTGCGGCCAGAAGGAGTTCGACGAAATCGAATCCATCCTTCGCGGAGTCCTCACCGAAGCCTGGGCTCTGCTCTGAGAAAGGAACCCCGAAGATGAAGATCGGCGTGCCCGCCGAGGTCAAGAACCACGAATATCGTGTCGCGGCGACCCCCGCGGGCGTCCATGAGCTGGTGCGTCACGGCCATGACGTCCACGTCCAGCGCGGCGCGGGCCTCGGCTCGCACATCCCCGACGAGGAATACCTGGCGGCCGGCGCGAAGATCGTCGACTCGGCCGACGAGGTGTGGTCCGAGTCGGAGATGGTCCTGAAGGTCAAGGAGCCGATCGCCGAGGAGTACCACCGGCTCCGCGAGGGCCAGGTGCTCTTCACCTACCTCCACCTGGCCGCCTCCCGGCCGTGCACCGACGCCCTGCTGGCCAGCCGCACCACGGCCATCGCCTACGAGACGGTCCAGGTCGGCGGCGCGCTGCCGCTGCTGGCCCCGATGTCGGAGGTGGCCGGGCGGCTCGCGCCGCAGGTGGGGGCCTACAACCTGATGCGCTTCAACGGCGGCCGGGGCGTGCTCCCGGGCGGCGTGCCCGGCGTGGCCCCGGCGAAGGTCGTCGTCATCGGCGGCGGCGTCTCCGGCCTGCACGCCGCGCAGATCGCGGTCGGCATGGGCGCCGAGGTGACCATCCTCGACGTCAACATCGACCGGCTGCGTTTCATCGACGCGATCTACCAGGGCCGCCTGAAGACCCTGGTCTCGACGTCGTACGCCATCGAGAAGGCCTGCCTGGAGGCCGACCTGGTGATCGGCGCCGTGCTGATCCCGGGCGCCAAGGCCCCCCAGCTCGTGTCGAACGCGCTGGTGGCCCGCATGAAGCCGGGTTCGGTGCTCGTCGACATCGCCATCGACCAGGGCGGCTGCTTCGAGGACTCCCGCCCGACCACGCACGCCGAGCCGACCTTCACGGTCCACAACTCGATCTTCTACTGCGTGGCCAACATGCCGGGCTCGGTGGCCAACACCTCCACCTACGCCCTCACCAACGCCACCCTGCCCTACGCGGTCAAGCTGGCCGACCTGGGCTGGAAGAAGGCGCTGGCGGGCGACGCCGGGCTCGCGCTCGGGCTCAACACCCACCAGGGTCTCGTCACCAACGAGCCGGTCGCGGTGGCGCACGAGCTGCCCTACACCCCGGTCGGCGAGATCATCGCGGCCTAACTCAGGCCCAGGCGTTTCCGCAGGTCACGGGCCGTCTCCAGGACCCGCTCCACTTCGGTGGGGGTGGGCCAGGGGGCGGTCCCCGGCCGCAGCAGGGTGGCCCGCACCGCCGCGAGGTGCTCGACCGCGCCGATGTGCAGGCCGCTCTTCTCGGCCAGCCACGTGATGGGGTCGATCGGGTCGCGCAGGCGCCGGGTGACCATGTCCCAGGTGCCGAGGATCTCGCTCAGCTCGGCCACGTCCAAGGTCGTCTCGCCGCGGCGGCCGGCCGCCGCGACGGCCAGTTCGGCCCGCGCGGCCAGTTCGGGCTCGGCCGGCCGGTCCCAGCCCGGCGTCTTCGGCAGGGCGCTCCACCGCTCGGCCTCGATGGCCCGGTCGGTGGCCGTCAGCAGGGTGGCCAGCTCCAGCGCCGCCCGGTAGTGACCCTGCGCCGCCGCCTGCCGCAGCCAGTGCTCGCCGCCGCTCATGTCGGCGTGCTCGGCGATCAGCAACAATCCGAAGTTGTACGCCGCCTCGGCGTCGCCGCTCGCCGCCGCGCGCCCGAACCAGTGGGAGGCGGCCCGCGCGTCGTCGAGCTCGACGCAGACGAACCCGGCCATCCGCTGGTCGTCGACCCGGCCCGTGCCGGCGGCGCGCTCGAACCAGGCCCGCGCGGTGCGCAGGTCTCTCCTGGCCAGCGCGAGATTGCCCAGCTGGGAGGCCGCGCCCGGGTGGTCGTGCTGGGAGGCCAGCCGGTAGAGCACCTCCGCGCCCTCGGGATCGCGCAGCGCGTGGAGCAGCAGCCCCAGGTGGTAGGCGGCCTCGGCGTGGCCGCCCCGGGCCGCGAACTCCCACCAGTGCCGCGCGTCGCCCTCCTCGCCGCACGAGTAGCCGAGGAAGCCCAGGTCGTGGGCGCTGGTCAGGTCGCCGTCGAGGGCGGCCCTGCGGTGCCAGTCGCGGGCCCGCGTCAGTTCTCCGGCGTCCTCGCAGAGCAGCGCCAGCCGTCTGGACGCCCGCCGCGACCCGGCGGTGGCGGCGGTCTCGTACCAGTGGAAGGCGGCGGGGGCGTCGCCCTTCTGCTCCAGCAGCAACGTGGCCAGGTTGGCGGCGGCCTCGGCGTCGCCGGTGCCGGCGGCCAGTTCGTACCAGCGCAGGGCCTCGTCGAGCGACCCGTGCTTCTCGTGCCACTTGCCGAGGTTGAAGGCGCTGTCGACGTTGCCGGCCCCGGCCGCCCGCTCCCACCAGTGGCGGGCCGCCGAGCGGTCGCCCCGCTGGGCGTAGAGCCGCCCGAGCAGATGGGCCGCGCGGGCGTCTCCCGCCTGGGCGGCGGCGTGCAGGTCGTCGCCCTCGCCGTCGGCGGCGGGGCGGGGCGGCGGGACCTGCGCGGTCCTGGTCGACACCTCAGGCCACATTGTCATGCCGGACAGAGTTGCATGTAACAGTCTGGTCACGGAGGGTGATTGCCAGTTTCTTACCTCAGCGGATGCTGATGAATCCCGAGAACATGCCCATGCCGCACGAGTATCGGACCGTCCCCGGCCCCCGCGCGCCCAGCCTTATCGTGACCTGCCCGGTCTCCGGCAGGGCGACGTCTCTGCCGTCGATCGCGACCGTGGTCGTGCAACTCCGGTTCTTCTCGGTACGGAAGATCACGACGATCTCGCGATGCGCCGGGACCGAGATCGCCGCGGGCCGGAACCCGTCGGGCGTCGCCCAGACCACGTTTCCGGCCGAGGCGGCGACGGCGGGGTCGTCGGGGAACCAGCCGCCGAGGCGCACCCCGGAGAAGACGGTGAACAGACCGGCGGCGATCACCAGCACCCCCGCCCACCGGGCCAGCCGCTTCAGGACGATCCCCACCAGGGCGAACGCCGGAGACGACCCCAGCACGAACCCGCCCATCAGCACCGCCCCCGCGAGCGCCGACCCGCTGGAGACCGCCACGAGCTCGGTGCTCAGCGTCACCCCGCAGGGCACCAGGACCGTCGCCGCCCCCCGGGCGAACGGGCTGCCGGTGAGCGGCCGGCACGCCATCGGCCGGCGCAGCAGCGCGACGCCCGCGACCACCACCCCCACCCCTGCGACGACCAGCACAACTGCTCTGACCTGCGGCGAGAGCACCAGCACCCCGCCGACGAGGCCCAGCAGGGCGCCCAGCACGACGTGGACGAGGGCCCGCCCGGCCAGGAAGGCCCAGATGCGGTCGACCCCCGCGATCAGCCCGCCCTGGACGGCCGTGCACGACACGGAGCCCGCGAGCAGCCCGGCGCCCACCCCGCCGGCGAACAAGGCCATCACCAGCGCAACCTAACGTGACCGGCCGGACGCGAGAAGTAGCCGGGATGCCACTCCCTCCGCACCTGGCCGCCAGTACGGAAAGCGCTTACCGCGCTATTTCATCACGTCCATCCCGGCCTGACCAGGCCGGACTCGTAGGCGATCACCACGAGCTGGGCCCGGTCGCGCGCCCCGAGCTTCATCATCGCCCGGCTGACGTGGGTCTTGGCCGTCGCGGGCGACATGAACAACTTCCCGGCGATCTCGTCGTTGGTCAGCCCGTTGCCGACCAGGGCGAGCACCTCGCGTTCCCGCTCGGTGAGCGAACCCAGCTCCTTCGGCACGACCGGCGCCTTCGCCCGCGAGGCGTATTCGGCGATCAGCCGCCGGGTCACCCCCGGCGACAGCAGCGCCGCGCCGCCCGCGACCACTCTGACGGCCTGGATGAGCTCGGCCGGTTCGGTGTCCTTGACCAGGAAGCCGCTCGCGCCGCCGCGGAGCGCCTCGAAGACGTACTCGTCGAGCTCGAAGGTGGTCAGCATGACCACCTTCGGCCCCGGCGGCATCAGCCGGACCGCCGTCAGGCCGTCGGTGCCGGGCATGCGGATGTCCATCAGCACCACGTCGGGGGAGTGCTCGGCGGCCAGCCGCACCGCCTCGGCACCGTCGCCGGCCTCGGCGACCACCTTCATGCCCTCCTGGGCGTCGAGCAGCGCCCGGAACCCGGCCCGGACGAGGGCCTGGTCGTCGGCCAGCAGGATCCTGATCACGGTCGCTCCTTGGGCGGGCCGGGGAAGGTCATGACTTCTCCTTGGCGGGGATCGGGAGGGTCGCCGCGACTCGGAAACCGCCGTCGTGGGGGCCCGCCGTCAGCGAGCCGCCCAGGGCCGAGGTGCGTTCGCGCATGCCGGGGATGCCGTTGCCGCCGCCCAGGTCGGTGACCGCGTCGCGCTTCCCGGCGCCGTCGTCGGTGACCGCGACGCGCAGGGTGTCGTCTCCGTAGTCGAGGCAGACCAGCACCGACGAGCCCGGGGCGTGCCGCGTCACGTTGGTGAGGGACTCCTGGACGATCCGGTAGGCCGCCCGGTCGGGCCCGTGGGGGATCTGCCTGACCTGCCCCGTCCGCGTGAGCTTCACGTCGAGGCAACTGCGGTCGACCAGGTCGTCGAGGCGGTCGAGCCCGGCGGTCGGGTTCCGGGGCGCGCCCTCGCGCAGCACGTCGAGCACGGCGCGCATCTCGGTCAGCACGTCCTTGGACGCCGTCTTGATCGTCGACAGGGCGCTGCGGGCCTGCTCGGGATGGGTCTCGATCAGGTGCAGCGCGGTCGAGGCCTGGACGTGGATGAGCGAGATGTTGTGCGCCAGCACGTCGTGGAGCTCCTGGGCCATGCTCAGCCGCTCCTCGCTGGCCTGCCGCCGCTCCTCCTCGGCCGCCTTCTGCGCCTTCTCGGCCCGGCGCTCGCGGAAGGCCCGCAGCCACTCGGCGAAGGTGAGCACCAGGAACAGGAACGCCGCCACGGCCAGGTTGTGATACCAGCCGCGGGGCGGGCCGGAGACCAGCCACGTCGTGTAGACGATCATGAACAGGAGGGTGGCCATGCCCCACGCCCAGGCCGGCCGCCGATGGCCGGAGACCAGGGTGTGCACGATCATGATGATCGGCGTCAGGAACACCGGCCCGTAGACGAAGCCGAACAGCAGGAACACCCAGGTCGCCACCAGGGTGACGGCCATCGCCACGATCGGCCGCCGCCGCATCGCCAGGATCATCGCGGGCCCGACGAGCAGCAGCAGGTAGCCCCGCCAGTCGAGCGGAACGCGGTCGGGCTGGGCCCACTGGGCGCCGACGGACGCGACGGTCTGCACCACCGCCGCGGCGATGGCGTGCACCACGTCTCTGCGCTCGACCACGGTGTCACGTTAGGCGACCTCAGCGGGCATGACATCCATCAGCGGGGGAAGCTCGCACTACACCTCGGGGCGTACCGGGTCTTGACATGTCCGGTCATCCTTGGATGATCGCAAAGTGGAGGTGACCATGAGACGCGTCACAGGCGCCGCGCTCGGGATCGTCGTGCTGGGGGCGCTCGTCGCGCCGCCCGCCCAGGCCCGGCCCCAGGTGGAGAAGAAACCGGTCGCCGAGGGTTACGGCGGGGCCGTGGCCACCGTCGACCTGGAGGCCAGCAAGGTCGCCCTCGGCGTGCTGAAGAACGGTGGGAACGCCATGGACGCCGTCGTCGCCGGGGCCGCCGCGCTCGGTGTGACCGAGCCCTATTCGGCCGGGCTGGCCGGAGGCGGCTTCATCGTCTACTACGACTCCCGGTCCCGCCGCGTGGTCACCGTCGACGGCCGCGAGACCGCCCCGGCGAAGATGACCGCGTCGACCTTCGAGGGCATCCCCTTCGACCAGGCCGTCACCAGCGGCCTCTCGGTCGGCGTGCCCGGCTCGGTGGCCCAGTGGGACCTGGCGCTGCGCCGCCACGGCACGATCTCGCTGAAGAAGGCCCTCAAGCCGTCCATCGACCTGGCCCGCAGGGGCTTCCCCGTCGACCAGACCTTCTACGACCAGACCGCCGCCAACGCGGCCCGCTTCGCCGACTTCACCTCCACGGCGGCCCTCTACCTGCCGGGCGGGGCCCCGCCTCCGGTCGGCTCGACCTTCCGCAACCCCGACCTGGCCCGCACCTACCAGGAACTCGCCGAGCGGGGCCCCTCCTGGCTCTACGGCGGGAAGCTCGGCCAGGAGATCGTCGCCACGGTCAAGAACCCGCCCGTCACCCCCGGTTCGGCCCGGAACGTCCGCCCCGGCCTGATGGAGGTCTCCGACCTGCGGGCCTACCGGGCGCTCACCCCCGAGCCGACCAAGGTGCGCTGGAACGGCCTCGACGTCTACGGCATGGCCCCGCCGTCCTCCGGCGGCTCCACCGTCGGCGAGGCGCTCAACATCCTGGAGAACGCCGGTCCGGTCGGCTTGAGCGAATACCTCGACGCCAGCCGGCTGGCCTTCGCCGACCGCAACGCCTACGTCGGCGACCCGGCGTTCGTGGACGTCCCGCTGAAGCAGCTCCTGTCGGAGGGCTTCGGCAAGGAGCGGGCCTGCCTGATCGGCGACACCGCGCTGCCCCACCCGGCCGCCCCCGGCCGGCCCGACGGCGTCTACGAGCCCTGCCCCGCCCCCGCCCCCGCCCCCGAGACCAAGGAACAGTTGCCCGAAGGGCCCGAGACCACGCATCTGGTCGTCTCCGACCGGTGGGGGAACGTGGCGGCGTACAACATCACCATCGAGCAGACCGGCGGCGCCGGGATCGTGGTGCCCGGCCGGGGCGTGCTGCTCAACAACGAGCTGACCGACTTCACCTTCGGCCCCGCTCCGGCCGACCCCAACCTGCCCGCGCCGGGCAAGCGCCCGCGTTCCTCGATGGCCCCGACGATCGTGCTCAAGGACGGCAGGCCGCTGCTGGCGGTCGGTTCGCCGGGCGGCGCGACGATCATCACGACCGTGCTGCAGATCCTGCTCAACCGCTTCACGTTCGGCATGTCGCTGCCCGACGCCCTGGCCGCCCCGCGCGCCTCCCAGCGCAACATCCCGGCGACCCAGGCCGAGCAGGCCTTCATCGACCGCTACGGCGCGGAGCTGACCGCCAAGGGCCACACGTTCACGCTCACCCCGGAGATCGGCGCCGCGACCGCGCTGGAGTTCCTGAAGCACGGCAAGGTCCAGGCCGTCGCCGAGCCCACCCGACGGGGTGGCGGAAGCGCGCTGGTCGTCCGGGACTAGCCGGGCAGGTCAAAACCGCCGGCGGGCGCGGTCGCCGGCGGTTCTGCTCGCGGAGGTCTCCCTAGGCCAGGAAGGCGAAGTAGGCGACGACCGCCACCACGATCACCAGGGCGACGCCCAGGGCGACGTAAAGGGGCAGTCGCGACGACTCCTGCTGCTGGGCCTCCTGCGCGGCCTCTTCCTGGTTGCGGGCGAAGGCGCGGAAGGCCTGCGTGTTCCCGGCCGGGTCAACCTGTGGGTCAGACATGTCACGAACTCTAGCGACACACCATGCCCACGAGACACCAATATGTCGTTATTGCTAGGTTTGCCGAATCCGGCCCCATGGCCGGGACCGGTGTGCAAGGCGGATACCTTGTGAGTCATGCTGCGCACCCTGTTCGCTCCCCGGCTGGTGGGTCTCCACCTGCTGGTGATCGGGGTTCTGGTGGCCTTCGTCCTGCTCGGCCGCTGGCAGCTCGGCGTCTTCACCGACTCCGGGCAACCCCGGGCCGCCGCCGACCCGGCCCCCGTCGCGCTGACCGACCTCAGCCGGCCCGGCGAACGTGTCACCGCCGACGAGGTCGGCCGCCGGGTCACCGCGACCGGCACCTACGACGCCGGCGCGCAGCTCCTGGTCGCCGACCGCGAGCCCGACGTCGCCGCCCCCGGCGGCCGGGCCTCGGCCGGCGAGGGCTTCTGGCTGCTCACCCCGCTGACCCTCACCGACGGCTCGACCATGCCGGTGGTACGCGGCTGGGTGGCCTCACCGAACGACCCCGCCGCGTCCGTCCCGGCGGGTCAGGTGAGCGTGACCGGCCGCCTGCGGGCGCCCGACCAGTCGGACGCGGTCCAGCGCGGCGGCGCGTTGCCCGCCGGGCAGGTCGCGACGGTCTCGACGGCCGAGCTGATCAACCTGTGGACGGGCGACGTGCGCGACGGCTTCGTGGTGGCCACCGAGCAGACGCCCGCCCTGTCGGCCACCCCGGTGGCCGTGCCCGCCCCCACTCAGGGGGCCGCGCTGACCTGGCGCAACCTGGCCTACGCGGCCCAGTGGTGGATCTTCGCGGCGTTCGCCGTCTACATGTGGTTCCACTTCGTCCGCGACGCCGTGCGACAGACCGTACGATCCGATGACCCCGAACCCGAGCCGGAGACGTGACCGTGGAATCCGCCCTCAAGCCGTTTCGAGTCATGGCCTACATCGTGGGCTGCATGCTGCTCGTGCTCGTGACCGGAATGGTCCTGCGCTACGGGTTCGACATCCCCGGGCCGTCGCAGATCATCTCGCCGATCCACGGCTTCCTCTACATGGTCTATCTGGTGGCCACCATCAACCTGGGCCTGAAGGCCCGCTGGTCGTGGGGCTACATCCTGGGCGTGATGCTGGCCGGGACGGTGCCGTTCCTGTCGTTCTACTTCGAACGGCGGGTCACCGACCGGGTTCACGCCCAGGTCGCGGCGGCCTGAGCTAGCGGCCGATACCCCGGCGGCGCAGGCGGAGGATGCGCCGCCGCTGCGATTCGTCGAGCATGAACCAGGCGACGACGGGCGCCCCGAGGAGCCCGACCACCACCAGGAACGAGATGAGTCCGGGCAGCAGCCAGATGGCGAGCAGCGAACCGATGCCCGCACCGACGTAGTACTTGGCGAGTGGCGACATTGGGGGCCCCTTCGGATCATTCGCGATGCATCTCAATACTGGACGATGGATCCTCAACGTGCGCCCAGGGCCCACAGTTCCCTGAGTGTGCCGGCCCCGCCCGGGTCGCCGTCGGTGCTCGCGGGCACCACGGCTATCTCGTCGACTCCGGCGTCATGATATTCGGCCAGCCGTTTCTCGGCGGAGTGGCCGAGCAGCCCGACCGATTCGAGCAGCTCGTCGGGGATCTCGGCGAGCAGCTCCCGGGGGTGCGGGCGGGTGCGGGCGAACGCGACGACGTCCCCGAATCCGGCCTCGGTGAACATCTCGCCGTAGCCGGGGGCGGCCAGGTAGCCGACGACGCCCCGGCGGAGCTGCTCCATCGCGGCGGCGTCCCGGCTCGCTGAGGCGGTCACCCAGGCCGTCACCCGGCTGCCGCCCGCCGCCCTGAAGTCGTCGACCAGCCGGGCCGCCGAGGCCGGGGTGATCAGGTTGAGGACCATGCGGTCGGCCGTGGCGGCGATCCGCACCGCCTGCGGGCCGAAGGCGGCGACCGTGACGGTCGAGCGCGGCGGGTCGAGCCTGAGCCGGTAGCCCGACGACCGGGCATGCGCCGACTTCCCGCCGTCGAGCAGGCCGCGCAGCACCTCCACCTGCTCGGCCAGCGCCCGCGCCGAACCCGCGTGGGGGCGGCCGTGCCACTTCTCGACCACGAGCGGGCTGGAGGTGCCGATCGCGACGTCGACCCGCCTCTTCACGAGGTCGGCCACGGAGGCCACGCCCATCGCGATCATCATCGGGTCGCGGACCGCGACCGCGAAGGGGCCGAGGGTCAGGGCGATGCGTTCGGTGGCCAGGCCGACGGCGGTGGCCAGGGCGAAGGCGTCGTAGGTGGCCATCTCGCCGATCCACAGTTCGGGATAGCCGAGGTCGTCGGCCGCCCTGGCGGTGCGCAGGGCGTCGGAGGCCGGCCGGTCCTGCCACAGGCCGAGGGAAACGCTGAGCATCTGGAGCCGTTCTTCGTTCGTATGGATGATCAGGGGAGCTGGTCGGACCGTACCCACGTGGCGTGGAAGCCGAGGGGCACCCGCTGCGGCAGCAGCACCCGGGCGACCGGGCCCTTCGTGATGTCGGAGGCGTCGAGGATCTGGACCTCGGAGCGGTCGTCGCGGTCGTCGGTGACGAAGGTGACGAGGTAGCCGTCGTCCTCGCCGCTGGAGTTGTCGCGGGGGGCGAAGGGGGCCTCGCTGCCGTAGCGGTGCTCGCCGTAGTGGTAGGTCTGCTTCGCGCCCGTCAGGTTGTCGTACTTGACCAGGCCGTCGAAGAGGTTGGTGGGGGCCTGCTTGACGGAGACGTTGTAGGCGTAGCGGGACTTTCGGCCGGTCAGCCGCAGGTCGATCGAGGGGAACTCGGTGTTGTGGTCGCCGTCGACGTACTCCTCTGAGGTCGTGCCGGTCGTCAGGTCGAAGCGGTAGCGGTACATGCGGGCGTCGAGCTTGAGGTAGCTGATCATCCGGGCGAGCACGCTGCCGCCGCCGCTGGGGGCCGGGCGGGCGACGCGGCAGACGTCCATGACGATCTCGCCGCCCTCCTCCCAGGCGTTGACGACGTGGTAGATGTAGCAGGGTTTGGCCTCGAACCACCTGATCTGGTCGGCCCGGCCGCGCCGGGGGATCACCCCGAACCGCGAGGGCAGCGACCGGTCGAAGGTCAGCTTGTAGCGTCCCCGGCGGGCGGCGTCGAGGTCCTGGAACAGCGGCAGGTCCATGAGGATCGTGTGGTTCTCGGTGATCGCCATGTCGTGGGGGAGCCGGGCGCCCGGCAGGTCGAGGTCGACCAGGTGCTCGACCGTGCCCTGGGGGCCGACCACTCCGTACCGGAGGAACGGGGGTTTCGGCCCGTAGTCGAACCAGAACAGCTCCCCGGTGCGTTCGTCGACCTTCGGGTGGGCCATCACGTCGCCGGTCAGCGTGTCGAGGAAGGTCTGCGCGCCGAGCGTCTCCAGCGACAGGGGGTCCATCGTGTACGGCGACCCGCACAGGTACCACGTCGTGAGCAGCCGCCCCTGGTGGAACACGATGTCGGTGTTGGCGGAGTCCTTCAGGTTGAGCCCGCGCGTGTTGCCGAACGGGTTGGCCGTGGGGTTCTCCATGACCCCCGTCCACAACGCCCGCCCGGCCGCGCTCTCGGCCTCGAAGGCCCTCGTGCGCACCCAGCGGTTGCGGTAGCGGGCGACGCCGTTCTCGAAGTGGACGGCGTGCACCATGCCGTCGCCGTCGAACCAGTGGTAGCGGCCCCGCATGGGGAAACGCGCGTTGGGGCCGTTGCGCAGATAGACGCCGTTGAGGTCTCTCGGGATCTCGCCGACGACTTCCAGCTGGTCAGCGGTGAGCTCCTCCTGGACAGGCGCGTACACCCCCAGGAGGTATGGGTTGTCTTCGCCTGATTCGTCCAGAACTTTCATACAGTGACGCTACGGATAGAGAAGTCAGCTCGTCAATGTGCCCTTAGAGTGGGTTATTCGGGTTCATCCAGTAAGCGCGGGGAAACATGCACAGCACCACCTGTCAGGAATCTCATGCCTGAGGCCACCCTGACGGTCGCACCACCTTCGGCTCCGGTCGAAGAGCGGCTCACCCCGATCGGGCAGGCACTCACGATCCTCGGCGACCGGTGGGTCCTGATGATCCTCCAGCGGGCCTTCCTCCTCCACGTCCGCACCTTCGCCGGCTGGCGCGACGAACTGGGCATCAGCGAGTCCGTGCTGGCCTCCCGTCTCAAGGAACTGGTGGCCTGCGGGATCTTCGAGACCGCCGCCTACCGCAACGGCCGCATCCGCTACGAATACCGCCTCACCCAGCGCGGCCTCGACCTGTGGTCGCTGCTGGTGGCGATCTACTCGTGGGAACGCGACTGGACCGACCGGGAGCTGCCCCCGCTCATCCACGACGTCTGCGGCCACGAGTCGCGCCCCGTGCTGGGCTGCGGCCACTGCCTCAACGTGATGACCGCCCGGGGCACCCACACGGTCCGCGGCCCGAACGCCACCTTCGCCAGCGCGCACGCCCCCCGCCGGCACCGCCGCACCGCGAGCCCCCGCCCCGACTACCTCGGCTACTGCCCCGACGCCATGGAGATCCTGGGCGACCGCTGGTCGACCCACGTGCTGGCCGCCGCGTTCCTCGGGGTGAAGCGGTTCGGCGACTTCCAGTCCGAGATGGGCATCGCGCCCTCGGTGCTCACCGACCGGCTGCGCCGCTTCGTCGACCTCGGCGTCTTCCGCCCCTGCGAGTCGGGCTACCGCCTCACCGAGCGGGGCCTGGCCTTCTTCGAGGTATTCGCCTTCCTCGTCGCCTGGGCCCAGCGCGAGCTCCCGACGCCACCGGGCTCCACACTCGACATCACTCACAAGTCCTGCGGCGCCGGGCTCGCTCCCGTGCTGCTCTGCACCGCCTGCGGCGGCGTGCTCGCCCGCCGCGAGGTGCACTTCGACATCAGTGCCTGAAGGTCTCCCTGACCCCCTCGGCCATGGCGTGCCGTTCGGCCGCGCTGGTCACCGAGTCCAGCGCGGCGTACTCGTACCTCTCCTCCGCGGTGACGTGGGCGAACACCGTGGCCCGGAGAACCTCCAGGTCGCGGGTGAAATCCGGGGAACCCGGATCGATGGTCTTCATGAGCTCTCTGACGTGCCCCGCCTCCTTCCTCCGGTTGGCCACGATCTCTGCCCCGCCGTTCAGGCGGGCCAGCGCGACCGGGTGCACGACGACCTCCTCGGCCTCCTCGTGTACGGCCAGCAGCCGCACCAGCCGTCCGAAGGTCTCCCTGCGGTCGGCGGGCTGACTGCGCTCCACGGCATCGAACAGATCCCTGATCAGGGCGTGCTGACGGGTCAGCACGGTGATCACGTCCAGGTCCTGATCCGGCTCGACGGTGGTGCGGCGGTCCATCCGTGGCCTCCTTTCTGATCTCCTCCGCCTAACCCACACGAATCAGCCGAAACTCGTTGACCGTGGAGACGGGGTTGCCTAATGTTCCGGGCACAATCAAAGAGTCCGGGAGTCCGGTATGAGGCTGCACGCGAAAGACGTCGTCGAGCGCTACACCTCCGCCGGGTGGTGGACTGACGACACCATTGACGGGATGTTGCGGGCTCGCGTCGCCGAGCGGCCCGCCGCCCTCGCGGTGGCCGACCCCCCGAACAAGCCCGCCCTCATGGCCGGTTCCGAGGTCAAGCGGCTGACCTGGGCGGAACTCGACGCCGAGGTCGACCGGGTGGCCGCCGTCCTCGTGGACCGGGGCGTGGCCGCCTCGGACGTCGTGGCGGTCCAGTTGCCGAACTCGGTCGAACTGGCCGTCACCGTGCTCGCCGTGGTGCGCGTCGGGGCGATCGTGACACCGTTCCCGGTGCAGTTCCGGCGCTACGAACTGGCCCAGTTGACCCCTCTCGCCGCCGCCTCCGTCTTCGTCACCTCGGCCGACCGGGCGGAGGTCGTCCACGAGATCGGGGTCGAGACGGTCCTCGAATGGGGCGGCGACCTGGAGACCGCCACCGGCGACGCCGGAAAGCTCGCCGCCCACCTCGCCGCGCTGACCGTCGACCCCAACGACTGCGTGACCATCTGCTGGACGTCGGGCACCGAGGCGACGCCCAAGGGGGTGCCGCGGTGCCACTACGACTGGGGCGCGGTCGGCTGGACCTGCGCCGACGCCGTCGGCCTCGGCCCCTCCGACGTGGTGCTCAACCCGTTCCCGATGGTCAACATGGCCGGGATCGGCGGCGTGTTCATGCCGTGGTTGCGGACCGGCTTCGCCCTCATCCAGCACCACCCCTTCGACCTGCCGGTCTACCTGACGCAGGTCGCCTCCGAGCGGGTGACCTACACGCTCGCGCCGCCCGCCCTGCTGACGATGCTGCTGCACAAGCCCGAGGTGCTGGGGCGGTTCGACATCTCGTCCCTCACCCGGATCGGGTCGGGGTCCGCGCCGCTGCCGCCGCCGATGGTGCGCGGCTGGCAGGAGAAGCACGGCATCGCGATCATCAACTTCTTCGGCTCGAACGAGGGCATCGCGCTGCTCTCCGACCCCGAGACGATGCCCGACCCCGACGATCGGGCGCGTTACTTCCCGCGACCCGACGCGCCCGGCACCTCGTGGCCCGGAACGCTCGGCGGGACGTCGGTGAAGCTCTTTTCGCACGACGGGACCGAGGTCACCGAGGAAGGCGTGCCCGGGGAACTGCGGTTGTCCGGCCCGACCGTGTTCGCCGGCTATCTGGCGGGCACGGCCGAGGCCGACCCCTTCGACGACGACGGCTACCTCGTGACCGGTGACGTGTTCGAGCTGGCCCAGGGGCGCTATCTGCGCTATGTCGACCGGGCCAAGGACCTGATCATCCGGGGCGGGACGAACATCGCGCCGGCCGAGGTCGAGGCCCTGCTCGCCGGGCATCCCGCCGTGGCCGAGGTGGCGATCGTGGGATACGCGGACGCGGTGCTCGGGGAGAAGGCCTGCGCGATGGTCGTGGCGAAGCCGGACACGCCGGTGACGCTGGAATCGCTGGTGGAGTTCCTGCGCGACCAGGGGATCGCCTCCTACAAGCTGCCCGAGCGGCTGGAGGTCGTCGAGGCGCTGCCCCGCAACTCCCTCGGCAAGATCCTCAAGCGGGAGCTGCGCGAGACCCTTCAGGGATAGCGGATCAGCAGGCTCGCCTGCACGTCCTCCGGGCCCCTCGCCGCGTAGAGGTGAGGGGTGTCCGACGTCCACACCAGGTGGTCACCCGGCCCGCCCGTCAGCGGTGACGACTCCGGCCCGACCTCGGCCACGCCGCTGAAGATCGTCAGGTGCTCGGTCACGCCGGGACCGTGCGCGGGCGATATCTGGGCGGCGCCCGCCTTGATGACCAGCCGGTAGAGCTCGTAGGTCACCGTCGCTTCGGTGAACGATTCGAGCAGCCGACCCTCGACGGCCACGTCGGGCAGCACGGCCGGCGACGACAGCAGGGCCGTCAGCGGGACCTCCAGGGCCGCCGTCACCTTCCACAACGTCTCCATGGTCGGGTTCCGGGTGCCGGTCTCCAGTCCGGACATCGTGGCCTTCCCCACTTCGGCCCGTCTGGCCAGGGCGGACAACGACATGCCCTTCGCCTCGCGGAGTTCGCGGAGGCGGCGGCCTATCTCTTGGGCGTCCACGTCGGCTATCCTCCCTCACGCGGCAAGCGTTCCGTTTATGGAACGATCGGAGGAACGCCCATGGTCCAGCCCATCGTCGCGGGCATCGTCACCGCCGTCGTCGGGTTCGCGAGTTCGTTCGCGATCGTGCTCGGCGGCTTCCAGGCCGTGGGGGCGAGCCCGGCCCAGGCGGCCTCCGGGCTGCTGGCCGTCTGCCTCGTCTCGGGGATCAGCGCGATGTGGCTCTCGCTGAGGTACCGGATGCCGATCGTCGTCGCCTGGTCCACGCCGGGGGCGGCACTGCTCGCGTCCACCGGAACCGTCGGCGGCGGGTTCGCCACCGCCGTCGGGGCGTTCCTCGTCTCCTCGGCGTTGATCGTCGTCGCCGGACTGTTCACGCCGCTCGGGCGCTGGATCGCCGCCATTCCGCAGCCCATCGCCGCCGCCATGCTCGCCGGCGTGTTGCTCGATCTGTGCCTGGCGCCCGTCGAGGCCGTCGTCCAGGTCCCGCGACTGGCCGTTCCGGTCGTGCTGGTCTGGCTGGTGCTGATGCGGTTCGCCCGGACGTGGGCCGTGCCGGCCGCGCTGGTCGTCGCGGTCGTGCTCATCGCCGCGCCCGTCGACGCCGGGTGGCCGGAGCTCGCCTTCACGGCCCCGCGGTTCACGGTCCAGGGCGTGGTCTCGATCGCGGTGCCGCTGTTCCTGGTGACCATGGCGTCCCAGAACGTGCCGGGGATGGCGGTCATGGCGGGGTTCGGCTATCGGGTCCCGCTGGCGGCGGCGCTGCGGGTGACCGGGATCGCGTCGGCCGTCGCGTCGCCGTTCGGCGGGCACGCCGTCAACCTCGCCGCCATCTCGGCGGCCTTGTCGGCCGGGCCCGACGCCGAACCCGATCCGGCCCGGAGGTGGATCGCGTCCACCACCTCCGGGGTCGCCATGATCGGCCTCGGGTTGTCGGCGGCGGTCGCGACCTCGTTCGTGGTGCAGTCGCCGCCGATTCTCATCCAGGGGGTTGCCGGGCTGGCGCTTCTGGGGGCGCTGACCTCGTCCATCAGGAACATCGAAGGGGAGGCGGCCATCATCACCTTCCTGGTGACCGCTTCAGGGGTGAGCTTTCTCGGGGTGGGGGCCGCGTTCTGGGGGCTGCTCGCGGGCGGGGTCGTTCACGTCTTCTTCAGCGCCTCCAGGACGAAGGAGAAGATCTCCGCCTCGTAGTGGAGGCGGGCGTAGCGGCCGGTCGGGCCGGAGTGGCCGCCGTCCTCGACCTCGACCCGGAACAGCGGGTCGGCGCCGTTCGCGCGGAGCCTGGCCACCCACTTGGCCGGCTCGTGGACCAGCACACGCGGGTCGTTCACGGCGCCCGTCACCAGCAGCGGCGGCAGGTCGCCGCTCGGGACGTTGTCGTAGGGGGAGTAGGCGAGCATCCAGGTGAAGTCGTCGAGCCGCCGGGGGTCGCCCCACTCGTCCCACTCGTTGACCGTCAGCGGGATGCTGTCGTCGAGCATCGTGGTGACGACGTCCACGAAGGGGACCTCGGCGACGACCGCCGCCCAGAGGTCGGGGCGCATCCCGTAGACGGCGGCCTGGAGGAGGCCGCCGGCCGACAGGCCGCGGGTGGCGATCTTCGAGACGTGACCGTCGAGCAGGAACTCGGCGGCGGCGATGTGGTCGGTGAACGTCGTCGGCTTGCGGGACAACCGGCCGGCCTGCCACCAGGCGCGGCCCATCTCGCCGCCGCCCCTGACGTGGGCGTGGGCGAAGACCGCGCCCTGGTCGAGGAAGGCCGACAACGCCGGGTCCCAGACCGGGTCGAAGACGGCCTCGTAGGCGCCGTACCCGTAGAGGAGGCAGGGCGCGGTCCCGTCGAGCGGCACGTCGGCGCGGCGGACGACCGTGACGGGGATCTCCACGCCGTCCGGGGCGGGGGCCCAGAGGCGTTCGCTCACGTAGCCGTCGTGGCGGGGGTTCTCCTTCAGCAGTTTCCGGACGCCGGACGCCAGGGTCAGCCGCCACCACTGCGTCGGTTCGCTGTACGACCCCGTCTCGAAGATCACCGAATCCGTCAGGTACTCCTCGTTGTGCACCAGCACGATCCGCCCGCACGCCACCGGGGGATGCACCTCGTAGGACGTCCCGTCGTCGCCGAGCACCCGCAGCAGCGGATCGCCGCCCCGGCGCAGCGTCAGCACGCGGTAGCCGTCGAAGCAGTCGACCGAGTGGACGCGCTCCCCGGGCAGCGGCGGCACGCCGACCACGCGGAACTCGGAATGTCCCTCGTCGGTCCAGGTCACCAGGCCGTCGAGGGTCGCGTCGCAGCGGTATTCGACGCCCGGACGCCGCCCGCCGACCGACTCGGGCACCCCGTCGGCCACCGACCACACCTCGGTCGTGTCACGGCTGGCCGCCGTGATGAGCAGGTGGGTGCCCGACCGGGTCGCCCGCACGGTCAGCTCGAACCGGCGGTCGCCCTCGCGGAGCACGACCTCGTCGGCGCCCGTGGAGATGTCGTATCGGCGCACCTCGCACGGGCGGTACACCTCGTCGACCACCGTGTAGTAGAACCATCCCTCGGCCCAGCCGCCCGTGTAATAGGTGCCGCCGATGCTCACCGGCAGGTCGGTCATCGTCGACAGGTCACGGAAGCGCAGGTCGTAGACCTCGTCACCGGTCACGTCGATCGAGTAGGCCAGCCAGCGGCCGTCCGGCGACACCTCGCGCACACCCAGTTCGACGTAGTCGCCGAACGCGTCGAGGTCAAGGAGGACCTGGTCGGAAGCATCACGCTTTCGTCTGAATTCGCCGAACTCTCTTCCGGCGTCAATCTGCGTGTAGTAGACAAAGGCCCCATGGCGCCAACTGACTGAAGACTCAGTCTCAGGCGTCCGTCCAGCCATTATGGCTGCGAGATGCTGCCGAAAGGGGGCGGTGTGGGCGATCCGGGACTCGTAGCGCCGCCGCTCGGAGATGAGCACGTCTCGTACCGCCACGGGGTCTCTCATCCAGGCGTGGTCGTCGATCCGCTCGATGCCGTGCAGTTTGTGCACTACCGGGTGTGTCATGGCAGGACAGTACCGATTTGGAGCGACTCCCGCCCCCGGAGGACGATATGCACCATTTCGTCATCAAAGCACTGACCTTCGCACTCGCCGGAGGGCTCCTGTCCACCCCCCTCAGCCCGGCGCCCGCCCCGAAAGTGACCTTCACGATCGGCATCCAGTCGGACGTCGACTCCACGAACCCGTTCACGGGCATCGTCGTGGAGGCCTACGAGACCTACGCGCTCATGTACGACTACCTCACCACCTCCAGCGCCAAGGACGTCTCACCCCAGCCGTCCCTCGCCGAGTCCTACAGCGAGGCCCCGGACAAGAAGTCGTGGACGTACAAGATCAGAGCCGGGGTGAAGTGGTCGGACGGGCAGCCGCTGACCGCGCGCGACGCCGCGTACACCTTCAACCGGATCATCGACGGCGACTTCGAGCAGACCAACTACGGCAACTACGTCGCCAACATCGACAAGGCCGAGGCGACCGACGACAACACGCTCGTCCTGCACGTCAAGCGGCCGACCCCCATCATGGAACGGCTGGCCGTGCCGATCCTGCCCGAGCACGTCTGGAAGGACGTCGACGGGGACGCGGTCAAGTCGTACGCGAACGAACCCCAGAACGGCCTGCCGGTCGTCGGCTCCGGGCCCTTCCAGCTCGTCGAGCGGCGGAAGGGGCAGTACCTCCGGTTCGCCGCGAACAAGAACTACTGGCGGGGCGCGCCGAAGTTCGACGAACTGGTCTTCCGGGTGTTCACCAACGCCGACGCCGAGGCGCAGGCGCTGGTCCGCGGTGAGATCGACTTCGCCTACGACCTGCAGAGCAACGTCTTCAACTCGCTCAAGGACAAGCCCGGCGTGACGACGCGGAGCTCGGAGTACTCCGGGTTCAACGAGATCGCCTTCAACACCGGCGCGGCCCTGGCCGACGGCACCCCGATCGGCGACGGGCACGAGGCGCTGAAGAACAAGCAGGTCCGGCTCGCCATCTCGCACGCCATCGACCGGCGGACCCTCGTCGACCGGGTGCTCAACGGTCACGGGTCGCCCGGTGACACCTTCATTCCGCCGGTCTATCCGCTGCTGCACTACACGCCCGCCGCGCCGCAGAACTTCGACCTGGCCAAGGCGAACCAGCTCCTCGACGCGGCCGGATATCCGAAGAAGGCCGACGGCACCCGGTTCGCGCTGCGGCTGTTCGCGCGGCAGGAGTCGCAGGACTCGCAGAGCACCGCGGAGTTCGTGAAGAGCTGGCTCAAGGAGATCGGCATCGACGTCACCGTCAAGGTGATGTCGGAGGACACCCTCACCGAGGTGATCGGCCAGGGCGACTACGACATGTTCGAGTGGGGCTGGGTGGTCGAACCCGACCCCGACTACCAGATGTCGGTCTTCACCTGCGGCAAGCGCAGCTACCAGGACGGCGACGCGATCTACGCCGACCTGTCGGACTCCTTCTACTGCAACCCCGCCTACGACGAGCTCTACGAGCAGCAGGCCGGGGAGACCGACCAGGCGAAGCGGGCCGAACTCGCCAAGCGCATGCAGCGACTGGTCCACGACGACGCGGCGTACGCGATCACCTACTACTACAACGACCTGGTCGCCTACCGGAGCGACCGCTGGACCGGATTCACCCCGCAGCCCGACCCCGACGGGTCGCTGCTGTTCCAGTACGGCGTGCACTCGTATCTGACGATGGCGCCCGTCACGGCTGCGGAAAAGCCGCAGGCCGCTTCTTCGAGCGGCGTCAACGGTGGGCTGATCGGCGGGATCGTGGCCGGTGTGGTCGTGCTGGCCGGCGCGGCGTTCCTGGTCACGCGGCGGCGCTCGTCGACCTCCGCCGACGACCGGGAGTGAGCCGGTGCGCGGCTACGTCCTGAAGAAGGTCGGCTGGTCGATCGGCACGCTGCTGTTCGTCGTGGTCTTCAACTTCTTCCTGTTCCGGCTGCTGCCGGGCGACCCGATCGGCCTCTACACGCGGGGCCGGAACATGTCGCCCGAGCAGCTCATCCGGCTGCGGCAGCAGCTCAACCGGCCCGTCGGCGAGCAGTTCGTCGAATACCTCGCCAACCCGTTCGCCTCGGCGATCAACTCGACCCGGTTCAACCGGCCGGTCTGGGAGATCATCGGCGAACGGGTCTGGCCGACCGTGCTGCTCGTCGGCACCGCCGTGCTGGTGGCCGCGCTGGCCGGGGTCTGGCTGGGCATCCGCAGCGGGTGGCGGCGCGGGTCGCGGTTCGACCGGATCACCACCGGGACGACCAACACGCTCTACGCGATGCCGGAGTTCTGGGTCGGCATGATGCTGATCATGTGGTTGCCGTTCTTCCCGAGCGGCGGCATCAACTCGGTCGGCGTGTCGGGCTTCTTCGCGACCTCGGTCGACACGCTCTGGCACATGGTCCTGCCGGTGACCGCGCTCGCCATCGTCTACCTCGCCGAATACACCTCGATCATGCGGGCGTCCCTGGTCGACGAACTGCGGCAGGACTACCTGACGCTGGCCCGCGCCAAGGGCCTGCGGGAAGACCTGGTCAGGCGGCGGCACGCGGTGCCCAACGCGCTGCTGCCCACGATGACGCTCATCTTCCTCAACCTCGGCTTCGTGATCGGCGGGGCCATCACCGTCGAGTACGTCTTCTCCTGGCCCGGTCTGGGGCTGCTCACCGCCGAGGCGCTGCGCGGGCCCGACATCCCCCTGCTGCAGGCGGTGTTCCTGCTCTTCTCCCTCGGGGTGATCGTGTTCACACTGCTGGCGGACCTGCTGTACGCCGTACTGGACCCACGGGTGAGCAGCCGGTGACGGCCATCGCCTGGCAGCGGCGGCGGGCCACCGCCGCCCGGTTCTGGGCCGACTTCCGCTCCCACCGGTCGGCCCTGATCGGCCTGGGCATCCTGGTCTTCTTCGGGCTCGTCGCCGTGTTCGCCTCGGTGCTGGCCGATCCCGCCGGGCTCGACGTCACCAAGGCGACCGCCCCGGCGCACGCCGCGCCGTCGGCCGACCACTGGCTCGGCACCGACCAGAACGGCCGGTCGGTGCTCACGCTGCTCGTCCACGGCACCCGGGTGTCGCTGATCGTCGGGCTCGCGGCCACCGCCATCGCCATCGTCATCGGGACGGTCGTCGGCGTCATGGCCGGGTTCTACGGCGGCTGGGCCCGCTCGACGCTGATGGGGTTCACCGACTGGTTCCTGGTGATCCCGTTCCTGCCGCTGGCCATCGTGATGGCCACCGTGCTCGGGGCCTCGCTGCTGAACATCGTCATCGTCATCGGGGTGACGTCGTGGCCCGGCACCGCCCGGCTGGTCTGCGCGCAGACGCTCAGCGTGCGGGAGCGGCCCTACATGGAGCGGGCGCGGGCGCTCGGCGGCGGCGACTGGCACCAGATGACCCGGCACATCCTGCCCAACGTGATGCCGCTCGTGCTGGCCCACGTGGTGCTGACCGTGTCGGTGGCGATCCTGTCGGAGACGACGCTCTCGTTCCTCGGGCTGGGCGATCCGACGCGGCCGTCGTGGGGCTACATCCTGGACAACGCCTACGGGACCGGGGCGATGTCGAACGGCGAATGGTGGTTCGTGCTGCCGCCGGGCCTGTGCGTGGTGCTGGTGGTTCTGGCGTTCACGCTGGTCGGACGGGCGTTGGAGGTCGTGCTCAACCCACGGCTGCGGGAGGGGTCATGAGCCTGCTGGAGTTGCGGGACCTGTCGGTCACCTACGCCGGAGACGTGCCCGCCGTGCGCGGGGTCTCGCTGAGCGTCGCGCCGGGCGAGGTGCTCGGCGTCGCGGGCGAGTCGGGGTGCGGCAAGTCGACCATCACCAACGCGGTGCTGCGGCTGCTGCCGAAGTCGGCGACGGTCGGCGGGTCGGTGCTGCTCGACGGCGAAGACGTCTACGGGATGTCGTTCGGCCGGCTGCGCGCCATCAGGTGGGCCACCGCGTCGATCGTGTTCCAGGGCGCGCTGCACTCGCTGAACGCGGTGCGGACCATCGGCCGCCAGATCGCCGAGCCCATCCTCCTGCACGAGCCCAAGACCTCCCGGAAGGCCGCCGACCTGCGGGTCGGCGAACTGCTGGAGCAGGTCGGCCTGCCGGCCCGGCGTGCCCGCGACTACCCCCACCAGCTCTCCGGCGGCCAGCGGCAGCGGGTCATGATCGCGCTGGCGCTGGCCTGCCGCCCCCGGCTCGTCATCGCCGACGAGCCCACCACGGCGCTCGACGTGATGGTCCAGGCGCAGGTGCTGGAACTGCTGTCGGGGCTGGTCAGGGACCTCGGGCTGGCGCTGGTGCTGATCTCCCACGACCTGTCCGTGCTCGGCACCACCTGCGACCGGGTCGCGGTCATGTACGCCGGGAAGGTCGTCGAGGAGGGCCCCGCCTCGGTGGTGTTCGACGACTCGCGGCACCCCTACAGCGGCGCCCTCGCCGGGGCGTTCCCCCGCGTCGGCGATCCCCGGTTCCGCTACGCGCCCGCCGGGCTCGCCGGCGATCCTCCCTACCCGGGCGATCTCCCCACGGGATGCCCGTTCCACCCCCGGTGCGCGGTCGCCGTCGACCGGTGCGCCGAAGCCGAGGTCGAGCTGGTCCAGGTGGCGGCCGGGCGGCGGGCCGCCTGCCTGCTCGCGGAGGAGACGTCATGAGCGCGCTGGCCGCACGCGGCGTGCGGGTCCGCTTCGGAGCGGCCCGCGCGGTCGACGGGGTCGACCTGGAGATCGGTTCCGGCGAGATCGTCGCGCTGGTCGGGGAGTCCGGGTGCGGCAAGTCGTCGCTGGCCCGGGCCCTCCTCGGGCTGGTACGCCCCTCCGGCGGCACCGTCGAACACGCCGGCCGCCCGCTCGACCACCGCCGGCTGAAGGCGTTCCGGCGGCACGTCCAGCTCGTCCTCCAGGACCCGAGCGGCTCGCTGAACCCCCGCCACACCGTCTACGAGGCCGTGGCCGAAGGGCTCAGGATCCACAAGGTGCCGGGCGACGAGCGCGAACGCGTCGCCGCCGCGCTGGCCAAGGCCGGGCTGCGCCCGCCGGAGCGGTTCTTCCTCCGCTACCCGCACGAACTGTCCGGCGGGCAGCGGCAGCGCGTGGTGATCGCCGGGGCGCTCGTGCTCGAACCCGACGTGCTGGTCGCCGACGAGCCGGTGTCGTCGCTGGACGCCTCGGTGCGCGGCGAGATCCTGGCCCTGCTGCTCCGGCTGCGCACCGAACTCGGGTTGTCGTTGCTGGTGGTGACCCATGACCTGGGGCTGGCGTGGAACATCGCCGACCGGGTGGCGGTCATGTATCTGGGCCGCATCGTCGAGACCGGCGACACGGCCGAGGTGCTGACCGCGCCGCGGCATCCGTACACCAAGGCCCTGCTGTCGGTCGTGCCGGAGATCGCCCGGCAGGAGCCGATCGTGCTGACGGGCGAGGCCCCGGACCCGTCGCGGATCCCGGCCGGCTGCCGCTTCCGGCCCCGATGCCCGGCCTACGCCGCCGGGCTCCCCGCCGGACTGGCGGAACGTTGCGAGAAGGAGAGCCTGCCCGTGCTGCCCGCCGACCGCGGCCACCATGCCGCCTGCGTCCTGCCATGAGCGACGTCGGGACGATCTGCTCCGATCTGATCAGGATCGACACCACCAACGAGGGGGACAACCGCGGCCGGGGCGAACGCGGCGCGGCCGAGTACGTCGCCACCCTCCTCTCCGACGCCGGGGTCGACGCGACGATTTTGGAGTCGTCACGCGGGCGGTCCAACGTGGTCGCCCGCGTGCGTGGCTCCTCCGACGCCGACCCGTTCCTGATCCACGGGCACCTCGACGTGGTGCCCGCCATGGCCGGCGACTGGGCGGTCCACCCGTTCTCGGGCGAGATCGTCGACGGGGTCGTGTGGGGGCGCGGCGCGGTCGACATGAAGGGCACCTGCGCGATGACCCTCGCCCTCGTGCGCGACTGGGCGGCGCGCGGGGTGCGGCCGTCGCGCGACGTGGTGCTGGCCTTCACCGCCGACGAGGAGGCGACCGGGGAGTACGGCTCGTACTACCTGGCCAGGGAGCACGGCGCCCTGTTCGACGGGGTGCGGGAGGCGATCAGCGAGGACGGCGGCTACTGCGTCGTCCACGAGGGGAGACGCGTCTATCCCGTGGCCGTCGGCGAACAGGGCATGGCGTGGATGCGGCTGACCGCGAACGGGGTCGCCCAGCACGGGTCGCTCCGGGCGGTCGACAACCCGGTCGCCGAGATGTGCCACGCGATGTCGCGGCTGGCGTCGTACGAGTGGCCGCTCCAGCTCACGCCCGGCGTCGTGAGCATGCTCGACGGGATCTCCCGCGCGCTCGGCCGCCCGCTGGACATGTCCGACCTCGACGGGGAGGCCCGGCGGCTCGGCCAGGTCGGCGAGTTGTTCGCCCACGTGCTGCGGAACTCGGCGAACGTGACGATGCTGGACGCCGGATACAAGGTCAACGTCATCCCCGGATCGGCCTCCGCGCAGGTCGACGGCCGGTTCCTGCCCGGCTCCCGGGACGAGTTCCTGGCCACCGTCGACGCCCTGCTCGGCCCCAAGGTCAGCCGCGAGTTCATCTGCTTCGAGGACGCGCCGGAGGCCGACCCCGGCGGTCCCACCTTCGACGCGCTCTGCGCCTCCCTGGTGGCCGAGGATCCGGACGCCCTGCCCGTCCCGTACGTGATGAGCGGCGGCACCGACGCCAAGGCGTTCCACGAACTCGGCGTCGTGACCTACGGCTTCGCGCCGCTGGCGCTGCCCGAGGGCTTCGACTACAACGCCATGTTCCACGGGGTCGACGAGCGGGTGCCGGTCAGCGCGCTGGAGTTCGGCGTACGGGTCCTCGACCGCTTCTTCCGCCCGTGATCGGCGTCTGGTCGCCGTCGACCCTGCGGCACGACCCGGCGGCGGAGATCTGGATCGGCCTGCGCACCCCGGGCACCGAGGTGGCCGAACGTGTGCACCGCATCCGCGAGGCCGTGCCGCTGACCTGGATCGAGGCCGACGAGGTGCCCTGGGGTGTGCTGACCTCGGTGCATTCGGAGGGCCTGCTGCTCCACCTGCGGGACGTGTACGAGGAGTGGGTCGCGGCCGGGTATCCGCAGGACCGGGTGGTGCCCTACGTGTTCCCCACGGCGGCGATGCTCGGCGGGCAGCCGGGCCGGGTGCCGCCGGCGGTCCACGGCCGGGCGGGGTTGTGGGCGTACGACACGATGACCCTGGTCGGCCCCGGAACGTGGGAGGCGGCGCTGATGGCGGCGGGCGCCGCGTGGACCGCGGCGCTCAGGGTCCTCGACGGCCCCGCCTACGCGTTGTGCCGCCCCCCGGGACACCACGCGACGCGGGACGGCTACGGCGGGTCGTGCTACCTCAACAACGCGGCGGTCGCCGCGTCGACGCTGCGCGGCATGGGCTTCGCGAAGGTCGCCGTCATCGACGTGGACGCCCACCACGGCAACGGGACCCAGGCCATCTTCTGGGACCGCGACGACGTCTTCTACGGCAGTGTGCACGTCGACCCGGGCGCGGGCTGGTTCCCCCACTACGTGGGCTTCGCCGACGAGACCGGCGGCGGCACCACCCTGAACGTCCCCGTCGCGCCGGAGTCGGGAGACGCGGTGTGGCTCGCCGGGGTGGCCCGGTTGTGCGAGGCGGCGGCCCGCTTCGGCGCGGAGGCACTGGTGGTCTCGCTGGGGGTGGACGCGGCCGCGGACGACCCGGAGAGCCCGCTGCGGGTCAGCCGGGACGGGTACACCGCGACCGGGCGGCTGCTCGGGGAACTGGGGTTGCCGACGGTGGCGGTGCAGGAGGGCGGTTACCACCTGGAGACCCTCGGCCCGTTGGTGGCCGCCGCCCTGCGGGGGGTTCAGTCGCCTTCGTAGAGCCGGTCGAGACCGACGAGCTGGATCCGGCCGCCGCTCCCGCGGGCGGCCTCCTCCAGTTGCGGCATGAACCCGGCGCCGCTGAACAGCAGCAACCGCCGCGCCGGCCGGACGGCCGCGACCTTCTCCAGGCGGGCCAGATGACCCATGCCGATCACGTCTCCCCACTTCACCTCGCCCAGCGCGAGGAGTTCGCCGGCGGAGTCGAAGGCCGCCAGGTCGACCTCGTGACTCTGGCGGGTCGAGGAGTCGTAGACGACGCCGGAGAGGACCCTGGACGGCATGCCGGCGAGGGTCTCGTCGGAGGCCATGTCGGCCGTCCAGACCCGGCACATGCGTTCGAAGACGGGTCCGGCGACCTGGCTGGGGAAGGTGTTCTTCGACGCGGCCCGCCAGATGGCCTCCGTCCGGCCCGGGCGCACGGTTTCGAGTGACGCCCAGTTCGGTCGCATGATCGCGTAGTAGAAGCGGACCAGGGGCTCGGTGATCCGGTAGTAGGAACGGCCGGGCCGGAACGCGTCTTCGTCGGTGACCAGCAGACCCGCGTCTTCGAGAACGGTGAGCTGGTGGGAGATGTCGGTGGACTTGCGTTCGAGTCGGCTCGCGATCCCGCCCCTGGTGTTGTTGCCCTCGGCGACGGCGGTCAGGACCGCGCTGTAGAGACCGCTCTCGTAAATCGTCGGATCTTCGGCGAGCAGCATGCGGACCTCGCGGAAGAGTGGATTCGCCGGGTTGAGCACGTAGTCCATGACCCAGCCGTCGAACTCTTCGGCGCGTTGCGGCGTGTACTCGTAGAGATGTTCGGCACGGTAGGCCGGGGTGCCGCCCAGCACGAAGTAGACGAGTGCCGCCAGCCGACGGTCCCGGAAACCCCAATGGTCCGCGGCGACCCGGAAGTCGAAGGTCGGAACGATGAGCTCCAGCGCGGCCCGGCCATGCAAGGGGGCCTGGCCGGATAGTAGTCCGCTCATGAAGGACACCGATGATCCGCACAGCAGCAGCCGGGCGCGTGAGGCGAGTCGCTGGGATCTGCGCGGGGCCAGGGCGTGCTGGATGACCGAGGGCAGTTCCTTCGACTCGCGCACCAGAGAGGGGAACTCGTCGAGGACGACGGGGATCGGCCGCTCGGTCGAGAGGGCGAGCAGGCTGTCGATCGCCTCTCCCCAGTTCTGGAAGTCACACGAGATCGGGGCGTCGGTGAAGTCTCTGAGCGCTTGTCCGAGCTCCTGGAGGGTTTCGTGTTTCGGCACTGCTTCCAGGGCCCCGTAGTAGAAACCGCCGGTCGCCTCGCACATGGCCTGGAGAAGGAAGGTCTTGCCCTGGCGTCGTCTGCCGGACACCACGCCCAGCGTCGCCCGCTCGACCGTGCTGGTCACGAACCGCGATAACTGGGCCCATTCCCAATCGCGGTCGAACATGTCAGAAGGTATGTCGATCGTCGGCTGCCCCATAGGACTAGCCATTGTCGCTGGTGGCGAGCCACTTCTCGTGGCTTTCCACCAGCTTGGGCCACAGGATCGACCGTTCCTCGCCCGTCAGGTGGAGGTCGAAGACGTCGGCCAGCGCCGCGAAATAGTCCTCCTCCCGGTCGAGCGTCGTCGACGTCGAGTCGGCCCCCACCCGCGTCAGCACCAGCCCCCGCACCGTGTCCACCCCCGTCGCGTCGCGCCGCTGGATGGCCAGCACGCGCACGAATCCCGACTCCGGCGACGTCGACAGCCGTACGTGCTCCGACTCGAACGCCGTCATCTCCGCCGGGACCTTGCGGAAGTCCATTCCGACGAAGCTGCCGCGCGGGTCGTGGTCGAGCCGCCACCCGCCGGGCTCCGCCTCCGAGGGCCGCAGCCGGTAGGTGAAGGGCCCCTGCTCGTACACACCCTCAAGAAGGGGGAGCGGTGCGTGGATCGCGTCGCCGAGGCCGGCGTCGACCAGCCACTCGCCCGACGGGTTCTCCTCGGTCGGGAGGCCGTCGACGGTCAGCACCAGGTGGTTGCCGCGCGCCCCGGCCGCGTCGGCGGCCGAGCCCTGGACGCCGCCGTAGTGCCGGGTGACCGCGTAGCCCAGGCCCGACAACAACGCGGAGAGGGCGCCGTTCAGGTGGAAGCAGTATCCGCCGCGGCCGGAGACGATCCGGGACGCCGACTCGCGGGGGTCGACGGTCGTGGCGCGGCCCAGCCAGATCTCCGTCGTCTCGTAGGGCACCCGCTCGACATGGGCCCGCTGGAGGGCGAAGAGGCCGGCGACGCTCGGGGGCTCCCGGGGGAGGCCCAGGCGGCGGAGATATGCGTCAACGTTGATCACGCCCTCACGTTAGCCTGCACGAAAGCTCCACAAAAAGCCATGAAAGCTCTGCACGTCGGGCCTCTACGCTGCCTGCATGGTTTATCCCCAGCAGCGCCGGGTGCTGGTCGTCGAGGACGACGACACCATCGCGACGGCGGTCGCGACCCGGCTGACGGCCGAAGGGTTCGACGTTCGCGTCGCCGCTGACGGTGAAGGGGCGCTGGTCGTGTACGCGCGCTTCGAGCCCGATCTGGTGGTGCTCGACCGGCTTCTTCCCGGTCTCGACGGACTGGAGGTGTGCCGCCGCATCCAGGCGGCCCGGCCGGTGCCTGTGCTCATGCTGACCGCGCTCGGCGAGGAGACCGACGTGCTGGTCGGGCTCGGGGTGGGGGCCGACGACTACATCACCAAGCCGTTCAGCATGCGGGAGCTGGTCGCGCGCATCCACGCGCTGCTGCGGCGGGTCGATCGGGCGGCGCAGCTCGCGTCGGAGGAGACGGTGCTGCGGGTCGGGGAGATCGAGATCAACCTGGCCGAGCGGCGGGTGTTCGTGCGCGGGGCCGAGGCGCAGCTCACCCGGACCGAGTTCGACCTGCTCAGGCGGCTCGCCGAGCGGCCGGGGCAGGTCTACGAGCGGGAGCGGCTGCTCGCCGACATCTGGGGGTTCTCCGAGGCGGCGGCGACCCGGACCGTGGACAGTCACGTGCGGGCGCTGCGGCGCAAGCTCGGGTCCGAGGTGGTGCGGACCGTTCACGGGGTCGGGTACGCCCTGGTGCGCCCGTGAGGCCGCTCGACTTCCTCGGCCGCATCAAGGTCAAACTCGGGATCGTCATGGTCGGGGCCGTGGTGACCGCGTTCGTGGTGAACGAGGTGGGCATCAACGGGGGTGTTCCCCGCGACTTCCGGATCGCGTTCGCGGTCTTCCTGGCGCTGCTCATGATGCAGGTGCTGGCCCGGGGGATGACCAAGCCCCTGCGGGAGATGGCCGCCGCCGCGCAGACCATCGCCAAGGGATCGTACGGCCTCCGCGTCACCGCCACCAGCCGCGACGAGGTCGGCGAGCTGGCCAGGGCCTTCAACGCGATGGCCGCCGACCTGGCCGAGGTCGACCGGCAGCGCCGGGAGCTGGTCGCCAACGTGAGCCACGAGCTGCGCACCCCGATCACGGGGGTGCAGGCCGTGCTGGAGAACGTGGTCGACGGCGTCTCCCCGCCCGAACCCGAGATCCTCGGCACCGCCCTCGCCCAGACCCAGCGCCTCGGCCGCCTCGTGGCGCAGCTCCTCGACCTGTCCCGGCTCGACTCGGGGGCCCGGCCGATCGTGGCCGAGGAGTTCGACCTGGCCGCCCTCGGCGGGCAGGCCGTCAGGGAGGCGTCGCTGGGCCGCGACGACGTGAAGGTCGTCGCCGCGATCGACCCCGGCCGTCACCTGACGACCGCCGATCCGGCGCTCCTGGCCCAGGTGCTGGCCAACCTGCTCGACAACGCCGTCCGGCACAGCCCGCCCGGCGGGACGGTCACCCTGACCTCCCGCGCCTCGGCCGACGGAACCCTTGAGATCGAGGTCGCCGACGAGGGCCCCGGCATCCCGGCCGCCGACCGCCAGCGTGTCTTCGAACGCTTCTCCCGCCTGGACGCCGCCCGCGCCGCCGATGCCGGGGGAGCGGGCCTCGGCCTGGCCATCGCCAAGGAGATCGCCGAACTCCACGGGGGGACGATCGCGGTCGCCGGCGGCATCGGCTGCCACATGGTCGTCACCCTGCCGAAGGCGGTCAAGGAGCGCACCCCTCTGGGGGCGGTCCACGGTCGCTCACGAGTCGATACGGAGGCCGGTTCCGTGCAGAACCCCGACCCGACCCGGACCGACCCGCCGGAAGCCGACGGCGCGGAGGCGCCGGTCCCGCAGGCGGCGCGCGAGCTGTCGGCGGCATCGGCTTACGAGCAGGCATCGCCGGAGACCCGAGGCGCCACGGTGTCTCCCGGGCAACTGTCGCGGCGGACTTCCCCGGTGCCCGCACCGGCCGGACGGGACGCCTCGGCCGTCGCGGCCGCCGCTCCGCGAACGACGGTTTCGGCCAGCGGCTCCGAGGCCCCGGCCGAGCCGCAGGCATCCGGTGCGGCCACGCCCGCACCGGGAACCACCGCGCCCGAAGGGACGCCGGCCGAGGCCGCCCCCGCGCGGGTCACGTCCGACGGTTCCATCCGCGCCGCCGTCACCTCGCCGCACCCCGTCGTGGCCGCTCCCGACACCAAGCCCGTGCCGCGAGGACAGGCGGTCCCGGACGGCCCCGCCGACCCGCCCGGTTCCTCCCGTCAGCGGACGCCCGACGACGAGCCGCCTCCCGGCCGGTCCATCGGCGGGGCCGTCGTCGGCGGGATCATCGGGGTGCTGGCCGGGCTGCTCGGGGGCACGGTCGCGGCCGCGTTCTTCGGCATCGGTCCGAACACCGAGGTCCAAGCCGCCGGCGCGTTCCTGCTGTTCGTCTGTGCCGGCATCGCGATCGGGGCGTCGCTGGGCGGCCGGATCGGGACGTCGCCCGGCGGGGCGGGCGGGCAGTTCGACGCGTACACGCCGCCGCCGCTCCTCCCGCGCCCGGCCCTGCCCGACACGCCCCGCTGGGTGCTCCCGGCGGCCATGGGGGCCGGGCTCGTCGCGGCCGTCTGCTTCCCCTACGCGCCGACCGGCCTCGGGGTGGTGCTGACCGCGGTCGCGCTCACGCTCGCGGTGGCGCCGGCCGTCCGGCACCGGGTCAACGCATGGAGCGTCGCCTACGCCGTGGCCGCCTACGGGCTGGTGTCGGTGGCGCTGTTCCGGGACGCCGACTGGCTGGTCGGGCTGACGCTGCTGGCCGCGTTCGCGGTCGCCTCGCTGGCGGTGTCGGGCGGCCGGGGCTGGGCGGGGGTGACGAGGGGGCTGCTGTCGGTCGGGCTGGCGGTGTTCCCGGTGCCGTGGTTCCTGGGCGGGCCGCTGCGCCGGGTCCTCAAGCGGCGCAGCCTGCTGCCCGTTCTGGTCTCGCTGGGGATCACCGCGGTCCTGCTCGCCGTCTTCGGGGTGCTGTTCGTCTCGGCCGACGCGGTGTTCTCCTCGTTCGCCCGCGAGTTGCTCTCGGCGCCCGCGTGGGCCGAGACGCTGCCGGTCAGGATCTTCCTGTTCGTCGTCTTCGGGGTGCTCGCCGCCGCCGCGATCCTGGTGGCGCTGCGGCCGGTGGCCGAACCCCGCGTCGACCACGCCCCGCTCGACCTGGCCCGGACCCTCTGGGTCATCCCGCTGGTCGGCGTGAACCTGCTGTTCGCCGCCTTCGTCGGGGTGCAGATCTCGGTGTTGTTCGGCGGCAGCCGGAGGGTGCTGGAGACGGCCGGGCTGACGTTCGCCGAATACGCCCGGTCGGGCTTCTTCGAGCTGATCACCGTCAGTGTGTTCGTGTTGTTCATCGTGGCCTTCTGCGGCTTGATGATCAAGGGCGACCGGTGGATCATGGCGACCCTGCTGGGGCTGCTGTGCGCGCTGACCCTCGTCATCCTGGCCTCGGCGCTGCACCGCCTCGGCCTCTACACGGCCGCCTACGGCTTCACCCGGCTGCGCGCCTCGGTGGGTGCGACGATCTGGTGGATCGCGGCGGTGTTCGTCCTGGTGCTGGTCGGCGGGCTGGTCAGGAGGCGGGCGTGGTTGCCGAGGGCGCTGGTGCTGCTCACCGCCGTGTCGCTGATGGTCTTCGCGGTCTGGAACCCGGACGCGCAGGTGGCCGAGACCCAGGTGTCGGTACGGGGCGTCGACCGCCTCGACGCCCACTATCTGGGGCGGCTGAGCGCGGACGCCGTACCGGGACTCGACCGGCTGCCCGAGCCGATCAGGAGTTGTGTGCTGCGAGAGGTGATCGAGGTCCAGGACCTGCGCTTCCCCGACCCGTGGAACGGCTGGAACCTGTCCCGCCGCCAGGCGGCGGAGATCCTCGCGGCGCACCCGGTCGACACGTCGGTGACGTGCGAGGAGAAGTACCGGTCCGCATACTGATCACGTGACCTTCGACGTGGTGATCGCGAACGGCTGGGTCGTCGACGGAACCGGCGCCCCGCCGTTCCGCGCCGACGTCGGGATCTCGGCCGGGAAGGTCGCGGCGGTCGGGCGGCTGCCGCACCACGACGCCGTCGACGCCACCGGCCGCCTCGTCCTCCCGGGGATGATCGACTGCCACTCCCACGGCGACGCGCTGGTCCACGACCCCGGCTTCCAGCTCGCCAACCTGCGCCAGGGCGTCACCACGGTCGTGCTCGGCCAAGACGGGCTCTCGTTCGCCCCGACCACCACCAGGGCCGCCTTCGACTACGCCAGCCGCTACTTCGCCGCGATCAACGGCGGCTTCCCCGGCGACGGCCCGCTGTCGGTGGCCGAGATCAGGGCGAGCCATGACAGAGCCGCCCTTAACAGCGTCTTCCTGCTCCCACACGGAACGATCCGCTACGACGTGCTCGGGCCCGCTCAGACCACCGCATCCGCGGACGAACTCCACACGATGCGCTCGATCGTGGAGAAAGGGCTCGAAGAGGGCGCGGCGGGCCTGTCCACCGGCCTCGAATACGTGCCCGGCCGCTACGCCGACGCCACCGAGCTCGCCGCCCTGTGCGCGCCGCTCCAGGGTCTCCCGTACGTCACCCACATGCGCGGCTACGGCCAGTCGGCGCCGGTCGGGATGAAGGAGGCGCTGGACGTGACCCGGAAGGCCGGCGTCCCGCTGCACGTCTCCCACTTCCACGGCCCGGCCGACGTGCTGCTGCCGCTGCTGGAGGGCGACACGACCTTCGACACCTATCCCTACCTGCGGGGCAGCACGATCCTGGCGATGATCGTGTTGCCGCAGTCCGTGCCGGCGGCCGATCCGGCGACCGCCCTGCCGATGATCGAGCGCCTCGACCTCAACCACGCCTGGGAGCGCCTCACCATCGCGCACGCCCCGGGCCTCGAATGGTCCGAGGGCCTCACCATCCCCGAGGCCGCCGCGCGGCGGGACGAGAGCCCGGCGTCGTTCGCCCGCCGGCTGCTCATCGAGACCGACCTCGAAGCCGGCTGCGTCAGCGCCCGCCCCGACGAGGGCCCCGAGGGCGAGGAGTCGGTGCGCCGCGTCCTGCGCCACCCGGCCCACACCGGCGGCTCCGACGGCCTGCACGTCGGCGGCCATCCGCACCCCCGCGCCTACGGCGCGTTCGCCCGCTTCCTCGGCCACCACGTGCGGGAGAAGGCCGATCTGACCTGGGCGGAGGCCGCGTCGCACCTGGCCGCCCACCCGGCCCGCCGGTTCCGGCTGTTCGACCGGGGGCTGGTGCGCCCCGGCCACGCCGCCGACCTCATCCTCGTCGACCCGGCGAAGGTCGCCGACCGGGCCACCTACGCCGACCCCCGCGAACTCGCCCAGGGCGTCGACGACGTGTGGATCAACGGGGAGCGGGTTCTCGAAGGCGGACGAATGACCACAACACGCCCCGGCCGGGCCCTGCGACCCGCGTAGTCTCCTATACGATCCACGAGTGCTCATTTCCGGCATGACCATCGACTGGCGCACACGGGGATTCGTGCAGCCGGAGCCGGTCACGGCGGAGGAGTTCCTGGCGGCACGCCACCACCTGTTCGACGGCCCGTTCACGTGGCCGCTCATGGTCGCCCGGGAGAGCGCCCTCGACCACAACGTGCGGGTGCTGGCGGAACACGTACACGACCACGGCCTTTTCCACGCCCCCCACGGCAAGACGACCATGTCGCCGCAACTCTTCGCCAAGCAGCTCGCGGCGGGCGCGTGGGGGCTGACGGCCGCGACCGCGAGCCAGGTCATGGTCTACCGGCACCTCGGGGTCGAGCGGGTCCTGCTGGCCAACGAGATCTACGACGAGAGGGCCGTCGACTGGCTGGCCCGGCAGGACATGGAGCTCCTCGTCTACGCCGACTCGCCCCGGGGCGTCGAACTGCTGGCCGGGAAGGGCTTCCGGATCCTGGTCGAACTGGGGCATCCCGGCGGCCGGACCGGCTGCCGCACCCCGGACGAGGCGAAGGCGCTCAAGGCCCTCGTCGACGCGACCGACGGCGTCGAGTTCGCCGGGGTGTCCGGCTACGAGGGCACCCAGCCCGACCGGGCCGGCGTCACCGCCTACCTGAAGGACCTGCGCCGGCTCGCCGAAGACCTGGCCGCCCCGATCGTCTCCGCCGGCGGCAGTTCCCACTTCGACCTGGTCACCGGGGAACTGGCGGGCATGGACGCCCAGGTCATCGTGCGTCCCGGCGCCTACATCGGCCACGACGAGGGCTTCTACGCCCGGATGAGCCCCTTCGCCGACCGGCTGAGACCCGCGCTGGAGGTGTACGCCCAGGTCCTGTCCACCCCCGAACCCGGCCTGGCGATCGTCGGGCTCGGCAAGCGTGACATCCCCTACGACCTGGATCTCCCGTCGGCGCCCGACGGGCTCACGGTGACGGGGCTCCAGGACCAGCACACCTACCTCAGCGACCCCGGCGGCCTGGTCAGGCCGGGCGACGTGCTGAGGTTCGGCATCTCCCACCCGTGCACCGCCTTCGACAAGTGGCGGGTCATCCCCGTCGTCGACGACGACTACATCGTGGTCGACCTGCTCACCACGTACTTCTAGGAGCGACATTGAAGGAAGAGATCCGCACCGCCGACGGCGCCGCCCCGGTCGGCGCCTACTCGCAGGGGCTCGTGGTCGGCGACTTCGTCTACACCTCCGGCATGGGCCCGCTCGACCCGGAGACCGGCGAGATCGTCGGCGCGGACGTGGCCGAGCAGACCCACCAGACGATGCGGAACCTGGGCGCGGTGCTGGCCGTCCACGGCCTGACCTTCGACGACGTGATCAAGTCGACGGTGCACCTGCAGAACCTGAAGGAGGACTTCGCCGCCTACAACGAGGTGTACAAGTCCTACTTCACCCAGCCCTATCCGGTCAGGACCACCGTAGGATCGCAGCTCATGAACATCCTGGTGGAAATCGACTTCGTGGCCTACAAGGGGCGTTAGTGGATTCTTCGGTGTACGTCTTCGTCGAGGACCTGCGCGACGAGGGCGTCGACGCGGTGCTCGACCGGATAACGGACCTCGGCGTGGCCGGGGTGACCGTGGCCGCCGCCGTCCACCAGATCACGGACGTCACCCCCCACGGCACCAGCCGGATCACCCTCCGGCACGACGGGGTGCACTTCCCGCCGCCGCCCGACCTGTTCGGGCGGCTCTGGCCGCCTCTCCAGCCCGGCGCGGACGACAAGATCCTCGACGACCTGCGGGCCGCCTGCCGGTCGCGGGGCCTGGCCTTCCACGGGTGGGCGGTCTTCCTGCGCAACCCGACCCTCGGGGCGGGCCACCCCGAGGTGACGGTCCGCAACTGCTTCGGCGACCGCGGCGCCCCCGCCGACCTGTGCCCGGCCAACCCCGACGTGCGCGCCTACGCCGTCGGGCTGGCCCGCGCGGTGGCCCGCCAGGGCGTCGACAGCGTCGTGGCCGACTCCCTCCACTTCGCCGCGTTCGAGGCGGGCCGCTCCTACATCCCCCTCGGCCCCATGGACGCCTTCCTCCTGGGCCTGTGCTTCTGCCACCACTGCCTGCTGCGGGCGACCCAGCTCGGGGTGAACGCCGAGGTGGCCCGCGAGGAGTGCGCCCGGATCGTCGGCGGCGTCCTCGACGGCGACCCGCCCGCCCAGGGCCAGGTCACCCGGGCGGCGCTGACCGCCTACGCCGGCCCCGAGGTGGTCGCCTACGCGCGGGCCCGCTCCGAGACGGTGACCTCCCTGGTCGCGGAGGTCTCGGCGGCGGTCACCGAAGAGGGCTCGCAGCTCACCTTCATGGACGCCACCGGCGCGCTGAAGGGAGCCGCCGACGGCCTGCCCACGGCGGGCCTGGCCGCCCACGACGCCTGGCAGATCGGCGTCGACCTGGTGGCGCTCGGCGACCTGGTCCCGTCGTTCGCCGTGCTCGCCTACGCCCGCGACGCGACCCGGATCGCCGACGACCTGGCCGCCTATTCGCGCTCGGTCGGCAAGGACCGCGAACTGCGCGCGGTCCTGCGGCCGGGCATGCCCGACATCGAAGGGTGGGGCGAACGCCGCCGCGACGTCGACTCGACCGAACGCCTGGCCGCCAAGGTCAGGGCGGCGAAGGCGGCCGGGGCCGCCGGGGTCGACTTCTTCGCCTACGGGCTGGTCAGCCGGAAGGTCCTCAGCCGGATCGACGGAGCCCTCTCAGGCTGACTCGCGGACCACCAGTTCCGTTTCGAGGATCACCGGGTCGGCCGCCGTCTCGCCGCGCTCCAGCAGGCTGAGCAGCAGCTTCACCATCGCCGCGGCCTGTTCGATGATCGGGTGGCGGACGGTCGTCAGCGGCGGATCGGTGTAGCGGGCCGCCTCGATGTCGTCGAACCCCACGATCGCCACGTCGTCGGGCACGCTGCGGCCCGCTTGGCGCAGGGCCTGCATCGCGCCGATGGCCATCAGGTCGTTGGCGATGAAGACGGCGTCGAGCTGGGGGTCGTCTTCGAGGAGCTGGCGCATCGCGATCGCGCCCGACTCGCGGGTGAAGTCGCCGACCGCGACGATCGAGCGGCGGTCGCTGTCGCGCAGCGCGGTGCGGTAGCCGGTCAGCCGGTCCTGCCCGCCGATCATGTCCTGCGGGCCGGCGATCGTGGCGATCCGGCGGCGGCCGCGTTCGAGCAGGTGCTTGACGGCCTTCTCGGCGCCGCCGACGTTGTCGTTGTCGACGTAGGGCAGCGCCACCGGCACGGCCGGGCGGCCGTAGGAGACCGCCGGGACGCCCATGCGGGTGATCGCGGCGGGCAGCGGGTCGGCGCCGTGCATCGAGATCAGCATGACGCCGTCGACGTGGCCGCTGGCGATGTATCGCTCCACACGGGCGTGGGACTGGGCCGAGCCGCTCAGCATCAGCACGACCTGCTTGTCGGCCGCCTCCAGCTCGACACTGGCCGAGCGGATGACGGTGGAGAACATGGGGTCGTCGGAGAAGACCCGCGTCGTCGGCTCCGACACCACCAGGGCGATCGAGTCGGTCCGCTGCGTGACGAGGCTGCGCGCCGCCGAGTTGGGCACGTAGCCCAGCTCACGGACGGCGCGCAGCACCACGTCGCGGATCTCGGGACCGACGGTGGACTGGCCGTTGACGACCCTGGAGACGGTCGCCCGGGAAACCCCGGCACGAGCGGCGACGGCCTCCAAGGTGGGGCGCTTCATCGACGGTTTCCTCCCACGGGGCTCGGGTTGCGGACGATAACGATATCGGCCCCTAGCCCTTCACACTTCCGGCCAGCAGGCCGCGCACGAAGTAACGCTGCATGGACAGGAACACGATCAACGGGATGATCATGGAGACGAACGCGCCCGAGGTGAGGCGCTGCCACTCGTTTCCTCTGGTCCCCGCCATCTGCGCCAGCCGTACCGTCATCGGGGCGGTCTCCGCGGTGCCGCCCGAGAAGATCAGCGCGACCAGCAGGTCGTTCCACACCCACAGGAACTGGAAGATGCCGAACGCCGCCAGCGCCGGAGCCACCAGCGGCAGCACGACCTTGCGCAGGATCGTGCCGTGGGTGGCGCCGTCGACGCGGGCCGCCTCCATCAGTTCGCCGGGCAGTTCCGACATGAAGTTGTGGATCAGGAAGACGCCCAGCGGCAGCGCGAAACAGGTGTGGGCGAACCAGACCTGGACGAACTGGGCCGAGCCTTCGAGGTTCCACGCCGGCATCAGGGTGACGCCGAAGACCTCCACACCCTGCGAGAAGAACGACAACAGCGGCACCAGGGCCATCTGGAGCGGCACGACCTGGAGGGCGAAGATCCCGATGTAGACCCAGTCGCGGCCGCGGAACCGCGTCCACGACAGCGCGTAGGCCGCGAAGGTGGCCAGCGCCAGCGGGAACAGCACCGACGGGATCGTGATCACGACCGAGTTGATCAGGAACGACGCCAGCCGGCCCGACGACGACGAGCTGCCGAACAGCACCTCCCGGTAGTTCTCCAGGGTGAGCTGCGGGTTGGCGAAGAACGTCCACCAGCCGGTCTGCTTGATGTCGTCCTCGGGACGGAACGACGAGAGGAACAGGCCGAACGTGGGGGTCGTCCAGAGCAGGGCGATGACGACCGCGATCAGGCTCGCGACGCGGCCGGAGAGCCGCTTGCGGACCCGGCCGGCGGCCGTCTTCGGCTGGGCCGTCTTGACGACGCCGGGGGCGATGGTGGTCATGCTCATGCCTCCCGGCGCTGCCGCAGCGAGCGGATCTGGTAGACGACGATGGGCGTGACGAGCACGAAGAGGAACACGGCCAGCGCCGCGCCCTTGCCCGCCTCGCCGTAGCGGAACGCCTGGTTGTACATCTCGTTGGCGATGACGCTGGTGTCGAACTGGCCGCCCGTCATCGTGCGGACGATGTCGAACAGCTTCAGCGTGCCGATCGACTGGGTCACCAGCACCACCACGAGGGCGGGGCGGATCGAGGGCAGCGTGACCCGGAAGAACATCTGGATCGGGGTCGCGCCGTCGAGCCGGGCGGCCTCGACGATCTCGGCCGGGATGCCCTTGATCGCGGCCGACAGGACCACGGTGGCGAAACCGGCCTGGATCCAGACCATGACGACGATCAGGAACAGGGTGTTGGTCGGGGCGCTCTGCAACCACTGCTGCGGTTCGCCGCCGAGCCAGACCACGAACTGGTTGAGCAGGCCGATCTGGTCGGCCTCCTCGGGACGGTAGGCGTAGACGAACCGCCAGATGATGCCCGCGCCGACGAACGAGATCGCCATCGGCAGGAACACCAGCGACTTGGCGACCGACTCGAAGCGGGACTTGTCCACCACGACCGCGTACACCAGACCGATGGCGGTCACCAGAGACGGCACCAGCAGCACCCAGATCAGGGTGTTGCGCAGGACCGTGATCGCCTCCGGCTGGGTGAACATCCAGACGTAGTTGTCCAGGCCGACGAACTGGCTGCTGTCGCCGCTCATGAACGACAACAGGGTGGTCCGGATGCCCGGCACCACCAGGCCGATCGCGAGCAGCACCAGCGCGGGGCCGAGGAGCAGCAGCGAGTGCCCCCACGACCGTTCCTTCATGGGGGCGCGGTCGAGCAGCAGGAGCATGAGGCCGACGAAGGCCAGGAACGCGACGACGCCGATCAGAAGCTGGACGAGTTTCGGCGCCTCGGCGGCGAAATCGAAGAAGAAGTCCATGGGGAAGGCTCCCGGGTGCGGATGTGCCCGGCCCCGGAGCTCGTGGCTCCGGGGCCGGGCAGCGGTCCCTAGATCAGTTCTTCGGCCAGGAGGCCTCGATGAAGTCGAGGGTCGACTTCGTGTCCTTGCCGTTGATCCAGTCGGTCATGCCCTTCCAGAAGGTGCCCGCGCCCACGGCGGCCGGCATCAGGTCGGAACCGTCGAAGCGGAAGACCGTGCTCGGGTCCTGCAGCATCTCCATGGAGAGCTTGTCGATCGGGTTCTGGGCCTTGCTGACGTCGACCTTCTTGTTGGCCGAGACGTAGGTGCCGAGCGCCATGCGGCGGTTCGGGAAGTCGCCGCCGGCGAGGTAGGCCTGCACGGCCTGGACCTCGGGACGGTCGGCGAAGGCGGCCACGAACTCACCGGCGCCGAGCACCGGCTTGCTGGAGGCGTCGTTGCCGGGCAGGTAGAAGGCGAAGACGTCGCCGTCCTCGGCCACCTTGGTGCCCTCGGGCCAGAAGTTGGCGTAGAAGGAGGCCTGCCGGTGCAGGGCGCACTTGCCCTCCGTGATCGGCACGCCGCCCTCCTGGAAGGCGGTCGAGGCGATCGACTTCACGGGGCCGTAGCCGCCGTTGACGTACTTGTCGTTCTTCAGGATCGCGCCGACCTTGTCGACGGCGGCGACCATCTTGGGGTCGTTGAAGGGCAGGTCGTGGGCGACCCACTGGTCGTAGCCGTCGGGGCCGAGGTCGCGGAGGACGACGTCCTCGATCCAGTCGGTGGCGGGCCAGCCGGTGGCGTCGCCCGACTCGATGCCGGCGCACCACGGCTTGATGCCGGAGGCGGCGATGGTCTCGGTCAGGGTCATCAGGTCGGCCCACGTGGTGGGGACGGTCCAGCCCTTCTCGGCGAACATCGAGGGGGAGTACCACACGAACGACTTCACGCTGGCGCCCAGCGGCGCGCCGTAGAAGGTGTTGTCGACGGTGCCGTACTTGACCCAGTCGGGCGACCAGTTCTCGCCGGCGAGGGTCTTGACCTTGTCGGACGCGGGCTTCAGCTTGCCGGCCTTGGCGAAGCGCTCAAGGAGGCCGGGCTGCGGGAAGAACGCGATGTCCGGCGGGTTGCCGGCGTCGGCGCGCACCTGGATCTGGGCCTCGAACTCGCCGGTGCCCTCATAGGTGATCTTGATGCCGGTGCAGTCGGCGAAGGGCTTCCAGGCCTGCTCGAACAGGTCGGCCTCCGCGTCGCGGATCGGGGAGTAGATGCTCACCGTCGTGCCGTCGAACTTGCCGTACTCCGTGAACGGCGCACATTCGGCGGACGCCGCGTCGCCGCCGCCGGCGCTGGCCGCCGGTGCCGCGGAGTCGCCGCCGGAATTGCCGCAGCCGGTGGCCACGAGTGCCAAGCCCAAACTTGCCGCGATGGCGGACAAACGGGCGGGTCGTGAGAGGAGCGACATGGACCCTTCCTCCAAAGTTCTTCCATGAACTCTCATCAGAGAGCGGTTCCGGAAGCTTCACCCCGGTTACGACGGCATGTCAATCCATGTGAGATTACGGTTACCGCATTGTGAATTGGACAGTTCCGTAATGATGGAGAGCGCTCTCTGGCAACGTCGCGGCCGATCGCGGGAGAGGGCCGACCGTCACATTCCCGGCATTGAGCGCTTCAAGCGCTAACTCAGGACACGTTATGAGGACGGCGGTGGGAGCGCGACCACGGTTGTGTTCCGATTCGGTCACCGCCGCCCTGTAAGGGTTTTTCCGCATGTATCAACAAATAGGGATTGCAGTCGTGCCGCCCTCCCCGCGAGCGGCCGGGTTTCGCTGGCGGCCGACTCGCGGGCCTCGTCACGGAAGCCGCGATAGAGAGCGCTCTCAGATGCGGAACGCTGACGGAGAGTGAAGCGTTTGTCAACAGGGCCTCACCCGTCACCGGAAAACCCGGTGATCGACGCCCCGCGTTGACATGGGGGCCGACTTGCCGGGATGCTGGCTGAGAGCGCTCTCACAAGGGGGGCCGGTTGGGTGGGGGCAGCAGCATGACCGTGTCGGCGGATCTGGCCAGGGGGGCGGAGGTCCTGCAATTCCCGCAGGGGTTCGTGTGGGGCACCGCGACCGCCGCCTACCAGATCGAGGGGGCCACCCGTGAGGGGGGACGCGGCCCGAGCATCTGGGACACGTTCAGCGCCACCCCGGGCAAGGTCTTCCAGGGGCACACCGGCGAGGTCGCGTGCGACCACTACCACCGCCACCGCGACGACGTGGCGCTGATGGCCTCGCTCGGCATGTCGGCCTACCGCTTCTCGGTCGCCTGGCCGCGTGTCCAGCCCAGCGGCAGCGGCCCGGCCAACCCCCACGGCCTCGACTTCTACGACCGCCTCGTCGACGACCTCCGCGAGGCGGGCATCACCCCGATCGTCACCCTCTACCACTGGGACCTGCCGCAGGCCCTCGAAGACCGGGGAGGCTGGACCGACCGCGACACCGCCGAGCGGTTCGCCGAATACTCCGCCGCCGTCTTCCGCCGCCTCGGCGACCGCGTCGAGACCTGGACGACCCTGAACGAGCCGTGGTGCTCGGCCTTCCTCGGCTACGCGGCCGGCGTCCACGCCCCCGGCCGCACCGACATCGGCGCCTCCTTCGCGGCCGCCCACCACCTGCTGCTCGGGCACGGGCTCGCGACGGGGGAGCTGCGTGCCCTCGGCGCGAAGCAGATCAGCATCACCCACGCGCTCTCGCCGGTCCGGGGCAGCGACCCCGACGCCGCGGCGGTGCCCGACGGCATCATGAACCGGATCTTCCTCGACCCGGTCCTGCGCGGCGTCTACCCGGCCGACGTGGTGGCCCGCGCCTCCCGGTTCACCGACTGGTCGTTCGTGCGCGACGGCGACCTCGAAGTGATCAGCCGGCCGATCGACCTGCTCGGGGTCAACTACTACAACCCGACCTTCACGGAGCCCCGCCCCGGCGAGCCCGCCAATCCGGTCTTCCCGGGCAGCGAGGGCATCGGCTTCCCCGTCCCCGACGGTCCGAAGACCGCCATGGGCTGGCCCATCGAGGCCGCGGGCCTCACCGAACTGCTGGTGAGCCTGTCCCGCGACTACCCCGACGTGCCGCTCATGATCACCGAGAACGGCGCCGCCTTCGACGACACGCTCATCGGGGGCCGAGTCGACGACAGGCGGCGCGTCGAATTCCTCGACGCCCACTTCCGCGCCGCCCACGCGGCCATCGAGGCGGGCGTCGACCTGCGCGGCTATCTGGTCTGGTCGTTCCTCGACAACTTCGAGTGGGCCTACGGATACGACAAGCGCTTCGGCCTGGTCTACGTCGACTACGCCACCCAGGAGCGGGTCCCGAAGGACAGCGCCAAGTGGTACGCCGAGGTGATCCGCCGGAACGGCCTGGCGTGAGCAGACCCACCCTGGAGAAGGTCGCCGCCCGTGCCGGTGTGTCGCGGGCGACGGTCTCCCGCGTCGTCAACGGCTCGACGACGGTGGCCGAGCACATCCGCGTGGCCGTGCAGCGGGCCGTCGAGGAGCTCGGCTACGTCCCCAACCAGGCGGCCCGGTCGCTGGTGACGCAGCGGGCCGACTCGATCGCGCTCGTCTTCTCCGAGCCGCCGGTGCGCGTCTTCTCCGACGACCCGACCTTCGCCGGGATCATCCGCGGCGTCTCGGCGGAGGCCGACGCGGCCGACAAGCAGGTCGTGCTGATGCTCGCCGGATCCTCGCGCGGCCACGAGCGGGTCGAGCGCTACACGACGTCGGGCCACGTCGACGGGGTGATCGTCGCCTCGATGCACGGCGCCGACCCGCTGCCCGCCGCACTGGCCCGCCGGGGCATCCCGGTGGTGTGCAGCGGGCGGCCCCTGACGGGGTCCTCTCTCCCGTACGTCGACATCGACAACGTCGGCGGCGCGGAGTCGGCGGTGCGGCACCTGCTGGAGTCGGGCCGCCGCCGGATCGCCACCATCGCCGGGCCGCCCGACATGGTCGCCGGGATCGACCGCCTGACCGGTTACCGGAACGCGCTGCGCGACTCCGGCCGGCGCTCGATCATCGCGATCGGCGACTTCACCCGCGACAGCGGCTTCGAGGGCATGACCCAGCTCCTCGAAGACGATCCGGGCCTGGACGCGGTGTTCGCGGCCTCCGACATGATGGCGCTCGGCGCGCTCCAGGCGTTGCGGAAGGCGGGCCGCCGGGTGCCCGGCGACGTGGCCGTGATCGGCTACGACGACGTGCCGGCCGCGCCCTACGCCGACCCGCCCCTGACGACCGTCCGGCAGCCGACGACGCGGATGGGACGCGAGCTCGCCCGGCTGCTGCTGAACCCGGGGGAGCCGTCGGTGATCCTGCCGACCGAACTGGTGGTCAGGGAGTCGGCCTAGCCGCCTCCTCGATCGCGGCCGCCATCTCGGCCAGGCCGCGTTCCATCCGGATGCGGACCTCCCCGGCGGCGGTGTCGGGCAGGAAGTCGGCCGTCCAGACCAGGGTGCCGTCGGGGTTCACCTCGAACGAGGCGTGGTGGTGCTCCAGGGGCGGGCGGGCGCCCGCGACGACCGCGTAGGCGAAGCGGCGGGCCTCGTCGTCGACGGCCACGATCAGCTCCTCGACCACGTTGCCGTCGGGGAAGGTCAGGAAGCGGCGGCCGTTGTCGATTCTCGTGCCGACGACCCGGCCGGGCAGCAGGCGCTCGTGGACGGCGCCGACGTCACGGATGACGTCCCAGACGTGATCGGGCGAAGCGGAGATCGGGAGCTCGACTCGGACGGAGGCCACCGCCGGACCCTACCGTGTTCTTCACGGCAGATTCCCGGCGCGAGCTCAGACGATCTTGCCGTCGACGCCCCAGAGCGCGGCCACCCGGTCGAGGTGTTCCTGGAACACGCCGTCGACACCGGTCACGACCCATCCGTCAGGGGGTTCGCGATCGGCGGGGCAGAGGGAGTAGTTCCCCTCTCCATCCATGATGACCTTGAACGTGCGGGGGGCCATATCTGCCCCTTTCAACCGACTGAGAGCGCTCTCTGTTCAGAGAACACCCGTTCCGGTAGAACGTCAAGAGGTGTACGTTCAATCCCTGAACAAGGGAGATCGTTCGATGGCCAACTCCTTGACGGCTCTGCGGGAGACCAACCGCCGCCTGATCACGGAAACGGTGCGTAAGTCCGGCGCCCTCACCCAGGCACAACTCGCCCGCCAGACGGGCCTGTCCCCGGCGACCGTCTCGACCATCGTCAGGGAGCTGCGCGACGCCGGGCTGGTGGAGATCTCCCAGGCCGGCGGGCGTCGCCACCTCATCTCCCCGGCCCGGGAGACCGGGCTCGTGGTCGGCGTCGACTTCGGCCACTCCCACCTGCGGGTGGCGCTGGCCGAGCGGTCCCACCGCGTGCTGGCCGAGGAGGCGATCCCCTTCGACGTGGGGGCCAGGGCGCCCGAGGGGTTGTCGGCGGCCGAACGCCTGATCGTCGGGCTGCTGGGGCGGGCGGGCGTGAGCCGTGCCGAGATCAAGGCCGTCGGGCTCGGTTTACCCGGCCCGATCGACCCGCAGACGGGGATCATGGGGTCGAGCACCATACTGCCGGGCTGGGCCGGCGTCGATCCGGCCGCCGAGCTGACACGACGGCTCGGCGTTCCCGTCGTGGTCGACAACGACGCCAACCTCGGGGCCCTGGCCGAGGCCACGTGGGGGGCGGCCAAGGGGCGGCGCGAGGTGGCGTACATGAAGATCGGCACGGGGGTCGGGGCGAGCATCCTGATCAACGGGCTGCTCTACCGGGGCGCGACCGGGACGGCCGGGGAGCTCGGCCACATCACCATCGACGAGAACGGCCGTCTGTGCCGGTGCGGCAACCGCGGCTGCCTGGAGACGCTGGCCGGCGGCCAGCAGCTCATCGACCTGGTCCGGCCCACCCACGGGCAGGTCACGGTGTCGCGGCTGGTCGAGCTGGCGCACGGCGGCGACATCGGCTGCCGCCGCGTGATCGCCGACGCGGGGCGGCATCTGGGGATCGCGGTGGCGAGCCTGTGCAACATCCTCAACCCGGGCCTGGTGGTGATCGGCGGGGCGCTGGCCGAGGCCGGTCCACTGCTGATCGAGCCGATCATGACCGTGGTCGGCCGCCTGGCCATCCCGAGCGCGGCGCGCGCGGTCAGCGTGGTGAAGGGTGAACTGGGAGAGCGCGCGGGAGTACTCGGAGCACTCGCGCGTGTTCAGAGTCCGAACGTGGAGAGCGCTCTCTAGAATCTTCACCTTGGGCCTTGACGACGCGTGAAGCCGGAGGCACAGTAACGGCCATCTGCGACTTCCCACGTCCCGAAAGGTTCCGATGGCAACCTTACGAGTCGGTAAACGCTCTCTGATCGGGTGGATCGCCGCGCTGATGACCCCGGTCCTGTGCATCGGCGTCGCCAACGCCGCCGTCCCCGCGACCCCCTCGGGCTGGACCCTCGTCTGGTCCGACGACTTCAACGGCTCGGCGGGCACCCTGCCCTCGTCGACCAACTGGATCATCGACACCGGCCATGGCTACCCGGGCGGCCCCGCCAACTGGGGCACCGGAGAGATCCAGAACTACACCTCCAGCACGAGCAACCTCAGCCTCGACGGCAGCGGCAACCTGCGCATCACCCCGATCGGCAGCGGCCAGAACTGGACCTCGGCCCGCATCGAGAGCCGCCGGGCCGACTTCAAGCCCGCCGCCGGGCGGATCCTGCGCATCGAGGGCCGCATCCAGATGCCCAACGTGACCGGCGACGCGGCCCTCGGCTACTGGCCCGCGTTCTGGGCCCTCGGCTCCCCCTACCGGGGCAACTACTGGAACTGGCCCGGCATCGGCGAGTTCGACATCATGGAGAACGTCAACGGCATCAACCAGGTCTGGGGCGTGCTGCACTGCGGCGTCACCCCCGGCGGCAACTGCAACGAGACCAACGGCCTCGGCGCCGCCAGAGCCTGTCCCGGATCGTCCTGCCAGTCGGCCTTCCACACCTACCGCTTCGAGTGGGACCGCTCGATCACCCCGAACCAGTTCCGCTGGTACGTCGACGGCGTCAACTACCACACCCTCAGCCAGAACCAGTTCGACGCCACGACCTGGAACAACATGACCAGCCACGCGGGCTACTTCCTGCTGCTCAACGTGGCCATGGGCGGCGGCTTCCCCAACGGCGTGGCCGGCTTCGGCACCCCGACCGCCGCCACCGTCAGCGGCCGGCCCATGGTCGTCGACTACGTCGCCGTCTGGCAGAGCGGCACCGGCACGACCCCGCCCCCGTCATCGCCGCCCCCGACCGGCGGCGTGATCCAGGCCGAGTCGTACACCGCCCAGCAGGGCACCCAACTGGAGACCACGACCGACGCGGGCGGCGGCCAGAACGTCGCCTACATCTCCAACGGCGACTGGCTGCGCTACTCGGTCAACTTCACCGGCGAGACCCAGTTCAACGCGCGCGTCGCCTCCGGCGCGGCCGGCGGGGTCAGCGGCCTCGTCCAGGTCAGGCTCGGCAGCCCCACCGGCACCCTGATCGGCCAGATGTCGGTCGCCAACACCGGGGGCTGGCAGTCGTGGCGGACCGTCCCCGCCAACATCTCGCCCGTCACCGGCACCCAGACCGTCTACATCACCTTCAGCAGCGGTCAACCGGCCGACTTCGTCAACCTCAACTACTTCAGCTTCTCGCGGTAGAGGTCGCGCAGCAGCGCGATCTCGGCCGCGTGGTGGACGAACTCCCGGTTCAGCCACCACACGATCCCGATGAACGGCACCGTGGGGTCCAGCCCGGCAGGGAACTGGCTGAACCCCACGGTGTCGAGTTGCCCCTCGGTCAGCCCGTCGACGTCCTCCGCCCACCGCCCGACGCTCTCGAACAGCCGCTTCTGTGCGTCGTCGGCCGTGTGGGGGATCTCCAGGTCGTCGAAGAGCATGCGCCGGTTGCCGAACGTCCAGTCCCACCGCATCTCGAAGCAGGCCAGCAGATGCGTCATCCGCCAGGCGATGGTGGTGACCGGCGGCGGAATGGGCTCGTCGGGGCTGAAGTCGGCGATCCAGTCGCCCTTGCCGTAGACGTCCACGTCGCCGTCGAGCCGCCGCCGGACCGTCCAGGAATCACCCGGCGCGGGCTCCCAGAAGTACTCGTCGTCGGTCAGGCCCTGAAGGCGGTCCCGGGTGAAGGTGACAGAGGTCTCCAACTGGTCGAGCAGCAGGCCGACCCGGTCGGTGCGCAGTTCCATGCCCGGGGCACTACCCCCGGACCGTCCACTCATGAGCGTCGAGGAACGACCGGTCGCCCACCAGATAGAGCAGCACCATCCGCCGGACCTGCTCCTTGTCGGGCGTGACCGTCGACCGGATGACGCCGTCCTCCTTGAAGTCGACCTCGTAGCCGGGGGAGACCTGGATGAAATGGGCGCCGTAGACGACCAGCGCCATGAACGGGTTCTCGGCCGACAGGGTCTCCAGCACGTCGTTGACCAGGTTCAGATCGGGATCGTGGACGACGACGCCGTCACCGGTGTGCAACTGCACTTCCCGGTACGCGCCCAGGGGCTCCCGGTTGTGGATCAGGTGGCGCCGGGCGTCGTAACAGACGAGCCCGTGCTCGCGGGCGAACGCGAAGGCGGCGTTCCCCACCTCGTCGACCGCCTCGTCGGGGGCCGACACGAGAGCGCCGTCGACGGTGGCGCCGGGCAGGGCGGCGGCCAGGGCCGCACTGATCTCCGGGGACAACTCGGCCTTGCGGTAGCGGTCCCGGGCCTCCTCCTTGGAGATCGGTTCGGGTTCGTACCAGAGGGCCACTTCGAAGGTCATGGCACCGACGATAGGGCTAGATCTCGGGTGACCTGGTGCCGCTCTTCGCCGCCAGGGCCAGGTCTCTGACGACCTGGATCAGCTCGGCCGGATCGAAGGGCTTGGTCAGGTAGGAGTCGACCCCGATGCCGAGCCCCCTGCGCTTGTCGTCCTCCTGGGCCCGCGCGGTGATCAGCACGACCTTGACGTGGGTGGTGCGCGGGTCGGTGCGCAGCTTGGTGGCCGTCTCCCAGCCGTCGAGCCGCGGCATCATGACGTCGAGGGTGATCACGTCGGGATCGACCTCCCTGACCCGGTCGAGGCAGTCCTGCCCGTCGAAGGCTGTATAGACATCGAAGCCCTCCAAGGTCAGATTGACCGCGATGAGCTGCCGGATGACCTCGTCGTCGTCGACGACCAGTACGCGCCCCAAAACCTCACCCACGGCCGCGAGGCTACCCGTGAGGGGCGGTCGGCGCGGGGTTTTCGGGGGATGTGTGCCCGGGCGCGTCGCATAACGGTGTGCGAAGAGGGTGTGGAGTGCTGGTAACCTAGGCTTGTTCCTGAGCCCCCTTAGCTCAGGGGATAGAGCACCGGCCTCCGGAGCCGGGAGCGCAAGTTCGAATCTTGCAGGGGGCACCGAAACACCGTTTCCACGAACCCCCGCGACCCCACGGTCGTGGGGGTTTTCTCGTTCCTCAGGTCACGTCCCGGCACAACGCGTCGAGCGCCTCGGCCGACTGCCGGTCGTGGCCGGCCTGGAAGGTGATCAGGTGCTGCCCGGGTGAGCCGGTGAGCGACAACACCTCGCAGTTGACCGTCAGTTCCCCGACCAGCGGGTGGCGGAAGTGCCGGGTGCCGCAGTGTTCGATCTGGACGTCGTAGCGGGCCCACGCGTCGCGGAACTCGGGGCTCTGGTCGCTCAGTTCGTCGATCAGCTCCGACACCCGGGGGTCGTGGAGGTTGCGGCCGACGCTGGCGCGGAAATGGGCCACCTTCGCCCGTGCGGCCGACTCCCAGTCGCAGTTGAAGTCGCGTATGGCGGGGTCGAGGAACATCGCGCGGAGCGAGTTGCCGCCGATCTCCGGCTTCCGGCCGAGGGCCCGCTCGTAGAAGGCGGTGGCCGCGCGGTTCAGGGCCACCACCTCCATGTACTGGTTGATCACGAAGGCGGGGGTGCGGGGCCAGCCGTCGATCAGCCGGATCAGGTGCGGGCTGACCTCGTCGGGGGCGCTTCCGGGCGCCGGGTCGGCCGGTGAGGGGCCCCGGGCCAGGGCGTACATGTGGGCGGCGGCGTCGGCGCCCAGGGTGAAGACCTCCGTCAGGGCGGCGATCACCTGGTCGGAGGGGTTGCGTTCGCGTCCCTGTTCGAGGCGGATGTAGTAGTCGGTGCTGACTCCGATCAGCATCGCGACCTCCTCCCGCCGCAGGCCGGGGGTGCGGCGGGATCCGGCGTCCGGCAGGTCGACTCGGGCGGGAGGGGTGATCTCGCGCCGGGCCCGGAGGAACTCGCCGAGCTTTCTGTCGGTTTCCATACAGGCACCTTATGTGCCTTATGTCTGGTTTGACTGGGTGTGGCACGGCCACCCTGGCTCTCCGGATCGGGCCTACGTTCGGTGGCATGAACAGCGGTTTCCCGGCTGATCCGGGTCTGCGGCGGCTCATGGACGACTGGCAGGGCGTGGCCGTCCTGCTCTGCGACCCGTTGATGAACGTGCGCGCGGCCAACGATCTCGGCACCGCGCTGCTGGGCGGGCTGCGCCATGCCGACAACCTGTTCCGGCTGGTCTTCCTCGACCCGGCGGCGACCGACTTCTTCACCGAGTGGACGCACATCGCCGCCGCCGCGATCGACGTCCTGCACGCCATCGTGGCCGAGGGGCGGCCGCCGGGCCTCGACGACCTGCTCGGCGAACTCGGGCGGAGCGGGGACTTCCGGCGCATCTGGGCCGGGCACGACCTGTCGTCGGACGCCCGCAGGGTCAAGCGCCTGCGCCACCCCGTGGTCGGCGAACTCACGCTGTTCTGTGACGTCCTCGACGTCGTGCGCCTGCCCGGCCACCACGTCCTCGCCCTTCAGGCCGAGCCCGGAAGCCCTTCCGAGCACGCGCTCGGTCTCCTCGGAAGCCTGGCCGTGACGGCCAGTTGAACGAACGACCGGAGGTCAAACGTGACCATCGTCCATCCGTCCCGATCCATCCGTACGCGTTGCACCACGGCGACCCTGCTGCTGGTCCTGACCGTCCTGGCCGTCCTGATCACGCTGGACGCGATCGTCATGCCCCTCCGCCCCACTCTGGACGCCGAGGCCTCCGGGCTGCTCCTGATCGGCTCCGGCCTGGTGCTCGCCGCCGGCGCCGGGTTCGGGACCTGGTGGGCCGTCGGCCGGGTGCTGCGGCCCATCCATGCCATCCGCGGCGACATCGACAAGATCACCGCTGACGACCTGGGCCGGGGGTTGCCCGTCCCGCCGGGGGGCGACGAGTTCGCCGACCTGGTCAGGGCCGCCAACCTCACCTTCGCCCGCCTGGAGGAGGCGGTCGCCCGGCAGCGCGGGTTCGCCACCCTGGCCTCCCACGAGCTGCGCAACCCGCTCGCGGGCCTGCGCGCCGAGCTCGAAGACGCCATCGACCACCCCGAGGACACCGATCCGCGGCGCAGCCTGCACGCGGCCCTGGCCTCGGTCGACCGGCTGGAGACCATCCTCACCGACCTGCTCGCCCAGTCGCGCGTGGACGCCGCGGAGACCGCCGTCCCGCACGAGCTCGTCGACCTCGCCGGACTCCTCGTCGAGGAGACCGCCCGGGTGAACCGGAGCGGCCACGGCGTCCCGGTCAGGCTCTACGTCGAGGGCCACATGTGGATCTGCGGGTCGCGCATCCAGCTCATCCGCGCGCTGACCAACCTGCTGGGCAACGCCCGGCGGCACGCCGTCTCCTCGGTCCGGCTCAGCCTCACCACGGTCGGCGACCAGGCGGCCGTCGCCGTCACCGACGACGGTCCGGGCATCCCGCCCGCCGACCGTCAGCGTGTCTTCGAACGCTTCATCCGCCTGGACGACGCCCGCCGCCTGGACGCGGGCGGCACCGGCCTCGGCCTGGCCATCACCCGCGACATCGCCCACCGCCACGGCGGCAAGCTGACCTTGGAGGACTCCGTGGCCGGAGCCCGGTTCGTCATGTGGCTCCCGCTGTTCGGCACGGTCGCCGAGACCTGCGCGGACGGCTCTGCAATAGCCCACTAATTCGTACATATGGTGATGAAATGGACAATGGTAGCCACAATCTCCTCGGCGACTTCCTGCGCGCCCGGCGTGAGTCCACCAGTCCAGCCCAGGCGGGTTTCCTGCACGCCCCCTCGCGCCGCACACCGGGGCTGCGGCGCGAGGAGGTGGCGATGCTCGCCGGAGTGAGCAACTCCTACTACATCCGGCTGGAACAGGGCCGCGAGCGCAACCCCTCGGCCCAGGTGCTCAGCGCCCTGGCCCGGGTGCTGCGGCTGGATCCCGACGCCACCGAATACCTCTACTCGCTCGCCCACCCGTGGGCCAGGCCCCAGCCGGAGACCGGCGTCATGGACCAGGTCAGCCCGAGTCTGCTGCGCCTGGTCGACCTGTCGCGGCACGCGCCCGCGCTGGTGCTGGGCCGCCGCTTCGAGGTGCTGGCCCACAACCCCCTCCTTGAGGCCCTGTACGAGGGCATGACCAACATCGACCACTGCGTGCGGATGATCTACCTCAGCCCGGTCGCGGTCGACTTCTATCCCGACTGGGAGAAGGCCGCCCGCGCCAAGACGGCCCAGCTCCGCACCGCCGTGGCCGCCGATCCCGACGACCCCTACCTGTGCGGCCTGGTGGCCGAACTCACCGCCGAGAGCGCCGAGTTCCGCCGCATCTGGGCCCTGCACGAGGTGCAGGCGCGCGGCAACGAGATCAAGGAGCTGCGCCATCCCCGGCTGGGCGACCTCAGCCTCTCGTGGGAGGTGCTGTCGGTCAGCGGCACCGGCCAGAAGTTCGTCACCCTGGCCGCGGAGCCGGGCAGCCACTCCGAATGGGCGCTACGCCAACTCGCCGAGTCGGTGGGCGCTTCGGCGGCGCGGGGATAAAACCGCGATCTGTATAGAGAAGTCGTTCCGGTGTCAGCCGGTCGGTGTCGTGTCTGGCGCTCTGAGCAGGGGTTTCGTCACCTGGCCCGGCCGGCTTTCGCCGATAACGAAACGGTAACGACGATGCTTTGTAGAGATATCAACTAAACGTGTCAAGGTACTTGACTACTCTCGGGCCTGCCTGAATTGGTAGTAGTTCGGAATCGGAGAAAGTCCCGATGGAACCCCTGCACCCGTACTTCCGCCCAGAGTCGGTCCAATGAGCGCGTCACCCCAGTCGGAGCCGGCCATTCTCCGCGCACGCGCGTACGCCAGAACCCATCACCTGCCCAGTCCTTCTCTGCTCGTCGACCTGCCAACGGTCTCCGCGGCCTACCGCGCGTTGTCCACCGCGTTCCCCGGCGCCGGCATCCTCTACGCGGTCAAGGCCAACGCCGCGCCCGAAGTGATCTCCACCCTGTTCGACCTCGGTTCGGGGTTCGACGTCGCCAGCATCGGCGAGGTCGAGCGATGCCTGTCCCGCGGCGTGCCCGGCCGTTTCCTCAGCTACAGCAATCCGGTGAAGAAGGCCGCCGACATCGCCGCCGCCTACCGGCTCGGTGTGCGCACCTTCGCCTTCGACAACCCTCGCGACCTGGCCCACATCGCGAGATGGGCGCCCCGGTCGAACGTCTTCTGCCGCATCGCGGTCGACCCGCCCGACGCGGTGATGCCGTTCGGCGGCAAGTTCGGCTGCGACCCCGACGCCGCCGCGCAACTGCTCGCCGACGCGGCGGCGAACGGGCTCCGGCCGCTCGGCCTCACCTGGCACGTCGGGTCGCAGCAGTGCAACCCCGACGCGTGGGACGTCGGCATCGCGGCGGCGGCGAAGATCGCGCTGCAACTGGAGCCGGCGGGCGTCAGGCTGCCGATGATCAATCTCGGCGGGGGGCTGCCGATCTCGTACAACCCGAACCCCGCGTTCGGGAACCGGCCGCTGATCGAGGTGTTCGGCGAGGCGGTCAACTCCTCGGTGAACCGTCATTTCGGCAGCCGCAACCGGCCGCGCCTCCTCCTGGAGCCAGGCCGGGCGATGGTCGGGGCGGCCGGGATCATCCGCTCGGAGGTGGTGACCGTCAGGGAAGGGCGGGCCGCCGACCACCGGCGCTGGGTGTTCCTGGACGTCGGCCGCTACAACGGCCTGGTCGAGACCGAACGCGAGGCCATCGCCTACCGGCTGCGCACCCCCGGCGTGACCGGGCCCACCGGCCCCGTCGTGCTGGCCGGGCCGACCAGCGACGGCGACGACGTGATCTACCAGCGGGTCCAGTACGAACTCCCCCTCGCGCTGGCGCCCGGCGACGTGGTGGAGATCCTCGACGCCGGGGCCTACACCTCCAGCTACTCGTGCGCCGCCGTCAACGGGCTGCCCGCCCTCCCGACGTTCTGCGTGGAGGAGCGATGACCGTCGCGATCGGCGAGTTCGCCGGATGTCACGTGCTCGCCGAGCTCCGGGGGGTCGACGCCGGCCTCCTCGACGACCTCGCCCACCTGGAGGTCTCGCTCAAGCGGGCGCTGGCCGCGTCGGGGGCGACCATCCTGGAGATGAGCTCGCACCGGTTCGTCCCCCAGGGGGTCACCATCCTGGCGCTCCTGGCCGAGTCCCACGCGTCGCTGCACACCTACCCGGAGCACGCCGCCGTGTTCGTCGACGTGTTCACCTGTGGGGCGGCCGACCCGCGTACCGCGGTCGACCTGCTCACCCACGAGCTCCAGCCCGGCCAGGTCACCGTGCAGGTGATCCGCCGGGGCGACACGCCCTCGTCGGAGGTATCCGCATGATCACCATCAACGGCACCACCTGGGTCGCCGAGCCCATCGCCGACGGAATGGAACGCCTCTGGCGCGTCGACGAGGTCATCCACAGCGAGATCACCCCGTTCCAGACCCTCGACTTCGCCAAGACCGCCCACGGCATCACGCTCTTCGCCAACGGCGAGCGGCAGAGCAGCGAGCAGACCCAGGAGGTCTACCACGAGGCGCTGACCATCCCGCCGGTGCTTCTGGCCGACCGGGTGGACCGCTGCCTCGTCATCGGGTCGAGCGAGGGCGTCGCCTGCCAGATGCTCGTCGCCTGCGGCGCGACCCGCGTCGACCACGTCGACATCGACGAACAGGCCGTGAAGTTGTGCGCGAGCCGCCTGCCCTACGGCTACACGGAGCGGGAACTGGCCGCCGCCGAGGGCGACGAGGGTCCGATCCACGTCCACTACGAGGACGGCTACGCCTTCGTCGAGGCCGCCGTCGAGGCCGGCCGCACCTGGGACGTCATCATCGTCGACCTCCCCGACGAGACCGACGACGGCCAGGCCCAGCACGACCGCCTCTACAGCGCCACGTTCCTCAACCTCTGCGCCCAGGCCCTGGCCCCGGGCGGCGTCATCTCCACCCAGGCCGGCTGCCCGACCATGTGGCGGCAGACCACCCTGCGCCGCTCGTGGCACAACTTCATCGCGGCGTTCCCGACGGTCGTCTACTTCGGCTCGGCGGCCCACGAGTGGGCCTTCATCAGCGGCCGCCGCGACACCGTCGACCGCCCCCACGCCGTCATGGGCAAACGGCTCCGCACCCTGCCCTACCGGCCGGTCAGCATCGACGTGCGGACCCTGGACGCCGCCCTCGTGCCCCCGCTGGAGATCCGGGGAAAATACCCGAAGGCCTGGCGCCGCCGTCCTTTCGGGGGCCCGTCGCCCAGATCATGACCTGCACGCTGAACGGCGTCCGTGAGGTCCTCTGGCTACCGGAGAACTGAGCGGAGAAGGGCCCCGGGACGCTTCCGGGGCCCTTCGGTCATATCCTGCGGTCTCCGGCCCGGTGTTGTGATGGGGGTTCGCCATGTCCGATCACCTGCTCTTCTCCTACGGGACGCTGCGGCTCCCGCAGGTCCAGTCGGCCAGGTTCGGCCGCGAGCTGGACGGCCGTCCCGACGCCCTGCTCGGGTTCCGCCTGGAGACGGTGAAGATCACCGACGCCTCGGTCGTGGCCGACAGCGGCAGTGACGAGCACCCCGTGGCGGTCCCGTCGGACGACCCGCGAGACGCCGTCGAGGGCATGGTCTTCACGCTCACCCCCGACGACCTGGCCGCCGCCGACGCCTACGAGGTCGACGACTACCTCCGGGTCAAGGCCGGCCTGCGGTCGGGGGAGAAGGCGTGGGTGTACGTCGACGCCGCCACCGCCGAGCGGTTCCGGGCCGACCGGCTGCTGACGGCCCAGGCCAACGCGGTCACCCTGTTCGACGAGATCGTCAGGCGCGGGCTCATCGCCCCCGGCCGGACCGAGAAGGACGTCAGCGACGACATCCGCGACCTGGCCAACGAGATGTTCGGGACCACCCGCCACTGGCACAAGCGGATCGTCAGGTCGGGGCCGAACACCCTGCTGCCCTACCGCGAGAACCCGCCTGACCGGGCCGTCGAGGCCGACGACATCGTGTTCTGCGACTTCGGGCCGATCTTCGAGGAGTTCGAGGCCGACCTCGGGCGCACCTACGTCCTGGGCGACGACCCCGTGAAGCACCGGCTCGCCGCCGACCTGCCGGTCGTCTTCGAGGCCGGCCGGCGGTTCTTCGCGGCCGACTCCGAGATGACCGGCGCGCGGTTGTTCGCCGAGGTCGACCGGCTCGCCCGCGAGCGCGGCTGGGTCCTCGGGCACGTCCACGCCGGTCACCTCGTCGGGGAGTTCCCGCACGAGACGATCGACGCCGACGACATCGAGTCCTACATCGCCGAGGGCAACACGACCCCGATGCGCCGGGTCGACAGGGCCGGGCGGGTCGCCCACTGGATCCTGGAGGTCCACCTGGTCGACGCCGAACGCGGCTTCGGCGGCTTCTACGAGCAGTTGCTCGACCTCTAGCGGCCGGCCGCGATCGTGTCGTAGTCGGGGATGCGCGACGCGATGTCGTCGCCGGTGAAGTCGCCGATCCAGCCGTCGTCGTCGTGGAAGAAGCGGATCGCGGTGAAGTGCGGCTTCGTGCCCATGTCGAACCAGTGGGTGGTCTGCCTGGGCACGCTCAGCAGGTCGCCGGGCTCGCAGAAGACGGCGTGCACCTTGCCGTCGACGCGCAGGTAGAAGATGCCCGAGCCGGCCACGAAGAAGCGGACCTCGTCGTCGTCGTGGGTGTGCTCGTTGAGGAACTTGGCGCGGGCCGCGGCGGCGACGTCGGCGGGGGCGTCGGGGCCGAGCCGGGCCACGTCGACGAAGGTGTAGCCCTCTTCGGCGACGACGGCGGCGACCTGGTCGCGGTAGGCGGCGAGGACGTCGTCGGGGGTCGCGCCGTCGAGGCCGTCGACGATCTCCCAGTGGCGCAGGCGGACGCCGATCTCCTTCAGGCTCGTCGCGATCTCGGCCTGGTCTTCGGTCCGCAGGAGGGTCTCGGGGGCCGGGCCGTCGGTGTACACGGTGAGGTAGGTCATGGGCTTCGTCCCTAATCAGCGGCTATCTGGGTAAATCCTACTTGAAAAGTGGACAATACTCCCGGGCCTGCCTAGCATCCGAGTGTGATTCACGCACGACTTCTCGGCGCATCCCTTCTCCTGGGCGTCCTGGCGCTCGCGGGATGTTCCCAGGGAACCTCCACCACGACCACCTCCGCGCCCTCGTCCGCTCCGGCGGCGCCGGTCGCGTCTCCGGCCGCCTCCGTCCCGGCGAAGTTCGCCGCCGGGGGAGTGCGGGTCGCTCTCGTCCGCCAGCTCTCGTCCGGTGACTACTTCGAGCAGTGGCTAGCGGGGGCGCAGGCCGAGGCGCAGGCACTCAAGATCACGCTGGAGGTCTCCAGTGGCGACGGCAACAACGACAAGCAGGCGCTCAACCTGGAGCAGGCCGTCCAGCAGAAGGCCGACGCGATCATCGTCGACCACGGGTTCGCCGACACCGTCCAGCCCGCCATCAAGAAGGCCGCCGACGCCGGCGTCCCGCTGGTCGCCTTCGACGTCGACCCGGGCACGCCCAAGGCCGTCGCGCTGACCCAGGACGACCACAAGATCGCCGAGCTGGCCCTGGGCGCGCTCAAGACCGACACCGGGGGTACCGGCGAGGTCCTCTATGTGTACGTCTCGGGCTTCGCCCCCCTCGACCGGCGCAACGAGGTGTGGACGCAGTTCAAGAAGGACAACCCGGGCATCAAGGAGGTCGCCCAGATCGGCGTGGTCAACAACTCGACCGCGTCGGCCGTCGCCGACCAGGCCAAGGCCGCCCTCCAGGCCAACCCGGACGTGAAGGCGATCTTCGCGCCGTACGACGAGTTCGCCAAGGGCGCGGCCATCGCGGTCAAGGAGCTCGGACTCCAGGATCAGATCAAGATCTACGGCGCGGACATCTCCACCGCCGACATCGGCGTCATCACCGAGCCGAACAGCCCGTGGGTGGCGACCGCCACGACCGACCCCTCGAACGTCGGCCGGATCGCGGTCCGGGCCGCCGCGCTGCTGGTCGCCGGGGAGCAGGTCGGCGCCGAGCTGAAGATCCCGCCCGCGCTGGTCACCCAGAAGCAGCTCCGCGACGGCGGAATCGCCAACATCGAGCAGCTCACGAGCGCCGTGCCCGAACTGACCACGCCCGACGTCGCCCGGGTGCCCTGGGCCGCTTCGTGACCCGTCTGCTCTACCGGTACGGCCTGCTGGTCATCCTGGCCGCCCTGCTGGTCGTCTTCGCGGTGCTCCGGCCCGCCTTCGCCTCCTACGCCAACGCGCTGATCATCCTGCAGTCGGTGGCGATCGTCGGGGTGGTGGCGCTCGGGGTGACCGTGTCGATGACCACGGGCGGCTTCGACCTGTCCGCGGGCGCGGCGGTCGGCGCGGTCGTCATGGTGACCGCGCTGGCCATGGTCCGGTTCAACCTCACCGGCGGCACCGCGATCGTCGCCGGCCTGCTCACCGGGCTGCTGGTCGCGGGGGTGAACGCGCTGCTCACCGTGGTGGCGCGGATCCCCGACCTGGTGGCCACGCTGGGCACGATGTTCCTGTTCCAGGGCCTCGCCCTCATCCTCACCTCGGGCAGGTCGGTCGCGCCGGGCATGACCGTCGACGGCGCGCCCGCGCCTGGCCGCTACACCGAGGGCTTCGCCTGGATCGGGGCCGGCAAGGTCGGCTCGGTGCCGGTCCCGGTCATCGTGTTCGCGCTGGTCGCGGTGGTCGTCTACCTGTTCCTCGAACGCACCCGCTGGGGCGTCGCCCTCTACGCCATCGGCGGCAACGCCGAGGCGGCCCGCCTCGCCGGCATCCGGGTGGCCCGCTACCGGGCCCTCGCCTACGCCGTGTCGGGGATCTGCGCGGCCGTCGCCGGGATCATGTTGTCGGCCCGGCTGGGCCGGGGCGACGTGGGCGCGGGCGACCCCTACCTGCTCCAGTCGGTGGCGGCGGCGCTGATCGGTTACGCCGTCCTGGGCGCCAACCGGCCCAACACGGCCGGCACCGTCGTCGGCGCCGTCTTCATCGGCGTGGTGATCAACGGCATGACCATGCTGAACGCCCCCTACTACACCCAGACCTTCGTCCAGGGCGCCCTGCTGGCAGGGGCCCTCGTCGTGAGCTACACCCTCAGGAGTTCCGTTGAGCGCCTATGAGCTGCTGACCGTCGACAACGTGCCCGGCTACCTCGCGAGCCGCCCGGCGCTGGCGGCGTTCGCGAAGCCGGTCTCGGTGCGGGAGATCGGCGACGGCAACATGAACATCGTGTTCGCCGTGGCGGCCGAGGGCGGCCCCGGCGTGGTGCTCAAGCAGTCGATGCCCTACGTCCGGGTCGACCCGGCCTGGCCGGTCACGCCCGACCGCAACCGCATCGAGGCCGCCGTCCTGGCCGAACACGGCCGGGTGGCCCCCGGGCTCGTGCCCGCCCTGCTCGACGTCGACCATGACCGGCACGTCGTCGCCCTGGAGGACCTCTCGGACCACCGGGTCTGGCGCGGCCTGCTCAACGAGGGTGTGCGCACCGACGGGGTCGCCGCCGATCTCGGCCGGTACGTCGCCAGGGTCGCCTTCGGCACCTCGGTGTTCGGCCTGGGCAACCACCGGCACAAGGCCGCCCTGGCCGCCGCGGTCAACCCCGAGTTGTGCGAGATCACCGAGGACCTGGTCTTCACCGAGCCGTACATCGAGCACGAGCACAACAAGATCCTCCCCGCCACCGAGGCCGACGTGGCCGCCTACGTGGGCGACCCCGACGTGCGGACCGCGATCGGGCTGGCCAAGCTGGCGTTCATGACGCGCGCCGAGGCCCTGATCCACGGCGACCTGCACACCGGCTCGGTGCTGGTGAAGCCCGGTTCGACCCGGGCGTTCGACGTCGAGTTCGCCTTCTACGGGCCGGTCGGCTTCGACCTCGGCGCCCTGTGGGGCAACTACGTGCTCGCGGCGGCGCGTGGCTTCGTACGGGAACAGGACGAGCACGCCCGCTGGGTGCTCGGGCTGGCCGAGGAGACCTGGGCGGCCTTCGAGACCGAGTTCCGGGCCCTGTGGCCGCGGCGGGTGGACCCGCGGATCTACGGCGACGGCGTGCTGGAGGGTTATCTGGCCACCGTGCGCGGGGACGCCGCGGTGTTCGGCGCGGCCAAGGCGGCCCGGCGGATCATCGGGTTCGCCCGGGTCAGCGACATCGAGACGCTGCCCGAGGCCGAGCGGGCCGTCGCGATCAGGCGGTCGCTGCGCGCGGCGCGGCACCTGCTGACCGCCGAGCCCGGCCGGGACCTGTTCGACCGGGTCGGCGACCTGCTCGTCAGCGGATAGCGATCCGGTAGGCCAGCAGCCACTCCACGCACTCGGTGACGTGCCGGGCCCGGTGGAGGGTGGGCGCCCACGTGTAGAGACCGTGGTTGGCGACGATCACGGCCGGGGTCGCCGCGTCGTACCCGGCCTCGAACCGGTCGCCGAGCTCGGTCATGTCCTGGCTGTTCTCGATGACGGGGATGACGACCTCGTCGTCGTGGGCCAGGCGGCCGATGCCCTTGAGGGTCTCGACGTCCTTCAGGACCACGCCCTCCGGCCAGTGGTGGGCCGCCACCACGGCGTTCAGCGCGTGGACGTGCACGATCGCGTCGGCGCCGGTCACCGCCGCGACCCGCGCATGCAGGCCCGCCTCGGCCGACGGGGTCAGCGGTTCGACGCCCGCCACCGCGACCGGTTCGCCCCGCTCGCCGACCACGGCGACGTCAGACGGGGTGAGCTCGCCCTTGTCGAGACCGCTCGCGGTCACCGCGAGCCGCAGCGGATCGCGGGAGACCACCTCCGACAGGTTGCCGGAGGTGCCGCGCATCCAGCCGATCCCGGTGTACCGGGCGGCCTCCACGGCCAGCCGCCCCCCGGCGGCCAGCACGTCTTCCCTGTTCATGCGATCTCCTCAAAGCTCGTGACCACCCGGTGGGCACCGAAGTCGGCCCGCTCGCTCGGCTCGCCGGGCCGCCGCAAGCCGATCGCCTGCCATCCGGCCGCCGCCGCGGCGTCGAGTTCCGCCGGCACGTCCGACAGGAACAGCAGGTCGTCGGTCTCCAGCGTGGCGGCGATGCGTTCGTAGGAGGCGCTCTCGCGTTTGGGGCCCGCGTTGACCGTGTCGAAGTGGTGCTCGATCAGCACCGAAAGGTCGCCGTCGGGGCTGTGCCGGAACCACGGCCGCTGGCTGGAGACCGCGCCCGACGAGAAGACGGCCAGGCGCCTGCCCTGGGCGTGCCACCGGCGCAGCGCGGGCGCGACGTCGGGGAAGAAGTGGGAGGTGAGCGCGCCACTCGCGAACCCGGCCGCCCAGATCTGCCCCTGGAGGGTCTTCAGCGGGGTCGCCTTGACGTCGCCGTCCATCCAGCCGTGCAGGATGGCGACGGTCTCCTCGGTGGTCGCGCCGCCGGTCTCCTTGACGGCCTGGGCGACCTCGGGGTCGTCGCGGTGGGCGTCGATCCACGGGCCGAGGCGCGAGCGGGCGTAGGAGTAGAGGCCCACGTGCACCGACTCGGTCGAGCTCGTGGTGCCTTCGATGTCCAGCACGATCCAGCTCAACGGGTGAGCACCTCCACGAAGTCGGCGACGAAGCGGGCCGCGTCCACCTCGGTGACCACCTTGGTGGGCGGGGCGGCCTGGTAGGGGAAGGCCGGCGGCAGGCCGTCGTGGGTCCGCATCAGCCTGGCCCTGGCCAGGAAACCGTCGGTCCGTACGTTAACCGGCCCGTCGGCCGACGCGGTCGCGAACGTGGGATCGAGCAGGATCCCGGCGGCGAGGGGGTCGTGCAGCGGGATGATCCGCCGGCCCCACTCGTTCTGGTAGAAGTCCAGGTAGGCGTCGAGGATCTCGGTCGCGAAGCGGGCGACCGGGGTGCCGGCGGCCCGCAGGGCGTTGATGGCCACCTCGTCGAGGATCGTGGTGGCGGTGACGTTCACGCCGACCATGACGAGCTCGTTGCGGGGGGCCGAGAAGACCGCGCGGGCCGCCTCAGGGTCGTTGTTGATGTTCGCGTCGACCATGAGCAGGGTCCCGGGCGGGGCGTATGGGCCCGACCCGCCCATCAGCACGACCGACCGGTAGCGGGTGAACAGCTCCGGGTCGAGGCGCAGCGCCCGGCCGAGGTTGGTCAGCGGCCCGAGCGCCAGCAGGTCGAGCTCGCCCGGCTGCTCCCGGCCGAGGCGGACCAGCAGTTCGGCGGCGCTCTCCCCGCCGGTCTCGGGGAGCGGGCGGTCGTAGCCGACGTCGCCCAGGCCGTCCTTGCCGTGGACGTACCCGGCGATGTGGGCGGTGCCGGTGAGGGGTTCGGCCGCGCCCCGGGCGATCGGCACGTCGAGGCCGAGCAGGCGGGTGACGTAGGCGATGTTGCGGGCGGCGTCGGGTTCGACGCAGTTGCCGAACACCGAGGTGACCGCCACGATCTCGGCGTCGGGGCGGCCGGCCAGATAGAGCAGGGTGTGGGCGTCGTCGATGCCCGTGTCGGTGTCGACGACGATGCGCCTGGTCATTGAAGTGCCTCTTTTACGTTCTCCGGGCGGAAGGCGCCCTTTTCTGTGACGATCCGGGTGACCAGGTCAGGTGGTGTCGTGTCGAAGGCCGGATAGTGGCCGGTGACGCCGTGGGCGGCGGTCCTCACCCCGAGGACGTGCAGCACCTCGTCGGGGTCGCGGTGCTCGATCACCACGTCGGCCGGGGTGGGGGCCTGCGGGTCGGGGCGCTGGACCAGCGCGTGGAAGGGCAGGCCGAACCGGTTCGCGGCCAGGGCGACGCCGAGCGTGCCGACCTTGTTGACCACGTGGCCGTCGAGGGTGACGCGGTCGGCCGCGACCAGGACGACATCGGCGACGCCGTTGGCCAGGGCGGCGGCGGCCATGCCGTCGGTGATCAGCGTGGGTTCGTAACCCATCTCGACCAAGGTCGCCGCGGTGAGCCGCGCGCCCTGGAGGTAGGGGCGCGTCTCGGTGCAGACGAACTCCAGGTACTTGCCCTGTTCCTGGGCGGCCTGGACGGTCGCGATCAGGTAGTAGTCGGCCCAGCAGTGGGTGAGCACCGTCGAGCCGTCGGGCAGCAGGCCGGCGGCGTGCCGGCCCAGGGCGGCCGACCGGTCGCGGTAGGCCTGGTCATGGGCGGCGGCCGCCGCCTCGACCTGTTCGGCCAGGTCTCCCTCTTCGAGCTCCGCGAGGATCGCGGCGACGGCGTCGCGGATGTGGTTGTTGGTGGGACGGGTGGCGACGAGCCGGTCACCGGCCGCCCGCAGTTCCCTCATGGCCAGGTCGCGGGGCCGGTGCCGGACCGATCGGGCGGCCAGCACCATCGCGGCCGTGGTCGCGAACAGCGGGCCCGAACTCTGCGTGACCATGTCCTTGATCGCCTGGGCGACCTCGTCGCTGGTCGTGCAGCGCACCCACCTCCGCTCGAACGGGTAGACGCGCCGGTCGAGGATCTCCACCGCGTCGCCGGTCAGCCGGACCGAGTTCGCCAGTTCAGGCGTGTTCATACGACCTCCTCCGCCGCCGCGCCACGGCGGCGAGCACCAGCGCGGCCAGCGTGATCACATAGGGGGCGGCGTCGGCGGCCTGCTGCGGCAGGCCCGCGCCCTGGAGCCGGAACCCGAACGCCTCGGCCATGCCGAACAGCAGGCAGGCCAGCAGCAGCCGCCCGGGGTAGACGCCGCTGAGCATGACCGCCACCACGGCGATCCAGCCGCGGCCGGCGCTCATGCCCTCGCTGAACAGCGTCACGTTGCCGAGCGAGAGCTGCGCCCCGGCCAGCCCGCACAACGCGCCCGCGACCAGCGTCACGCCGTGCCGGTAACCGGAGACGCGCAGGCCGACGGCCCGGGCGGCGTCGAGATGCTGGCCGACCGCGCGCAGCCGCAGGCCCGACCGGGTGCGGGTCAGCCAGAGGGCCAGGACGACGACCAGCAGCAGGGCGACCGGCACGAGCGGCGACTGATCCCTCAGCACCGGGACGTCCAGGCCGAGTTCGCCCAGGTCAGGAAGGCCGGCCAGGTCGGGAGAGCTGTAGGTGCCGCCGCTGCCGAAGATCTGCCGCATCAGGAACGCGGTCAGCCCGAGCGCCAGCAGGTTGAGCCCGACGGCGACCACGATCGGGTCGGCCCGCAACGCCACCGACGGCCCCGACAGCAGCGCCGAGAACAACACCGTCGCGGCGACCGCGCCCGCGACGCCCGCCCACGCGCTGCCGGTCAGGTCGCTGACCACGACAGCGACGAACGCGCCCCACAACAACTGGCCTTCCAGCGCGATGTTGAACACGCCCGCGACCTGGCAGAGCAGGCCGCCGAGCGCGGCCAGCAGCACCGGCGCGGTGGCCGTGAGAACGCCGGCCAGGAACGACCACTCGAAGACGTTCACCTCGGCCTCCTCGTCCGGAGGGTCGCGAGGACCGCCACGATCACGATGATCAGCCCCTGCACGATCTGCGTGAGCTGGCTCGGCACCCCGGCCTCCCGTTCCATGCCCTGGCCGCCGACCTGGAGGAACGTCAGCAGTGCCACGGTGAGCGGCACGACGATCGGGCGGGCGCCGGCCAGCAGCACCGCCGCGACGGCGGTGAAGGTGTATCCGGGTGCGGTCAGCGCGCCGTCGACGAACCGGTGCGGCGGGCCCAGCACGATCAACGCGCCCGAGAGCCCGGCGAACGCGCCGCCGCCCGCCAGCGCGAGGGCGGCCACCCGGTCCACCCGGACGCCGCCGTAACGGGCGAACTCCCGGTTCTGGCCGGTGGCCCGGATCTCGTAGCCGAGGACGGTCCGGCCGTCGGCGTACAACCACAGGGTGGTGAGCACGGCGATCAGCGGCAGGCCGATCGTGAGGTAGCCGCTGCCGCCGAGGGCGGGCAGGTGGGCCGCCTCCGGCAGGGGCGGGGTCTGCGCGATGCCGGTGTTGGGTTCGGCCAGCGGGAAACGCACCAGGTAGGAGGCCAGGGAGACGGCCGGGGCGCTGATGAGCAGGGTGCTGACGATGGCGGGGAGGCCGAGGCGCGTGCTGAGCGGCGCGGCGACCACGGCCACCAGCCCGCCCGCGACCGCCCCCAGGAACAGCGGCAGCACGACGGCCGCTCCCGGGGGCAGCGGCACCAGCAGGCGACCGCCGCCGCCGTCACCCCGCCCATGGCGAGCTGGCCGTCGCCGCCGAGATTGAACTCGCCCGCGCGGAGCGGGAGGGCGAACGCGAGCGCCATGCCGAGCGTGGGCACGAACGCCGCGACCGTGTATTCGAGGTTGCCGTCGAGGACGGCCCCTCTGATCAGCGCCGGATAGGCCAGCGTGGGATCGACGCCGACCACCAGCATGACGAGGGTGGTCAGGAGGAGCGCTCCGGCCACCGCCACGACGGGTGCGGAGGCCACCACGCGGCGGGCGACGACGGGCGCGCTCACGCGAGCCCTCCGCTCCGGCACGCGGACCTCGTGCGGCTTCGCCGCTTCGCGAGTGGCGTCATCCGGTCGCTCCCGTCATCGCGCGGCCGAGTTCCTTCTCGGAGGCGTCGCCGGGGAACTCGGCGACGACGCGGCCCTCGTACAGGACCAGGATGCGGTCGGCGAGGTCGCGGAGCTCCGAGAGCTCGCTCGACTGGAGGAGGATGGCGGCGCCCTCGTCGCGGGCGGCGCGCAGGAGGTCGTGGACGCGTTCGCGCACCCCCACGTCCACGCCCTGGGTCGGCTCCTCGGCCACCACCACCTGCGACGGCCGGGTGAGCTCGCGGGCCAGCACCGTCTTCTGGGCGTTGCCGCCGGACAACGCGCCGACCGGGACGTCGACCGAGGCGGCGCTGATGGAGAAGCGATCGACCAGGTCCCGGGCGCGGGCCCGGACCTTGGCACGGGGCAGGGCCCATCGTGAGGCCAGGTCGCGCTGCGCGCCCATGAGGACGTTCTCGGCCACCGACATGGCGGGGGCGGTGGCCCGGCCGTGGCGGTCCTCGGGCACGTAGGCCACACGCGGGTCCCGGCCCGCGAGGACGGGGGTGCCGTCGAGGAACACGCCGTCCACCCGGCCGCGCAGGCCGGTCACGGAGTCGATGAGCTCGCGCTGGCCGCTGCCCGCGACCCCCGCGAGGCCGACGATCTCGCCAGGGCGCACTGCGAACGAGACCTCCGACAGGCGGGCCACGCCGTCGCCGTCGCGGACCGTCAGGTCGCGCACCTCCAGGAGCGGGTCGCCCTCCGGCGTGCGGGCGCGGCGCCGGGCGGGCGGGGTGAGCGACCGGCCGATCATGGCGTTGACCAGTTCGTCGGCGTCGGTCTCGGCCGTGGTGAACCGGCCGGTGACCCGGCCCTGGCGCAGCACGGTCACCCGGTCGCCGACGGCCAGGACCTCCGACAGCTTGTGGGTGACCAGCAGGATCGAGACGCCGGTCGCGGCGACCGTGCGGAGCACCTCGAAGAGGCGGTCGGTCTCGCCGGGGGTCAGCACCGCCGTCGGCTCGTCGAGGATGAGCACCTCGGCGTGGCGGTAGAGGGCGCGGAGGATCTCCACCCGCTGGCGCACCCCCACCGGCAGGCCGCCGACCAGGGCCGACGGGTCGGCGCGCAGGCCGTAGCGCTCGGAGAGGGCGGCCACCGCCTCGTTCGCGGCGGCGCGGTCGAGGCGGCCCCGCCGGACCGGCTCGGCGCCGATCACGATGTTCTCGGCCACGGTCAGGCCGGGGAACAGGCGGAAGCGCTGGTGGACCATGCCGAGGCCGTGGCGGATGGCGTCGGTGGGGGAGCGCAGGACGATCGGGTTCCCGTCGCGGCGGACCTCTCCGGCGTCGGGGCGGTGCAGGCCGTACAGGATCGACATCAGAGTGGACTTGCCGGCCCCGTTCTCCCCGACCACGGCGTGCACCTCGCCCCTGGCGACCGCCAGGTCGATGCCGTCGTTGGCGAGAACCGGGCCGAACCGCTTCGTCACTCCGACGAGTTCGGCGGCGTACATCAGCTCTGGAGCGGGTCCGCGACGGTGACCTTCCCGGCGACGATGTCGTCGCGGGCCTGCTTGACCTTCGCCACCACGTCGGGGCTGGCCGCGACCGTGCAGCCGGAGGAGGCCAGGTCGTAGTCCAGGGCGTTGACGCCCACGCCGCCCTCGGCCAGGCCGTAGACCTTCACGCCGCCGGTCTTGCCGCCGAAGATCTCCTTGATGGCGGCGTTCTCGGCGACGTCCACGTGCTTCAGGACGTTGTCGATGACGTTGCCGGGGCTCAGCGCGCACTGGTTGACGTCGACGCCGAACGCCTTGCCGCCGGACGCCGCGACCGCCTCGAACACGCCCGGGTTGCCGCCGGAGGCCGCCGCCGCGATGACGTCGACGCCGCGTCCGGTGAGGGTCTGGGCCTGCGACTTGGCCCTGGCCGGGTCGCTGAAGGGATTGCTGCCGCCGACGTAGAGCGGGGTGCCCTGGGCGCCGGGCTTGACCGAGGCGGCCCCGGCGAAGAACGGCTCGATCCAGCGGTGGATGAACGGGGTGTCGAGCGCGGCGACCACGCCGATCTGGCCGTTCTTGGAGAGCAGGCCCGCCTCGACGCCGGCCAGGTAGGCCGCCTCGTGCTCCTTGAACGACACGCACGCCAGGTTGGGCGCCTGGTCCTTGGCGCACGAGTCGACCTGGAGGAACTGCTGGCCGGGGTTGGCCTTGGGGACGGTGGCGAACACGTCGTCGAAGGAGAAGCTGATGCCCACGATCACGGTCGGCTTGGCCCGGACGGCCGCGTCGACGTTCTGCGCGATGGATGTGGGGTCCTTGCTCTCGTACAGCTTGAAGGAGGCGCCGAGCTCCTTGGCGGCGGCTTCGGCGCCCTTGACGCCGAGCTGGAGGAAGCTGTTGGTGCCGACCGGGTTGGGGGTGATCAGGATGATCGACTTGGCCGGCGGGGCCTCGGCGGTCTCGGCGGCGTCGGTTCCGCCGCACGCCGCGAGGCCGAGAAGGAGGAGGGCTGCGGTCGCGATGGCGGGGGTTGATTTCATGGTGTCCCGGTTCCGAGCTGCGTAGATGGTGCATGGAGAGCATATCTACACAATTCCTACCGGAACAACAGGGTATACCTCACCCCGCCTTGTGCAGGGAGGTCATGATCAACCGTGCGAACGCGTCGATGGTCGCGTATCCGGTCTTCGGGCCCGAGTAGTAGAGCCACATCTGCACGTTGGCCGTGCGGATCACGAGCCTCGTCTGGTTGTACGGCCCGGCGTCGCGGGTCCAGCCGATGCTCGCGTCCCCGATCCGCGCGCCGACCCGGAGCCTGGTCGCCGGGTCGCGTTTGGGTTCGTCCTCCTCGGTGGCGCGGCTGGTGTCGAAGGTGAGCCTCGCCGTGGTCTCGGAGTCGAGCTGGACCTTCTGGATCTGGAGGTACTCCCCGCCGGGGGTGATCCACTGGCAGGCGTCGTTCGTCATGAACTCCTGCTTGGCCGCCGTCCCGAGCAGTTTGCGGATCTGCGCCTGCGTGACCAGGGCACACGCCTCGGGGTTGCTCGTCAGCACGGCCTTCTGCCGTTCGGTGGCCGCCTGGGCCGTCGCCGCCGGTGGGGACGTCGTGGGCGTGGCCGGCGTTCCGGTGGCGGTGCCGGGCGAGTTCAGGTAGAGCACGCCCCCGCCGACGCCCACCACCAGCACGGCCAGCCCGACGGCCGCGAAGGCGGGCGCCCTGTTCTTCTTCGGCTTCGGCGGCGACGCGAGGGTCGGCCCGGTGCCCCCGGCGACGGCCTGGAGCCGGGCGGCGGCGTGCGCGGCCGGGACGCGGCGGGCGGCGTCCTTGTCGAGCATCGCCGCGAGCACCGGGCCCAGCGGTCCCGCGAGCCGCATCGGCGCCGGTTCGTGCATGAGCACGGCCGCCATCACGGCGGCCGGGTTGTCGCGGTGGAACGGCGCGACGCCCTCGACGGCCGCGAAGAGGGTCGCCGCGAGCGACCACAGGTCCGACGGAGGCCCGTCGGGCTCACCGCGCAGCCGTTCGGGCGCGATGTATCCCGGCGAACCCGACACCAGCCCCGTCTGGGTCAGGTTGACGTCGCCGGCGACGCTGGCGATGCCGAAGTCGGTCAGCAGCACCCGGCCCTCGTCGGTGACCATGACGTTGCCCGGCTTCACGTCGCGGTGCAGGATGCCCATCGAGTGGGCGGCGGAGAGCGCGTCGAGCACGGTGACGCCGATGGCGGCGACCCGCTGCGGCGGCAGCGGCCCCTCCTGCCGCACGAGCGCCTGCAACGACCGCCCCCGGACCAGCTCCATGATGATCCACGGCCGCCCGTCCTCCAGCACCACGTCGTGGACGGTCACGATCGAGGGGTGCGAGCGCAGCCGCGCCGCGGCCCGCGCCTCGCGGAGGGTGCGCTCCCGCATCTCGGCCAGCCGGGGTTCGTCGAGGTCGCGGGGCAGCAGGACCTCTTTGACGGCGACCTCCTGGCGCAGGAGCTCGTCGACGGCATGCCAGACGGCGCCCATGCCGCCCTGGCCGATGCGGGAGAGCAGCCGGTAACGGCCGGCCAGCAACGTCACGGCACAAACCGTACTTCATCCGGCCTGTCGCAGGCGTTCGAACCCGTCGAGCAGGAGATCGAGGGCGAACTCGAACTCGAACTGGTCGTCGCAGCCCGAGCCGACGACCGTCTTCTCGTCGTGGGCGACCCGCAACGCCATCTCCGCCAGCCACGGGAACGTGCCCGCCATCGCGTGCGCGGCCTTCTCCTGGGCGTCGGGGTCGGTCGGGGTGTCGTAGAACAACTCCTGGCTGAAGCCCAGGATCCGGCTGCCCAGCGCGTGGATCACGTGGTGGACGAGGTCGACGCCGAACCCGCCCGCCCGGAACACGCCGATGACCGAGTCCATGTACGCCATCACCGCCGGCGTCGGGACGCGCCGCGACTCGATGGCCCCGGCCGCCCACGGGTGCCGCAGCAGCGTCTGGCGCGCGGCCAGGATGCGGCCCCTGACGGCCGGTTTCCAGTCGCCCTCGCCCGCACCCGGCGTGGTGCCGAGGTCGATCTCCGAGACGACCGTGTCGATGATGCCGTCGAGCAACTCGTCCTTGTTGGCGACGTGCTTGTAGAGCGCCATCGGCACCACGCCGAGTTCGGTCGCGAGCCGGCGCATGCTCAGCCCGTCGAGCCCGGCCTCGTCGGCCAGGGCCACGGCGGCCTCCAGAACCCGTTCCCGGCTGAGTCGAGCCAATGTGTCGTCGCCTCCTTGACGAGTGTACACCGTACACCTATGGTCTAGGTGTACGCCGTACACCCACTGAGAGGGGAACCCCCGTGAAGGCGATTGTGCAGGACCGTTACGGCCCGCCCGACATCCTGGAGTGCAGAGACGTCCCGGCGCCCACCCCAGGTCCGGGGGAGGTGCTGGTCAAGGTCATGGCCGCCTCCCTCAACGCCCGCGACTGGCACGTGCTGCGCGGCGACCCCTACCTGGCCCGGCTGAGCTTCGGGCTGCGCGCGCCCAAGGCGCCGATCCTGGGCACCGATTTCGCCGGGGTCGTCGTGTCGGGAGAGGGCTTCGAGCCGGGCGAGGAGGTCTTCGGCGAGTTCGGCGGCGCCTTCGCCGAATACGTCGCGGTCCCGGCTCACCTCCTCGACCGCAAGCCGGCGAGCCTCACCTTCGAGCAGGCCGCCGCGATGCCGCTGGCCGCCAACACCGCCCTGCAGGGGCTCGCGAGCGTCGAGAAGGGGCAGTCGGTGCTGGTCAACGGGGCCTCGGGCGGGGTCGGCACGTTCGCCGTCCAGATCGCCAAGGCCCGGGGCGCGCGGGTGACCGCGGTGTGCAGCACCAGGAACGCCGACCTGGTCGCGGGCCTGGGCGCCGATCGCGTCGTCGACTACCGGAAGGAGGACTTCGCCACGACCGGCGAGCGGCACGACCTGGTCTTCGACCTGGTCGGCAACCGGTCGCTGCGCGACCTGCGCAGGGCGCTCGCGCCGGGCGGGACGCTGGTGATCTCCGGCGGCGGGGTCTTCAGCGGCGGCAGCCTCTTCGGGCCGCTCGGGCTCATCATCCGGGCCCGGCTGGCCGCCCGGTTCGTCAAGGACCGGATCGTGATCCTGGAGGCCGCGCCGGGCCGGGACGCTCTGGCCGCCCTGCGGGAACTCGCCGACGCCGGCCTCGTGGTCCCGGCGGTCGACCGCACGTATGCACTGGCCGACACCGCTGAGGCCATCCGCTACATGGAGACCGAGCACGCGCGGGCCAACGTCGTGCTCACCGTGCCGTGACTGTACCATTTGGTACATGCGTTACGAATCCACTGTCGTCATCGACGCGCCGCCCTCCCGCGTGTGGGAGGTCTTCAGCGACGTCGCCCGCTGGCCCGAATGGACCCCCACCGTCGACACGCTCGACCTGCTCGACCCGGGCCCGCTCCGCGTGGGCAGCAGGGCCCGGCTCCGGCAACCCCGCCTGCCGGTGGCGGTCTGGCGGGTGACCGACTTCGCCGACGGCCGGGGGTTCACCTGGGTCAGCGGGGGGTCGGGGCTGCGTACCGCCGGGATCCACGAGGTCGAGGCCGTGCCCGGCGGCACCCGCGCCCTCCTGGTGATCGAGCAGACCGGCCCGCTCGCCCCGCTGGTGCACCTGCTGGCCGGTAGGCTGACCCGCCGTTACCTGGAACTGGAAGGGCAGGGTCTGAAAGCCAGAAGTGAACGCCCGTGACAAACTGCTGGCCGCCGCGGTCGACTACTTCGCCGCCCACGGCGTCGGCGACGCCAGCCTCCGCACCATCGCGACCGGGATCGGCACCAGCCACCGCATGCTGATCTACCACTTCGGCTCCCGCGAGGGCCTGCTGTCCGAGGTGGTGCGAGAGGTCGAGACCCGCCAGCGCGACGCGTTGTCCGGGGCCGGCTGGGACCTCTACTGGGACCGGCTGGTCGAGCAGGCGCTCGTCTACGGCCCGCTGTTCTTCGAACTGTCCGCCCACGCCATGCAGGGCCGCCCCCACACCGAGGGCCTGCGCGCCGACCTCGTCGACGGTTGGTTGCCCCCGCTGGTGGAGTTGTGCCTCGCGGCCGGGGTGCCGGAGGACCACGCGGCCGCCTATGCTCGCCTGAGCCTGGCGGCGACGCGGGGCCTGCTGTTCGACCTGATCCTGTCGGGCGACAGGGCGGGGGTCGACGCCGCCCTGGCCGTGCTCGCCTCGATGTTCGAGGAAGGATTCCCCCATGGTCCCGGCACCTGACGGCGTGGAGGAGGTCGGAGGGGCACACGCTGGTGTACGACTGCCTCCTCCTGGAGACGGCCTCACCGGAACTGCTCGCGGCGGTGGACGCGCCGGCGCTCGTGATCGACGGCACCGGGAGCGCGGGGCCGCCGGCCGACATGGCGGCGCTGGCGGCCGGCCATCTGGGGGAGAGGTGCTCGCGCCGGTGTTGGGGACGTGCTTCCTCGACGACCCACAACGGATGGAGACCACATGAAGCCCGCGCGTGTCCGAGGTTGTCTCATCGGCGGCGCCATCGGTGACGCGCTCGGCGCCCCCGTCGAGTTCGACTCGCTCGACCGCATCCGCGCCGCCCACGGCCCCGGAGGCATCACCGACCTGACCGACGGCCTGGTCACCGACGACACCCAGATGACCCTCTTCACCGTCGAGGGGCTCATCCGCGGCTCCGTGCGAAACCGGGAACGCGGCCACGGCCACGTCCCCTCGGCCGTCCGCCACGCCTACCTGCGCTGGCTCGACACCCAGGACCATCCGGCCCCGCCCGACCCGGGCGACCTCCTCCACCGCACCGGCTGGTTACGCGAGCAGACCTGGCTCTACGCCCGCCGCGCCCCCGGCAACGCCTGCCTGTCGGGCCTGCGCGGCGACGTCGACGCCCACTCCAAGGGGTGCGGCACGGTCATGCGCTCGGCCCCCTTCGGGCTCGGCCCGTGGGCGGCCGGCCAGGCCTACGCGTGGGCGGCCGAATGCTCGCGGCTCACCCACGGCCACCCGACGGCGGCCGCCTCCGCGGGCGCGCTGGCGGCGATCGTCCACCACCTGGTCGACGACACCACCCTGGAGAACGCCGTCGCGGCCACGCTCCCGCTCGTCGACGACACCGCCACGGCCGACGCCCTGCGGGCCGCCGTCGACCTCGCCCACGCCGGGCCGCCGTCGCCGGAGAAGGTCGAGTCGCTGGGCGAGGCGTGGGTGGCCGAAGAGGCGCTGGCCATCGGCGTCTACTGCGCCCTCGTCAGCGGGTCGTTCGAGGAGGGCGTCGTCCTGGCCGCCAACCATTCGGGCGACAGCGACTCCACCGCCTCCGTCTGCGGCAACCTGCTCGGCGCCGAGGGCGTGCGCATCCCGGCCAGGTGGATCGACCGGGTGGAGGGCCGCGACACGATCGAGCGGCTCGCGGACGACTTCGTCGGCGAGATGACCCGGGGCGGCGCGTCACGCGAGCGCTACCCCGGCAACTGACCTAGTTGGGATACGGCCGCGCCACCGGCCACTTCGTCGGGCCGGTCTGTTCGGTACCTTTCCGGGCAGAGGAGGGATCATGGGTGTACGCGAAGCCGACGACCTCTGCCGCGTCGCGGAGGCCCTGGTGCGCAATGCCCGCACCCTCCTCGCCGACCACGCCGCCGTCCAGGCCGGAGCCCTGAGCGCCCTCGACACCCTGCGCGGGCACACCGTCCGCGAAGACCTCGCCCAGATGCCCGTCGCCCGGCTCAAGGACGTCACCGGCGGGCGGCTGCGGACCGGCATGCTCGAACGTTCCGGCATCACCACGGTCCTCCAGGTCCACGACATGTCGGCCTACCGTCTCCAGGAGCTGCCGGGGGTCGGCCCGCAGACGGCCCGGCAGATCAGGGCCGCCGCCGACCAGATCGAGGAGGCCGCGCGGCAACTGGCGAGCGTGAAGATCGAGCGGGACGACTGGATGTCGGAGGCGCTCGTGGTCGCCCTGAAGCGGCTGCTCGACGCCGGGACGGAGTTGCCCTTCCACGTCAGGGCCGCCCGCGACGTCGACTCCTCCCTCACGCCGCTGCTGAAGGCCGCCCACCCCGCCCGTTCCCGGTGGCGGCTCGTCACCACCGGGAGGCGGCGGCGCGCGGAAGCGTATGAGGCGGTCGGGGCGATCGACGGGCTGCTCGACGACGCGGCTCGGGCCGGCAAGGAGTTTCCGCAGGTCATCACCGATCTGCTGCGTCCGCCGTCGAGTGGTCACGAGGCGTGGGCCGACTTCGAACACCGGTCGGCCGACTACTACGCCCTGCTCGCCGATCTCGCGGGGGAGCGGGTCACCGAGGGGGTGCTGCCCGACGACGTGCTGGCCCGGGTGAACGCGCAGCCGCTCGACGACACCTTCCGCCGGGTGTCGCTGCGCGGCTACCAGTCGTTCGGGGCGCGGTTCGCGCTCGCGCAGAAGCGGGTGATCATCGGTGACGAGATGGGGCTCGGCAAGTCCGTCGAGGCCGTCGCCGCGCTCGCCCACCTGGCGGCCGAAGGGGCGACCCGCTTCCTGGTCGTCTGCCCGGCGAGTGTCGTCGTCAACTGGGTGCGCGAGATCGAGACGCGCAGCACGCTGAAGGCGCAGAAGATCCACGGGTCGCGCCGCGAGGCCGCCCTCGACGAGTGGGAGAAGGAGGGCGGGGTCGCCGTCGTCACGCTCGACGGGCTGCACCGGCTGACGCCCACGCCGGCCGTCGCGATGCTGGTCGTCGACGAGGCCCACTACGTCAAGAACCCGGCCACCAAGCGGGCCAGGTCGGTGGCCGCCTGGTGCGAGGTGGTCGAGCGGGTGCTGTTCCTGACCGGGACGCCGATGGAGAACCGCGTCGAGGAGTTCCGCGCGCTGGTCGCCCACGTCGCTCCGGGGCTGGAGATCAGCCGGGGCGGGCCGCAGGCGTTCCGCAAGTCGGTGGCCGCCGCCTACCTGCGGCGGAACCAGGAAGACGTCCTGCACGAACTGCCCGAGCGGGTCGAGGCCGACGAGTGGGTCGAGTTCTCCGGTGACGACCTCGACGCCTACCGCCAGGCGGTCGCCGACCGGCACTTCCCGAGGATGCGCCGTGCCGCGTTCGCCTGCCCGGCGACGTCGGCCAAGCTCAAGCGGCTCGTCGAGCTGGTCGAGGACGCCGAGGCAAACGGGCTGAAGGTGATCGTTTTCTCCTATTTCCGCGACGTGCTCGACGCCGTCGGCCGGACCCTGGGCACCCCGCACAAGCTGACCGGCGACCTCGATCCCGAGCGCCGCCAGGAACTCGTCGACGTGTTCTCGGCCACCCGGGGACACGCCGTCCTGCTGAGCCAGATCGTGGCCGGCGGGGTGGGGCTCAACCTCCAGGCCGCCTCCGTGGTGATCATCTGCGAGCCGCAGCTCAAGCCGTCGACCGAGACCCAGGCCATCGCGCGTGCCCACCGCATGGGGCAGATCAGGAAGGTCCAGGTGCACCGGCTGCTCGCGGTCGACTCGGTCGACCAGCGGCTGCTGGAGATCCTCGCGGCCAAGACGCGGAGGTTCGACGAGTACGCCCGCCGCAGCGATCTGGCCGAGTCGACACCGGCCGCCGTCGACGTCTCCGAGCAGGCGCTCGCGCATCAGATCATCGAGGAGGAACAACGCCGGCTTTTGGGTTAATGTTCTTGAGCGCTCCCAACGCCACTCCTCCTAGATGGGGTCCCCCGGGATGCGTTCCTCGATTTATCTCTCCTACGCGGCGTTCGTCCTCGTCGGGATCGGCGCCGCGGTCGGCGGGGTGCTGTTACCCGCGCAGATCGACGACTACGGCGTCGACAAAGCCCTGATCGGGCTCGGTTTCTTCACCAACTCGGCCGGGTTCCTGCTGGCCGGGCTCACCAACGGCGTGCTCATCGAGCGGCTGGGGCTGCGGCTGGCGCTCGTCGCGGGCAGCGGCGTGTTCGTGCTCGCGGCCGTCGTCACGGCGGCGCGGCCGTCGTTCTGGGTGCTGATCGCCGCCCAGGGGTTCTGCGGGTACGGCGTGGGGGTGCTCGAATCGGTGCTGAACGTGCACCTGGCGGCGCTCCCCGACGCGGCCACCCTGCTCAACCGGCTGCACGCCTTCTTCGGCGTCGGCGCCCTGGCCGGGCCGGCCATCGCGGCGCTGACCCTCGGCTACGCCCCCTGGACGGCCGTCTGGTGGGGGCTGGCCGTCGCGACCGCCCTGCTGGGGGTCGCCTTCTACGCGACGTTCCCGAAGAGGGTCGTACCGGAGAAGGAGGAGAAGGAGGGCGGTCTGCTGCCGACCGCGCTGCGCAACAAGTACGTCCTGCTCGCGTCGGTGTTCCTCACGGTCTATCTGGGCGTGGAGATCGGGGTGGGCAACTGGGCCTACTCCTACCTGCGTGAGGTCAACCTGGAGACCCACCTGATCGCCGGTTACGCGGTCAGCGGCTACTGGGCCGGGCTGACCGCGGGGCGGTTCGTGATCAGTCCCGTGGCGGGCCGGCTGGGCCTGACCCCGGCGCGGACGTCGCTCTGGTGCTGCGTCGGCGTCGCCGCCTCGACCGTCCTGATCTGGCTCGGCGTCGTGCCGGTGGCCGGGTTCGTGCTGCTCGGGTTCTTCCTCGGCCCGCTGTTCCCGACCACGATGGCGATCCTGCCCGAGCTGCTGCCGGCCCGCCTGGTGCCGACCGCCATCGGGGTGCTGAACGGCGGCTCGGTCATCGGCGGCTCGCTGCTGCCGTGGACGGCCGGGGCGCTGGGCCAGGGCGTGGGCATGCAGGCGCTGATGCCCTTCGCCCTCACGCTGGCCCTGGTCCAGCTCGCCGTCTGGTACTACTTGTCGGCCCCCTCGTTGGCGCCGCGCACGAAGTAACGCTGGAACACCACGAAGATGATCGCCACCGGGATCGTCGCCAGCACCGCCGCGCCCAGCTTGAGCGGATACTGGTTGCCCGATCCGAGCGATCCGCTCACCAGCACCGCCAGGCCTCGCGGCAGCGTGTAGAGATCGGGGCTCTGCACCGCCACGAGGCTGTGGGCGAACTCGTTCCACGAGCTCTGGAACGAGACGATCGTCAGCGTGATCAGCGCGGGGCGGCCCATCGGCAGCACGACCGACCAGAAGATCCGCCACGTGCCGGCGCCGTCGATCCGGGCCGCCTCCTCCACGCTGCGGGGGATCGACTCGAAGAACTGCTTCATGATGAACACGCCGCCCGCGTCGGCGATGATCGGCAGGATCAGGGCCGTGTACGTGTCGTACATCCCGAACTGCTTCAGCACCAGGAACTTCGGGATGAACAACACGACGCCCGGCACCGCCAGGATCGCGATCACGGCCGAGAACAGCGCCCTGCGGCCCCTGAAGCGCAGCCGCGCCAGCGCGTAGCCGGCCATCGAGTCGAGCAGCACCCGGCCTAGCGTGATCGCGATCGTCACGATCAGCGAGTTGCCCAGCCACAGCGGCATGTCGGTGCTGAGGAACACCTTGTGGTAGGCGTCGGTGACGAACGGGTCGGGGACCGGGTTCAGCGGGTTGAGCGCGGCGTTCGGCTCGGTCTTGAACGACGCCGAGAGCTGGATGACGAACGGGTAGATGAAGACCAGCGCGAAGAAGATCAGGATGAAGTATCCGACGAAGGTCGACGCCACGGTCCGCGCACCATGGTTGGCCCTGACGGTGGCCATCAGGTGTTCCTTTCCCTCAGCAACCACCGCTGCACGATCGTGAACAGCACGATGATCGCGAACAGCACGAACGAGATGGCCGTTCCGGTGCCGTACTCGAAGTTGTCGAACGCCTGCGTGTACGACAGGTACGCCGGGGTCAGCGTCGTCTTGCCGGGGGCGCCCTGGCTCATCACGTACACCTGGTCGAAGACCTGCCAGGTGGCGATGATGCCCATGGTCAGCACCAGGAACAGGGTCGGCTTCAACATCGGCAGCGTGACGTACCGCAGGCGCTTCCAGCGGCCCGCGCCGTCGAGCATCGAGGCCTCTTCGAGGGTGACCGGGATGTCCTGGAGGGCGGCCAGGAACATCAGCATGAACGTGCCGGAGGTCGTCCAGATGACCAGGAGCATGATCGTCGACATCGCCACCGACGGACCGGCCAGCCACTCCCACCAGCTCAGCCCGAACGGGCCGCCGCCGGTCAACAAAGCCGGCGGGTTGTCGACGTCGACCAGGCCGAGGCCGCCGAGGGCCAGGTGCAGGATGCCGCGTGCGTCCGCGAACCACTGCGGGCCCTGGACGCCGAAGAACGCCAGCAGGTTGTTCACCGCGCCCGAGCTGGCGAAGATGAACAGGAAGACCACGCTGATCGCGACCGAGCTGGTCACCGACGGGAAGAAGAACGCGGCCCGGAAGAAGCCCTTGCCCTTCAGCATCCGCGAGTTGACCACCAGCGCCAGGCCCAGCGCGAGCACCGTCTGCACCGGCACGACGATGCCGACGTAGTAGACGTTGTTGCGCACGCTGGTCATGAAGTCCTGCCGCGTCAGGCCGTCTTCGGTGAACAGCTTCGAGTAGTTGTCGAAGCCGACGAACGGGACGCCCGACTTGAACGGGCTGCCCTGGCCGTTCCAGTCGGTGAGGCTGACCCACATCGCCATCAGGATCGGCAGCAGCATGAACAGGCCCAGGATCACGAACACCGGGGCGACGAACAACCAGCCCGCGATGTTCTCCCTGGCCTTCGCCGAGAGCCGCATGGGCGGTACCTCCTCTTGCGCGGGATGACCGCGTCCGGCACCCTCCCCGATGAGTGCCGGACGCGGAGTCTTGCCTAGTTGCCGAGCGCGGCCTGGGTGTTCTTCTGCACCCGCTCGAGCAGCGTCTTGGGCGCGATGGAGGTGAGCTGCTGGATGCCCGTGTCGAAGTCGGCCAGCACGCTGTCCATCTTGGGCGCGTTCACCGGGCCCTGGGCGTAGTCGGCGCCGTTCACGAACGGGGCGTCGTTCGGGAACTCGGCGGTGTACGCGTCCTTGGCCGACTGGCGAGAGGGCATGACGCCGAACGCCTTGGCGTAGGTCATCTGCTGCTCGGCGGTGGTCATCGCCTCGACGAAGCTGATGGCCGCCTCCTTGTTCTTGGACTTGGCGGCGATGCCCCAGCAGGTGGTGAACGACAGGGTGCCCTTGCCCGCCGGTCCGGCCGGGAGCTCGTGGACGCTGTACTTCACGTCGGGGAAGTCGTTGGTCAGCGCGCCCTTGACCCAGTTGCCCTCGATCGTCATGGCCGCGGCGCCCTTGCCGAACGCCTCGCCGCCCCAGCCCGCGCTGAGCTGCTTGGGGTACTGGGCGGTCTTGTCCTTGACCAGCTTCTGGACGTACGTCAGGGCTTCCAGGTTCTCGGGGGAGTCGGCCGTGGCGGTCTTGCCGTCGGCGCTGGTGACCCAGCCGCCCGCCTGCACCATGAACGCGCCCACCCGGTCACGCGTGTCGCCCAGCGCCAGGGGGGTGATGTCCTTGGCCTTGAGCTTCTCGCCGACCGCGGTGAGCTGGTCCCACGTGGTGGGGATGTCGGCGTCGGTGAGCCCGGCCTTGCTCCACAGGTCGGTGTTCACGATGAGCGCCAGGGTCGAGAAGTCCTTGGGCGCGCAGTAGAACTTGCCGTCGAAGGTGAAGGTGGTGCGCAGGCTCTCGTAGAAGTCCGTCGGGTTGGAGATCTTGTCGCCGTACGGCTCCAGCGCGCCGACGCTGGCGTAGTCGGCGAAGCGGCCGGCGTCCACATAGAACACGTCGGGCGGGGTGTCGCCCGCGAAGGCCTGGCCGAGCTGCTGGCCGAGGTCCTGCGCCGGGGTCACGGTCGCGGTGTTGCCGGTGGCCGCGCCCCACGCGGCGGCGGCGTCGGTCACGGCCTTGGTCTCGGCGTCGCCGGAGGAGCCGATGAGGACCTGCAACTGGGCCGGGCCGGCCGAGGCCTGGCTCGGCTGCGCGGCCGGGTCGTCGGTCTCCTCGAAACCACTGCCGCCGCCACATGCGGCGGAGGACAACAGGACGGCGCCGACGGCCGTCGACAGGGCCGCCTTCCGGACGTTGCTGCGCTTCATCGCGTTTCCTTTGTTTCTCTTCTTCGGGGTGGTGACCGGTCAGCCCGACGCGCGGACGACCAGGGAGGGCGGAAGCAGGAGGTTCTGCGGAGACGCCCCCGCGCCTCCGCCGAGCCGGTGGGTCAGCAGCCGCAGGCAGCTCGACGCCACCTCCGCGAGCGGCTGGCGGACGCTCGTGAGACCGATCGCCTTGGCGACCGGGGTGTCGTCGAACCCGACGACGGCGACGGGACGGTGGGGGTGGCCGCCCGCGAGCCAGGCGGGCCCGGGGGCCCGTGCCACGTGCAGGGCGCCGAGCGCGAGCGAGTCGCTGGCGCAGACCAGTGCGGTGATCTCGGGGTCGCGGTCGAGGAGGTCGCGGGCGGCGTGCTCGCCGGGGGCGACGTCGTCCTCGGTCTCGCGGTGCAGCCCGGTGACGCCGAGGCCGACCTCGGCCAGCGCCCGCCGCCAGCCCTCCCGCCGGTCGTCGCCGACGCCGGAGCCCTTCGGCCAGCCGAGGAAGCCGATCCGGCGGTGGCCCCGGGAGAGCAGGTGCCGGGTGGCGGCCTCGGTGCCGGCGGCGCCGTCGACGTCGACCCAGCAGTGGGGGGCGTCCGGCTCGCTCCACGCCCGGCCGAAGGTGACGAACGGCACACCCCGCTCGGCCAGCCAGCTCGTGCGCCGGTCGCCGTGGTGGGTGGCCATCAGCACGAAGGCGTCGGGTTCGTACGCGCCGAGCAGGTCGTCGAAGGCGGCGGTCTCGGCGTCGTCGCCGTCGGCGGTGTAGAGCAGCACCCGGTAGCCCTCGCGGGCGGCCGTCTCGGTGAGGCCGTGCAGGAACCGGTCGCCGACCGAGCCGTTGATGCCGTCCTGCTCGGGGTCGATGCGGGCGGCGATCAACCGGGACCGGCCGGTCCGCATCTGGCGGGCCGCCTGGTTGACCCGGTAGCCGAGCTCCTCGACGACGTCGAGGACCCGGCGCCGGGTCTCCTCACGGACCACCTCGGGGGTGTTCAGCGCGTTGGAGACCGTCTGGCGAGATACACCGGCAGCGCGCGCCACGTCGGCGATCGTCACCTTGTCGGCCATCTGTGCACCTTTCGGGGGGTTGAACGATCAAACGGAAGTAATGCATGATTTGATCGTTCAAGTTAGAGAATTGTTTCGCAATCTGCACCCCTGCTCTTGATCTGTCAAGACACAACTTCGTGAAGGACCACCGCGTGCCTGCCGACTCCCCCTCCGCCGCCGACGTCCGGCTGCAGCCGCTCCTGCACGACCTGGTCAGCACCGTCATGGCGCCCACGAGCGCGCTCAGCGGCGCCGACGGCCAGATACGGGCGGCCGGGGTGCAGGGGACCTTCCACGCCGACCGGCGGGTGGTCTCGGAGGCGGTCTTGCTGATCGACGGCCGGGAGGCCGAGCCGATCGCGCACGCCGCCGCCGGCCCCGGCCGCAGCCGGTTCACCTCGCTGGCGCGCTGGCTCGGCGACGTGCAGCCCGACCCGGTGGTCCGCGTCGACCGGCTGCGCGAGATCCGCGCGTACGGCATGGCCGAGGAGATCACCATCGCCTCGACCGCCACCATGCCCGTGGCCATGACCGTGGCGATGCGGGTGAACTGCGACCTGGCCGCCATCGAGACCGTCAAGTCGGGCCACGTCGCCGAACCGGTGACCCCGGTCGCGGGCGAGCTGACCTGGGCGTCGGGCGGCACCACCGTGGCGATGACCGGCGAGGGGGCCGAGGTGCACGGGCGTGAACTGCGCTGGGAGGTGACCCTCGAACCCGGTGAGACCAAGACGTTGTGCTGGCGCGTGATGGTGACCGACCCGGCCGCCGTCGTGGCCGCGCCGCCGGGCCCGGTCGAGTGGACGCGTCCGTCCTTGACGGTCACGGACAGAAGGCTGAGCCGTCTGTTGTCCCAGAGTCTCGACGACCTCCAAGGCCTGCGCCTCACCGAGACCGGCCATCCCGCCGACACCTTCCTGGGGGCGGGCGTGCCGTGGTTCCTGACCGTGTTCGGCCGCGACAGCCTGTGGGCCGCCCGCATGCTGCTGCCGCTCGGCACCGAGCTGGCGCGCGGCACCCTGCGGGTGCTGGCCCGCCGCCAGGGCGTCAGGAACGACCCGCTGACCGGCGAGGCCCCCGGCAAGATCATGCACGAGCTCCGCAGGGGCGAGTTCGTGGTGCCCGTGAACGGGCTGCGGCTCCCGGCCGCCTACTACGGCACGATCGACGCCACCCCGCTGTGGATCAGCCTGCTGCACGACGCCTGGCGCTGGGGCCTGCCCGACGGGGAGGTCGAGGCGCTGCTCCCGGCCATGGAGGCGGCCCTGAGCTGGCTGGCCACCGACGCCGACCCCGACGGCGACGGCTTCCTGGAGTACATCGACGCCAGCGGGCGCGGCCTGGCCAACCAGGGCTGGAAGGACTCCGGCGACTCGGTCAGGTTCCACGACGGAAGCCTGGCCGAACCGCCCATCGCCCTGGCCGAGGTCCAGGGTTACGCCTACGAGGCCGCCGTCAAGGGCGCCGCGATCCTGGACGCCTTCGGCCGCCCCGGCGCCGACGTCTGGCGCGCGTACGCCGCCGCGATGGCCCACCGATTCCGCGAGCGGTTCTGGGTCGAGGGCGGCTACCCCGCTCTCGCGCTCGACCGCGACAAGCGGCCGGTCGATGCGCTGACCAGCAACATCGGCCACCTGCTCGGGACCGGCATCCTCAACCACGAGGAGTCGGCCCGGGTAGCCTCCTTCCTCGCCGCACCCGAGATGTCGGCCGGGTTCGGCCTGCGCACGATGTCGTCGGCCGACAAGGGCTTCAGCCCGCTGTCCTACCACTGCGGCTCGGTCTGGCCCCACGACACCGCCGTCGTCATCGCCGGCCTGGCCCGCGACGGCTTCGGCGCCGAGGCCGCCGTCCTCGCCGAGGGGCTGCTCGCCGCGGCCGAGCCTTTCGAGAACCGGCTGCCCGAACTGCTGTCCGGCGACGCCCGCGACGCGGTCGGCCGCCCGGTGCCCTACCCGGCCTCCTGCCGCCCGCAGGCCTGGTCGGCGGCGGCCGCCGTGGTCATCGCCCACGCGGCGGTCGGCCTCTACCCCGACGTGCCGGGCGGCACGGTCGACCTGCGCCCGATGGCCGGCGCGCCCCTCGGCGCGGTCACCGCTGACGGGTTCGTGGTCGCCGGCACGCCGGTGTCCGTATCGGTCGACGCCGCCGGGGCCGCCGAGATCGATCGGTTGCCCGGCCGATTCAAAGTGGTAACCACGGGTTAACCGGCTCACCGGACACTGGGCTGTCCTGATCATCGACGCGCCCAGGAGCGTTCCATATGGCCGAGCCGGTGCAGCCGCCGCGCCCCGCGATGTTCTCCCTGACCGACAAGCGGGACGCGGAGGAGGTCTCGGTACGCGGCCTGGTGTTCACCGGATTCCTGCTGACCGCGCTGGTCGCCACGTCGTGGATCCTGCTCACGGTGCCGACCACGCTCACCGAGCAGTGGATCGTCGGCGCGACGGTCACGCTGACCGGCATCGTGGCGTTCTTCGGCCTCTACGCGTCGGTCAGGAAGATGCGGGTGGCCCTCGCGGGCGCGCTGTTCGTGGCGTGGCTGCTGCTGAACACCTACGCGTTCGTCATCGGCCCGCTCGACGACCGCAAGGAGTTCTGGGACACGCTGCGCCAGTTCATGACGGTCGCCATCGCCTTCTACTTCGGCTCGGAGACGGTCGTGCAGGCCACGAAGGTCTTCCAGGCGGGGAAGATCACCTCGGAGACCATCCGCCGGACCGGCGTGGCGCCCGATCCGGCGGGGGTGCGGGCGGCGCTCAACGTCGACGCCGAGCGCGCCCGCCGCACGTCCTAACGCAGCCCGCGGAACAGGTCGTCCTCGACCCCTTCGGCGGCCGGGACCGTCGACCTGACCAGCGTGTAGGCCTCACCCGAGAACATGCTCCGCTGCACGTCGGGCGGCAGGCTCAGGAAGAACGCGCTGTCGCCCTGGCTGCCGTGGGCGGTGATCGCCTTGATCTTGTGCTCGACGTAGGGCGAGGTGTCGAGGATCGCGCTGATCTTCTCGTCGGGGGTGGTCCAGCTCTCGTACTCGTCCCAGCCCTCGGTCTCCATGCCGGCGGCGACCATGCCGTCGTACATGTCCTTCATCCAGCTTCGCGGGGTGGCGGTGTAGTAGAACTTCGCCGGTACGCCGCTCAGCTCGACCGCCCGCGCCGCCACCCGGTGGGCCTGGATGTGGTCGGGGTGGCCGTAGCCGCCGTTCTCGTCGTAGGTCAGCACCACCTGCGGCCGGTAGGTCCGCATCAGCTCGGCCAGCCGCCCGGCCGCCTCGTCGACCGGGACGTTGGCGAACGCGCGCTCGTGGCCGTTGCCGTCCCAGCCGTCCATGCCCGAGTCGCGGTAGCCGAGCAGCTCCACGTCGGAGATGCCCAGATGGGCGGCCGACTCGCGCAGCTCCGCCAGCCGGACCTTCGCCACCGCCTCGTCGTCGTGGCCCGGCTGGCCCGGTTTCACCCCGTCGGGCCCGTCTCCCTGCTCTCCGTTGGTGCACGTCACCAGCACCGTACGCACGCCCTGGGCGGCGTAGTGGGCGAACGTGCCGCCCGTTCCCATCACCTCGTCGTCGGGATGGGCGTGCACGGCCATCAGTGTGAACATCTCGTTACCTCCACGAATTGCTAGAACATCCCGCCCCCATGGGCGATTCCAGTTGCGTCACGACCGTCGAGGGCCATGAACTTTCACCGTCATCGGCGAGTCCCACTCCCCGAGAGACGTTTTTCAGCACGAACCGACCACCCCCGGGGGAAACCGAATGACCCGCCCGCTGATCGCCGCCGCCGTGACCGTCTTGGCCGCGAGCACGCTCATGGCCACACCCGCCGCCGCCACCGCGAAGACACAGACCATCTACGGCTACGCCTGGGCGGACGGTTCCAACCACCTGCGCATCACGCCCGCCAAGGCCAGGCTCGTGACGCAGCACGGCGTGCGCCGCTACAAACTGACCACCGTCGCCGGCGCGAAGGAACGCCGGATCTTCACCGACGGCGTGCGCTTCCGCCGCATCACCACCGCATGTGACCTCAAGGAGACCGAGGGCCGGATCAGGCAGGACAAGAAGGGACTGGGCACCACCGACTGCGACGCCCTCGACCTCAAGTTCGTGCTCAGCCTCGGCCCCGCCCCGGTGAAGATCACCATCACGCCGTCGCTGACCACCGTCGCCGAGTTCCTCGCCGTCCCGACCAACCCGGTCACCGCCTACGGCTCGATGAAGCGCGTCGACGACCGGACGGTGTTGTTCAAGCGCCCCGGCAGGGCCGCCGTGAAGCTCCGCTACACCCACCTCGGTTTCAACCGCGTGACGAAGAGCTGCTCCGACGGCTGGACCGCGAACGTGCCCAACGAGGAGGCCGGCATCGGCACCAAGCCGTGCAGCGCGACGGCGTTCCGCAACGCCATCAGGCACGCGGGCCCGGTGACGGTGAAGGTCTACTACCAGCCGGTCAGCGGTCATCTGTGGGAGGTCTGGGAGGCCCTGGGCGACTGACCCGCCACCGCGAACACCTTCGGCCCGAGCACGCTCACCTCGGGCCGGAGGCCGTGGCGGGCGAACACCTCGGACAATCGCCCGCCGAGCTCGGCCGACCGCTCGCCGGGCGTCTCGTAGACGAGCGTGAGCGAGCCGCCCGGCGCCAGCAGAGCCAGCAGCCGCTCCATCTCGGCGGCCGGGTCGCGCACCCAGAAGTGGTTGACGTTGACCGCGAAGATGACGTCGAACTCGCCCTCGACCGACAGGCGCTCCAGCGCCGCACACCGGAAGTCGCCCTCCGGCACCTTCTCCCGCGCGGCCCTGATGGCGGTCTCCGACCGGTCGACGCCGAGATAACGGCCGGTCGTCAGCCTCTCCAGCACCAGCCGCGCGGCGCCCCCACGACCACACCCGATCTCCAGCACCCACGCGTCGGGCTTCAGATCGAGCGCGTCGACCGCCATGGTCAATCGTCCGGGAACGCCCATGCGGCCACGCTAACGAGCACCACCGACATTCTTCGCGGGCTGCCCGTGGGCCCCGGCGCCGGTGAGGGCGCGCACCGACAGTTCCGAGTAGCGGCCCGGATCCGACTTCTCCCCGCTCAGCAGCGTCCCGGCGACCGCGCACAGGAACGCGAACGGGATCGACACCAGACCCGGGTTCTCCAGCGGGAACACGTGGAAGTCGACCGGCGGCGGCAGCAGCGACCTCGGGCCGCCCGACACCACCGGTGACAGCGCCACGAGCGCGATCGAGCCCAGCAGTCCGCCGTAGATCCCGCACACCACCCCGGTCGAGTTGAAGCGCCGCCAGAACAACGACAACACGATCGCGGGCAGGTTCGCCGAGGCGGCCATCGCGAAGGCCAGCGCGACCAGGAACGCCACGTTCATATCGCGTACCAGCACGGCCAGGAAGACCGCGAACACGCCGATGACGAACGCGGAGAAGCGGGCCACCGCGACCTCCTGCGACTCCTTCGGCTTGCCGAACATCAGCACGTGCCCGAAGAAGTCGTGGGCCAGCGACGTCGACGACGCCAGCACCAGCCCGGACACCACGGCGAGGATCGTCGCGAACGCCACCGCGCCGATGAAGGCGAGCAGGATCTCGCCGCCGACCGGGCCGGCCACCGACGCGCCGACCGCCTGCGCGAGTTGCAGCGCCGCCGTGTTGCCCGACGGGTCCTGGGCGGTGATGGCCTCCTGGCCGACCAGCGCGGTCGCCCCGAATCCGAGCGCGAGGGTCATCAGGTAGAAGGCGCCGACCAGGCCGATCGCCCAGTTCACCGACGTGCGGGCGGCGCGTGCGTCGGGGACGGTGAAGAACCGGCCGACGATGTGCGGCAGCCCGGCGGTGCCGAGCACCAGCGCGACCGCCAGGCTGGCGAAGTCGAGTTTGCCGACGATGCCGTCGGCGTCCTTGGCGTAGCGCTGGCCGGGGTTGAGGAACTCGCCGGGCCGGCCGCTGCGGGCGTCGGCCGCGCCCAGCATCTCGCTCAGGTTGAAGCCGAACCTGCTGAGCACCAGGACGGTCAGCGCGGTGGTCCCGGCCATCAGCAGCACGGCCTTGATGATCTGCACCCAGGTGGTGCCCTTCATGCCGCCGTAGCTGACGTAGAAGATCATCATCATGCCGACGACCAGGATCGTGATGACCTGGGCGGCCTCCGGCGAGATGCCCATGAACGTCTCGCCCGGGTGGATGCCGAGCAGCAGCGAGACCAGCGCGCCCGCGCCGACCATCTGCGCGACCAGGTAGAACACCGACACGGTCACCGTCGAGACGGCGGCGGCGGTGCGCACCATCGGCCGCCTGCCCACCCGGTAGGACAACACGTCGGCCATGGTGAACCGGCCGGCGTTGCGCATCAGCTCGACCAGCAGCAGCGTCAGCAGCCACGCCACCAGGAAGCCGATCGAGTAGAGGAACCCGTCGTAGCCCGACAACGCGATGATGCCGGCGATGCCCAGGAACGAGGCCGCCGACATGTAGTCGCCGGCGAGGGCCAGGCCGTTCTGCGCGCCGGAGAACGCCCGGCCGCCGGCGTAGAAGTCGTCGGTGCCCCTGGTGTTGACGCGGGCCCAGATCGTCACCCCGAGGGTGATCACGATGAAGACGGCGAACAGCCCGATGGTCATCGGCGCGTCCAGTTCTCGATGCGGTGGCGCTCGGCCAGGATGCGGCGTTCCCGTTCGCGTTCGGCCTGGCGCTGACCGGCCTCGTCGCGCAGCTCGGCCGACAGCGGGTCGAGCTTCCGCCGGGCGTACCGGGTGTAGCGCCAGGCCAGCGCGAACGTCGAGACGAACTGGAGCACCCCGAGCAGCAGCGCGACGTTGACGTTGCCGATCGCGGGCATGGCCATGAAGTCGCGGGCGAACGCCGACAGGGCGATGTAGAGGAAATACCAGCCGAGGAACGCTCCAACGATCGTCAGCGCCAGTCGCCGGAAGCGTGTTTTGAGCAGGCGGAACCGCTCGTCGGTCGCCAGCCCGGCCAGGTCGTCCGCCTGCACGGGGCCTCCATCAGGGGAAAGGTCTCTTGCGGTGACCGTCCGTACACGCGTCACTCCGCACCGAGACCTCACCATAAAGGGGGTTACGCCGATTTTCCGGGGAACGCGGGAAAGTGGGTCCGGGACTTCGTCGAGGCGATCACCCGGCCGCCCACGACGACGTGCCGGGGCGGGTTGTGGCGGGTCAGCGCCTCCCTGATCGTCGTGCCGTCGAGGACGACGAAGTCGGCCGCGGCGCCCTCCTTCAAACCGCCGGACTCCCGGCCGATCACCTGGGCGGCGGTGGTGGTGACCATGTCGTACAGGTCGTCGAGGCGGTCCGGGCCGAGGAGGTGCGCGGCCAGGAAGGCGACCTCCAGGAGGTTGTGGCGGCCGAACGGGTAGTAGGCGTCCTCGATGTCGTCCTGGCCCAGCGCGACCGGGATCCCGGCGTCGGTCAGGGGGAGGACCGGCAGGTGGAGCGGGCCGGTGTGCGGGTCGCTGACCAGCCCGAGGCCCGCCTTGGCGAGCAGCCCGGTCAGCCGGCGCAGGTAGGGCTCGGGGTAGAGGGCCATCGCGCGGGCGTGCTGGGCGCTCGCCCGGCCGGTCATGTCCTGCGCGAGGAGCTCGGCGGCCAGGGTCTCGGTGGTGCGCAGGCCGGGGTCGCCCGCGTCGTCGACGAGCATCGCGACCCGCCTGCCGGTGCGCTTCGCCAGCGCGACCATGCGCCTCACGTGCTCGGCGGCGTCGGCGTCGGTGAACTCGATCCACGGGATCCCGCCGACCACGTCGGCGCCGAGGCCGACCGCCCGCTCGACGAGCTCCTCGGTGCCGGGGGCCTTCAGCAGGCCGTCCTGGGGGAAGGCGACGACCCTGACGTCCACGAACTCCCGGAACTCCTCCTTCAGCGCCAGCAGGGCCCGCACCCCGGTCAGCCCGGCCACCGGGTCGACGTCGGCGAAGGCCTGCACCGCCCGCACCCCGTGGCGGACCGACTCGACCAGGGCCGACCGGGCGCGTTCGGTGACGGCCTCCTCGGTCTGGCCGGCCTTCACGGCCGAGGCGCCGTCGATGGCGTCCATGGCCGCGCCCATGGTCCCCTTCGTGTACGCCGCCAGCGGCCCCCCGCCCGCCAGGTCGAGCGTGTGGACCTTGCAGAGGTGGAGGTGGGCGTCGACGAAGGGCTCGGTGACCAGGTTGCCCTCGGCGTCGAGGGCGGGGGCGGCGGGGGTCGTGCCGGAATCGGGGCCGATCGAGGTGATGCGGCCCCGCTCGGCGGTCAGCGACCACCGGCCCGGGCGGCCGCGGAGGGCGGCGTTGTGCACGATGAGCATGCGGAATATTTTCCCGGCTCCGGTGTCCATCTGAAGAGGACCCGTTCGTCGTCATCCCGTCAGACCACAAGAACCAAGGAGCGTCGGCTCGATGAAATACATGCTCTTGATCTACAGCGGCGGCGCGGCGGGCGACTTCGCGGCCTGGATGGACTACGACAAGTCGGTCAAGGAAGCCGGCGTCTACGTCTCCGGCGAGTCCCTGACCGACATCGCCCAGGCCACCACCGTCCGCGTCGACGGCGCCGAGCGGGTCGTGACCGACGGCCCGTTCGCCGAGAGCCGGGAGGTGCTCGGCGGCTACTACGTCCTCGACGTCCCCGACAGGGAGACCGCCCTCGACTGGGCGGCCCGCTGCCCCGGCTCGTGGGAGGGCGGCGCGGTCGTGCTGCGGGAATGCGAGCAGTTCTGATGAAGTACATGTTGCTGATCCACGGCGCGAGCGACGCCTGCACTCCGCAGGAGTGGGGCGACTACGACAAGTCGCTGCGCGACGCCGGCGTCCACGTCGACGGCAACCCGCTGGGGGAGCCGTCCCTGTCGACCGCCGTCCACATCTCCGCCGACGGCGAGAAGGTCGTCACCGACGGCCCCTACGCCGAGGCCCGTGAGGTGCTCGGCGGCTACTACATCATCGACGTGCCCGACCTCGACGCCGCCACCGACTGGGCGGCCCGCTGCCCCGGCGCCCGGCACGGCGGCTCGATGGTGGTGCGGCCGATCATCGAGTACACCTGACCTCCATGACCGGCGACGTCAACGCGTCGGTCGAGGCGATCTTCCGCGAGGAGCGCGGCCGGTTGCTGGCCGCGCTCGTCCGGCGGTTCGGCGACCTCGACCTGGCCGAAGAGGTGACCTCCGAGGCGATCGAGGCGGCCCTCGTCCACTGGCCCGCCGACGGAGTCCCGGCCAGCCCGGGGGCCTGGCTGATGACCACCGCCCGCCGCCGCGCCGTCGACCGGCTGCGCCGCGACAGGACCTACGCCGCCCGGCTGGCCCTGCTCCAGGTGGAGGTGGACCGGACGGGGCCGCCGGTCTTCGAGGGCACCCTGCCCGACGAGCGGCTGCGCCTGTTCTTCACCTTCGCCCACCCCGCTCTCCCCGAGGCCGACCGGGGCGCGCTGACGCTGCGCTACCTGGCCGGCCTGACCACCGCCGAGGTGGCGCGGGCCTACCTGGTGCCGGTGGAGACCATGGCCAAACGCCTGGTCAGGGCCAAGAAGAAGATCAGCGTGGCGCGGATCCCCTTCCGCGTGCCGGAACCCCACGAGCTCCCGGCCCGCCTGCCCGGCGTGCTCCAGGCGATCTACTCGATCTTCACCGAGGGCTACGCCGCCAGCGCCGGCCCCGACCTCGTCCGCCACGACCTGGCCGAGGAGGCGCTGCGCCTGGCCCGCATCCTGCACCGACTTCTGCCGGGGGAACGCGAGGCCACCGGCCTGCTGGCGCTGATGCTGCTCACCCACGCCCGCCGCGCCGCCCGCACCGGCCCCGACGGCGGGCTGGTCCTCCTCGAAGACCAGGACCGCTCCCGGTGGGACCGCGCCATGATCGACGAAGGCGAGCCCCTGGTCGTCACCGCGCTGACCGGCGGCCCGCCCGGCCCCTACGGCGTGCAGGCCGCCATCGCCGCCCTGCACGACGAGGAGCCCACCGACTGGCCCCAGATCGTCAGCCTGTATGACGTCCTCCGGTCGCTGGCCCCGTCGCCGGTGGTCGACCTCAACCGCGCGGTCGCCGTCGCCATGCGCGACGGCCCGGAGGCGGGCCTGGCCCTGCTCGACGCCCTGGCGGGGGAGCCCCGGCTGCGCGGCCTGCACGTCTATCCGGCCGCCCGGGGCGAGCTGCTGCGCCGGCTGGGCCGTCCGGCCGAGGCGGCGGGGGCGTTCCGCGAGGCCCTGGAGCTGGTCGGCAGCGAGCCGGAACGCCGCCACCTGCTGGCCCGGCTCGCCGACGTGACGCGCTAGTCGACCTCGGCGCTCCCGTTGACGCGCAGTTTCCGCCGGGCCCGCTCGTAGAAGGAGGTCGCCCCGAACCGCACCACCCGGGCCGCCGCCCGGACCGCCGTCACGGTGATCCGGTGCCCGGGAGACAGGTGCCCGGCGATCGTCCCGTCGACCTCGACCGCGATGTGCCCGCTGGTCGGCAGCACCTCCAGCGTCACCTCCTCGTCGGCCGACAACACCAGTGCCCGGTTGAACGTCGAGTGTGCCGCCGCCGGCACCACGAGGAACCCCTCGACGTTGGGCGAGACGATCGGCCCCCCGGCCGAGAAGCTGTAGGCCGTCGACCCGGTCGAGGTCGCCACGATCACCGCGTCGGCCGCCAGCCGTACGAACGGATGGCCCGCCACCGAGACCGCCACGGCCGCCATCCCGTCGCCGGGGTGCCGGACCAGGGCGATGTCGTTGAACGCCAGCACCTCGCCGTGGTCGGGCAGCAGCGTCCGGACGGCCATGCGCGCCTCGACGAAGTGTTCGTGGGCGTCGATGGCCGTCAGCGCCGGGGGCAGCTCCTCGACGTCGATCTCGGCGAGGAAGCCCAGTTTGCCCAGGTTGACCCCGAGCACCGGCGTCGGCAGGCCGGCGATCAGCCGCATCGTCCGGAGCATGGTCCCGTCGCCGCCGAGGCTGACCATCAGGTCGGACCGCGCGGCCAGTTCGGCGGGGCCGACGGGCAGGGCGCTGCAGTCGATCCGCCCGACCTCCTCGGGCAGCCCGAGCACCGTCACGCCGCGTCCGCGAGCCCATTCGATGATCGTGTCGATGGCCTCTTTGGAGTCGCGGCGCGGATGCAGGACCAGCCCGACCGTCTTCACCATGCCCATCCGCCCACTGTAGATCGCCCCTGTCCGGACGGTGAATCCACCTCAAAGGCTGGGGGGGTCGCCCCTCGTCACCTGTCGCCGGGACCAAAGGCCCTACCGCCTGGACGGGTGTTTCCGCAGGCTGGAGGGGTAGCGGGCGATACGCCCGCGGCAATCGACGCGCAAAGCGTGGAGGTGGGCCATGAGCACGCTCATGCGCCGGGAGAAGGCACTGCTGCCCGACATCTTCGATCTGTTCGAGAACCCGTTCCTGGGCTTGCGGGCGATGCAGCAGCCCGTACGGTTCGAGGACGTCATGCGGGACGGCGAATACGTCCTGCGGGCCGAACTGCCCGGCGTCGACCCGGAGAAGGACGTCGAGGTCACGGTGGCCGACGGGATTCTGACCGTACACGCCGAACGGCACCGCGAGGAGTCGGACGCGGAGCACAGCGAGTTCAGGTACGGCAGCCTGACCCGCTCCGTGGCGCTGCCGCCGACGGCGATGGAGGAAGAGGTCACCGCCGTCTACGACAAGGGGATCCTGGAGGTCACCGTCAAGCTGGGCGAGACCAAGAAGGAGTCGGCCACGCGGGTGCCCATCACCGGTCCCAAGGAGACTCCCCGGAAGTGAACCCGGGTTCCCGGGCACGACCGGGACATTCCGGGACTTCAGGTCGACATAATCGCGGGCGTGACGCACCCTTTCTCCGCCGTCGTCGAACCCGTCGCCCGCCGTGCCGCCGACCGGCTGGTGGCCGCGTATCCCGGAGCGGCCGCGTTCGCCGAGGCCTTCGCGGCGGATCTCGTGGGCCGGTTGTCGGAGCGGGCCGCGCCGGCGCTGGCCGTACGGCTGGCCGAGGCCGGAGATCGGGGCGAGTTGCCGGGGGCGACGCCGGAGGAGAGGTACGCCGGCTTCGCCCGGCGGGCCGCGCGTGAGCCGGACCCGGCCGTGGCCGACCTGGCCGACCTGGCGTTACGCCACGCGATGGAGTTGCTGGACCGGTTCCGGCGGGACGAGAGGGCCGTGCGCGGCCTGATGCCGGGAGAAGCGGGAGGGCCGGTGGCGTTCTCGGCCGCCGGTGATCCGCATTCCGGTGGCCGGTCGGTCTCGGTGGTGCGGTTCGCCTCGGGGGCCCGGGTCGTCTACCGGCCGCGACCGGTCGAGGCGCATCTGTGCCTGAACGCCGCGATCGGCTGGCTGAACGGCCGGGTGCCCGGCCTCGGGCTGCGTACGCTCCGGGTCGTCGCCCGTGAGGAGCACGGCTGGGTCGAGTTCGCCGAGGCGCGGCCCTGCGCGTCCGCGGCGGAGGTGGCGCGGTTCCATCGCCGGATGGGGGCGCTGCTCGCGCTGGCGCACGCGCTGGACACGATCGACCTCCATTTCGAGAACGTCGTCGCGGCCGGCGACCAGCCCGTCGTCGTCGACGCCGAGACGCTGTTCCACCCTGTGCTGAGCGCGGACGCGGCCGATCCGGCCCACGACGCGCTCGTGCGTTCGGTCGACCGGACCGCGATTCTGCCCAGGTTGCTGATCGGCGACCAGGCGGTCCAGGACGTCTCGGCGCTGGGCGGCGACCCAGGGGTGCACGCCTATTCGGGGATCGTGTGGGAGGACCGCGACACCGATCTGATGCGGCCGGTGCGCGGGCCGCGTCCGTTCGCGGGGGCCGCCAATCGTCCCCGGCTCGACGGGCGGCCTGCCGACCCCGCCGCGTACGTGGACGACCTGGTCGGTGGCTTTCGCGCGGCCTATGACGCCATCGCGGAGGGGCGGCACGACCTGGACCGGTTGTTGTTCCCCCGGTTCGGGCCCATGCGGGTGCGACTGCTTCTGCGGCCCACCCGAATCTATTCCGAGCTGTTATGGGAATCCGCCCTTGACGACTCAGGTAAGCGCGCACTTTCCCTGCTCATGGAGCTGTCGGGGCACGATGCCCTCCAGCGGGCGGCGGCGCCGTTCGAGGCAGAGGGCATAAATTCATGCGATGTCCCCTATTTCTGGACATCGCCGGATTCCCTTACGATCTACGCTGGGGACGGCATCGGGGTGCCGTGGAAGTTGGCCCGCACGGGCCGTGAATCGGTGGGCGAGAAGCTGACGGGGCTGGGGCCTGCCGACCGGGGCAAGCAGGAGTGGATCATTCGCGCGTCACTGGCAACGCGGGCGGGGGCCCCAAGCCATGACCCGAAGGGGGTCGATGGCGATCCGCCACGCCCCGATCAGCCGTCCGAAGCCGAGACCGGAGATTATCTGGCGGCGGCCGTCAAGATCGCCGATGAACTGCTCGCGAGCGCGCACCGCCGGGGCGCGGCCGTCAACTGGCTGGGGCTGGAGGCCGACGACGAGGGCGGCCTCGCCGTCATGCCCCTGGGCGGCGGTCTGGCCTCCGGCTATCTCGGCGTGGCGCTGTTCCTGGCCCAGGCCGGCACGGTCACCGGGCGCGGCGACTTCCTGGAGACCGCGCGGCAGGCCCTCTCCCCGTCGCCCGCGCTGCTGGACGCCCTGGCCGCCGAACCGCTGCTGGCCGAGATCGTGGGGTGCGGCGGGTTCGGCGGGCTGGGCGGCATGGCCTACGGCCTGGCCCAGATCGGGCACCTGCTCGGCGACGCGGAGGTGCTCGCGTGGTCCGGCCGGGCGGTCGAGCTGGCCGAGGCGACGATCTCCGAGCGCAGCGCCCTCGACGTGCACGACGGGCTGGCCGGGTGCCTGGCGGCGATGCTCGCCATCGGGGCGGAGACGGTCGCGGCGGCCTGCGCCGACCTGCTGACCGGCCGGGACCTGCCGCCGGATCTGCCCGACGGCTTCGCGTTCGGACGGGCCGGCATCGCCTGGGCGCTCGGCCGGTACGGGCTCGACGTCCCGATCGGCCCGGTCGAGGGCCACACCTGGTGCGGCGGGCTGCTGACCCGCCGGACGGCCCCGCCCAGCGTGCTCCTGCCCGACGACAGCCTGTGCCACGGACGTGTGGGCAGGCTCGGAGTGCCCGAACTCCAGGAACGTGAGGGCCCTTCGGTGCTCGCGTCCCTGCGCCGCCACGGAGCACGATGCGCCACTCCCGGCCACGTCTCCACACCCGGCCTGCTCCTCGGGCTGGCCGGGATCGGGCACGGTCTGCTGCGGCTGGCCGCGCCCGGACAGATTCCATCGGTGCTGTTGCTGCACCCCTTTCGAGAGGCGACGAAGAACAGATGAACACTGAGCAGAATCCGGTGCTCGCGGCCGGCGCGCGGCTGGCCAACATCAGGCCGCTCACCCGGGCGCTCGTGCTGGCGGGGCTGACCGCGGGCGCGACCCTGATCCTTAAGTCGCCCGACACCGCCGCGGGCGCGACCATCGCGCTCGGACTTGAGGGCGACCCCGTCAACCCCGTCTCGGTGTCGCACAAGTAACGTGTCCAGGTCGCCGGTCCTGATCGGGCGGGAACCCGAGAAAGCGCTGTTCGACAGGTGTCTGGAGCAGGTCGGGGACGGTCGCGGGAAGACCGTCTTCCTGGTCGGCGATCCCGGCATCGGGAAGTCCCGGTTGACGTCGGAGGTGCTCCGGCGGGCCGGTGACCTGGGGCTGGTGAGCCTGCGCGGGCGGGGTAGCGCGGTCAGCGCGGACATCCCGTTCAAGCCGCTGAGCGAGGCGTTGTTCTCGCTCGCCCGGTCGCGCAGGCCGCCCGACGATCCGCTGTTGCGGCCCTATCTCCCTGCGTTGACGACGCTGGTGCCCGAGTGGCGGGAGGAGGGGGGCGCGCGGCGGCTGGAGTCGGCGGTCATCCTCGCCGAGGCCGTGTTGCGGCTCCTGACCGTTCTCGGACGGGAGTCGCGCGGCGGCGTGCTGGTGCTGGAGGACCTGCACGACGCCGACGCGGGCACGCTGGGCGTGGTCGAATACCTGGCCGACAACCTCGCCGACGTGCCGGCGTTGCTCCTGGTGAACCTGCGCGGGCACGCCGGCCCGGCGCGGACCGTGGCCGACGACTGCGCCCGCCGCCAGGTGGCGGAGGTCGTCGAGTTGCCGCCGCTGTCGCCCGACGAGACCCGCCGGCTCGTCGCGGCCTGCCTGGCACGGCCGGACGAGTTGCCGGACGTGCTGCCGGACGGAGTGATGGACCGCCTCGTGGCCGAGACGGACGGCGTGCCGTATTTGGTCGAGGAGTTCGTCGACGCCCTGAAAGACGACCCGGGCGCGCGGGGGCCGAACTCGGCGGCGCGCGGGATCGCGGCGCGCATGGCGACGCTCGTGCCGGCGGCGCACGAGCTGCTGCTGACCGGGGCGGTGTTCGGGAACCGCTTCCCGGTGCCGGTCATCCAGGACGTCTCCGGCCTCGACGACCGGGGGGTCGAGGCGATCCTGCGGGCGGCCACCACGGCGCGGCTCGTCGTGCCCGACGAACCGGCCGGGGAATGGTACGCCTTCCGCCACGCCCTGACCGCCGAGGCGTTGTCGGCGGAGCTGATCCCGGCGGAGCGGGCCCGGCTGGCCCGCCAGGCGGCCCGGTCGGTCGAACGCCTGTATCCGGGGCTCCCGGACGAGTGGCTCCAGATCGCCGCGAGCCTGCGGCTGACGGCCGGTGAGGTCCACACGGCCGGGGCGTTGCTGGCCGAGGCGGGCGAACGTTACCTGAACGGCGGCGCCGCCGACGTCGCGGCGACCCTGCTCGAACGGGCCGACCGGCTCCAGGAGGGCGGCCCCGCCCCGGCGCGGGCCCACACGCTCCAGCGGTTGCTGCACGCGCTGACCGAGGGCGGCCGGGCCGACCGGGCGCTGGAGCTGGCCAGGGAGTGCGCGTCCGACGACCTGTCGATGGGGCTGTGGCAGGAGGTCGACCTGCGCACCAAGCTGGCGTGGGTGGCCGCCGAGATCGGCGAGTTGCCCGCCGGGCGCGCCCACGTGGCGGCCGTGCGGCGGTCGCTGGAGAGCCTGCCCGACGAGGCGCGCGGCGCCGCGATCGACGTGATCGAGGCGCAGTTGTTGTTCCCCGACCACGGCGTCAACGAAGCCGGGCCGGCCGAGATGGCCGCCGCCGAGGCGCTGTCGCGACGCGCCGCCGAGGTGGCCGAGCGGCTGCCGCTGCCCGAGGTGGCCTGCCAGGCGTGGGAGCGGCTGGCCATGCTGACCAGGGTGCACGGGTTCGGCGAGCCCGACCGGTGCCTGACCCGGATGAAGGCCATCGCCGAGGTGCACGGGCTGAGCCTGTGGCGGTTGCGGGCGATGTACCGGCTGGCGGCCAACCACAACATGCGTACCGGGGAGAGCGATCCGCTTGAGGAGGTGCTGCGGGCGGCCACCCAGGCGGGCGCGATCAGCCTGGTGCACAGCGCGGAGGCGTCCCTGGTGATGACGCGGGTGCTGCGGGCGGAGTACAAGAGCGCCGCCGAGACCGCCGCCGCGTGCGTCGAGACCACGATCCGGCTGGGGCACACGGCCTACACCCAGTATCTGCTGATGGCGCAGGCGACACTGGCCGCCCACCAGGGGCGGCGCGAGGCCATGGAGCACGCCCTGGCCGATTTCCGCAGGTGGGGCGGTGAGCAGAGCCTGCACACCCCGGTCGTGTACGGCCTCTGCCAGGCGTTCTGCGCCCTGCTGGAGGAGGACCGCGACCAGGCGGCGGAGTTGCTCGCCAGGGCACGCGCGTGGGAGGACGAACATCCCACGCTCTACTACATGACGGGCCGCTACGGCCTGGCCGTGCTGCTGGGCGCGCTCGCCGGCGAGCTCACCCTCGACGACTGGGCGGCCGTGCACGCCCAGCCGGCCGCCGAACTGCGGTGGAACCGGCACTTCCTGCTGCTCGCCCGCGCGGTGTTGCTGGGCGGGCGGGGCGAGCACGCGGCGGCCGGGCGGACGATGGCGGAGGCGCGGGCGGCCGGGGAGCCGTTCCCGCAGGCGGCGCACCTGGGGGCGCGGCTGGTCGCGGAGGCCGCGCTGGCCGACGGATGGGGCGAGCCGGTGGTGTGGTTGCGGGCGGCCGAGGACCACTTCCACGAGGCGGGCGTGACGGCGGTGACGGCGGCCTGCCGCACGTTGCTGCGCCAGGCGGGGGCGGCGGTGTCGTACCGTCGGCCCGGGCGGGAGGGGGTGCCCGGCGAACTGCGCAACCTCGGCGTGACCGTGCGCGAGCACCAGGTTCTGATGTTGCTCGCCGAACGGCTCGGCAACGTCGAGATCGGCCGACGACTTTTCATCTCACCGCGGACGGTGGAGAAGCACGTGGCCAGCCTGCTGGCCAAGACCGGGCTTTCCAACCGGGGGGCGCTGGGGGACCACGCCGCGGTGCTGCGCGATTCCTAGTAGGACCAGGAGTAGGACCAGGAGACGGTGAGGGTCCAGGTGACCGTCACGGTCGCGCTGATCGATTCGGCGTCGCGGCTCGCGATCTGCCGCTCGTGCAGGATGGCCTCGGTGGAGGCGTAGTTGGCGTATCCGGCGATGAGGTCGTTCATTCGCCCGTTTCCTTTCGGTCAGATGGAGAAGGAGATGGAATTGCTGTGGGTGAAGCTGAAGGTCACCGAGAAGAAGAGACCCGCTTCGAGAACACGCCCGGCGGCCTGTTCCCGCAGGATCGCCTCGGCCGAGGCATAGTTCGCGTATCCGGCGACGAGCTCGTGCATCGGGACCTCCTGGTCAGAGGCTGATCGTGACCGTGATGGTCAGCGAGATCGTGATGGTGAGCGTGAACAGGCCGGTCTCGGGCTCACGGGCGGCGAGCTGCCGCTCCTGGAGGATGGCCTCGGTGGAGGCGTAGTTGGCGTAACCGGCGATCAGCTCGGACATGGTCTTCCTTTCTCAGCAGGTTCAGAGGGAGGAGGTGGGGGTGACGGAGATGGTGACGGTGAACCAGAGGGTCCACTCGATCCAGCGGCCGGCCTCGGAACGTTCCTGGAGCACCGCCTCGGTGCTGGCGTAATTGGCGTAACCCGCGATCAGCTCGGACACGGCGCGCCCCTCAGATCCAGATCGAGGTGGTCGTCGTGGAGAGCGTGACGGTGTACGACGTGATCGGCCACCACTCGGCGGTCGTGTTCTCGCTCAGGACCGATTCGGTGCTGGCGTAGTTCGCGTATCCCGCGATGAGTTCGCTGGACATGAGATCTCCTTCCTTCGGAACAAAGGAAACTAGGCCGCCGGTCCTGGCGAAATGACGAGGATTTGCGCGCCCGCGTCACCGGCCGACTGCCATTCGGGAACACCGGCCGGCAAGGATCTGTCAGGCATCTGCCATATGCCTGCTGCCGGTGCTTTCCTGGGATGTCGCGGGGCCTTTCCGCGTCCATAGATTTCGGCGCATGGACGTGAAAGAGGAAACACAGACGACCCGGCTGGTCGCGGCCCGGCCGGTGTCGCGCCCGGAGGAGTTCGTCCAGGCGGTCGCCTCGCTCAGCGGGGCCACGCCCATCGTGGAGGGCATGCGCGGCTTCCTCGGCCGCAACGACAACTGGCTGGTGCCGACCGCCGAGGGACCCGACCTGTTCGTCAAGCGCCTGCGGGGGGACCGCGCGCACGCCGCCGCCCGGATGGACCGGGTGCTGGCCTTCCAGCGGCTGATCGCCGGCCGTGCGACGGCCGAGCTGCGGGTGCCGGCCTTCCACGGCGCCGACGCCGGCGAATGCCTGCTGGTCTTCGAGTACGTGCCGGACTCCCGCGCCGCCTCCGACCTGCTGGCGGCCGGGGAGCTCGACGTCGAGCTGGCCCACCGGATGGGCCGGGTGCTGGGCGAGGTGCACTCGCTGCCGCGCGCCGAGGACCTGCCCGAGTCGGCCGACGACCGCCGGGCCAACGCCTTCTACGCGCTGAGCCCCGAGGACTACGCCAACTGCAGCGGCGGCGAGGTCGAGGCGTGGGCGCTGCTCCAGCACGACAAGGTGCTGGTCGAGGCGCTCGCCGCGCTGCACCGGGTCTCGGCCGCCGCCCCCGCCACCGTCACCCACGGCGACCTGCGCCTGGACCAGTTCCTGTGCTCCGGCGACGACCTGTACGTCATCGACTGGGAGGAGTTCCGGCACCACGACCCGGCCCGGGACGTCGGGGCCTTCGCGGGCGAGTTCGTGCACCACGCGGTGGCGCGCATGTTCCGCGAGCTCGACCTGGACACGGGCCTGTCGCCGGGCGCCGCCCACGAGGCGATCGTCGCCGCGGGCGACCGGCACCTGTCGGCCGTGCGCGAGCACATCCGCCGCTTCTGGCAGGGCTACCGGGAGGTCGCCGAGCCGGACGAGGGCCTGGCCGTGCGGGCCACCGGCTACATCGGGTGGCACTTCTTCGACCGGCTGCTCGCGGGCGCCGTGCACGGCGCGCGGCTCAGCGCGGTGGAGCGCGGCATGGCCGGGATCGGCCGCAACGCGCTCACGACGCCGGAGAAGTTCGCCCCCACCATCGGCCTTGGAGAGAACTGATCATGACCATCGCCCACCAGGGTCTCCTCGACCGGCTCGACCACCTGCTCGGCGACCTGCGCCTCGACCCCGACACCCGGTCGGTGACCGTCGGGGACGAGACGGTCACGGGCGACAACCGCACCCGGTTGCGCCAGGACCTCGGGCCGGTGCTCTACCGCCACTGGCACAGCGGCTCGGCCGTCAGGACCGGCGAGTGGGACCCGCGCCGCGACTACGACTTCGAGGACCTCCTGCGGGAGGCCACCCCCCACCGCACCAGCCGCACCCCGGCGGTCGTTCGGTCGGCCATGATCGACGGCCCGCTCGGCCGGCACGTGCTCTTCGACGTCGGCCGGGTGCGCCTGCGCATCCCCGGGGGCGAGAGCCCGACGCCGCTGCCGGAGATCGGCACCCGCACCACGCTGGAGCTGCCCGCGATCAGGCCGACGCTCTCTCCCGGGTTCTTCCTGGTCAACGGCTCGGCGGGCGGCCACGGGGCCGGCGGCCACATGCTGCGGATCTACCTGCACGTCGACGAGCCGTCGATGGCGCCCGCCGTGTGGCACGCGGTGCTGAGTCGGCTGGAGGGCGCCGGGGCGACCTACCGGGCGAAGGTGCTGGCGAAGGCCGACCAGTATCCGAGGCGGGACGCGATCGTCGTCTACCTGACCGAGGAGTCGTGGCACGCCGTGGGCGGCCTCGTCGCGGCGGTGCGGAACCTGCCCGGCCTGAACCCGGCCCACTCGGTGATGACCAGCCCGATCGCCGACGGCGTCGCGTACGGCTGGGAGCCGCGCGACACCCGGCCCGGATGGGACCGCATGAGCCTGGGCCAGCACCGCACGATGGCGGTCGCCGACGGCGTGGCGCGGCACCTGTTCGACGGCCGCGACCTGGCCGAGGCCGTCGCCGAGGCGCTCGCCGAGGCGAACGCCGACCCGCTCGCGCCGCACCGCAACGCCGACAGCCCGCTGGTGGAGGTGGCGTCGTGAGCTCGCGCAAGGTGTCGTTCATGTTCCCGCACCAGCCGACCGACCCGGACACGATCGTCCCGTACGGCCGGCTGACCGAGGAGATCGGCGCGGCGCGGTTGTGGCTCGGGCAGTCGTTGCGGATCGAGTCCCACCCGGCGGTCGCCTACCTGGCCGGGACGGGCTGCCGGATCTCGATCGGCATGGCCGTCGGGCTGATCGTGCTGCGCCACCCGTACGACGCGGCGTTGCAGGCCCGGTCGCTGGCCCGGCTCATGGGACAACCGGTGGCGATCGGCTACGGCGCCGCCTACCCGCAGTACGTGACGCAGTTGCGCGGCGAGCCGTACGCCAGACCGGCCGCGATCGTCGGCGAGTTCATCGACGTCGCCCGCCGGCTGGCCCGCAACGAGCACGTGCGGCACAAGGGAGAGCACTTCACCGTCGACGCCGCGCTGCCGCCGATGGACTGCCCGCCGGTGGAGATCGGCGCGGGGGTGCTGCGGCCCGCCATGGCCCGGGTCACCGGCCGCTGCGGCGACCTCGCGATGACGTGGCTGACGCCGCTCAAGTACATCGAGGACGTCGTCATGCCGGCCGTCGCGCAGGGCGCGGCCGGGGTGCAGCCGCCGCCGCGCATCGTGTCGGTCGTGCACGCGGCCGTCGCCCGGCCCGGCCGGTCGGCCAACCTGCTGGCCCAGTACGGCAGCATCAGCCACCTGTCGGCCCCCCACTACACCGACATGCTGCGCAGGGCGGGCCTCGACGTGGACGCCTCCGACCCGGTGTCGGGCGCCAGGGAACTCGTCCAGGCCGGGGTGTACGTCTACGGCGACCCCGACCACATCGCCGACGAGATCGCCAAGTACCACGACCTGGGGGTGGACGAGGTGGTCGTCAACCCCAGCTCGGTCAACAACATGTACGGCCAGGACGAGTGCATGCGCGACCTGCGCGAGATCTTCGCCGCCGTGCGCGCGAGGGGAGGGTCCGATGGCGGAGTCGCCGACACTCGGGTTGTTGTCCCGGTCGGTTAGGGCGCGGCGGGGCCGGCTGGCCGCCTCGGTGGTGCTCGCCCTGGTCTCGGCCGCGGCCGGGATCGTCACGCCGCTGCTGATCGCCCGCATCCTGGGCGTGATCGGCGGGACGGGCGGGGACGTCGTCTGGCCGGTGGCGCAGCTCGTCGTGATCGTGCTGGCCGGGGCGTTCGCCGGAGGCTGGTCGTCCTACCTGCTGAGCGCGGCCGGGGAACGGGCCATCGAGGACGTGCGCCTGGCCGTGGTGCGCCGGGCGGTGCGCCTGCGGGTGCCGGTGATCCGGCGGATCGGCGTGGGCGAGGTGGTCTCCCGGATGGGGCCCGACGCCGCCCAGATGCGCGCGATCACCGACACGGGCGTCACGGTCATGCCGGTCTCGGCGGTGATGGTGACGGCGTACCTGATCGTGATGGGCATCCTCGACTGGGTGATGCTGGCCGTGACGGTCGGCACGTTCGTCGTGGCCGCGATCGCCATCAGGGCCTTCCTGGCGGGCATGCGCCGGGCGGCCGAGGCGCAGCAGGCCGCGCTCGGCCGGCTGGCCCAGGCCGCGCAGTCGGTGTTCACGATGGTGACGACGGTCAAGGCGTACCGGGCGGAGGACCGGGCCATCGCCCCGCTGGAGAACGAGATCGGCGAGGCGGCGGCGTCGGCGGTGCGCTCGGCGCGGGCCCAGGCGGCGATCAGCCCGCTGATGGGCCTGGGCCAGCAGGTCGCCATCATCGGCGTGCTCGCCGTGGGCGGGGTGCGCCTGGCCTCGGGCGCGCTGGAGACCACGGCGTTCATCGCCTTCCTGATGTACCTGTTCCAGCTCGTCAACCCGCTGATGGCGCTGGCGCAGGGCGCGGGCAGGATCGCGGTCGGCAAGGCCGCCGCGCGGCGGGTCGACGAGGTGCTCGGCGCGGAGACCGAACCGGCCGGGGCGGCCCGCGCGCCCGAGGTGACGCCGGGCGCGCCGGCGCTGCGGCTCTCGGACGTCGTGGTGTCGCTCGGCGGCAAGCCGGTGCTCGACGGGGTGTCTCTTGAGGTGCCGCGCACCGGGGTGCTGGCGATCGTCGGACCGTCGGGAGCGGGCAAGTCGACTCTGCTCAACGTGGTGGAGGGCTTCGTCGAGACCGACGCCGGGCGGGTGGAGCTCCTCGGCGCGCCCCTCCACGAGTGGCCGACAGCCGAGGCCCGCCGCCGGGTCGCCCTGGTCGAGCAGGGGTCGGCGATCCTGTCCATGACCGTGCGCGAGAACCTGACGCTGGGCCGGTCGGACGCCCCGTCCGACGACGAGTTGTGGACCGCGCTGCGCGACGTCGGCCTGGAGCAGGCCGTGCGCGCCCTGCCCGCCGGGCTGGACGCGGTGCTCGGCGCGGGCGACCAGATGTCCGGCGGCGAGGAGCAGCGCCTGTCCATCGCCCGCGCCCTGCTGACCGACGCCGAGATCCTGCTGCTCGACGAACCGACCGCGCACATGGACGGCGTCAACGAACGGCGGCTCACCGACCTGCTCGCCGACCTGGGCCGCGACCGGGCCGTGGTGATGGTCACCCACCGCCTGTCGACGGTCGCCGCGGCCGGCACGATCGTGGTCGTCGACGCCGGCCGCGTCACCGCCGTGGGCGACCACGGCACGTTGTCGTCGGCCAGCCCCGCCTACCAGGCGTTCGTGCACGCCCAGGCGGCCCCCGCCCCCGTGGGCGCGTGATGGACGGGCTGGTCACCCGCCGGCTGCCGGGCGGCGCGACCCTGGTCGTGCGGCCCGACCCGGGGCTCGGCTTCGTCGCGGTCAACGCCTGGCACGGCGCGGGCTCCCTGCACGACCCCATCGGCAGGTCGGGCCTGGCTCACGTGGTCGAGCACGTCATGTCCGAGAACGGCTCGGCGCAGGCCACCACCGGCTACGAGTCCACGAACTACGTGGCGACCGGCCCGGCGGTCACCCTCCCGGCGATGCTGGCCGAGGCCGGCGACCGGGTGCGGCGCGGCCGGCGCGGCGTGACCGGGGACGTGCTGGCGGGACACCGCCGGATCGTGCTGGAGGAGATCCGCGAACGCGACGAACCCGGCCGGTTCGGGTCGGGGCTGCGGCGCGGCCTGCGGTTGTTATTCGGGCGCGACCACCCGGCGGGCCGCCCGCCGGTCGGCGACCCCGCCGAGGTCGCCGCCGTGACGCCCGACGACGTGGCCACGTTCGTGGAGGCCCACTACGGCGCCGACCGGCTGGTCGTGTCGGTCGTCGGCGCGGCCGACCCCGACGCGGCCGTGGAGATCGCCGGGAACCACCTGGCCGGGTTTCCCTCGGGCCGGCCGGCCCCGCCGCCGGTCACCGGGGAGCCGCTGGGCGCGCGGGAGGACGTCGAGGAGGGCCAGCCGACGTCCATGGTGCGGCTGACCTTCGCCCTGCCGCCGGGATCGGCCGCCGCCGAGGTGGTGATGGCGGCGCTGGCCAGCGCCCCCTGGTCGGTGCTCGGCTCGCGGCCCGGCCTGCTCGGCGCGCTCGGCCAGCACGCCCGGTGCGCGCTCGGCCCGTCGATCGGCCTGGTCAAGCTGTCGGTCCCGGCCTCGGCCGACCTGGCCGCGCTCGAACGGGACGTCGCCGCCCGTCTGGCCGCCGTGGCCCGCGACGGGCTGCCGCCCGACGTGCTGGCCGCCGCCAAGGCCCTGCGCATCAGGGAACAACTCGGGGCCCTCGGGGCCGCCCGCACACTCGCCGAGGAGTTGTGCCGGGAACACGCCTGGTCGGGCGACGCCGCCGGGGTCACCACGCGGCTCGACGCCGTCCGCCGGGTCACCAACGCCGAGGTGGCCGCGCTGGCCGCCGGGCCGATGGCACGGCCGTCGGTCGTCGCCTTCCACGCCGCCGGAGAACCCTCATGGATCCTGTGACCTGGCGTTTCCCGCAGCCGGAGACGTTCACGCTGGACAACGGCCTGCGGGTGCTGCTCGCCGACATGCCCGGACGGCACGTCGCCACCGCCGCCCTGTCGATCCTGCTGCCGACCACGGCGGTCGAACGCCCGGAGACCGAGGGGGTGGTGGCGGCGTACGCGGCGCTGCTCAACGCCGACGCGCCGCACCACCGCGACGGGACCGTCGGCGACCTCGCCCTGGCGGGCGGGATGGTCACCACGCGGTGCGGGCACCGGGGCCCGATCGTCATGGGCGACTGCCCGGCCGCCGAACTGCCCCGGTTGTTCGAGGCGATGGCCGCGATGGTGCACCCCTTCACGCCGACGGCCCGCTCGTTCGAGGCGCTGCGCCGCCAGGTCGTGGCCGAACGGGCCATGGAGTCCGACGACCCGATCGCGCTCGGCAACAAACTCGTGCACGAGTCGGTGCTGGCCCCCGGCTCCCGGTACGGCCGCCCGCTCGGCGGCACCGAGGCGGTCTGGCGCACGCTGACCCTGGACGACGTCGCCGCCGTCGTGCCCGGCGCCGCCCGGATGACCCTGGTCGTGGCCGGCGACCTGGCCGGGACCGGCGCCGCCGACGCCGCCGCGAAGGCGTTCGCCGGCGTGCCCGCCGGGGACGACCTGCCCCTCGCCGACGTCCCGCCGCTCCCGGCGGACACGCCCGGCCGCACGCACCGGCCGGGCCGGGGCGGCCCCCAGACCCGGCTCGTGCTGGGCGGCTTCGCGGTCGACCGGCTCGACCCGCGCTGGCCGTCGGCCCGGGTCGCGGGCGAACTGCTCGGCGGCGGCCCCGACTCCCTGCTCAACCGCGAACTGCGCGGCCGGATGGGGGCCAGCTACGGCATCGAGGCCCGGTTCATGCCGTTCTTCTCCGGCGGGGTGTTCATCGTCAGCGGCTTCGTGGACGCCGGCCGCGCCCCCGCCGCCGCCGAGGCGATCACCCGGGTGTTAACGCAGCTCCGCGAGGGTGACGTCGACGGGGGGCTGGTCACGCGGGTCAGGGACCGCATGCTCGCCGCCGCGCCCGAACTGTACGAGTCCACCCTGGCCGTGACCCAGCAGTACGCGGAACTCCTCTCGTGCGGCATCGACCCCCCGGAGTACGTCGACCGGCACCTCGGGCTGCTGGCCGCGCTGGACGCCGACCTCGTCACGGCCGACTTCGCCTCGCTGGTCGACCCGGCCCTGCTGCACACCGTCGCCGTCGGCCGGTTCGAGACGGGCTGACCCGGCCTCCAGATCGTGCACCCAGCGGGCGACCTGGACCCGGGAGGCGCAGTCGAGCTTGCGCATCACCTGGCGCAGGTGGTTGACCACCGTCCACTCGGAGATGCGCAACCGGCGGGCGATCTGCTTGTTCGTCAGGCCGGTCGCGACCAGCCCGGCGACCTCCGACTCGCGGGCGGTCAGCCGCGACCGTTCCCGCAGCACCCTCGGGTCGACGGAGCCCTGCGGCACCGGCCGGGGGGCGGCCGGGTCGTCGCCGAACCTGCGCTGGAGGATCTCGCACAGCAGGTCGGCGAGGTCGACCCCCTCTCCCGCCGTCACCCAGCGGCGCAGCGGCCGGACGCCGATGCGCCCGGTCAGCAGCCCGCCGACCTCGACCGGACGCTCCGTCTCGGCCGCGCAGGCCCGGCCGAGCGACCCGGCGACCATCGCCAGGTCGACGGCGCTCTGCTGGAGGTCGCGCTGGTGGCGTCCGTCGACCACGGCGGCGATGGCCGACATGGCCGCCGCCGGGCCGAGGGGCAGCAGCTTGGCGAGGGCCCGTTCGACGTACAGGCGGCTGTCGCCGGTGGCCAGGGCGGTGGCGGCGGCCGCGCGCCAGAGCAGCAACGAGGCCGCGGCGTGGTCGTCCCCGCCGCACATCGCCTCGAACAGGGCGGTACGGCATTCGGCGTCGGCGCGGTCGAACCGGCGCAGCCGGGCCAGGCAGGCGACGTACTCGCCGACCGACTCGCCCAGCCGGACCGCGTCGCCCTGTTCGCGGGCGGTCCGCACGCAGGCGGCCAGCTCCTCCGGGTCGGGCACGGCGTGCACGAGGGCCGCCAGCAGCGGCACGTCCGGGTCGGTCTCCGGCAGCGCGTCGAAGCAGACGGCGGCGGCCTCCTGTTCCCCTCCGGCCGCGAACACCCGCACGGCCAGCCGCGACAACGTGTGCCGTTCGGCCGGGGTCGCGGGCGCGTACCTGCGGATGACCGGCAGCAGGTGCGGCAGCAGCCCGGCCACGCCGGAGGTGCGGGCCAGCAACGGCAGGGCGTCCCGCATGAGGGCGACGGCCTGGGCGTACCGGCCGCCGCCGACGAGTTCGGCGACGGCGGCGTTGAGGTTGCGCCGCTCGTGGTCGAACTCGGCGAACACGGCCCGCTGGTGGTCGGTGAAGACACCCGCGGCCAGCCGCGCGACCTGGCCCGACAGGTAGTCGGCCTGCGCCTGGCGGATCGCGTCGAGCGACACCTCCGGCCGCGCGGCGCACCAGCTCGCCGCCGGGAAGCCGCTCACCCGCAGGTGCCAGCGCCGGGGCTCGGCGCGCACCACCAGGCCGCGCTCGACCAGGGAGGCGGTCAGCCCGCCGATGTCGCACCGCGGCAACGAGTGGCGCAGCACGTTCTCGCTCGCCCCGCCCGGCAGCGCCAGGATCGAGGCCAGCACGACCATCTCGTCGCCGCTCAGGTCGTGGTGGCCGTGGGCGTCGCCGAGCAGCCCGGCCAGCCGGGTGCGCTGGTGGTCCTCGGCGACCGCGTCGCGCACGGCCGCCAGGCCGTAGCGGGCGACCAGCCCGGCCAGCAGGTCGACGTCGGCGGACAGCCCGAACGAGGCCGCGCAGACCTCGCTCACCTGGGACAGGTCCTCGGCCGCGACGACGGCGGTCGGGTCGTGGCGGCGCAGGCACCGCAGGAAGTACCGGACCACCTCGCTGTCGGGGCCGTGGCCGCGCAGGGGCCGCACCGGAAGGGAGAGCAGCCCGTCGTGCCGGCGGCGGGCCCGGGTGATCACGCGGAGACCCGGCCGCGCCGGCAACCGGGCGGGGTCGTCGCAGAGGTCGTCGCGGACGACGACGGACGGCTCTCCGGCGAGGTGCTCGCCGAGCCGGGCCAGCAACGCCGCGGTGCCGCTGCCGGGCGGCCCGGTCAGCACGAGGGGCCGGGGATCGGCGGAGGAGAGCCAGGCGCGCACGGTGTCCAGGACACCGGGGAACTGCGGAAGGTCGGCCGAATCGCTCACGTCCAGCAGTATTGGGGGGAGGTTCCCCCCATACATGGGGGTACTGCCCCCATATTGTCAGCAGACTTCCCCACCGGGGCATGATGGCCTGATGGGTGTACGACCGGTCTCCGTCGAGGGGCTCGTCACGGAACTGGCCGAGACGATCTCCGAACGGCCCGGGTGGGTGCGAGTGGCCGTCGACGGTGCCGACGCGGCCCGGCCGGGGGAGCTGGCCGACCGGATCGCGGCGCGGCTGAGGGTCCACCGGCACGTCCTCAGGGTGTCGGCCCGCGACTTCCTCAGAGCCGCGTCGCTCCGCTACGAGTTCGGCAGGCAGGACCCCGACTCCTACTACGACGGCTGGCTCGACGTGAAGGGCCTGACGCGGGAGGTCCTCCAGCCGCTCGAACCGGGCGGCACCGGCCGGGTCGTCCCCTCGTTGTGGGACCCGGTCAGAGACCGGGCCACCCGCGCGCCCTACCAGGTCCTCCCGGAGAACGCCGTCGTCGTCCTCGACGGGCCGCTGCTCCTCGGGCAGGGGTTGCCGATCGACTTCTCCGTCCACCTGAGCCTGTCGAAGAAGGCGTTGGAGCGGCGTACCGAGGAGAAATGGACCCTGCCCGCCTTCGAGCGGTACGCCGAGGAGGTCCGGCCGCAGGATTGGGCGGATGTGGTGGTTCGGGCGGATGATTCCCGACACCCCGCACTGGTAGAAAGTGAGGCATGAATATCGGTGAACTCGTCGCGGACTTCGCGCTTCCGGACGAGAACGGGGAGACCCGTCGCCTGAGCGAGTTCCTCAAGGAAGGGCCCGTGGTGCTCTTCTTCTATCCGGCGGCGATGACCTCCGGGTGCACCGCCGAGACCTGTCACTTCCGTGACCTGGCCGCCGAATTCAAATCCGCTGGAGCGGTCCGCGTCGGGATCAGCAAGGACAAGGTGAAACGGCAGAAGATGTTCGCCGAGGCCAACCGGCTCGACTACCCGCTGCTGTCCGACGAGGACGGTCTGGTGGCCAAGCAGATGGGGGTGCGCCGTTCGGTCGCCGTGGGGCCGTTCGTCACCCGGCGGATCACCTTCGTCATCGGCACCGACTTCCGCGTCCTCGACGTCATCCACAACGAGGTCATGATGACCGACCACGCCGACCGCGCCCTGAAGACCCTCAGGGATAGAGCCTGACCCGGTCGTCGACCTCGTGGTCGAACGCGCCTTCCAGGCCGACGTCGTGGGCCAGTGTGACCGTCCACTGTTCGTAGTGCCACTCCAGGCCGTATCCGCTGAAGCGGAAGTTGGCCCGGTAACGCGCCCGCTGGCCGGGGGCCAGGGTGAACAGGTCGACCGGACGCCGGTCGCGTGGATGGGAGGCGAGCACGGGGGCCCGGGACACCCGGCCGCCGGGCCGGATGCGCAGGCCGGCCACCGTCGCGGGCAGGGTCAGCTCCCGGAGCGTCTCGGCGCGCGGTGAGAGCACCACGTCGTGGAAGACGGCGTCTCCCGTGCAGGCCGGCAGCGGCACCCGATCCGGCAGCGACCCCCGCAGCGTGGCCGCGGCCGCACCGCGACCGGCCTTGGACCAGCGAGTCAGCACCCGCTGCACCACGAGCATGGTGGCATTTTAGAGAGCATGCGCGTTCCCGCCCAGGCCGGTCTCGGTGCCATCACCGTGGCCGCGGCCGCCATCCTGACCCTGGAGTTCTCCTCGGGCATCGACCTGGCCCGCCGGACGATCAGCGAACACCAACTGGGCGAGCACGCCTGGTTGTTCGGCGTCTCGGTGGCGCTGATCGCGCTGGGGTCGCTCGGCATCGGGGCGACCCTCGCCGCGCAGCGCCGGGCCCGGCCGCTGGGCCTGGTCGCCCTGGCCGGGTGGAGCCTCGGGCTGCTGGTCGTGGCGACCTTCCCCAAGCACGACTGGTCCGTCGGGCCGTCGTTCTCCGGCTCGGTGCACCGCGTCGGCAGCGTGGTGGCCTTCGTCTGCCTGCCGGTCGCCGTGCTGCTGCTGGCCCGGCCGTGGCGCGACACGATGGCGAAGGTGGCGGCGGCGCTCGGGTTCGGGGCCGTCGGGTGGATCGCCGGGATCGTGCTGGTCGGCTACACCGCCGCCCGCGACGGGATCCCCTGGTGGCGGGCCATGCCGGTCGGGCTCGGGGCGGTCGAGCGCGGGCTGGTGTTCACGGAGATCGCCGCGCTGGCGGCGCTGGGGGTTTGGGCCGTCGCGCGGCGGGGGCGTACGGCATAAATAACCCTATTCCCTGCGGAACCGCGCTGATAGATTCCACGTTTGCAAGAGGGGACGGCGCAAATGCCGTAAAGGGGATAGAAGTTGCGCGATTTCGTGGACGCCGCATTAGGCTTCCCGGCTGTCCTGTTCAGCTTCGCGCTGATCGTCGTCATCGGGTTCTGGCTGCTCGTGGCCTTCGGCGTGGTCGACCTCGACGGTCTGCCCGCGGCCGAGGTCTCCGGGTTCGTGGCCACGGGGTGGTTCGCCGCGCTGGCCGGATCCGTGCTGTTTCCGGCGCTCGGCTGGGTGGTCCTGGCCGCCGCGCTCGTCCTGGGCCTCGGGGCCGCGTTCCTGGTACGCCGCCTCACGCCCGCGCCCGAGAAGGTGCCCTCACGGCACGACTTCGTCGGGCAGATCTGCGTCATCAGAACCCAGTCGGTCTCCACCGACTTCGGTCAGGCCGAGATCCGCGCCGTCGACGGCTCGACCTCGGTCATCCAGGTGCGCCAGACCGGCGTCGACGTCTTCCGCGCGGGCGGGGCCGCGCTGATCTTCCAATATGACGCGGAAGGCGAGTTCTTCTGGGTCATGCCTTACGAAGGGGGCCTGTAGTCATGGACGTCATCTCGGCGGGAGCCGGCATACTCATCGCGGTCGTCCTGATCGTCGTCATCGCACTGGTGATCGTGGTCAGCCGGTTGTTCCGCAAGGTCGAGCAGGGCAAGGCCCTGATCGTGTCGAAGGTGCGCCGGGTCGACGTCACCTTCACCGGCGCCGTGGTCTTACCGGTGCTGCACAAGGCCGAGTTCATGGACATCTCGGTGAAGACCATCGAGATCGAGCGGTCCGGCCACGAGGGCCTGATCTGCCGTGACAACATCCGCGCCGACATCAAGATCACCTTCTTCGTGCGGGTGAACAAGACCGCCGAGGACGTCGTGAAGGTCGCCCAGGCCATCGGCACCGCCCGGGCCAGCGACGAGTCGACCCTCCAGGCCCTGTTCAACGCCAAGTTCTCCGAGGCGCTCAAGACCGTCGGCAAGCAACTCGACTTCGTCGACCTCTACACCCAGCGCGACGAGTTCCGCGACCAGATCATCCGCGTCATCGGCACCGACCTCAACGGCTACTCGCTGGAGGACGCGGCCATCGACTACCTGGAGCAGACGCCGCTGTCCAAGCTCGACCCGGCCAACATCCTCGACGCCCAGGGCATCCGGAAGATCACCGAGCTGACCGCGATCGAGCACGTGCGGACCAACGAGTTCCAGCGCAACGAGGAGAAGGAGATCACCCGGCAGAACGTCGACGCCCGGGAGGCCATCCTCGAACTGGAGCGCCGCCAGGCCGACGCCGAGATCAAGCAGAAGCGCGAGGTCGAGACCATGCGGGCCCGCGAGGAGGCGGAGATCTCCCGGGTCCGCGCCGAGGAGCGCCTCAAGGCCCAGGCCGCCGCGATCAAGACCGACGAGCAGATCGGCGTCCAGAGCGAGAACAAGGCCCGCGAGGTCGCCGTCGCCGAGAAGAACCGCGAGCGCGTGATCGCCATCGAGAGCGAGCGCATCGAGAAGGACCGCCTGCTGGAGGTCATCGCCCGGGAGCGGGAGACCGAGTTGTCGCGCATCGCCAAGGAGAAGGAACTGGAGGTCGAGAAGCGCTCGATCGCCGAGGTCATGCGCGAGCGCATCGCGGTCGAGAAGACGGTGGCCGAGCAGGAGGAGCAGATCAAGCGCCTGCGCGTCGTCGAGGAGGCCGAGCGCACCCGCCAGTCGGTCATCATCGCCGCCGAGGCCGAGGCGCAGGAGAACCTGGTCAAGGACATCAAGGCCGCCGAGGCCGCCGAGGCCGCGTCGAAGTTCAGGGCGCGTGAGGCGCTGGTGCTGGCCGAGTCGCGCCAGCAGGCCGCCGAGCTCGACGCCCGCGCCAAGATCCGCCTCGCCGAGGGCGTGCAGGCCGAGGCCGCCGCGACGGGCCTGGCCGAGGTGCAGGTCAAGGAGCGCACGGCCGCCGCGATCGAGAAGGTCGGCAAGGCCGAGGCGATCGTCGAACGCGAGAAGGCCATGGCGTCGGCCGAGGGCACCCGCGAGCGGCTGAAGGCCGAGGCCGACGGCGAGCAGGCCAAGGCCGTGGCCGCCGCGATGATGGTCGGCGAGAAGCTGAAGGCCGAGGCCGAGGGTCTCACCGAGAAGGCCGCCGCGCTGGCCGCGATGTCCGACGCGAGCCGCGTCCACGAGGAGTACCGCCTGCGGCTGGAGGCCGAGAAGGAGATCCGCCTGGCCGGGGTCGAGGTGCACCGCAGGGTCGCCGAGGCGCAGGCCGAGGTCCTGTCGGCCGGTCTGTCGAAGGCCAACATCGACATCGTCGGCGGCGACAGCGTCTTCTTCGACAAGCTCGTCGGCGCGGTGACCATGGGCAAGAGCATCGACGGCTTCGTCGACAACTCCGAGGTGGCCCGCACCCTCGCCGACCCCTACCTGAACGGCGACGCCAGTCTCAGCGCCGACCTCGCCAAGATCGTGTCCGGGGTCGACTCGGGCGCCGTCCGTGACATGACCGTGTCGGCGTTCCTCGCCACCCTCATGAAGAACGGCGGCGGCCCGGCGATCACCCCGGTCGAGAAGTGACCCTGGGGATGACCGGGCTCGACGCCGGCACCTACGAGATCCTCCGCGCCCGGCTGGCCGAGCAGGCCAAGGAACTGGCCGGCCGGGCCGGGGAGCTCAACACCCGGCGCCTCGCGGTGTTCGGCGGCTCGGAGATGCGGCTGGTGGGAACCGAGCGCATCCGCACCGAGAACAACTGCGTGCCCCGGGACGTGGTCTCCGCCGGCGACACCATGATCTTCGGCTACAACGTGTTCATCGGCCTGCGCCCGCGGACCAGCGTCTCCGACGTCTTCTCCTTCCACCGCTTCTCCCGCGACGGCGACGCCTTCACCTTCTCGGGCTCGGAGAGCGTGCTCGGCGACCCGGCCTTCGAGAAGGACTTCGCCGAGCTCTACCGCTACTACAAGGACACCCGGCTGCTGCAACTGCGGAAGATCGAGGGCAAGCTCCTGGCGATCTTCCAGACCGGGCCGCAGGACGTCCGGGTGCTGCGCTGGACGATGGCGGCCGACGGCGCGTTGTCCTATCTCGACTCGCGGGGCGAGCGCGACCACGTCCTGCCGCCCTCCCACGACTTCGAGTGGGTCGAGACCACCCGCGACGACCACGTGCTCGGGCGGCACCCGCACATCTCCATCGGCGGCGAGTTGTTCGTCGAGACCGTCGGCGGCGACCTGACCATCAAGGTCGAGAACAACACCGAGTCGGGGGAGGGCGTCTACTCCGAACCGGTCACCGAGCGGCTCCAGAGCCTCGCCGACGCCGACGTGTTCCACGCGCGGGTCGGGCCGCTGATCCTGCTCAAGATCCGGCCCTACAAGGAGACCGACTGGCGTTACCTGGTCTTCAACACCCGTACCAGGAGCGTGACCAGGCTCGACGGGATCGGGCAGGCCTGCCGGCGGCTCCCCGAGGACCAGGGGGTCATCTTCCCCGGCGGCTACTACCTGACGACCGGCGTGGCCAAGACGTTCGAGACCGACGTGGCGGCGCTGGAGTTCGAGCGGGCCATCCAGGGCGAGGAGGACGTGCTCTACGTCTTCCACGCGCGGGAGGAGGGGCGATACCTCCTGCTTCCGTACAACGTGATCCGCAAGGAGGTCGCCAACCCGCTGCCGTGTCACGGCTACTCGTTGTTCGACGACGGCACGCTGGTGGTGTTCCGGGGGACCTCCGACGAGCCGTCGCGGGTGCACCCGATGCAGGTGTGGGACACCCCGTTCGCGGTCGAGTCGGCCACCCCGGTCGGCACCGGCCCGCTGGAGCGCATCGGCAACGGGGAGCTGGTCAGGGGCATCTCCGACTGCCTGTCGGTGGCCCGGATGGTCGGCGAGATGGCGCCCGCGCAGGCCGTCTTCGAGGCGCTGATCGCCGGCTGCGACCGCATCTCCGACGCCTACCACTGGCTCGGCGAACACGACCTCGCCGAGCCGCTGGCGGCCCTGCGGGCGACGGCGGAGCAGGTGCTCGACGAGTTCGAGAACGTGCAGCGCCTGACCGAGGACGCCGCCCGGGCGGTGGCCGAGGCCCGCGACCGCTTCACCGGGATCCGCTCGACCGGCGTCACCCGGCTGGCCGAACTGCGGCAGACCCAGGGCCACCTGGTGACACTGCGCGAACGCCGGTACGCCGACCTCCCGGCCCTCGACGCGCTCGCCTCGGCCGTGGCGCGGCAGGTGACCGAGACCGCCGCCCAGGTGGTCGCCGACCTGCAACGCGACGACGCGTTCGCCGGTTTCCACGCCACGGTCTCCGCGCTCGCGGAGGAGGCCGAGGCGATCACGACCGTGGCCCTCTCGGCGCCGCTGTCGGAGCGGCTGGCCGCCCAGTCCGACGGGCTGGAGGCGCTGATCGAGGTGGTCGGCACGCTGGAGGTCGAGGCGACCGCCCGTACCGTCATCCTGGAGAAGGTCGGCGCGGTCCTCGCCGAGATCAACCGCGTGCGCGCCACCCTCGACGCGCGGCGGCGCGAACTGCTCGACGCCGAGGGCCGGGCCGAGTTCGCCGCCGAGTTCGGCCTCCTCGGCCAGGCCGTGACGGCCGGGCTGACCGGCGCCGACACCCCCGAGAAGTGCGACGAGCGCCTCGGCCGGCTGCTGCTCCAGATCGAAGGCCTGGAGTCGCGCTTCGGCGAGTTCGACGACTTCCTCGCACAGCTCGAACGCAAACGCGAAGAGGTCTACGAGGCCTTCTCGGCCCGCAAGCAGACCCTCCTCGACGACCGGGCGCGGCGGGCCGACCGCCTCGCCGAGTCGGCCGACCGCATCCTCGGCACGGTGCGCCGCCGCTCCGCGACGCTGGCCTCGCTGGACGAGGTCAACGCCTACTTCGCCGCCGACCCGATGGTGGCGAAGCTCCGCGCGGTGGCGGCCGACCTGCGGGAACTCGGCGATCCGGTCCGCGCCGACGAACTCGACGGCCGGGTGCGCGCCGCCCGCCAGGAGGCCGGCCGCGCCCTCAAGGACCGCACCGACCTGTTCGACGGCGACACGGTCAAACTGGGCCGCCACCGGTTCGCCGTCAACACCCAGCCGCTCGACCTGACCCTGGTGCCCCACGAGGGATCGTTGTCGTTCGCCGTCACCGGCACCGACTACCGCGCCCCCGTGACCGGCTTCGACGACACCCGGCACTTCTGGGACCAACTGCTCGTGTCGGAGACGACGGAGGTCTACCGGGCCGAATATCTGGCGGCGTCGTTGTTCCCCGTCGAAGGGGATCCCGCGGAGGCCGTGCGACGGGCCGCGGAGTCACGCTACGACGAGGGCTACGAGCGCGGCGTGCACGACCACGACACCGTGCGCATCCTCGACGTCGTGACCCGCCTGCACGCCTCGGCCGGCCTGCTGCGCCACCTGCCGTCGGCACGCGCGACGGCGCAGTTCTTCTGGGCGCACGGCAACCCCTCGGCGACGTGGGAGATCAGGGCCCAGTCCCTCACTCGGGCCAGGGAACTGTTCGGCGGTGGCACCGAGGCGCTGAACACGCTGGCCGAGGAGCTCGCTTCGGCGATCGAGGCCCATGGTTGTCTCGACGGACCCGCCTCCCTCGCCGCCGACTACCTGATCGAGGAACTCGCCTCCCCGCCAGCGGGATTCGTCACCTCCACGGCGGCCCGGTCCTTCCTCGACGCCTTCCGCGAAGCCCTCGGACCCGAACGTTTCGCCGCGTTCACCGCCGAACTGTCGACACTGGACCTGCCCGCCCGCATCCAGCTCGCGCGGGCCTGGCTGGCCGCCTTCGGCAAGGGTGAGGTCTCGCCGGAAGTCGTCTCGCTCCTGCTGTGCGACCTGCCGCGCTACGAGTCGGCCGCCACGCTGGACGGCGTCGTCGAAGGGCTGCTCGGCGCGCACCCCCGCATCCGGGGGCGGTCGATGGAGATCCGGCTCGACGAGTTCCTCGCCCGGACCAGGATCTTCCGGGCGGAGCGGGTCCCGGCGTACCGGGACTACCAGCGCCGCCGCGCCGAACTGGTCGCCGCCGAGAAGAAACGCCTGCGCCTGGACGAATACCGCCCCAAGGTCATGGACTCCTTCGTCCGGAACGCCCTGATCGACCAGGTGTACCTGCCGCTGATCGGCGACAACCTGGCCAAGCAGCTCGACCACGGGATGGGCCTGCTGCTGCTGATCTCCCCGCCCGGATACGGCAAGACGACCCTGATGGAGTACGTCGCCAGCCGCCTGGGCCTGGTCTTCGTCAAGGTCAACGGTCCCGCCCTCGGGCACGAGGTGACCTCGGTCGACCCCGCCGACGCCCCCGACGCGACCTCCCGGTCGGAGGTGGAGAAGATCTCCTTCGCCCTGGAGATGGGCAGCAACGTGCTCCTCTACCTGGACGACATCCAGCACACCTCCCCTGAGCTCTTGCAGAAGTTCATCTCCCTGTGCGACGCGCAGCGGCGGATGGAAGGCGTGTGGAACGGCACGGCCCGGACGTATGACCTGCGGGGCAAACGCTTCGCGGTCTGCATGGCCGGCAACCCGTACACCGAGTCGGGCCAGGTGTTCCGGGTGCCCGACATGCTGGCCAACCGCGCCGACGTGTGGAACCTGGGCGAGGTGCTGAGCGGCAAGGACGACCTTTTCGCGTTGAGTTACATCGAGAACGCGCTGACGGCGAACTCGGTGCTGGCTCCGGTGTCCGACCACGGGGAGGTCGAGAAGCTGGTGCGGCTGGCGCGCGGCGAGGGCAGCGCCGACCAGCTCTCGCATCCCTACAGCACGGTCGAACTCGACCAGATCCTCAGCGTGTTGCGGAAGATGTTGCGGCTGCAGGAGGTGGTGCTGGCCAACAACCGGGCCTACATCGCCTCGGCCGCCCAATCCGACGCCAGCCGGACCGAGCCGCCGTTCCTGCTGCAGGGGTCGTACCGGAACATGAACAAGCTCGCCCAGCGGGTGGTGCCGGTGCTGACCGACGCCGAGCTGGAGGGCGTCATCGACGACCACTACCTGGGTGAGGCGCAGACCCTCACCTCCGGCGCGGAGGCGAACCTGCTCAAGCTGGCGGAACTGCGGGGGGTGCTGACGGACGAGCAGAAGGTCCGGTGGGAGGAGGTGAAGGCGGCCTACCGCCGGGCGAAGGCGATGGGCGGCGACGACGACGACCCGACGACCCGAACCGTCTCCGCCATCACCCACCTGGCCGACCGCCTCAGCGGCGCGATCACCTCCCTCAACGACGGAAGGCGCGGCGGAGAACCGATCGAGGAGCGCTACTCGGTACCCGAATGACGCCGGGTCATGATGATCACATGGCATTGACGACGAGTTTCACCAGGTTGGTCGGGGTGCGGCAGCCGATCGTGTCCGCGCCCATGGCCTTCTCGGCCGGTGGGGAGCTGGCGGCGGCCGTGTCGCGCGGTGGCGGGTTCGGGTTCGTGGGCGGCGGATTCGGGGTCCGCGACTGGCTCGAACGGGAGTTGCCGATCGTCGCCCACAGCACCCGGGAACCGTGGGGCGTCGGGTTCGTGTGCTGGGCGGCCGACGTGGCCGGGGTCGAATACGCCCTGGAGTTCGGCCCGGCGGCGGTGCTGTTGTCGTTCGGCGACCCGACCCCGTTCCTGCAGCCGATCAGGCGGGCGGGGGCACTGCTGATGATCCAGGTCACCGACCTGACCGAGGCGAAGCAGGCCTTGGACGCCGGGGCCGACGTCATCGTGGTCCAGGGCACCGAGAGCGGCGGCCACGGCGCGCGGAGGGGCCGCTCGACGTTGCCGTTCGTGCCCACCGTCGTCGACCTGGCGGGCGATACGCCGGTGCTGGCGGCCGGGGGGATCGCCGACGGGCGCGGGGTGGCCGCCGCGCTGGTGCTCGGGGCGGCCGGGGCCCTGCTGGGCACCCGCTTCCAGGCCACCGCCGAGGCGATCGTCGATCCCGCGATCACCGCGGCCATCGTCGAGAGTCAGGGTGGGCAGACCGAGCGCAGCAGCGTGCTCGACATCGTCAAGGGCGTCGACTGGCCGGAGAAGTACGACGGCCGGAGTCTCGCCCACCCGTACATCGACCGATGGCACGGCAGAGAGGCCGAGCTCACGGGGGAGACCAGGCAGGTCGCCAAGGACGACATGGCGAGCGGCGCCGTCCCGCCCGCCGTCTGGGCCGGGGAGGCCGTCGACCTCATCGGCGATCTCCCCTCGGCCGAGGACCTCGTCGCCACCCTGGCCGCCGAGGCCGAACAGGCGCTCGACCGGGTCAGGTCCGGAGCAGGCTGACGCACGAGCGCCCTCCCCCCAGGTCTGACGGGGTCAGGTCCGTCTGACCGGTCAGCTCCGGAGCAGACCAGGCTCGACCGGTCACGGCGGGAGCCTTGGCGGCTCGGTCAGGGGACGAGGCGGCTCGTGACCGGCAGGCGGACCGTCAGCGCCGACCGCGAGGCCCGGCGCCCGAACGCTCACCGAGCCGGGCTCAGCCCTCCCGCCACGACTCCAGGACCGCCTCGATCCGGTCCCTGATCTGGGCACGGGCCGTCATCCGGGGCACGCCCTTCATCAGCAGTTCGTCGTAGGCCGTGTCCTTGTGGCGGACCGACGCCACCACGGCCAGCGTGATCGCCGACTCGTCGAGGACCTTCGCCGCCGACGTGCGTCCGACACGGCCGCTGCCGCGCACCGCCGCGTGGGCGGCGATCTCGTCGGCGCGGGGGCAGCCCGGGAACAGGCGCCGGATCTCGGCCGCCATCCGGGCCTGGAACTCGACGTCCTGGCAGGCGCGGCGTTCGGCGTCGCGGTCGCGGCGGCGGGCGCGGAGTTCCTCGTCTTCCAGGCAGAGTTCCTCGGCGCGGGCGAGCGCGGCCTCCTCGACGAGGACGCCGCGTCGTTCGAAGCGTTTGCGGCGCGGGTTGTATTCGACGACGACGGCCGACAGGCCGCTCTCCTTCTTGGCGCGGCGGCTGAGGGCCGCGTTACCGGCCGGGAGCATCACCAGATGGTCCATGTCGGCGCAGGTCAGGCAGTGAGGCGAGGCGTCTTCCATGATGAGGTAGGGGCCGGTGTCGCGGCAGCCGGCGCAGCGCCACGGCTCCTGGGAGACCAGTACCCGCAGGTCGGGCGGGCGGTTCTGGGTCTCGGCCAGGCGGCGGCGGCGCGTCTCGGACATCGCGGGGCTGATCCACTGCCGGTGGAAGTTCCGCTCCTGCTCCTCGGAGCCGTCGCGGGTGAAGCGCAGCGCCGAGCGGTCGCGGCTGCCGGAGACGTAGGCGGTCTCTCCGGCGATCAGGCCCTTGTCGCCCGCCCATTCGGCCAGCAGCGCCGCCGCGTCGGTCATGCGGGCGGCGTCGACGGCGGCGAGTTCCTCCAGGGAGCCCGCCCGGCCCTGCCGCCAGCTTTCGACGTGGCGGTGGTGGACCCAGCGCAGGCCCGTCAGCACGTCGACGACCGTCACGTATTTGCGGGTCGCCAGCGCGATCTCGGCCGCCTCGGCGACCCGTCGTCCCAGTCTCATCGGGCGAGGGCCGCCCGGTGGACGTCCCGGGCCAGCCGGGTGATCTTCGTGACGGAGTCGGACCAGCGGGAGGTCTGGGTGGTCAGGACGACCTCGATGTAGCGGTCGCCCGCGCCGACGACGCCGGTGGTGTGCAGCACGGCGTTGCGGAAGTCGACCGGGGCCGGCGCCTGGTAGAAGGCCGTCGAGCCGTTGCCCGTGCAGCGGACCGGCGGGACCGAGCCGTAGCCCGACCAGCCCTGCTTCACCGCCCACGGCCGGGCGACGCCGCGTGGGATGCCGAAGTATTGGTCGAAGCCGTCGCTGCCGCAGGGCCCGGCCTGCCGCAGGTGGCCCATGATCGTGTTCCGGACCGCGGGCGAGGCCTCTTCGAGGATGTAGCGGTAGACCTTGGCGATGTCGAGCGCGCTGATCGCGGTGTAGCCCCAGAAGCCGGGCTTGCCGGCCGGGGGCGGCCCCGAGTCGGTCAGCCTCAGCTTCTTCGCGACCCGCTGGATGATCTTCCCCTGGCCGCCGAGCGACCAGAGCCTCGTCGCCGCGTTGTCGTCGCTGACCCGCAGCATCGGCTTGAGCAGGGCCAGGTCGGGCTTCCGCACCCGCTCCAGGTGGTCGATGGCGATCATCAGCTTCACGACGGAGGCGGACCGGAATCGTTTGTGGGGGTTCCTGCTGACCGTGATCTTCTTCTGGACGCGGTCGTACACGACATAGCCGGTCGTGACACCGGAGGGCACGCTGACCGGCTTCGGCGCGGTCTTCGCCGGGGCCGCCTTCTCGACGGCCGTCTTCACGACCGTCGTCTTCCCGACGGCCGCGTCGCCACCGGGCGCGGGAGAGCAGGCGGTCACCAAGAGCAGGGATACGAGTAGCAGGCGCGGCACCCGGCCTACGCTAGCCGACCCCGACCACGGCGATCGTCGCTTTCCCGCCAGGCGGCCACCCGGGGCGGCAGTGTGGGCACCACCCGGCGGGGGCGGTCGGCCGGGTTGGCGGTGTGGGCGGGGGTCCGGTCGAGGTGGTCGAGGGCGATCTCGACGGCCCGCTCCAACTGGGCGTCGACCCCCATCGCGTACTCCTGCGGGGTGATGTCGACCTCCACGTCGGGGTCGGCGCCGTAGTTCTCCACCCGCCAGCCGACGTCGTCGAAGGCGAAGGAGAACTCGGGCTGCGTGGTCAGCGTCCCGTCGGCCAGGCGGTGGCGGGGCCAGACCCCGACGACCCCGCCCCACGTGCGCCGCCCGACCAGCGTGCCCAGCCCGAGCAGTTTGAAGGTGTGGCAGAAGATGTCGCCGTCGGACCCGGCCCACTCGTTCGTGAGGCCCACGATGGGGCCGCGGGGCGACTCGTCGGGGTAGGGCGCCGGCACGCCCCAGCGCGGGAAGTCGTAGCCGAGCCGCCGCCGCGACAACTTCTCCAGCAGCAGCGCCGACACGTTCCCCCCGCCGTTGAAGCGCACGTCGACGATGAGGGCCTCGCGGTCGTACTCGGTCAGGAAGCCCCGGTGGAACTCGGCGAAGCCCTCCGGGCCCATGTCGGGGACGTGGACGTAGCCGACCCGGCCGGAGGTGTGCTCGTGGACGAGGCGGCGGTTGGCGTCGACCCAGTCGCGGTAGCGGGCCGGCTGCTCGTCGCACAGGGCCCGGACGACCACGAGGTGGTATTCGTCGTCGCGCTCGATGGTCAGCTCGACCTCCTCGTCGGCGAGGTTCACCAGCAGCCGCCCGGGTGAGGCGTCCGGGCCGACGGGCATCCCGTTGATGGCGGCCACGACGTCGCCGGGGGCCACGTCGACCCCGAGGCGGTTCAGCGGCGAGGTCGCGAGCGGGTCCCAGGGGTCGCCGGTGACGATGCGGCCGATGATGTAGCGGCCGTCCTCGTACAGCCAGTCGACGCCGAGTTTGCCCTGCCAGTAGTGGGGGCGGTCGCGGTATTCGCCGCCTGACTCGAAGGCGTGGGAGGTGCCGAGTTCGCCGAGCAGCTCCCACAGCAGGTCGGAGAACTCGCCCCGGGTGCCGACCCGGTCGACCAGCGGCAGGTAGCGGGCGTAGACGCCGTCCCAGTCGATGCCGGCCATGTCCTCGTCCCAGAAGTTCTCGCGCTGGAGCCGCCACGCCTCGCGGAACATCTGCCGCCACTCCGCCTCGGGCGCGACCGACACCTTCACGCGGTCGAGGTCGATCCAGCCGTCGTTGCGGTCGGTCTCGTCGTCCTCCGACGGCGACTCCCCGGCCTTGATGACGCGCAGCCGGTCGCCCGACCGGTAGAGCAGGGTCGAGTGGTCGCGGCCGAGGCTGAAGTCGGCCAGGTCGGAGACGAGCTCCTCGGCCTTCTGCTTGGCGTACTCGTAGCAGTGCAGGGTGGACCCGTGGTCGCCGACCACCGGGGTCGTCGTGTAGATGACCTTGCCCTTGAGCCCGGCGATCCGCTGGTAGCGGTTCTCGTCGACGGGGAAGGCCACGATCCGGCGGGTCAGCCCCTCGGTGTGGATCTCGAAGTCGGGCTCCTCGGAGTCCTCGTGGTCGAGCGGCCGGGGCTCCGGCACGAAGGGCGACCCGATGCCCTCGCGCAGCGCGACGGCGTAGGGGCGGGTGCCCATCGGGAAACCCAGGTCGAACTGGAGCTCGTCGTAGACCGGGTTGAACACCCGCTGCCCGATGAAGTACAGGTAGCGGCCCTCGGGGTCGAAGGCGGGCCGCCGGTCGACCAGCACGGGGTCGGTCGCGGGGGCGATCTCGCCGGTCTCGGCGTTGAACAGCTTGATGATCGTGGTCTGCCGGGCCACCGGGCACGCGTAGGCCAGCCAGGTCCCGTCGGGCGACCACGCCGGGTCCTCGATCGCGCCGAACGGGCTGGCCTCCACCTCGGTCACCGTCGCCCCGTCGTCGTGCAGTTCGACGACCAGGAGCTCGTTGCGGTGGTTGGTGACGGCGATCCGGTCGCCCCCGGGGGAGACCTCCAGTTCGGTGATCCGCCCGGTGTCGGCGTCGTCGAGCCGGACCGGACCGTCGTGGGACAACACGACCAGCACCTCGCGGTCGCCGTCGTCGCTGGCCGCCGCGACCAGCCGTTCGCCGTCGTCGTCGAGCCAGGTCAGGAACCGGTAGCGGACGCCGTCGGGCTCGCCGTGCTGGAGCACGGGCCCCTCCCAGCAGGCGAACGAGAAGGCCTTGCCCCGGGTCGTGACGGCCAGCCGGGAGCCGTCGGGGCTGAGGGTCGCGCTGTCGAGGAAGCCCGCCGCCGGCACGAACCGGCGGTTGCGCTGGGTCAGCGAACTGCCGAGCCGCACGTCGACGCGGCGCGGCTCGTCGGCGCCGGGGTCGAGCAGGAACAGTTCGGCGCCGCAGTGGTAGACCAGCCGCCGCCCGTCGGAGGACAGGTTGCGGGCGTAGTAGTCGTTGTGGTCGGTGTGCCGGCGCAGGTCGCCGCCGTCGGGGGAGCACGAGTAGACGTTGCCGACGCCCTCGTGGTCGGACAGGAAGAAGACGCGGTCGCCGACCCAGCAGGGCGAGGCGAGGTTGCCCGGCAGGGCGATCAGGCGGCGGAACCGCCGCGCGCCGATCCACAGGTCGCCGACCGTGCCGCCCCGGTAGCGCTTCCAGCGGGCCGGGTCGGAGGTGTTGCGGCCGAGCACGATGCCGCCGGGGCCGTAGGTGATGGCGGAGGCGGGGCCGTACGGCAGCGGCTCCGGCACGCCTCCCGGGACGACCCGGTGCAGCCAGCGGTAGCCGTGGAAGGGCTGGCCCTCGTCGCTGGTGTAGACGATCGCGCCGTGCGGATCCCAGCCGGTGACCTGGCAGTCGGCGCCGTGAAAGGTGAGGCGTTCGGCGGCGCCGCCGTCGGCGGGCATGACGTACACCTCCTCGGGCCCCTCCTCGCGGCCGACGAAGGCGATCTGGGTGCCGTCGGGGGACAGGCGCGGGTAGGCGGCCTCGGCGACCCCGGCGGTCAGCCGGAAGGCCCGGCCGCCGTCGGCGTGGACCATCCAGAGGTCGTCTTCGGCGGCGAACACCACCACGTCGCGGAAGATGGTGGGAAAGCGCAGATAGCCGGCCATCCGTCCCTCCCTGAGAAAGCAGAACAGGCTCGGGGAACGGGTCGCCCCCTTCCCCGAGCCTTCACCTCAGACCCCCACTATGCGGGTCAGTGGTGCTGACCACCCTGGCGCTGCTGATGCTGCTGCTGCGTGGAGTGCCCCGGCTGCTGGCGCTCCCCGCTGCCCATGCGGTTGCCCATCGAACCGCCCCCCATGCCCTCACGCTCGGGACGGCCGTCGCCGCCCTCACGCTTCTCCTGCTTGGCCGCACGCTGGTCCTTGATGGTGGCGCGCTTGGCCTTGCCCGAGACCTTGGGCTGGCGCTTCTGAGGCATTTCAGCCATATTTTCCCCCGAAAGTGGCTCTGATGACGCTATGTGTGTCATCGGTGACATTCATACCCATATGGGCGAAAGTAATCACACATGCGGTTTGTGTGAGAATGGTCGCCGACGATTGTTCTGGACTATTGTTCTGGAGGGCGTCCGGTGACCCAGTTCGACCTGGCCACGCTGCATGAGGCGATCGCGGCGGCGGTTCCCGACCGGGAGTGCCTGGTGTGGCGCGACCGGCGCTGTTCGTGGCGGGAGACGACCGAGCGCACCCGGCGGCTCGGCAACCTGCTGCACGCGCGAGGGCTCGGCCCCGGCGCGCGGATGGCCGTCTACCTGCACAACGGCCCCGAATACCTGGAGGCCCTGCTCGGCGCCCACAAGGCCCGGGTGACCCCGTTCAACGTCAACTACCGCTACACGGCCGACGAACTGGCCTACCTGTTCGCCGACGCCGGACCGGCCGTCGTCGTCTTCCACGCCGCCTTCGCGCCGCTCGTCGCGAAGGTGGCGCCGCCGTCGGCCCTCCTGCTCCAGGTCGCGGACGACTCGGGCCACCCCCTGGCGCCCGGAGCCCTCCCCTACGAGGAGGCGCTGGCCGCCGCGTCGCCCGAACCGGTGCCGGCGACCCCGTCGCCCGACGACCACCACGTCATCTACACCGGCGGCACGACCGGCATGCCCAAAGGCGTCGTCTGGCGGATCGGCGACCTGCTCGACGGCCCGGTGGGCGTGCGCCGCAGAGACGGCTCGCCGTTCCCGTCGCTGGCCGCCCTGGTCGAGCACGCCGCCGCCAGCCGCCGCCGCATCCTCCCCGCCGCGCCCCTCATGCACGGCACCGGCGTCTGGTTCACCCTCAACGGCTGGTGCCTGGGCTCGACCGTCGTCATCGCCGACCGCGTCGACCGCTTCGACGGCCCGAGCCTGCTGGCCACCCTCGAACGCGAGCGCGTCACCGGCACGGTCATCGTCGGCGACGCCTTCGCCCGACCCCTGGTGGAAGAGCTCCAGAGCCGGGTGTACGACCTGAGGCTCGGCATGATCGGCACGAGCGGGGCCTTCCTGGGAGAGGCCCTGCGCGCCCGCCTGGCCGAGCTGATCCCGGGCGTGCGGACCGTCGACACCCTCGGCTCCTCCGAGACCGGCAACTCGGCCGTGCGCATGGACGGCGGCAGCTTCGAGGCCGGCCCGTGGACGGTCGTGCTGAGCGCCGACCAGACCCGCGTCCTGTCCCCCGGCGACCCGGAGGAGGGCTGGCTGGCCCGCTCGGGCCCGATCCCGCTCGGCTACCTGGGCGACCCCGAGAAGACCGCCCGCACCTTCCGCACGGTGGACGGGGTCAGATACGCCATCCCCGGCGACCGGGCGGTCTGGCGGGCGGACGGCACCGTCGACCTGCGCGGCCGGGAGGCCACCGTCATCAACACGGCGGGGGAGAAGGTCTTCGCGGAGGAGGTGGAGGGCGTCCTGCGCGAGGTCGAGGGCGTGGTCGACGCCCTGGTGGTCGGGCGGCCCAGCGAGAGGTGGGGGCAGGAGGTCGTGGCCGTCGTACAGACGCGGGAACCCGGGGAACCGGACGACGCCGCGCTCAAGAACGCGTGCGCCGCCCGGCTCGCCGGGTTCAAGGTGCCGAAGGAGTTCATCAGAGCCGCCCAGGTGAGACGGCACGCCAACGGCAAGGCCGACTACGCCTGGGCGCGGTCGACGGTCTGAGCGCTGAGCGGCTCGGCGATGTCCTCCAGGGACCGCCGGGCCGCCTCGACGCCCAGGAACCACTGCACCAGACCGGCGGCGACCATCAGCCCCGCCCCGATCAGGTAGCCCACCGTCACCTGCCCGACCTGCTGGCTCTCCACCAGCCGGCCGAACAGCACCGGCCCGATGATGCCGCCGAGGCCGGTGCCGACCGCGTAGAACAGCGCGATCGCCAGCGCCCTCGTCTCCATCGGGAAGATCTCCGACACCGTCAGGTAGGCCGACGAGGCCCCCGCCGAGGCGAAGAAGAAGACCACCATCCAGCAGACGGTCAGCGTCGTCGCGTCGAGGACCCCGGCGTCGAACAGCAGGGCCGTGCCGACGAGCAACAGGCCCGACAACACGTAGGTGCCCGCGATCAACGGCCGACGGCCGATGGAGTCGAAGAAGTGGCCCAGCAGCAGCGGCCCCAGGAAGTTCCCGATCGCGATCGGGATCAGATACCAGGGGGTCGAGCCGTCGGGCACCCCGAAGAAGGTGGCCAGCACCAGGGCGTAGGTGAAGAAGATCGAGTTGTAGAGGAACGCCTGGCCGACGAACAGCGACAACCCGACGACGGTACGCCGCGGATAACGCCGCACCAGCGTCATCGCGACCTCCGACAGCGGGGTGTGGTCCCGCTGGTTGACCGTGATCCGCCGGTCGGCCTTCGGCAGCTCCCGGTGCACCGACCGCTCGATGCCGGCGACGATCCTCTCGGCCTCCTCGTCCTTGCCGTGGATGAACAACCAGCGCGGGCTCTCCGGCACCAGCCTGCGGATCAGCAGGATGCCGATGCCCAGGATCGCGCCCAGCCCGAACAGCACACGCCACCCGACGTCCTCGGGCAGCAGCTCCGGGTTGAGCAGCGGGATGGCCACCAGCGCGCCGAAGACCGTGCCCAGCCAGTAGGAACCGTTGATGATCAGGTCGATCCGGCCCCGGAGCCGGGCCGGGATCAGCTCGTCGATGGCCGAGTTGATGGCGGCGTACTCACCCCCGATTCCGGCGCCGGTGAAGAACCGGCACAGGAAGAAGTACCAGGGCTCGAACGAGAACGCCGTCGCCACCGTGGCGGCCAGGTAGAGGGCCAGCGTCGCCAGGAACAACTTCTTCCGCCCGAACCGGTCGGTCAGGTGGCCGAAGAAGAGCGCGCCGAGGCACGCGCCGAGCACGTAGACGCCCGCCGCGAGGCCCACTTCTGAGTCGGTCAGGTTCAGCCCGCCGGTGTCGCTCGTCAGCCGGGGCCCGATCACTCCGACGATGGTGACCTCGAGACCGTCGAGCACCCACACGGTGCCCAGCCCGAGCAGCACGAGCCAGTGGAAACGCGACCATGGCAGTCGGTCTAACCGCGCGGGAATGTCAGTCGTGATCTGCTTCATGCAAGGCCAGCTACCCCAAGAAGGACGTGGGATTCTCCGGCGGTGCAGAAATGTCCACCATCACTAATCCGCATTACCTGGAGTCCCTAACGCGGCGTGGCAGACTTCGTGACACCGGCATTACCAGGAAATCGGCTGGGGGTAATTCGTAAAATGGGAACTGGGCGACTGCCGACGATCCGGTTACGCCGCCTCGCCGGTGAGCTGACCCGCCTGCGCACCGAATCCGGCTACAGCCGCGAAGAGGTCGCGAGCCACCTCGGTGTCGCGTTCTCCACCGTCTACCGCATCGAGACCGGGCTCACCCGCCCCCGCGCCAGAACCCTTCGTGACCTGCTCGAACTGTACGATGCCGACCCCGCCCACCGGGCCGCCCTGGTCGCCCTCGCCCGTGACGCGGGGGACCGAGGCTGGTGGCACGCCTACGGTGACGTCCTCCCCGGGCCCTATGTGGGGCTCGAATGGGAGGCCGTGTCGGTGCGCAACTACGAATCGGTGGTCATCCCCGGACTCCTCCAGACCGCCGACTACGCGCGGGCCGTCATCAGCGCCGCTCTGGAGGAGACCCCGAAGGCCACCGGCCGCCGGGTCGCCCTGCGGCTTCAGCGGCAGCGCAAACTCGACCAGCCAGACTTCGCGATGTGGGTGGTGCTCGACGAGGGAGTCGTCTGGCGCCGCGTCGGCGGCCCGCAGGTGATGGCCCAGCAACTCCGCCACCTGCACGAACTGGCCAACCGCCCCAACATCACGATCCAGGTGCTCTCTCTGCGTGGTGGCGCCTATCTCGGCATGGGCAGTCCGTTCAGCATCCTCAGCTTCGCCGGGCCCGCCGACGGGGAGGTCGTGCTGCTCGAGAACCCGGGCGGCGAACTCTACCTGGAGGCTCCCGACCAGCTCAGGCGCTGCGCCCACATCTTCGACCACTTACGGGCCGCGGCACTCAGCCCGGAACGGTCGTTGGAAGTACTCGAATCCGCAGAGAAGGAGATGACCTCGTGAAGTTCACCGACCTCGACGTCTCGGCCGCGACATGGCGCAAGGCCGAGAAGTCCAACAGTCAGGGGGACCAGTGCGTGGAGGTGGCCCTGATGGGCCACGCCATCGCGCTGCGCGACTCCAAGAATCCGACCGGGCCCATCCTCGCGTTCACCCCGGGCGAATGGGACGCGTTCGTCCACGGGGTGAAGGGCGGCGAATTCGACCTGTAAATAGTGCCGCACAGGTGGTGGAAAGGCGCTTGTCCGCCTTTCCGCCGCCTGCCGGAATGGAAAAAGGTGGGGGGCCACGGGGGCCTCCCCACCTTCTTCCTGCGAGTTACCGGCTAGATCTCGGAGAGAAGCTGGTTGGCGTCCCTTTCGAGCGCCGCGCGGACTTCCGCGTCCTTGACGTAGTCACGCTGGGACAGCGTGCGGATGAAGCCGTTCAGCTCCGACCTGGCCGCGTTCGGCTTGTTCAGGCTGAGGCTGTGCTGCGCGTCGCGCAGGTGGTTCAGCAGCGCCGTGGCGCCGTTGGCGGTGATCTTGCCGGCGTCGCGGAGCCTGGGGATCAGCGTCTCCAGGTCCTCGTACGACGTCGTCACCGTGAACGTGACCTGGGCGGTCGCGGTGCGGCCGGCCTTGTCCTTCACCGTGCCGACGAGCGTGTGCTCGCCGAGCGACAACTTCCACAACTCGAACGGCTGGCCCGGGGTGATCGGGGCGCCGTCGATCGTGGCGGTCGTGGTGTCGACCCCCGAGTGGGCGTCGGTGCCGGTCACCACGGGGGTGACGACGTCGCCGGTGCCGTACTCGGTGGCGGTGACCCCGGTGACCGCGGCCGTCGGGTTGGTCTTGTCGATCCGCACCGTGAGCGTGCCGACCGGGGAGACGTTGCCGCCCGAGTCGGTGGCCCGGTAGAGGAACGTGGTCACGCCCTCGGCGGTGATGTTGACCGGGTTGTTGGCGTTGGCCCAGGTCTGGCCGCCGTTGGTGGAGTACTGGCGGCTGGAGACGGTGCCGTTGTCGGTCGCCGCGACGGTGACGCTGACGTTGCCGTCGTTCCACCCGTTGGCGTTCGGCGCCGGGTTCGGCGTCGCGGTCACGGTCGGGGCGGTGGTGTCGGCGACGCCGCCGCCGACGTAGGTGAACGAGTCCACCTCGACGCCGCCGGTGGAGGTGACGTAGAGCTGGCCGGTGCCCGTCGGGGCGTTGGCCAGCGACTGGGTGACCTCCTGCCAGCCGGCTCCGGCCGGGATGGTGACGCTGGCGAACGGCGTGGCCGTGGCCGAGTTCCAGCGCAGCGCCAGGGTGCCGGCGCCGGAGGCGCGGACCTTCACGCTGTCGATGCCGGCGAAGTTGATCGGGTCCCACGCGATGGAGTCGCCCGGGTCAAGCGAGGTGATCTTGCCGAGGCCCGAGGCGTTCGGGTCGTCGGTGTCGACCGCGCCGTTGATGATGTCGGCGTGCTCGGCCTGCTGGAGCTTGGGGTTGAGGATGACGCTGGCCTCGCCCAGCGCGGGCGGGAGGCCGTTGGCGCCGTTGTCCCGGTAGGAGATCACGATGACGCCGTAGATGTTCTCGGTCTCACCGTGCTCGGGGGCGTTGGCCGGGGTAGGCCAGGCGCCGGTGCAGCCCGTGCCCAGGGTCTCCGGGTGGGCGTGGAAGTCGTGGCCGAGACCGAAGTTCCACTGCATCCGGGAGCAGACCGCGTTCGGGCCGTCCTCGGCGTCGGTGGCCGACAGGTTGAACGGGATGGCCTGGCCCCAGTCGAAGAAGCCACCGTTCGGCGGGTTGTTGACCGACACCTCGGGGGCGGTGTTGCCGACCGAGATCTCGATCGACGTCAGCGCCGAGCGGCCGCCGGCGTCGGTGACCTTCAGCCGGGCGAAGTACAGACCCGTCTGGGTGTAGGTGTGGCTGACCTGGGCGCCGGTCTTGTCGAAGGTGCCGTCGCCGTCGACGTCCCACTCGTAGGCGAGGGCGTCGCCCTCGGGGTCACGGGAGCCCGTGCCGTCGAAGTTCACGGTCAGCGGCGGCTGGCTGGCCGACGCCTTGTCGACCTTGATCTTGGCCTGCGGGGTCTTGTTGTCCGGCGAGTAGTCGATCCGGTAGAGACCGGCGTCGGGGTTCGCGCGGAAGAAGCCGTCGCCGTAGTCGAGGACGTAGAGCGCGCCGTCGGGGCCGAACTCGATGTCGATCGGGCTGTCGGTGATCGGCATGGCCGCCTGGTTGAGCGCCCGGTTCGGGAAGAAGTGCTCGATCTTCGTCACGGGGCCGTCGGGGCCGGCGACGGTGAAGGCCGCCAGGTAGTCCTGCGAGAACTCGGCGAAGAACGCCTTGCCGTCCCAGTACTCGGGGAACTTGTAGGTCGACGGGTTCGAGGCGTCGTAGTGGTAGATCGGGCCGCCCATGGGGCCCTGGCCACCGGCGGGCTCGAAGTCCGTCAGACCGGCCCACTCGGCGGGCTGGTGGGTGTTGTTGTCGCCGTAGTAGAGGTCGGCCGGGACGGCCGGCGGCAACTGGGCCAGACCCGTGTTGTGCCGCGAGCCGCTGATCGGGCCGGCGGCGCAGTCGAAGAACTCACGCGGGGTGTTGGTCGCGAAGTTCCAGTTGTTGTAGTTGAAGTTGTTGCCGGTGCAGTACGGCCAGCCCGCGTTGATCGGCTTGTTCGTCGGCGTGGTGTTCCACTCGACGTAGCCCATCGGGCCGCGGTCGGGGTTGGGCGCGCCGGCGTCGGGGCCGTAGTCGGCCCACGAGAGGGTGCCGGTCGACGGGTCGACGTCGAGGCGGAACGGGTTCCGCACGCCGGTCACGAAGATCTCCGGACGGGTCTTCTCCGTGCCGGGCGGGAACAGGTTCCCCGGCGGGATCGTGTACGAACCGTCGGCCGCGACCTTGATGCGCAGGATCTTGCCCCGCAGGTCGTTGCTGTTGCCGGCGCCGCGACGGGTGTCCATGCCCGGGTTCACGCCGGGGGCGTCGTTGTTCGGCGCGTAGCCGTTGGCGCCGGGGGCGGAGGCGGGGGTGTTGTCGCCCGTGCCGAGGTAGAGGTTGCCGTCGGCGTCCCAGTCGACGTCGCCGGCGACGTGGCAGCACTGGCCGCGCTGGGTCTCGACCTTGATGATGACCTGCTCGGTCGTCAGGTCGAGCTTCTCGCCGTCCCACTTGAACCGGGAGAGCTGGTTGTAGCCCTTCCACTGGTCCCAGTAGGCGTCGGTCTGCCCCGCCGGCAGCGTGTTGGGCGCCGAGCCGGTCGGGGTGGTCTCGACGTAGGGCGGGGTCATCGTGCGGGGGGCGTAGTAGAGGTACACCCACTTGTTGGTCGCGAAGTCGGGGTCGATCTCGACGGTCTGGAGACCGTCCTCGGAGTTGTTGTACACCGGGATCGTGTTGATGATCTTGGTGACGCCGGTCGACGGGTCGGTCAGCCGGATGTCGCCGTTACGCGCGGTGTGCAGCACGCGGAGGTCGGGGAGCACGGCCATGTCGACGGGCTCGCCGACGTTCTTGGTGAGGGTGATCTTCTCGTAGTTCGACCAGGTGACGGCCGGGTCGTCGGCGGCCTGCGCCGGGACGCCGAGCATGCCTAACGGAAGCGCCAGGGTGGTCACGAGGACCCCCAGCGCCCTTCGGGTACGCTGCATGGAAGGTACTTCTCCTTGGACGAGGAGTATCGGTGACCGGACCGCCGTGCCCGCCGGGGCAACGGCGGATCCGCGCGGCGGTCCGGTGAGAAACTGGCCTGTGGCGGTGTTTCGAGGCAGATTCAGAGCGCGAGCCACAGCCGGCCTTCGGCCGTCCGCGTCTCGCTCAGCGGTTACTCGTAGTACCGGTCTTCACGCATGGCGGCCCAGTTGAGCCAGGCGAGCTGGGCGAGGTTCAGCGACTGCATCGGGTCGGCGCCCGGCGCGTTGTCCTGCTCGATCATCGGGTGGTGCTTGTCGCGGATCTTCACCATCTCGAAGAACTCGCGGTAGTCGATGTTGCCCTGGCCCAGCGTGGCGAACTCGTAGCCGTTCGGCACGGCCGGGTTGCTCTTGCCGTCCTTGATGTGGAACAGCGGGTAGCGCTTCTGGTTGGCGCGGATCAGCTCGAACGGCTTGAAGATGTTCTGCTGGACCGAGCCGTCGGCCGCCGTGTAGTTGCTGTACTTGTACTGCGCGACGTGCGCCCAGTACAGGTCCATCTCCAGGAAGACCAGGTGCTTGTCCGTCTGGCTGAGGAAGTACTCCAGCTTGCGGATGCCGGACGAACGGGTCGGCCGGCCGAGCGCGTCCAGCGGCCCGCTGTCGAGCAGGAAGTTGTACGCGGCGTCGTGGTTGTGCGTGTACAGCTTCAGACCGGCGGCGGTCGCCAGCTCGCCCAGGGCGTGCCACTTGGCGATGGCGACGTCCCAGTCGGCCTTGTAGTTGCTGCCGGTCGGGTCGGACCCGGTGCCGACGTGCTGCATACCGAGGGTGTTGGCGATTTCGAGGTGCAGCTTGAACCGGTCGATGTCGGCCTGGCTGAGCGGCCACGACGAGGGGATGAAGCCGTGGTTGCCCTGGGCCCGCAGGCCGTACTCGTCGAGCCAGGAGCGCAGCAGCTGGGCGCCGGCGACGGACTCGAGGGAACGGCCGCCTTCGGCGTTCGCGTGCTGGGTGTAGCCCGCGAACTCGATCTGCTTGTAACCGAACGTCGACAGGGTCTGGAGCACCTCGCGGAAGCCCGAGGGGGCGTCGTTGACGAGGGGGTCACGGCCCGTGGCGTCACGGACGGTGTAGAGGATGATGCCTCGCTGCGAGGCGGGAACCAGGGCGCTGCGGTCGTCGGGCAGCGCGGGATCTGCCGTGGGGACGGTGTCATCGGCCATGGCGGCTCCGGGCAGAGCGAGCGGCAGCGCCGTGGCCGCGGCCACGCCAGTGGTGGCCGCCATGAACTGGCGCCGGTTCAGGCGCAGCTTGCGGCGGAGGGAGTCGTCTTGGGCATGCGTGTCGCTCACGCTTACTCCTCTTCGGTGAGGGACGCGTGCGCCGATCACGTCTCTGTGACTCTGTGTCGACCCGCGGGCTGCCACCGCCCTTGAGCTGATCGATGACATTGTTACTACGGGATATGAGGAGGGTCAACGGGCCTCAACGCTGATTGTGATCCCAGGCCGGACCGTTCCCGTGCCTCGTGAGAGCGTGTTCTCGCTGGCAGATACAGGTTTGTGCAACGTCACATGGGCCTGGACGGGGGAATTAATCTCGTCGGTCGGCAGACTTCTGTTGACAAAAATCATAAGTCCCATCTATCGTCCCGAAACATGTAGGACATCTGTGGTTTCTCCTACAGAACGTCCCGATGTATCCCGGGTGACGGTTCCTCCAGAACCGGGCTCCCTCCCCCTCCCCCCGCTATTCCGTCTCCTGGTGGATTCGGTTCGGTCCCTCCCGTCGTCGCGCCGAGTCGACGGGGTCACCAGGGAATGCCACCCCGGTCTGGATCCCTCAGCCTGATTGTCCGGAAAACCACGAGATCGCCGTCCCTGTTTCTTGGGTACGGCGATCTCGGGTTGACCTATGTGAGTGCGGCCGACGGCCTGCCGGTTGGGTTCCACCCGCCGGCTGGTCGTCCGGCCGGATCTGTTCCTGCCGGGTTTTGGCTGGTGGGACTGCGTTATCGCTGGACGAGCTCCTACGAGAGCCTTTTCTGGCGGTTTTTGACTGAATGACCGATTTATCGTTCGCCTGGCCCTGGAGTTGCGGCCGGCGGACTCGCGTGGCCGCTGAATCTGGCGCGGCCCGACCTGTTCTCTCGCGGACACGTGCCCTGGCCTTCGCGGCCACATGAGGGTGGTCCGGGGCAGGCCCTCTCGTAAATCTCGGTGGCTCGCCGTGGTCCCGTGGGCCCTCGGCGGTGGGACGTGGCCGGTTCTGGCCTTGGGCGCCCCGACGTCGTTCCCTGTGGGCTTCGGCCCCGACGCGGTCGCCTGCCGGTCTTCGGTCCCGATGCCGTTCCAGGCCCCGAGGGGGTTGCCCGTGGGTCTTCGGCCCGACGCCGTGTCCTGTGGGCTTTCGGCTCCGGCATGGTCGCCTGCTGGTCTTCGGTCCCGATGTCGTTCCGGGTGGGTCTTGGGCCCTGACGCCGTTCCCTCTTGGTCTTCGGCCGCGGCGCGGTCTTCTCCGGCCGGGCCTGCTCGTGGGCGGGCTGATCTCCCCGGATCGCTCGGCCTCTTGTCGGGCAGGCGTTGCGGGGTGGGGGTGCGCGGCCGGTTGGCGCCGGGGGCGGTCAGGAGGGGGGCGGCGGGCGGTGCCGGGGTGGGCGGAGCCGTAACGGAGAGAAGGTTGTTCCCCGCCGGGCCGTCGTGGCGGCCCGGCGGTGCGGGTGGGCGTCAGCCGGCGCAGGCGACGCCGAGTTCCTGGGTGGCCTCGGAGGTCTTGGTGGCGAACTCCGTGATCGCCGAGGGGTTCGCCGGGTCGATCTTGAGGGCGGCCCACGTGTCGGCCATCTTGGTGAGCGACGACTTGAGGTCGCCGTCGGCCTTGTCGGCCAGGCCCTTCAGCTGGGTGGCGAGGGCCTGGGTCTCGGTGTTGATCCCGTCGAGGTTTCCGGCGGCCTGGCCGACCTTGGTGCTGTAGTCGGTGAACGCCTTCATGGCCTCGTTGCAGACCTCGGTCGTGTTCGAGCCACCGCCACACGCGGCGACGCCCATGAGGAGGGAGGTCGCACCGGCGACGAGGATGAGGCGAGCGGTCTTCATTGGGAGAGTGCCTTCCTAGTTGTCTTTGACGAGACGGGACACTAGGGAAGCCCACTTGCGGCGGCCTTTCACGCCGCTTACAACTTTTACGCCGGCCTTATGCCCGAACTCTTACATGGCCGGCCGCTCGGCCGCCGCCGGGGTCAGGTCACTCGTGCAGAAGGCACACCTGCGGGCCTCGACGGGTACGTCGCTCAGACATTCCGGGCACTTCTTCTCTGTGGCGACCTTGTCCTTCTCGAACATGGCGACCAGCCGGGTCATGGGGGTGACCACCAGCCAGTAGACGACCGCCGAGATGATCACGAAGCTCAACAGGGTGTTGAGGAAGTGGCCGTAGGCGAAGTCGCTGCCGTTGACGGTGAACTTGAGCTCGCCGAAGCTCTGCTCGGCGCCGCCGGTGATGGCCTTGACCAGGGGAGTGATGAAGTCGGCGACCACGGCCTGGACGAGACCGCCGAAGGCGGCGCCGATGACCACGGCGACCGCCAGCTCCACGATGTTGCCGCGGAGGAGGAATTTTTTGAATCCGCTCATGGGCCCGCAGGCTACCCAATGAAAGGCGCAGAATCCGTACGAAAGATTCGGCAGGCTTGCGGGAAGGTGAAGGGTGGGTCCGGCAACCGAGGCGATACGGGCATGAAACACACGCTTATTCTGGGAGCGCTCCCATTGACGGGAGCGCTCCCACGGGATATCGCGCGTTTTGCGCGGAGGGAATCGCGGATCGTGCGGACACGTGCGGGGGCCCGCACGATCTGGCTTTACTCTGCCGGGTCAGGACCGAGGTCCGCCAGCGGGTGTTCCACGGAGTGGACTCCGGAGGGCTTGCGGGGGCTTTTGGAGCGCGGCCCGGATGAAGGGCGGCCGGCGATTGAAACGGCCCGCCCGCCCCAGGGGAGTGAGCCTCCCGGGTGGGGCTGACATTTTCTGAGAGCGCGGCAACGTAGGTGGAAGACGCCCGAGGACTGTTCTGTGGGGCGTCGCTCAGGCGCCCTTCGCGGCGAAGGCCGCCGCCAAACGGTCGAGGGCCCCTTCCAGGCGGGTCTTGAAGGCCGGGGTGAGGACCTCCTCCCTCAGGCGGTCGTCGAGTTTCGTCCGCAGGTTCCCGATCGCGCCGGCGTCGTCGTTGGCGATCATGTTGCGCAGTTCCAGCCGCAGGTCGTCGGCCGCGTAGCCGATGATGTGGCCCGCCTTGCCGCCCTCGGCCACCAGACGGTCGAACTCCGCCGCCGCCTCCTTCACGGTCGGGACGCCGGGGGCGGGGCTGGCCAGCGGGATGGGGCCCAGCGTCGACCCGGGACGCGGGGTCGGCCGGGGCGGCGGGCTCTTCGGCGGCGGCTCCGGCTCGTCCTCCGTGATCGGGGGTGAGCCCGCGTCGGTGGCCCTGGGTTCGGCCGCCTCGGGGGCCGGGTCCAGCACCGGGACGCTGCGGTCGGCGGGGGTGCGGGCGGTGGCCTGGCTGGTGGGGGTCACGCTCAGGCTGATGTCGGCGGCCAGGCCGGCCGGGGTGCCCGGCTGCTGGACGAGCAGGACGCCGAGCGCCAGCACCCCGGCCACCGCGGCTCCCCACTTGACCCAGCCGGGCTCGCGTTCGGCCTCTCCGGGCATCAGGGCGGCGGCGACCTCACGCGCGCTCGGGCGTTCCGTCGGGTCGGGCGACAGACAGCGGCGGCAGAGGGCGGCGATCTCGGAAGGGAGGCCGGGCACGCCGTCGGGGCCCGGGGGCGGGCCGTCGCGGCGGGCCTGTTCGATGCCCTCCCAGGTCGTCTCGGGATAGGGCGGGCGGCCCTTGAGCATCTCGTACAGGAGGACGCCCAGGGAGTAGACGTCGACCGCGGGGGCGGCGGGCAACTCCCTGAGGCGTTCCGGGGCCACGTATGGCGGCGTGCCGAAGTCCTTGACCAGCTCGTCGTCGGCCTCGCCGGCGAACGCGGCGATGCCGAAGTCGAGCAGCTTGGCGCCCTCCGGGGTGAGGAGGACGTTCTCCGGCGTCACGTCGCGGTGCACGATGCCGCGTTCGTGGGCGGCGGCGAGCACCAGGGCCAGGCGGGCGGCCGTGGCCGCGGCCTCCTCCCAGGGGAGCGGGCCCTCGGCCAGGCGGTCGGCCAGGGACCTGCCCTCCAGGAGGCGCATGACGACGTAGGCGGCGAGGCGTCCCCGGGGGGTGACGGTCTCGCCGTAGTCGTAGACCTCGATGGCGTCGGGGTGGATCAGCCGGGCCGTCGCCCTGGCCTCCCGGCGGATGAGTTCCCGGCCGGGGTTGTCGCCGTCGAGGGACGAGTCGAGCAGCTTGATGGCGACGGTCCGCTGGAGAGACTGGTCGAACGCCTTCCAGATGACCGACATGCCGCCCGTCGCTATCCGCTCCTGGAGCAGATAGCGACGGGTCAGGACATCGCCTTCGGCCAGCTCAGGTCGATTCACGGACGATCAGTTCCGTGGGCAGGACGGGGTTCCCCTTGGGCGACTCGCCTTCGGCGAGGGCCATGAGGAGCATCCGGGCGGCCAGGGCCGCCTGTTCCTCTACGGGCTGGCGGACCGTGGTGAGCGTCGGCGAGGTGTGCCGGGCGATGGGGGCGTCGTCGAACCCGACCACCGCGACGTCGTCGGGCACCTTGCGCCCGGCCCGCCGCAGCGCCTGGATCGCGCCGGCCGCCATCACGTCGGACGCGGCGAACACCGCGTCCAGCCTGGGTGCGCGTTGCAGCAGCCATTGCATGGCGTGCGCGCCCGAGGCGTGGGTGAAGTCGCCGTACGCGACGGGCATGTCGGTGACCCCCGCGTCGCGGAGGGTCTCCCGGAACCCGTCGAGCCGGTCCCTGGCCGCCGGGAGAGTCGGCGGCCCGGCGATCGTGGCGATCACCCTGCGGTTGCCCAGCAGCAGGTGTTCGGCGGCCTGGCGGCCACCGTCGCGATTGTCCATGTCGACGTAGGGGAGGTCCACGCCGTCCGGTGGACGCCCGGCACTGCGGACCGGGATCCCCGAGGCGGCGAGCGTCACGGCGAGCGGGTGGCGGGCCCGCGCCCCGATCAGCAGCACCCCGTCGACGGCCCCCGCCACCAGTGGCGGAGCGGCGATCGCGGCGGTCGCCGGAGTGGCCGTCATGACCACGAGGGGTACCCCGTGGCCGGCGAAGACCTCTTCGGCGGCCGACAACAGTCGTGCGTAGTACGGCTCGGTGAACAACCGAGGCGTCTGTTCGCAGACCACTGCGGCGACGATCTGGTCCGTACGGCGCGCGGTGGAACCCCGGGGGGCTCTCCGGCGGACGTACCCCAGGCGCGACATGGCGTCGTGGACCTGTCGCCTGGTGCTTGTTGTCACTCTGACCGAGCCCGTCAGGACTCGGGAAGCGGTTGCCGGGGAGACGCCAGCAGCGGCGGCTACCTCTGCGAGGGTGGGAAGATCGGCCATCCGGTCTCCTCAGGCCCGAATTGTGTCACGCGGCGGCTTGGGAGCGCTCCCAAGAACGTATCACTGTTTCGTGCGTGTCAACAGAGGTTTCGAGTGGATGAAACCTTTCATCGATTTTCGGGCCACTTGCGCATGGTCGCAGGTTAGAACACGTGCTCCGGAAGCGCACCATGGTTTGACCGAAAGAGTTAGGAGAGTTCGCTGAGTGGCACGATTCAGGCGGTCTGTGGCCCTTCGCCCTTTAGCTGAACACTCCCTTATGTGGGTTTCGGTAGGGTCTCGCCCCATGACGACCTTCCGCCGGATCGCCCTGCCCGCCCTCGCGGCCGTGGCCCTGATCTCCGGGTGCTCCTCCGGGAGCGGCACCGCCGCCACGCCGCCCCCGGCCGCCCCTACCACCCCCGACGCCATCCCCACCGTGACGGCGTCGCAGGAGCCCCAGGCGACCGAGGCGGCCGAGGAGCCGACGCCCACCGAGGAGCCGGCCGTCGTCGCCGACGCCGCGCCCAACGAGACGGACAAGACCTTCGCCTCGACGTTGATCACCCACAACCTCCAGGCCTACGACCTGACCGGGCTGGCCGCGACCGCCGCCGGCGACCAGTGGGTGCGCGACTTCGCCGCCGAGATCCGGGCGGCGCGCGAGCCCGAGGTGCAGACGTTGAAGGCATGGTTGTCGGAGTGGGCGGTGGAGCCGCTTGAGCGCGGGAAGCCGATGCCGGGGCTCATCTCGGACAAGGACATGGCCGACCTGGCCGGGTCGGCCGGGGCCGCCTTCGACGAGCGCTTCGTGGCGTTGATGATCGAGCACCAGAAGGGGGCGCTGGCCCTGGCCGAGGAGGAGACGGCCGGCGGCGAGTTCGGGCCCGGGATCCAGATGGCCAACGCGATCATCGAGTCGGGCCGGAAGCACCTGAAGGAACTGCAGAAGTACCAGAAGTCGCTCAAGTAGCGATTCAGGCGAAAGGGGGCGGCCGAGCCGCCCCCTTTCACGTCTCGTAGGTGTCGAGCCTCGGGGGCAACGTGTTCCACGTGCAGAAGGCCGACGACTCCCGGCCGTCCTTCAGGAACGTGACGCGCAGCCAGTAGGGCTCCGTCCACGTCTTGAGCTCCCAGCCCTCCGCCGGGGTGGCCGACACGATCCGGCAGTCGCCCTCCCCGACGGCCACCGTCGCCCGGCCGCCCTTGAGGGTGAAGGTGTGCAGTCTCTCCGCCGCGGCCGGAGAGGGGACCGGGCTCTTCCGCGTGGGCGTCGGGCGGCTGCTCGCGGTGGGCTTCTTCCTGGGCCGGGGGGCCGGGGTGGGCGTCGTGCTCGGAGCGGGAGGTGGCGCCGCCTTCTCGTCCGGTGCGGGGGGAGGTTCGCGCTGGACGCCCGACACCAGGTTCGGGGCCGCGACCACCAGCGGGGTCAGCGGCTCTCCGTCGCCGAGAGCCGTGCGCAGGACGCCGCTCACGCCGAACCAGGCCACTCCGACGGCGAGGGCGGTGGCCCCGCACCACGCCACGGTGTACCCGATCGCACGCATATGGCGGCATTATCCCCGAAAGACCATCGAAACGTGTCGTAACGTGTGGGGCCATGGCGACGGTTCTGGTGGTGGAGGACGACGAGTTCGTCCGGTCGGCGATCATCCGCGATCTGGGGGGCCGCAGCCACGCCGTGCGCAGCGCGGGCGGCGCTCTCGACGCGCTGCGCGACATCGCGCACTTCCCGCCCGACGTGGTCGTGCTCGACCTGGGCTTACCCGACCTCGACGGGGCCGAGGCGCTGAAGATGTTGCGGGCCATCTCCGACGTGCCGGTCATCATCGCCACGGCCCGCGACGACGAGGCCGAGATCGTGCGGCTGCTGCGGGACGGCGCCGACGACTATCTCGTCAAGCCGTTCTCCGGCGACCATCTCAACGCCCGCATCGAGGCGGTGCTGCGGCGGGCGCGGACCGCCCCGGCGACGGCGCCGATCCGGATCGGCGGGCTGACCGTCGACCCGGCGCGGCGCGAGGCGGCGCTCGACGGGAGACCGCTGGAGCTGACCCGCCGGGAGTTCGACCTGCTGGCCTATCTGGGGGCGCGGCCCGACCGGGTGGTCTCGCGGAAGGAACTGCTGACCGAGGTGTGGCGGCAGTCGTACGGCGACGACCAGACGATCGACGTGCACCTGTCGTGGTTGCGGCGCAAGCTCGGCGAGAGCGCGTCGAGTCCCCGGTACATCCACACGGTGCGGGGGGTCGGCGTCCGGCTCAGCGCGCCCGGCGTCTGATGCGCCGGAGCTTGGCGCTCGTCGCCGTGGCCGTGACGGCGATGGTGGCGCTCGCGTTCCTGATCCCGCTGGCCGCCGCCGTCAAGCAGGCCGCCGAGAGCCGGGCGCTCAACGACGCCGAACGACAGGCCAGCATGATCGTCCCGGCGCTCGTCGTCACCACCGATCCCGGCCGCCTCGAACCGGCGCTGGCCAGCACCGCCGCCGGGGGCGCGAGCCGGCTGGCCGTCCACCTCGACGGGGCCTCGGTCGGCGTGTCGCGGGTCGGCGGCGTCGACCTCGCCACCGTGCGGGCCGAGACCATCAAGGTCGCGGGCGGGTTCGCGGTGCTCCGCCCGGTCGCGCTCGACCGGGGGAGAAGGGCGGTCATCGAGGTGTACGTGCCCGACGCCGCCCTCAGCGAGGGAGTCGCCGCCTCCTGGGCGGTCCTCACCGGGGTGGCCGTCGCCCTGGTCGCGGGCTCGGTGGGGGTGGCCGACCGGCTCGGATCCCGGATGGTGAAGGCGACCCGGTCCCTGGGCGAGGCCGCGGGCGCGCTCGGCGCCGGGGACCTGTCGGTCCGCATCACCCCCGCCGGGCCGCCCGAGCTGGTCGCCGCCGGGCAGGCCTTCAACACCATGGCCGACCAGGTCGCCGGGCTGCTCGCGGCCGAGCGGGAACTGGCGGCCGACCTGTCCCACCGGCTGCGCACCCCGCTCACCGCCCTGCGCCTCCACGTCGGCACCCACGGCCCGGCCGCCGAGCAGGTCGACCGGCTCGAACGCGAGGTGGACGCCATCATCGAGACCGCACGCCGGCCCTCCCGCCCGGTGCAGGGCTGCGACGCCGCCGCGGTGCTGAAGGAGCGGCTCGCCTTCTGGTCGGCGCTGGCCGAGGACCAGGCCAGGCCGTGGGATCTGTACGGCACCGAGGAGCCCGCCAAGGTCCCCGTCGCGGCGGCCGATCTGAGCGCCGTCATCGACGCCACCCTCGGCAACGTGTTCCGGCACACCCCCGAACGGACCGCGTTCACCGTCACCCTCCACCAGGGGTCCGGCATGGTCGGCATCCTCATCGCCGACGCGGGGCCCGGCATCGACGATCCGGCGGGCGCGCTGAAGCGCGGCCACAGCGGCGCGGGGTCGACCGGTCTCGGGCTCGACATCGCCCGCCGGCTGGCCGAGTCGACGGGCGGCCACCTCAAGGTCGACCGGTCGCCGCTGGGCGGCGCGGCCATCCAGATCTGGTTGCGCACCACCGGTCCTCGACCGGCACGCCGGTTGTTGCGCAGAGCCGGACATTAACCCTTTTTTCGGTAGCATCCCCCAATGGAATTCCGGGTGCTCGGGCCCATCGCGGTGATCGGCGCGGACGGCGTCGCCCTTGACATCGGACCGCTCCAACAGCGGTCGGTGCTGGCGCTCTGCCTGCTGGCCTCACCCCGTCCGGTGACCGTGACGCGCATCATCGACGCCCTGTGGGACGAGGAGCCGCCGACCAGCGCGGTCAACACCGTCCAGGCGTACATCTCGAAGTTGCGGCGGGTGCTCGAACCGGGCCGGTCGCGCCGGGGGGCCGCGGCCGTCCTGGTCGGGCGGGCCGGCGGCTACGCCCTCGACATCCCCGACGGCGACGTCGACCTGCGCCGGGTGGCCGGGCGGGTCGACGAGGGGCGGCGGCTGCTCGCGGCGGGCGACGCCGGGAAAGCGGCCCGGGAGTTCCGGCTGGCCCTGAGCGAGTGGCGCGGCGACGCGCTGACCGGGTTCGAGAACCTCCCCTGGGCGCGCGAGGAACGCGTCGCGCTCGACGAGCTGCGGCTCACCGTCGTCGAGGAGGCCAACGAGGCCGACCTCGCCCTCGGCCGGGGCTCCGAGCTGGTGCCGGAGCTGGTGCGGCTGGTGGCGGCGTATCCGACGAGAGAACGTGTCAGGAGACACGCCGCGCACGCCCTCTACCAGGCGGGCCGCCAGGCCGACGCGCTGGCCCTGCTCGCCGAGGGGCGGCGGATGCTCGTCGACGAGCTCGGTCTCGACCCCGAGCCGCGCACCCGCGAGCTGGAGGCGCGCATCCTCGCCCAGGACGCCGCGCTCTCCCCGTCGGCTCCGGTACGCCTGGCCGCCCCGCCCCCGGAGGCGGAGATCCTGGGCCGCGCGGCCGAACTGGCCCGGCTGGCCGCCGCCGTCGAGGCGCCGGGGCACCGGGTCGTGCTGGTCGCCGGGGAGCCCGGCATCGGCAAGACCAGCCTGGTGGAGGCCGCCGCCCATCGCGCGACCGGCGCGCGGGTGGTCGTGGGGCGGTGCTGGGACGGGGGAGGCGCGCCGCCGTTCTGGCCGTGGGTGACGGCGCTGCGCGAACTGACCGGCCGCGACGGCGAGCTCGCCGAGATCACCGCCGCCACCGGCGAGTTCCCCATGTACGAGGCCGTCGCCCGCCTGGTCAACGCGGCCGGTCCGACGGTGGTCGTGCTCGACGACCTCCAGTGGGCCGACCCCTCCTCGCTGCGCCTGCTCGACTTCCTGGCCACCACGCGGTCGTGCCCGGGGCTGACCGTGCTGGCGACGTACCGGGACACCGAGGTCGGTGAGCCGCTGGCCCGCGTGCTGGCGGCGCTGCGCCGCCTGTCCCACGTCGAGGGCGTGACCCTGGGCGGGCTGCCCGAGGAGGCGGTGGCCGAATACCTGGCCCGCTCGGGCGGCGACCCGCTGCGGGCCGGGGTGGAGCTGCGGCGGACCGGCGGCAACCCGTTCTTCCTCGGCCTGGGCGACACTCCGGGCGCGATGGCCGAGGTGCTGCGCGGGCGGCTGGCCGCGCTGCCGCTGGGCGCCCACGACGTGCTGAGCGCCGCCGCCCTGATCGGCCGGGAGACCGAGTTGGGCGTGCTGCTCGACGTGCTCGACCTGCCGCAGGACCAGGTGCTCGACGTGCTCGACGCCGCGGTGCAGGCCCGGCTGCTGACCGAGCGGTCGCTGAGTTACACCTTCAGTCACGACATCGTGCGCGACGTGCTGCGCGACGGCCTGGCCCCATTGCGCCGCCGCCGGATGCACGCCAGGGTCGCGGCCGTGCTCGAAGGCCGGGGCACCCAGCCGGGCGAGCTGGCCTACCACTACCGCGAGGGCCTGGTCATCTCGGGGATGGCGGCCAAGGCCATCACCTACGCCCGCGCCGCCGCGCGGCACGCCTCCGGCCAGTTCGCCCACGAGGACGCCGCCGTCCACCTGGAGCACGCCGTGGCCCTCACGGACCAGTTGCCCGTCACCGACCTGACGCTCAAGTGCGACCTGCTGATCGAGCTGGCCGAGGCGCTGACCGTGGCCGGGCTCAACTCCCGCGTCCACCCGGTCCTGGACGAGGCCGTCGCGGTCGCCGACGACCTGGGCGACGGCGAACGCCTCGCCCGCGCGGCGCTGGGCTTCTCCGACCCGCTCGTCTGGGCCATGTACGAGGAGCTGAACGCCACCGCCGTCCTGGTCGAGCGGATCGACCGGGCCCTGAGCGGGGCGGGCGCGCGCTGGCGCTCCATGCTGCTGTCGGCCTCGGCGATCATCGGCGCCTTCACCCGCCCGATGGACGAGAGCCGCGCCCTGGCCGCCCAGGCCATCGAGGAGGCCACCGACGACCGCTCGCTGCTGCGGGCGCTGAGCGCGGCCGAACTCCTCTCGCGGGGCGTCGCCCCCGTCGAGGAGCGCGCGGCGCTGCTCGCCCGCATGCGCGGCGTCGGCGTCGACCTGGTCGACGAGTGGCTGGTCCAGGAGGCCTGGTATGTCGAGCTGTTCACGCAGGGACGTTTCGACGAGGGCCGGCCGATCCTCGACTGGCTGCGCCGGACCGCCGCCGAACTGCGGCGCCCCGCTCTCGTGGGCCTGGCGGCCTGGCAGGCGGCGATCAGGGCCTACATGCTCGGAGACCTGGCCCTGGCCGAGGCCGAGGCGGCGGAGGCGGCCCGCGCCCACCCGGAGGGCGGCCGGGGCCCGAAGTCACGCGCCGACCTGATGCGCGCCCTGCGGCTGCGCGCCGAGGGCGACTCGGCGGCGGCACTGGAGATCGACCACCCGGAGCAGATGTGGACGATCCTGCGCTGCGCCCTCCTGCTCGACGTCGGCCGGGAGGAGGAGTCGAGGGAGATCTTCGCCGCCCTGTCGCACGACGGGTTCGCCGTGCTGGTCGGCGACCTCGCCTACCGGATCGTCCCCGACGTGCTCACCGAGCTCATCGTGGCCTTCGACGATCGGGAGGCGGCGCGGGCCCTCTATCCCCACCTGGAGGTCTGTGCCGGGCGCGTCCTCGGCTGGGCGGTGGCCGACCGCTGCCTGGCCCGCCTGGCCGACGTGCTGGGCCGTGACTCCGCCGCGCTGCGGAAGTCGGCCGACGAGTTCGCCCGGAGGGCCGGCATGCCGCACTGAGCGGTCCGGCGGCCAAGTGCCCGGCAAGAAACGGCCAAGCCGGAGCCGCGACGCTGGACCTCATGCTCGAACCGCATCGCATCGCCCCCGACACCGTGCTGGTCCCACGCCTCGTCCCGGCCGCCGACGGGTTCGGCTTCGTCAACACCATGGTGATCACGGGCCGGGAGCCGGTGCTGGTGGACACCGGCTCGGCCGTCCACCGCGACCAGTGGCGCGAAGACGTGTTCTCCGTGGTCGATCCGGCGGACGTCCGCTGGATCTTCGTCAGCCACGACGACGCCGACCACGTGGGCAACCTGACCGCGGCCCTGGAGACCTGCCCCCGTGCCACCCTGGTGACCGGCCGCCTGCGCCACCCGCCGCTCGACCCGCGCCGCCGGATCCGCCACATCCGCGACGGCGAGGCCTGGACGGTGGCCGACCGCACCCTGACGGCCGTCCGCCCGCCCCTCTTCGACGCCTCGGCCACGCTTGGCCTCTACGACGGCCGCACCGGCGTCTACTGGTCGGCCGACTGCTTCGGCGCGGTGGTGCCGCACCCCACGGCCGACGCCGCCGACCTGCCCGCCGACGAGCACCTGGAGGCGGTCGACCGCTTCGCGACCGGCCTGAGCCCCTGGCGGGCGTGGCTCGACCCGGTGGTCTTCGGCGGGTACGTCGACCAGCTCGCCGCCATGGAGCTGACCGCCCTCGCGACCGCCCACGGCCCGACGATCACCGGCCGCCGGGTCAGGCTCGCCTTCGACGTGCTGCGCTAGCTGCCGCTGGAGGTCTCCGGGGGGAAGGTGTGGCCGGTGCGGAGGAACTCGCGCCACTTCTCCTGGTCGTATCTCTGGGGGTGGGTCGACTTGACGAAGTCGACGACCGTCTCGACGAAGCGCTCGGGCTGGTCGTGGTGGGGGAAGTGGCCGGTCCGGGGGAAGACGGCCAGCCGGCTGCCCGGCATGGCCTGGTGGGCGACGGTCGCGTGGGTTGCGGGGATCACCGTGTCGTTGGCGCCCCAGATGATCAGGGTGGGCATGCCCGCCGTCAGGTAGCAGCGGTCGAGCATGGTGATCACCTGGCCGTGCATGTCGACGCCCGCCCGCAGGGTCCGCATGAACGCCCGGCGGGCCGTCATGCTGGTCAGCCCCTGGTAGCGGGCCAGCACGTGGTCGAAGTCGGGACCCATCCGCAGGGCCCGCTTCAGGACGGGCGCGGCGAGGCGGACCAGGTGCTGGACGGGGGCCGAGGTGGCGACGGCGAGGCCGGTCTCGGCGGCGAGGGGGCCGGTGGCCAGGCGGAGCAGGGGGTGGACCTCGCGGCCGACGCCGCCGCTGCTCACCAGGACCATGCGCTCGCAGCGCTCGGGGAACTGGTAGGCGAACTGCATCGCGATGCCGCCGCCGAGGGAGTGGCCGATCACGGTCACCTCGTCGACGCCCAGCACGCCGAGCAGGTCGCGCATGCCGCAGGCGTAGGCGGCCACCGAGTAGTCGGCGCGGGGGCGGTCGGAGTCGCCGTGGCCGAGGAGGTCGGGGGCGATCACGGTGTGGTGCTCGGCCAGCATGCCGATGACGGGCTCCCACGTCTCGGAGCTGTCGGCGATGCCGTGGATCAGCAGCAGAGGCGGCCCCGCCCCGGCTATCCGGTAGGCCCGCCTGTATCCGTGGACTTCAAGGAAGCGCACCTCGCTACTGTCCATACAAGATTGTTCTGCCAGGTTGTTGCTGGTTTGTAACGCGTCCGTTTCCCGACCAAACCGAGGTTTTCCCGGCCCGTGGGAGTAACTCGCGATATGCGGGCAAAGAGAGTTCCCGCGATGGAGCATATGAAGATGCGAGAGATCTGGCCGGGGGATCCCTATCCCCTCGGCGCGACATATGACGGCGCGGGCACCAACTTCGCGATCTTCTCCGAGGTCGCCGACCGGGTGGACCTCTGCCTGTTCGATGACGAGGGCGAAGAGGAGGGCGTGACCCTCTCCGAGGTGGAGGGCCACGTCTGGCACTGCTACCTGCCGGGCGTCCAGCCGGGGCAGCGCTACGGCTACCGCGTCCACGGCCCCTACGACCCGAAGCAGGGCCTGCGCTGCAACCCGCGCAAGCTCCTGATCGACCCCTACGCCAAGGCCATCGAAGGCGCGGTGACCTGGGACCAGGCGGTCTACGGCTACACCTTCGGCGACCCGGCCAGCCGCGACGACAGCGACTCGGCGCCCTACGTGCCGCGCAGCGTCGTCATCAACCCGTTCTTCGGCTGGGGGCACGACCGGCCGCCGCAGACCCCCTACCACGACACCGTGATCTACGAGGCCCACGTCCGGGGCCTGACGATCCGCCACCCGGGGGTGCCCGACCGGATCAAGGGCAGCTACGCCGCCATCGGCCACCCGGCGATCATCGACCACCTGACCTCGCTGGGGGTCACGGCGATCGAGCTCATGCCGATCCACCAGTTCGTCACCGACCACATCCTGGAGAAGCGCGGCCTGTCGAACTACTGGGGCTACAACACCATCGGGTTCTTCGCCCCCCACAACGCCTACTCCTCCTCGGGGCAGCGCGGCGGGCAGGTCCTCGAATTCAAGGCCATGGTCAAGGCGCTCCACGAGGCCGGCATCGAGGTCATCCTCGACGTCGTCTACAACCACACGGCCGAGGGCAACCACCTCGGGCCGACGCTCAGCATGCGGGGCATCGACAACGCCAACTACTACCGGCTGGTCGAGAGCGACAACCGCTACTACATGGACACCACCGGCACCGGCAACAGCCTGCTCATGCGCTCGCCGCACGCGCTCCAGCTCATCATGGACTCGCTGCGCTACTGGGTGACCGAGATGCACGTCGACGGGTTCCGGTTCGACCTGGCCTCGTCGCTGGCCCGTGAGCTGCACGACGTCGACCGGCTGTCGGCCTTCTTCGACCTCGTCCAGCAAGACCCGGTGTTGTCGCAGGTCAAGCTGATCGCCGAGCCCTGGGACGTCGGGCCGGGCGGCTACCAGGTCGGCAACTTCCCGGCCCGCTGGACCGAGTGGAACGGGCAGTACCGCGACACCATCCGCGACGTCTGGCGCGGCGAGCCGGCCCGGCTGCCCGAGTTCGCCTCCCGGCTCACCGGGTCGAGCGACCTCTACCAGCTCGACTCCCGCCGCCCGGCGGCCTCGATCAACTTCGTCACGTGCCACGACGGGTTCACGCTCGAAGACCTGGTCTCGTACAACGACAAGCACAACGAGGCCAACGGCGAGGAGAACCGCGACGGCGCGAACGACAACCGGTCGTGGAACTGCGGGGTCGAGGGCCCCGCGACCGGCCCGGTCGCGCAGCTCCGCGAGCAGCAGAAGCGCAACTTCCTGGCCACGCTGTTCCTGTCGCAGGGCGTGCCGATGCTCTCGCACGGCGACGAGCTCGGCCGCACGCAGGGCGGCAACAACAACGCCTACTGCCAGGACAACGAGATCGCCTGGGTCGACTGGACCGAGAACTGGCTGTTCCTCGACTTCACCCGGCGGGTCTCCAAGCTGCGCCGCGAACACCCTGTCTTCCGGCGGCGGCGGTTCTTCTACGGCCGCCCGGTCCGCGGCTCCGGCGACCCCCTCTCGGACATCGCCTGGCTGACCCCGTCGGGCACCGAGATGACCGACCAGGACTGGAACAACGGCTACGCCAAGGCGCTGGCGGTGTTCCTCAACGGCGAGGCGATCACCGAGCCCGACAGCCGGGGCCGGCGGATCGTCGACGACTCGTTCCTGCTGCTCTTCAACGCCCACTACGAGGCGATCGAGTTCACCATCCCGGGCGACTACGGCGAGATGTGGGAGACCGAACTCGACACGGCGATGCCGATCGCGACCGGCACCCGGATGTGCCGGGCCGGCGAGGCGGTGCCCGTGGCGGGACGATCGGTGCGGGTTCTGCGCCGCTTGTGACGTTTCTGCCCGCTGAGGAGCGGGGTAAGGGGCCCATCGTGACGTCGACCTACCGTGTCCAGCTCACGCCTGAATTCGGCTTCGGCGAGTTGTCCGAGCTGACCGGTTACCTGCGCCGTCTCGGCGTCGGCGGCCTCTACCTGTCGCCGACGCTCCAGGCGGTCGCCGGGTCGCGGCACGGCTACGACGTCACCGACCACTCGCGGGTCCGCGCGGAGTTCGGCGGCGTCGACGGGCTGCGGAAGCTGGCCGGGCAGGGTTTCCGGATCATCGCCGACATCGTGCCCAACCACATGACGGTGCCGGTGCCCGAGTCGGGCAACGCCCAGCTCTGGTCGGTGCTGCGGTTCGGCCCCGAGTCGCCGTACGCCGACTGGTTCGACCTCACCTTCCCGGTCGCGCTGCCGGTGCTGGGCGAGAACCCGGAGTTCACCGTCGACGGCGACGTGCTGCGCTACTGGGACCACGAGTTCCCGATCCGGCCCGGGACCGAGCACCTCCCGCTTGAGGAACTGCTCCGGGCGCAGCACTACCGGCTCGTGCCGTGGACCGAGCCGCCGGGCTACCGGCGGTTCTTCGACGTCTCCTCGCTGATCGGCCTCAGGGTCGAGGACGGCGAGGTGTTCGAGGCCACCCACCGGGTCACCCTCGACCTGATCGACGAAGGGATCATCGACGGGCTTCGGGTCGACCACCCCGACGGCCTGGCCGATCCGCGCGGCTACCTGCGGAGACTGCGTTCCTTCACCGACGTGCCCGTCTGGGTGGAGAAGATCGTCATCGGCCACGAGCGGCTGCCCGCCGACTGGCCCTGCGAGGGGACCACCGGCTACGAGGCGCTCAACGCGATCACGCGGTTGTTCGTCGACCCGGCCGGCGCCGACAAGCTGATCAGGACCTTCACCCAGCGCACCGGCGTCTCCGCCGACTACGACGCGGTCCGCCACGAGGCGAAGAAACACGTGTTGTCGCTGTTCTTCACGGGTGAGGTCGACCGTCTCGAAAGCGCCCTGGGCGAACCGGGCCTGCGCGACGCGGTGGTCGAGTTGCTGGCCGCGATGCCCGTCTACCGCGCCTATGTGAACCCCGGCGAACCCCCGTCGGCCGAGTCGGTCCGGATCGTCGAGTCGGCCGCCGCCGAGGCGGGCCGCCGCACCGACCCCGGCGCCGTCGCCCGGGTCGCCCACCAGGTCCTGTACGGCCCCGCCGAGGCCGTGACCCGCTTCCAGCAGACCTGCGGCCCGGTCATGGCCAAGGGCGTGGAGGACACCGCCCTCTACCGCTGGTTCCCGCTGGCCTGCCTCAACGAGGTCGGCGGCGAGCCCGACCACTTCGCGGTCACACCGGAGGAGTTCCACGCCTTCTGCGCCGTGATGACCCCGACGACCATGACGACCCTCTCGACCCACGACACGAAGCGGTCGGAGGACGTGCGGGCGCGGCTGGCCGTCCTGTCGGAGCTGCCCGACGTGTGGGCCGACGCGGTCGAGTCGTGGAGCGGCCAGGTCAGTTTCGACCCCGCCCTCGACTACCTGGCCTGGCAGTCGCTGATGGCGGCCTGGCCGATCGACGTCGGCAGGTTCACCGACTACCTGCTCAAGGCCGCCCGCGAGGCGAAGACCTCGATCTCGTGGGTCAGCCCCGACCCGGTCTACGAGGCCGGGCTGCGTGACTTCTGCCGCAAGGCCGTCGAGGTCTGCGGCTTCTCGGTGGCCTCCTTCACCGCCGTGGTCGACCGCTACGCCCGCGCCAACTCGCTGGGCCAGAAGGTCGTGCAACTGCTGATGCCGGGCGTGCCCGACCTCTACCAGGGCAACGAGACCACCGACTTCTCCCTCGTCGACCCCGACAACCGCAGGCCGGTCGACTACGGTTTCCGGCGCGCCCTGCTGGACGACCCCGACGACACGTGGGACGGGCAGAAACTCCAGACGGTGACCGCCTGCCTTCGCGCGAGAAAACGGTTCACGGCGGACGAACCCTATGTGCCGATCGAGGCCGGGAGTAACGCGATCGCCTTCGCGCGCGGTGACAAGGCGGTGGCCGTGGCGACGCGGCTGCCCGCCGCACTGGAGCGGCGTGGCGGGTTCGGCGGCGACACGCTGATGTTGCCGCCGGGGCGGTGGCGGTGCCTGCTGACCGGGGCCGAACACACCGGCCGGGTGCCCCTGGCCCACCTGCTCTCCCGATTCCCCGTCGCCGTCCTGGAAGGCAGCTGAAACATGTTCGAGGTGTGGGCCCCCACGGCGCGACGGGTCGAGATCGAATGCGACGGCGACCGCCGCGACCTGACGGCCGACGGCGAGTGGTGGCGCGGCCCCGACCTGCCGCACGGCGCCGACTACACCCTGTACGTCGACGGCGAGGGCCCCTACCCCGACCCGCGCACCCGCCGCCAGCCCTACGGCGTCGAAGGCGCGAGCCGGGCCTACGACCACGACCACTTCCTCTGGGGCGACCAGAACTGGCGCGGCCGAGACCTGCGCGGCGCGGTCGTCTACGAGCTGCACATCGGCACGTTCACCCCCGCGGGCACCTTCGAGGCCGCCGTCGCCAAGCTCGACCACCTGATCGACCTGGGCGTCGACTTCATCGAGATCATGCCGGTGGCGCCCGTACCGGGGAAGCGGAACTGGGGTTACGACGGGGTCGACCTGTGGGCGGTGCGGGAGGACTACGGCGGCCCCGACGGGCTCAAGACCCTCGTCGACGCCTGCCACCGGAACGGCATCGGGGTCATCCTCGACGTCGTCTACAACCACCTGGGCCCGTCGGGCAACTACCTCGGCAAATTCGGGCCCTATTTACACGACTACAAGGGCTCCTACTGGGGCGACGCGGTCAACCTCGACGGGCCGGGCTCCGACGAGGTGCGCCGTTACTTCATCGGCAACGCCCTCCAGTGGCTGCGCGACTACCACATCGACGGACTGCGGCTCGACGCCGTGCACGCCCTGCACGACAAGCGGGCCGTGCACTTCCTGGAGGAACTGGCCGGCGAGGTCGAGCTGCTCTCGGCCGTGCAGGGCCGCCCGCTCACGCTGATCGCCGAGTCCGACCTCAACGACCCCGGGCTGATCACCCGCTTCGGCCTGCACGCCACCTGGAACGACGACGTCCACCACGCCGTCCACGCCAACGTGACCGGCGAGACCCACGCCTACTACACCGACTTCGCCGGCCCCGCGTCGCTGGCCAAGGTGCTGACCTCGGCCTACTTCCACGACGGGTCCTACTCCTCGTTCCGCGGCCGTTCCCACGGACGCCCGGCGACCGGGCTGCCCGGGTGGCGGTTCGTGGTGTGCGCGCAGAACCACGACCAGATCGGCAACCGCCCGGCCGGCGACCGGATGACCGTCGACCAGCTCTGGGTGGCGGCGGGGCTGGTGCTGACCTCGCCCTTTACTCCGATGCTCTTCATGGGCGAGGAATGGGGCGCCTCGACGCCGTTCTATTTCTTCACCGACCATTTCGACCCGGCCCTTTCCTCGACCGAGGGAGAACGCCGGGAAAAGGAGTTCGTCGATTTCGGATACGACTGGAAGGCCCCCGATCCGCAGGACGAACTGACCTTCCAGCGGTCGAAACTCGACTGGGCCGAGAACACCGAAGAGGAACACGCCGCCCTGCTGGGCTGGTATCGCGACCTGATCGCCCTGCGCAAGTCCCACCCCGACCTGGCCGACCCCCGCTTCGAGCTGGTCAGGGTCGACTACGACGCCGACCGCCACTGGGTGGTGATCGAGCGCGGCTCGATCCGCGTCGCGGCCAACCTGGGGGAGACCTCGGTGCCGATCCGGGTGCCGGCGGGCCGGATCCTGCTGGCCTCCGACGAGGCGATCATCCTGACCGGCCAGGACCTCTACCTGCCGCCGCTGTCGCTGGCCGTCATCCAGGCCTCTTGAGGAAGTTTGGCGTCACAGATTCGAACGTCTGTACGATTCTCGACCGCCCGGGCTGAATTATGCGCTGTGGCGCAGATCGTGAAGCGGGCCTACAAGTACCGCTTCTATCCGACTCCCGGGCAGGCTGAGCAACCGTCGCGGACGTTCGGCTGCGTGCGTCTGGTTTACAACAAGGCCTTGGAGGAGCGGACCCGTGCCTACAAGGAAGGCCGGAGAGTCTCCTACGCGCAGACCTCGGCCGCGCTGACGGAATGGAAGCGGACGACGGAGTGGGGTTTCCTCAACGAGGTGTCATGCGTGCCGCTACAGCAGGCGTTGCGGCATCTGCAGGCCGCGTTCGCCAACTTCTTCACCGGACGGGCACGGCATCCGGTCTTCAAGTCGCGCAAGAAGTCGCGGGCTCTGCCCGACGGGGCGCAACCGTCCACAGTCACCGTGTCCAGAGACGCGGCAGGACGCTGGTACGCGTCCATCCTCGTGGAGGAGAAGATCGTTCCACTGCCTCCGGCCGAGGCTGTGATCGGCGTGGATGTGGGAATCACTGCCCTGATGACGCTGTCCACGGGGGAGAAGATCCTCAACTCCAAGCAAGAGCGGGCCGACCGCGGGAAACTCGCCCGAGCTCAGCGAATACTTGCTCGCAAGACCAAGGGCAGCGCCAACCGGGCCAAAGCCAACCTCGTCGTCGCCCGGATCCATGCTCGAATCACCGATCGCAGGCGAGACCATCTGCATAAGATCACGACACGGCTCGTTCGCGAGAATCAAGTGATCGCCGTGGAAGATCTGGCCGTTCGCCATATGGTCAAGAACCGGTCCCTGGCTCGCGCCATCAGCGACGCGAGCTGGCGGGAATTGCGTTCGATGCTGGCGTACAAGGCGGCCTGGTATGGGCGCGAGCTGTTGGTCGTCGACCGATGGTTTCCCTCCGGCAAGTTGTGCTCGGCGTGTGGCGCTCGCGCTGCTTCCATGCCGCTGAGCGTCCGGGAATGGGTGTGCGCGTGCGGCGCATCCCTTGACCGAGACGCGCCGCAGGGCTTGCGGAGAAGTGAAACGCCTGCGGAGCCGATGTAAGGCCCTGATGAGATCTCTCTGACGGGCAATTGGCGGTGAACCAGGAATCCTCATGGGTGACCGTGAGGTCCCCTTCCCTGCGGGGCGGGGCATGTCAATCAGGTGTGATGATCGCGAACCCGGGGTCGGGGTCGTCGAGCAGGCTCAGCAGCCGGGTGAGTACGCCCAGGTCCCCTTCGTGGTCGGCCGGCTCCTGACCGTTCAGGACCGCGAGGAACTCGGGTCTGGTCAGGCGCAGGCGGAGGTCGGCCGGGCCGCCGGGGCCGATGATCAACGCCCCGTTCGACAACGTGGTGCGGCGCAGTTCCCCGGTGTCGGTGAGGTTCCAGTCGATCGACAGGGTCTCGTTCCACGCCTTCGGGCCGTTGACCCGGATCGCCACCGCGTCGAGGAGCTGGTCGAGGGTGAGCGCGCTCAGCACGTCCGGGGCGGCCGTGTCGGCGCCCGACGGGAAGGTGCGGCGGGCGGTGAGTTCGAGCGCGGCGGTCAGGTAGAAGTTGCGCCAGACCCCGTTCTCCGCGTGCTGGCCCAGCCGGGTGTAGACCTCGGTCAGCCTCCGGCGGGCCTCGGCGTGGCCGGGAGAGGCGAAGACGGCGTGGTTGAGCAGGGTGGCGGCGAACCGCAGGTCGCCGTCCTGGATGTAGCGGGTGGCCATCGCGACGGTGGCCGAGGGGCCGCCGAGGCACTCGACGTAGCGCCGTGACTGCTCGACCGGCGGGTGCTCCCACAGGTGGGCGGGGTTGCCGTCGAACCAGCCGAGGTAGCGCTGGTAGATCGCCTTCACGTTGTGGCTGGCCGAGCCGTAGTAGCCGCGGGTGTTCCAGGCCGTCTCCAGGCCGGGCGGCAGTTCGATCCGCTCGGCGATCTCGGCCCCGGTGAGGCCCTGGTTGATCAGGCGCAGGGTCTGGTCGTGGAGGTAGGCGTACAGGTCTCTCTGGTCCTGGACGAACTTCGTGATCCGCTCGCGGCCCCAGGTGGGCCAGTGGTGGGAGGCGAAGGCGACCTCGGCGTGCGGGACGAACAGGTCGAGGACCTGGTTGAGGTGGCGCGACCACATGCGGGCGTCCCTGACCTGGGCGCCGCGCAGCGTGCCGAGGTTGTGCTGGGTGTGGGTGGCGTTCTCGGCCAGGCACAGGGCGTGCCGGTCGGGGAGCAGGAAGTTCATCTCCGCCGGGGCCTCGGTGCCGGGGGTGAGCTGGAAGACGATCCGCACCCCGTCGACAGTTTCGAGCTGGCCCGTCGTGGTGACGTCGACCGTCGGCGGGAGGAGGCTGACGGTGCCCTGCGAGGCGGTCAGGCCCAGGCCGCAGCCGATCTGGCCCTCGGGGGAGGTCGGGAGGGCCAGGCCGTACATGTAGACGCCGCGGCGGACCATGGCGGTGCCCGCGTAGACGTTCTCGGCGACGGCGTGCTCCATGAATCCGGCCGGGGCGATGATCGGGATGCCGGCGCCGTCGGTGACGCCGCGCACGCCGCCGTAGTGGTCGGCGTGGGAGTGGGTGTAGATCACGCCGGTGACCGGGCGGTCGCCCCGGTACCCCCGGTAGAGCGCGAGGGCCGCCAGGGCGCATTCGGTGGAGAGCAGCGGGTCGACGACGATCACGCCGCGCTCGCCCTCGATCAGGGTCATGTTCGACAGGTCGAGCCCGCGGACCTGCCAGACGCCCTGGGTCACCTCGTAGAGGCCCTGCCGGGCGCACAGGCGGCTCTGCCGCCACAGGCTCGGGTCGGCGGAGCCGGGAGTGTCGTGGTCGAGGAACCGGTAGGCGTCGGCGTTCCAGACGATCCGGCCGTCGGCCGACCTGATCAGGGCCGGATCGAGGCGGGCGGCGAAGCCCCGGTCGGCGTCGGCGAAGTCGGTCTGGTCGTGGAAGGGAAGGTCGGCCATGAAGGCGGGCGTTCCCTGACAAAAGTAACGCTAGTGGTTCAATTTGGTACGTGGTTGCGGAGCCGCAGCTCCGCCGGGAACGGGGCGAAGAAGGTCTGGTCGCGCACGTAGTCGGCGGCCTCGCCCTTGGCGTGGTGCAGCAGCAGCGTCATCGGCACGGTGATCGCGACCTGGTGCTCCTGGTAGGCCGCGATGACCTCACGCAGGTCGGCCCGCCGGGCGTCGTCGAGCGCGTGGCCGACCATGCCCAGGCAGTGGTGCAGGGCGTTGACGTTGCGGCCGATCGAGGCCTTCCTGGCCAGGGTGCTCTGGAAGGCGGTCGTGTAGTCGCGCTCCAGCTCCTCCTTCGGGGCGCTGCCCGCCCGGGATACCACCCGCCCGGCCACCCGGTAACCCCCGGGGTCGTGGGCGAGCAACTGCATCTTGTGGCACGAGTGGAAGGCGACCAGGTCGCGCGGCTTCCAGTCCGACTCGAACAGGGCACGCAGCCGGGCGTGCGCGAAGATCCGCTCGACGAACTGCTCGCGGAGCACGGCGTCGTTGAGGCGGCCCTCGTCCTCCACGGGCAGCAGCGGGTAGGCGTCGATGATGCGCTGCGCGAAGACGCCTCTGACCCGGCGGACGGGGTGGTCGTCGTCGTACACGGGGATGCCGTGGATGCCGCACGACGGGCTCTTCGACTTGAAGACGTAACCGTCGACCTCAAGGGTGGCGATCCGGCGGCCGGCGACCTCGCGCATCGTCGCGGTCAGGTCGACGCGGCTCTTGCGGAGCATCAGCCGCTCGCCCCCGCCGGGACCGAACTCCAGGCGGAGCGTCTCCCGCGGGGTGCCCAGACCCGCCTCGACCTCGGGGCAGAACGGCACCCAGTCGACGTGGTCGGTGAGCTCGCCGGCCAGGAACCGGTCGCGGCTGTGCCCGCCGTTGAACCGGACCGGCTCCCCGATGAGGCAACTCGACACGCCGACGCGGGGTCTCATGCGGCCTCGGTCAGCACGGACGAGAGCGTGTGCAGCGCCCGCGCGGTGCGGGCCTTGACGGTGCCGAGCGGCACGTCGAGGTGTTCGGCGATCTCGCGCTGGGTCAGGTCGCCGTAGTAGGCCAGCGTGATCGCCTCGCGTTGCACCTCGGGCAGGTGCCGCAGGGCGCGGCGTAGCTGGTCGCGGTCGTCGAGCCGGCGGGCCGCGTCGACGTGGTCGCGAGGCTCGGGCACCCCGTCGAGCGGCACCGTCGCCGGGTGGCGGGCCCGCAGGTAGTCGATGGCCCGGTTGCGGGCGATGCCCAGCACCCAGCCTTCGAGGCTGCGGCGCGGGTCGTAGCGCCGGCGCGATCGCCAGACCTCGCCGAACACGATCTGGAGCACGTCCTCGACGTCCTGCTGCGGGATGAAATGCCGGAGATACCCGCGGACCAACGGCGCGTGGCTCCGATAGCACTCCGTCACCGCGATCTCCTCGCCGTCCATGCGACCTCCCCGATCTGTGAACTTACTCAAAACCTATTCACACTCGGGCGTGGACGCAAGTGGTTCGACGGGAATATGCCCTGCTCAGCGCAGGACAGCGCAGATCGACGTGATGGCGTCGTCAAGAGATCGCAGGTGGACGACACCCGCGGGGAGATCACGCCAGCCGGGCCCGCCCGTGAAGACGGCGGACGCGGGGCGTAGCCGGGGCAGTCCGGCCAGCGGCGCGGGGTCCCCGGTGTCGGCCTGCTGCGACCACAGGAACACCGCGGCCGGGGCCAGCCGCCGGATGGCGTCGGCGAGGGCGTCGTAGGGCATCCGGGCCCCCATGACCCGGCACTCCACGTCGTGCTCCATCGTCAGCGCGGCGGCCAGCGCGAACAGCGGCAGGCTGTGCTGCTCCTCCTCGGCGCAGGCCAGCAGGACCGGACGCGGGTGGACCGGCGTGCCAGGACGCTCGACCAGCGGCGCGAGGGCGGCCAGCACCCGTTCGGAGAACAGGTGCTCCAGGTCGATCCCGGCGCCGGTGTCGTCCTGGCGGCGCGAGATCGCGGCGAAGACCGGGATGACGAGGTGGTCCCAGGTGCTCGCGACCCCCCGGTCACGCAGCCAGTTCTCCAGCGCGGCCCTGACGAACCAGGAGTCGAGGGAGAGCGCGGCCCGCGCGACCTGGGCGACGGAGTAGACGGGCTCGTCCCACCCGGCGGGCGATCGGCCCTTCTCCGCGCGCGGCTCTTTCCGCGCCGGGGTCGTGAGCCGCAGGATCTTGAGCGCCGTCTCGGCCGCCTCGGCCGCCGGCGCGCCCGCTCGCACCAGGCGGTGCATCTCCTCGATCCGGCGCACGTCGAGCTCGGTGTAGCGCCGGTGGCCGCCCGCCGTGCGCAGGCTCGGCCCCAGGCCGTAGCGCTGGTCCCACGTGCGGAGGGTGGGCGCGGGCAGGCCGAAACGCCGGGCTACCGCGCCGATGCCGTAGCTCGGGGCCGTCGATTCCGGTTCCGGCACAGTCCCGTACCTCCTCACCCGTGCTTTCGAGGGTGGTCGACGATCGGATGCAACCGGTCACAATGCGTTCACGAAAGAACGGTCGTGCCGGAAGTCATCATTGTCCTCTTCAACCGCGATCTGCGGATCACCGACCATCCCGCGCTGCACCAGGCCTGCCAGGACGCGCGCCAGGTGGTGCCCCTGTTCGTGGTCGACCCGGCCATCCCTCCGCGCGGCCGGGCCGGGTTCCTCGTCGAGTGCCTCCACGACCTGCGCGAATCCCTCCGGGAAAGGGGCGCCGACCTGGTGGTCAGGCGCGGTGACGTGGTCGAGGAGACGATGAGGGTGGCGGCCGAGACCGGCGCCACCGCGATCTACGCCAGCGGCGACGTCACCCCGCGCGCCAGAAGGCGGGAGAGCCGGTTCGCGCGGGAGGCCGTCGGCTTCCAGACCTTCCCCGGCATCACGATCGTCCCGCCCGCCAGGCTCAAACCCGCCACGGGCGACCACTACAAGGTCTTCACGCCCTTCTACCGCGCCTGGTCGGAGGCCCGCTGGCGGCCGCTCGTGGCGGCCCCCGAAACGGTCTCCATGCCCGAGGTGCGGCCCGGCGACATCCCCGGCGTCCGCCACAGGCCCCACCTGCCCGGCGGCGAACGCGAGGTGCGCCGCCGCCTCGACCTCTGGCTCCGCCACCGCCTGCGCGACTACGCCGCCGGCCACGACGACCTGGCCGGCGACCACACCTCCCGGCTCAGCCCCTACCTGCGGTTCGGCTGCGTCTCGCCGCTGGAGCTGGCCACCCGCTCGGGGGCGTCGGAGGAGTTCGTCCGCCAGCTCTGCTGGCGCGACTTCTACGCCCAGGTCACCTTCGCCTTCCCCGGCATCGCCCGCGACGACTACCGGCCCGGCCGGAGAGACTGGCACCACGACAAGGAGGCCGAGGACGCCTGGCGCGAGGGCATGACCGGCGTGCCCATCGTCGACGCCGGGATGCGCCAGCTCATCGCCGAAGGGTGGATGCACAACCGGGCCCGCATGATCGTCGCCTCGTTCCTGACCAAGACGCTGCGCCTCGACTGGCGCGTCGGGGCCGACCACTTCGAGGAGCTGCTGCTCGACGGAGACGTGGCCAACAACTACGGGAACTGGCAGTGGGTGGCCGGCACCGGCAACGACACGCGGCCCAACCGGGTGCTCAACCCGGTCCGCCAGGCCAAGAAGTTCGACAGGGACGGCGAGTACATCCGCCGCCACGTGCCCGAGCTGGCGAACGTGCCGACCACGATGCTGCACGAGCCCTGGCGGGCGCCGTCGCCGATCCTTGGATATACCGCTCCGATCTGGCGCGGTTGACACCTGATGAATAAGCGGCCGTTGACTGTCTTTGACGAATAAATCGCACTGCTCGGCATATATGTCGGACTATGACTGGTGACCTGGTTCTTCTGATCGTGGTCGTGATCACCGCGCTGTCGTTCGACTTCACCAACGGCTTCCACGACACCGCGAACGCGATGGCTACCTCGATCGCCACCGGCGCGCTGAAACCCAAGATCGCGGTCGGCCTGTCCGCGGTGTTGAACTTCGTCGGCGCGTTCCTGTCCCTGAAGGTGGCGGCCACGATCGCCAACGGGATCGTCGACAGCGGGGCGATCACCCTCACGGTCGTCTTCGCCGGGCTGGTCGGCGGCCTCGCCTGGAACCTGGTGACCTGGTACTTCGGCATCCCGTCGAGCTCCTCGCACGCCCTGATCGGCGGCGTCGTCGGCGCCACCCTGCTCGCGTCGGGCATCAAGGCCGTCAAGGGCGAGGGCCTGGTGTCCCACGTCATCATCCCGGCCGTGCTCGCCCCGATCGCCGCCGTCGTCGTCGCCACCGTCGGCACCTATCTCGTGTACGTCCTGACCAGGAAGGTCGAAGAGAGAACCCGGACCAAGGGTTTCAAGATCGGCCAGATCGGCTCCGCCTCGCTGGTGTCGCTCGCCCACGGCACCAACGACGCCCAGAAGACGATGGGCATCATCACCCTCGCCCTGATCGCCGACGGCACCATCACCCAGAACGCCGGCACCCCGTTCTGGGTGGTCGTGTGCAGCGCCACCGCCATCGCGGCCGGCACCTACGTCGGCGGCTGGCGGGTCATCCGCACCCTCGGCAAGGGCCTGACCGAGATCGAGCCCCCGCAGGGCTTCGCGGCCGAGGCGTCGTCGGCGACGGTCATCCTGACCTCGACCCACTTCGGCTTCCCGCTCTCCACCACGCAGGTGTGCACCGGATCGGTGATCGGCGCCGGCCTCGGCAAGCGCCTCGCCCAGGTCCGCTGGGGCGTCGCGGCCCGCATGGGGGTCGCCTGGCTGATCACCCTCCCGGCGGCGGCGCTGGTCGGCGCCGTCGCCTTCGGCGCGGCCCAGTTGATCGGCGGCGCCCTCGGGGTGATCGTGGTCTTCGCGGCGGCCGTCATCTTCGCCGCCCTGCTCTTCCTGGCGTCCAGGAAGACCGCCGTCAACGCCCGGAACGTCAACGACGAATGGGTCGGGCGGGGCACGCCCACCCAGGTGAGGACTCCGGTATGAGCTACATCGACGTCGACGCGCTCTGGCGGGTGATGGTCGCCTCCCTCGTCGGCGGCGTCGGCATCGCGGCGTTGTTCTCGGTCGGCCTGATCGGCGTCTCCTCGGGCCGGACGGTGGGCCGCGTCGCGGGCGGCCTCGCCTTCGCGGTCGTGGTCGCCGGGATCATCCTCGGCGTGTACGTCATGCTCGACAAGTAGGAGAATGCGACAAACGGTCTTTCAAGGGGGATGCCGGGTGGGTCTCATCGAAGCGGTCAGCAGATCGGCGCAGTACACCTTCAGCAAGCCCAACGAGGGCGTCATCAGGCTGATCGCCGGGCTCGGCGTCGAGGGCGACGCCCACTACGGCGAGAAGGTGCGCCACCGCAGCCGGATGGCCCGCACCCCCGACGCGCCCAACCTGCGCCAGGTCCACCTCATCCACGCCGAACTCTTCGACGAGCTCGCGGGCCGGGGCTTCACCGTGGCGCCCGGTCAGATCGGCGAGAACGTCACCACGCGGGGCGTCGACCTGCTCGGCCTGCCCGCCGGCACGCTGCTGCACCTCGGCCCGGAGGCGGTCGTGGAGGTGACCGGGCTGCGCAACCCGTGCGTCCAGATCGACGGGTTCCGGCGGGGCCTGATGAAGGCGGTGCTCGGCCGGGACGACGACGGCGAGATCGTGCGCAAGGCGGGGATCATGAGCGTCGTCGTGACGGGCGGCGAGATCCGCCCGGGAGACGAGATCGGGGTGACCCTGCCCGACGGGCCCCACCGGAAGCTGGAGCCCGTCTGACAGGTGGGCGGCTCACACGTGGTCGTGGTCGTGCTCTTCGTCTTCCTCGTCGTCGAGGGCGCCGTCTGACGGCTCGACACCCAGCATCGCCTCACGCGGCTCGACCTCGTCGATGTGCTCGACGAGGCTGAGCACGTGGTCGGGCTCGATCAGCCACTGCAGGGCGGCGGCGCCCGTCTCGTCCGCGTTCACCAGGTCGATCTGCTCCTGGCGCTCGGACTCTTCGAGGTCGGACTCCGGGCTGCGGATCTCCTTCAGCGCGGCGGCCTGCAGGGCGCCGACATCGGTGACTTCAACCACGAGATCCACCGTGAGACGGAGATAGCGTGCGGCATCCGTAAGGTCGGTCATGGGAACTCCTAAAGGTCTTGTGTCAGGCGGGATTAGAACAAACGCACGACGCGTGACTGATCGTACGCTATAAGTGACGCAAGGCGCGGATTGTCAAGCGGGCCTACAAGTACCGCATCCACCCCACCCCCGGGCAAGCTCAAGTGCTCACCCGGACGTTCGGATCCGCGCCTATCGGATCGACAAAGAGCGGCTGACCTGCGAAGCGACGTCGAAGGCGTTGACCGCATGGAAGAAGACCCCCGAGTTCGTTTTCCTGAAAGAGGTGTCCGCGATTCCGCTCCAGATGGGACCGCGGAATCTGGAACGGGCCTACACCGACTTCTTCGCCAAACGAGCCGGCCATCCCGCATTCAAGTCCCGGAAGGGCAGGGAGAGGCTGCCGGTGATGAAACAGGAAAGCTCACGGGTGACCGTGGGAGTCCCCTCCTCCTGCGAGGAGGGGCGAGGTCAGGGGAGTTTCCAGTCGACGGGCGTCGCGCCCTGCCGCTCCAGCATCTCGTTGGCCTTGCTGAACGGCTTGGAGCCGAAGAAGCCGCTCCGGGCCGACAGCGGGCTCGGGTGGGCCGACTCGATGCACGGGACCTGGCCCAGCATGGGGCGCAGGTTCCGCGCGTCGCGGCCCCACAGGATCGCCACCAGCGGGCCGCCGCGCTCGACGAGCGCCTTGATGGCCTGTTCGGTGACCTCCTCCCAGCCCTTGCCCCGATGGGAGGCCGGCTTGCCCGGCATCACCGTCAGGACGCGGTTGAGGAGCAGGACCCCGTTCTCGGTCCACGGGGTCAGGTCGCCGTTGGAGGGCTTGGGCAGGCCCAGGTCCTCCATCAGCTCGGTGTAGATGTTGCGGAGGCTTCCCGGGATCGGCCTGACGTCTTCGGCCACCGAGAAGCTCAGCCCGATGGGGTGCCCGGGGGTCGGATAGGGGTCCTGACCCATGATGAGCACCCGCACGTCGGCGAAGGGCTGTTTGAAGGCCCGCAGGACGTTCTCGCCCGCGGGAAGGTACTGCCTGCCTTCCGCGATCTCATTCCGGAGGAAGTCGCCCATCTCGGCGATCTTGTCCGCGACCGGTTCGAGGGCCTTCGCCCAACCGGGTTCCACCAACTCGTTTAAGGGACGGCCTGCCATGCCGCGAAAGCCTAGTCCTCCCGCTCGGTGAGCGAGAACCAGAAGAAGCCGTGGGAGGGCAGCGTCAGCAGGTAGGGCAGGTCGCCGATCACCGGGAACGGCACGCCGCCGCGGCATTCGACGGGCGTCATGCCCATGAAGCGGCGCAGGTCGAGCTCGACCGGCTGCGGGTGGCGGGACATGTTGTTGACGCACAGCACCCGGTCGTCGCCGTCCTCCCGGAGGAAGGCCAGGATGGCGGGGTTGTGCGACCACAACTCGATGTACTCGCCGGTGCCGAAGACGGGGTGCTCGCGGCGGATCTGCAACATCCGGCGGGTGAAGTGGAGCAGCGAGCTGGGGTTCTTGAGCTGGGCCTCGACGTTGACGGCCTGGTAGCCGTAGATCGGGTCCATGACCGTCGGCAGGTAGAGGCGGCCCGGGTCGGCCTTGGAGAAGCCGGCGTTGCGGTCGGGGCTCCACTGCATGGGGGTGCGGACGGCGTCGCGGTCCTCCAGCCAGATGTTGTCGCCCATGCCGATCTCGTCGCCGTAGTACATGACCGGGGAGCCCGGCATCGACAGCAGCAGGGCGGTGAACAACTCGATCTGGTCGCGGTCGTTCTCCAGCAGCGGGGCGAGGCGGCGCCGGATGCCGAGGTAGGCGCGCATGCGCGGGTCCTTGGCGTATTCGGCGTGCATGTAGTCGCGCTCCTCCTCGGTGACGGTCTCAAGGGTGAGCTCGTCGTGGTTGCGGAGGAAGATGCCCCACTGGCCGGTCTCGGGCAGTTTGGGGGTGCGCGACATGATCTCGGAGATCGGCTCGCGGGACTCGCGCCGCACGGCCATGAAGATGCGCGGCATGAGGGGGAAGTGGAAGGCCATGTGGCACTCGTCGCCGCCGACCGACGGGTCGCCGAAGTATTCGACGACGTCCTCGGGCCAGCCGTTGGCCTCGGCCAGGAGCACGCGGTCGGGGTAGAGGCGGTCGACCTCGGCGCGGACCCGCTTGAGGTAGGCGTGGGTCTCGGGCAGGCCGGAGCACTGGGTGCCCTCGCGCTCGAACAGGTAGGGCACCGCGTCGAGGCGGAAGCCGTCGACGCCGAGGTCCAGCCAGAAGCGCAGGACCTCCAGCATGGCCTCCTGGACGGCCGGGTTGTCGTAGTTGAGGTCGGGCTGGTGGTGGAAGAAGCGGTGCCAGTAGTACTGGCCGCGGACCGGGTCGTAGGTCCAGTTCGACTCTTCGGCGCCGACGAAGATGATCGGCACGCCCTCGTACGTCGTCGGGTCGTCGGTCCAGACGTAGAAGTCGCCGTAGGGGCCCGTGGGGTCGTGGCGGGAGGCCTGGAACCAGGGGTGGCGGTCGCTGGTGTGGTTCATCACCAGGTCGGTGATGACGCGCAGGCCGCGCTCGTGGGCCGCCTCGATCAGCTTCACGAAGTCGGACAGGTCGCCGAACTCCGGGAGGATCTTGAGGTAGTCGCTGATGTCGTAGCCGCCGTCGCGGAGCGGGGACTCGTACAGGGGGAGGAGCCAGAGGCAGTCGACGCCGAGCCACTGGAGGTAGTCGAGTTTGCCGGCCAGGCCGCGCAGATCGCCGGTGCCGTCGCCGTTGGAATCGTGGAAGCCGCGGACGAGGATCTCGTAGAAGACGGCCTTCTTGTACCAGGCGGGGTCCTGTACTTCGAATTCCTCAATGGGCTCTGACACGGGTTCAGGGCAGGGCGCAGCCGCAGTCATCAGACCTCGCTCCACGGGGAAAGAAAATTGGGTATGTCCGCAGCTCAGCGCGGCCTTCCGGAGAAGGTACCACCCGGTAGCCCCTGACAAAGAACGGTTACGTAGCCCTTACTGCGGGCTTTCCGTCGGTTGTCAGACGGCTACTCGGCGTGATCTAACGGGCGCTCCACGGAGGTGTGAGATCACCGAGCACCTCGTCGTAGTCGGTGAGCCAGGCGCCGAACAGCACCAGCCCGCGCAACCAGAACCGCGAGTTCCACGACCCGAACCCGGCCAGCGCGTCGGGCCCGGCCTCGACCACGTCGGCCATCTGGGGCGAGAGCAGTCCCGGGACCCGGGCCACCCGGCGGAGCATCGTGTGGTTCCACTCGCGCGCCCAGGCCGAGGCCGAGCGCAGCGGCACGCGGCGGTGCGGCAGGCCGCCGTTGGTCGACGGCAGCGAGGCGACCCGGGGGTTGGCGGCCCACAGGATCTCCCGGTAGAACTTGCCGCCCTCCTTGCGGCCGACCGGGACCGACAGGGCGGCGTCGAAGAAGCCGGGGTGCAGGAACGGGAAGACCGGGGTGGCCTCGGGGCCGACGAGGTTGACGGGGGAGCGGGCGATGCCCCGGGCGGTGCGGGTGTGCAGCACGCTCAGGGCGAGTTCGCTGCGGTGGCCGTTCAGCATCGAGGTGGCCTGCGCGAAGGTGGTCTCGACGACGTCGTCCATCCAGGCCAGCGCGCCCTCGCCGAGCACCGGGATGTGGGCGTCGCCGGTGGTCATCGACCTCAGCAGCGCCTGACGGCGTTCCAGCGGGGTGGTGGCCGCCGCGGCGGCCGACATCAGGAAGTTCTTCATCAGCGGGCCGCCGGCCAGGCCGTCGACCACGGGACGGCCGCCCTCGTGGACCTCGCGGGCGAACGGCGAGTACCAGGCGTGGTGGCTGGTCAGGAACTCCAGCCTGCGGGCGGCCCACAGGGCCTCGGCCGGGAAGTCGGCCGCGTTCTGCTCGATGACCCGGTGGGGGATGCCGAGCTCGCGGGTGACCGCGATCGCGAAGTCGATGTCGTTGTCGAGGCCGTCGTCGGGGCTGGTCGTCCACGAGACGACGTCCTTGCCCTGCGCCACGGCCACGCTCGCCAGCAGCCGGGAGTCGTAGCCGCCGCTGACGGGCACCAGCACCTTCTCGTACGGCTTCAGCGACTCGTGCAGCAGGCTGACGATGTCGTGGGCGGTGACGCCGTGGTCGAAGGGCTCCTCGCGAACCCATCGGGGGGCCCGCTTGTCGACCGACAACCGGCGCCGGTCGCGCGACCACGACAGCGCGGTCGCCCCCGGGAGGCGCCTGACCTCGGCGTAGGGGGTGTCTTCGAGCAGCGGGTACGTCAGCTTGAGTATCGCCGCCCAGGCGTTCCAGTTCACCACATGGGGCTTGCGCGCGAGGGCGAGCAGCGGCTCGATCAGGCCCGAGAAGTAGACCGCGTCGCCGTCGGTCAGGTAGTAGACGTCGATCAGGCCGAACGCGCCGGTGTGCAGGGTGACCGACGACGGCTCGTCGATGAAGCCGGGCGCCTCGTAGTGCTCGGCCACGTGGAGCCAGTCGCCGCCCGCGATCGGGGTGCGGTCGCCCCACGAGAAGGCGGCCATGGTGGGCGAGGAGTCGTACATGGTGAGCGGGCCCGACGACAACACGGCGGCGTCGCGGGTGACGTAGGCCGTCTCCACGGTGGGCCCCGACCGGGCCAGCAGGTCGAGCCGCTCCTGGGAGAACGGCCCGAAGGCGCCACAGACGTACGGCCTGGCCCGGAACGACGGCCACTCTCCCTTGCGCACCTCAGGTCCCTCCCCGATCGGTGGTTTTCCGACGAGTTTACGGACGTCAGATGGACTCTTGGTGCCTTAATGACGGTTTCACTGCAGGTAGACCATGATCTGCGAATATGGTGACTGTCGCCGTTACCTGGAGGAGTGGGCGTTTATGAGTGAGCTGGAGAGCCTGCGGCGGGCGCTGGCACAGGCGGTCGAGAAGGCCGAGGGCGCCGCCGAGCTGGCCCGTCTGCTCGCCGACTACCAGACCCGGCTGGACGAGGCCGCCCGCACCGAGGCCGAGGCGCTCACCAGGGCCCGCGACGCCGAGGCGGCCCGTAAGGCGGCCGAGAAGCAGGCCGACCGCCAGATCACCCAGCTCGCCAGGCAACTGGCCGAGCAGAAGTACCAGACGGCCGTGGCCGAGTGGAAACTGGCCAAGCTCCAGGGCAACCGCTGGATCAAGATAGGGGAGGCCGTCCAGGCCAAGAAGCCCGGTTCGGTCGCCCGCGCGGTGCGGGCCTCGGCCCCGAACGCGGGCAAGGCCCCCAAACGCACCGACTTCCCGGTCGAGAAGCCCTCGGTCCAGCCCGCCGCCGCGGAGGCCAAGGCCCCGCCGGTCGAGCCCGACCCCCGCGCGCCCCTGTTCTCCACCCCGCTCACCGAGTACTTCGCCGTGCCGAAGGGGCCGCTGACCCGGCCGTACATGACCGTCGCGGCGATCGTCGACCGCCGCACCGAGGCCCTGCTCCGGTACGAATGGCGTCAGGTCACCAACTTCGGCCCGGAGAACTGGGCGACGATGCTGGACAACTACCGGCCCTCGATGTTGTTCGTCGAGTCGCTGCACGCCGGGCCGCGCCAGGGCAACGGCGGGCGCTGGCTCGACTCGATGGCCGGGAAGGACCGGGCGCTGCGCGACCTGGTGGAGGCGTGCAAGAAGCGCGGGATCAAGACCGTCTTCTGGCACTCGGGCGGCTCGCTCGGCAAGGCCGTGCCGGTCGCCGAGCTGTTCGACCTGGTGCTGGCCACCACCGAGCAGCGGGCCCGCGAGTGGCGGGCGGCGCTGCGGCACGACCGCGTGCTGGTGCTGCCGCACAGCGTGCAGCCCCGGGTGCACAACACCTTCCGCGCCGAGGGCGGCCGGACCGGCGGCGTGGCCACGCTCGGCACCGCCGAGGGCGGCGACCCGCTGCCCGCCCAGGGCGACGACAGGACCGGCTACGACGACTTCCTGACCGCCGTGCGCAAGGTCGAGGTGGTCGTGGCCGGGCCCGACGCGAGCGACCGCGAGATCGCCGAGATCGAGGCCTGCGGCACCCCGGTCGTCGCCACCGGGGCCGCCGAACTCGCCGCCGACCCGCAGGAGCGCGACCGCCGCGCCCATCTGGCCTGGCGGGCCACCGTCCCGGTCACCGGCCGCCTGGAGCCGGTGTTCTCCGCCGTCGGGCTGCCCGACGTGCGCAACACCCAGGTGGTGACGGCGCTGGTGGCCGTACGCGACCAGATGGAGCTCGACCAGGCGGTGACGCAGATCATCGGCCAGCGCCGGCGGCCCGACCAGCTCGTCATCGTGGCCGAGGGCGTCGACGCGGAGGTGGTCGAGAAGACCGCCAGGCAGGCCGTCGGAGCCCGGGAGGAGGGCTACAACAAGGGTGTGCTGCCCGAGCTGGTGGTCCGGTCGGCCCCGATGTCGACGCGGGGGGCGGCGCTGGCCCACGCGCTGCTGCTGGCCGACGGCGACTACGTGGCCGTCATCGACCCGCGCGACCTCTACGGCGAGCACTACCTGGCCGACTCGCTGCGCCGGTTCGCCGAGGTCGAGACCGAGATCGTCGGCAAGGCCGCGTTCTACGCCCACGCGGCCGGGGCGACCCTGCTGCGCCAGCCCGACGCCGAATATCGTTTCCTGCCCGAACTCGGCGGCGGCACGATCGTGTCCCGCCGGTCGGTGCTGGTCGACCTGGGGATCGCCGACCTCAGCGAGGAGTGGGACGAGACGCTGATGCGGCAGTGCCGCTCCGGCGGGATCCGGGTCTACTCGGGCGACCGCTTCTCTTACGTGTGCGTGCGCGCCCGCGCGGAGGGCCGCCTGTTCGGCTCAGCTCGTCTGGAGGGGTACGTCCCCGCCGGTCCCCTCGCCCTGATCTAGCCGCGTGTCTTGATCGGCCGACGCCGACCCGACCATGATGGGGTGTCCGTCGCCGCTCCAGCCCGCCACGACGTCGGCCACGACACAGGTGATGTTGTCGGGGCCGCCGCCCCGGTTGGCCAGGTCGACGAGGGTCGTGACGAGCTGGTCGAGGTCGGCGACGGAGGTGAGCAGCTCGTGCAGCGTCTCGGGCGAGACCACGCCCGCCAGGCCGTCGGAGCACAGCAGGTAGCGGTCGCCCGCGAAGGCGGCCCGGTGCGACACGTCGGGGCTCACGTTGCCGGTGCTCTCCAGCGCCCGCATCAGCATCGACCGGCGCGGGTGCTCGGCCGCCTGCTCGGGGGTCATCCGGCCGTCGTCGACGAGCGACTGCACCAGCGTGTGGTCGTGGGTGATCTGGTAGAGCACGCCGTCACGCAGCATGTAGCCGCGCGAGTCGCCCACGTGGGCCAGCGCGAAGCCGCTGCCGTCCCACAACATCGCGGTCAGGGTGGTGCCCATGCCGTTGAGGGCGGGGTTGGCGTCGGCCATGCCCTTCAGGGTCTGCGCCGCCTGCTGGATGGCGCCTTCGAGCGCGACCACGGGGTCGCCTTCCAGGTGCGCGCCGGACAGCACGCGGATCGCGGTCGCGCTGGCCACCTGGCCGTAGTTGTGGCCGCCCATGCCGTCGGCGACGACGAGCAGGCGAGGGCTCGCGTAGGCGGCGTCCTCGTTCTCCGGGCGGCGCCGGCCGACGTCGGAACGGGCGGCGTACCGGAGGCCCAGCGTGCTGTGGTTCATGTCCACAGTAAAACATTGGTTGAAGCACTTCACAAGTGGACGCTTCGTGTAGAGTGACCACGTGACTTACGTGAACGCCGGTGACATCGCCCGCCTCGCCGACGTCGGCCGGGCCGCGGTGTCAAACTGGCGTCGCCGTCACGACGACTTCCCCCAGCCGGTCGGCGGAACCGCCGCCAGCCCGCTGTTCTCCCTGACCGAGGTCGAGGAATGGCTGCGCCGCAACGGCAAGCCGTTCTCCCTGTCGGCCGCCGACCTGGCCTGGCAGCGCCTCCGGGCCAGCGGCGATGACCTGAGGCTAGGGGAGCTGGTGGCGGCCGCGGGCGATTTCCTCGAAGGGCGCCCGTCGGCGTTGCCCCGCGAGGTCACCCAGCTCGTCGCCGGGCTGGCCGAGGAGCGCGGGCGGCTGGAGGCCTTCGAGTTCCTCTGCGAGCGCTACGCCGAGGCCCACTCGCGCCAACTGGCCATCACCCCGCCCGACCTGGCCGACCTGATGGTGCGCCTGTCGGGCGGCGGGGTGCTGCTCGACCCCGCCTGCGGGCTGGGCACGCTGCTGCTCACCGCCAAGGCCGCGCGCGGCCAGGACGTCTCCTATTCCGCGGCCCGCATCGCCGCCACCCGGCTGCGGATGCGGGGGATCGCGGCGACCGTCCACACCGGCGACTCGCTGCGCGCCGACCGGCTGCCCGGCGGTGCCGACGCGGTCGTCTGCGACCCGCCCTTCAACGAGCGGACCTGGGGCTATGAGGAGCTCACCGCCGATCCCCGCTGGGAGTTCGGCCTGCCGCCGCGCGGCGAGCCCGAACTGGCCTGGGTGCAGCACTGCCTGTCCCGGGTCCGCCCCGGCGGCACCGTCACCCTCCTGATGCCCCCGGCCGCCGCCGCGCGCCGTCCGGGCCGCCGCATCCGGTCGAACCTGCTCCGGGCCGGCGCGCTGCGGGCTGTGATCGCAGCCGGGACCAGCGACGTCTGGTTGCTGCGCCGTCCCGAGCCCGGCGAGCGCGCGCCCTCGCGGGTGCTGCTCTTCGACGCCGCGGGCGACCTCGGCTCGGTCGAACCGGCCTGGCGCGAGTTCCTGCGCACCGGCAGGGGCGGCACGAGCGTGCTCGACCTGCTCGACGACGAGGTCGACGTCAGCCCGCTGCGCTTCGGCCTCACCGCCGGGCCGCCCGACTACGCGGGCGCCCGCGCCCGCTTCACCGCCGCCGTCGACGGCCTGACCGGCGCCCTGCCCGAGCTCGCCCCGGTCGACCCGCCCCGCGAGCCGCCCATGACGACCATCGCCGAGCTGGCCAGGGGCGGCTCGCTGGCCATCCACCACTCCTCGGCCCGCCTCGGCGCGGGCGACCAGCCCGTCCTGACCGCCGACGACCTGGCCGGCGGCGGCCCGCCCACCGGCTGGGCCGAGCCCGCCCCCGGCCTGGTCCTGATCGAGCCCGGCGACGTGGTCGCCACCCCGACCGGCCTGGTCCGGGTCGTCCACGAGACCGGCTGGGCCCTCGGCCCCCAGCTCACCCTCTACCGCGTCGACCCCGCGCGCCTCGACGCCGACTTCCTGGCGGGCTTCCTGCGCGCCGGTTCGAGCCTGTCCCGCGGCGCCAGCCGCCTCGACGCCCGCCGCACCAAGGTCCCCCGGCTGCCCCTGGCCGACCAGCGCGAATACGGCGCCTCCTTCCGCCGCCTCGCCGACCTCGACACCGCCCTCCACGAGGCGGGCAGAAGAGGCCAGGAACTCATCCGCCTCGCGCTCGACGGTCTGGCGGCCGGACATCTGCGATAGAACGGGTGCGGCATTGTCCGGGCATCCGTGCCGCGGTGAAGACGGGTCGAGTGACCGGACATCTGCGATAGGACGGGTGCGGCATGGTCTGGGCGTCCGTGCCGTGGCGAAGACGGGGCTGAGTCGCCGGACATCTGCAATAAAGTTGCCGCATGGTCATCGGTGACCGCTATGAACTGGACGACCTCCCGCTCGGCCAGGGCGGGATGGGCGCCGTCTACGGCGGCCACGACAGACATCTCGACCGCAAGGTGGCGGTCAAGTTCCTCCGTCCCCCCAGCGGGCCCGACCGGGAGCTGGAGCGCCGGTTCATCCGCGAGGCCCGCATCCTGGCCCGGCTCGACCACCCGGGCGCGCCCGTCCTCTACGACTTCGGCCACCACGAGCAGCGGCTCTTCCAGGTGATGCAGTTCATCGAGGGCGTCACCGTGGCCGACGTGGTCAGCGAGCACGGGCCGCTGCCGGTCCCGTGGGCGGCGGCCATCGCGGCCCAGGCGTGCGCCGTCCTGTCGGCCGCCCACGCGTTGTCGATCTGCCACCGCGACCTCAAGCCGACCAACCTGATGCTCTGCCCCGACGGCACGGTCAAGGTCCTCGACTTCGGCCTGGCCATCCTGCGCGAGGCCGACGCCGGGCAGTTCACCCGGACCGGCCAGATCCTCGGCACGCCCGCCTACATGGCCCCCGAGCAGATCAAGCGCGGCGTGGCCGACCCCCGCAGCGACCTCTACGCCCTCGGCTGCGTGCTGCACGAGATGCTCACCGGCCGCCAGCTCTTCACCGGGCCGACCGACTACGCCGTCTACGAACGCCAGGTCAAGGAGCGCCCGCCGAGGGTCCGCGACATCCCGGCCGGGCTGGCCGACCTGGTCGGGGCGCTGCTGGAGAAGTCGCCCGACCAGCGCCCGCCGACCGCCGACGCGCTCTACACCGACCTCCAGCGCTACGCCGTCGACCTCCCCGCCCTGCCGGGCTTCCTGACGGCCGTGGTCGCGCCGACCCGGATGTACGCCCGCGTGGTCGGCCGGATCCCCGGATGATCCCCGTCGGCGACTGGGCCACCGAGGCCACCTATCTCGTCAGGGGCGAGCTGGTCGTCGGGGAGTATCCCTGGGACCAACTCGCCGAGGTTCCGGGAAATCTGGCCGCCGAGACCTGGCCCGACTTCCCCCGCACCTGGGCCAACCCCGGTTTCGTGGTCCGCTACGCCCACGCCCGCGCCCGCTGGGCCCGCCGGTGGGCCGGGACCGCCGACCCCGACTGGGAGTCGCTGCCCGCCGAGTGGCGGGCCGTGGTGCGGCTGCTCGCGGAACTGCCCAGCCGTGGGCGGAGCCGTAAAGGAAAGTGGAAGACCTTCGCCGAGCACCTCGCCGCGCGATATCACGACGCGTTCGAGGCCGCGAACCCCCTGCCAAGGGGGGACGCGGCGTTCACCGGCGCGTCGGCGGCACGGGTCGCGACCGGTGACGCGGTCGCCGCCGTGCTCTCGGCGATCAGCGCGGAGCGGCTGCCGGAGAGGATCTAGGAGATCTTCCGGTCACGATGACATCAGACGACCGTATTTCCACTTTTCGTCACGTCTCGCTACGTGAGCACCTGTCTCGGGAGACACCCCGAGTCGGATAGCCTGCTTCGGGTGAGTCGATTCGCCCATCCCGCCGGTGACCGGCATGCCGAGGTGCTCCCGGAGGACCGTCCTCCCCATGCGCCCGCCGACCTGAACTCCATCGACCCGGTCATCTGGCCGCGAACGTCCGAACGGATTGCGGGATCGCTCACGATCGGCGGGCTCGACGTCCGTGACCTGGCCAAAGAGTTCGGAACACCGCTCTACGTCCTCGACGAGCACGACTTCCGGGCCCACGCCGTCGACTTCCGGCAGGCCTTCCACGACGGCGAGGTCCACTACGCCGGCAAGGCGTTCCTGTGCCGCGAGGTCGCCCGGTGGATCATGCAGGAGGGCCTCGGCCTCGACGTGTGCAGCGCCGGTGAGCTCGCCGTCGCGCTGAGTGTCGGCTTCCCGCCCGACCGGATCACCATGCACGGCAACAACAAGTCGATCGCCGAGCTCGAGAAGGCCGTCACGGTCGGGGTCGGCCACGTCGTCGTCGACTCCTTTGAGGAGATCGCCCGCCTCGGCTATCTGGCCGAGAAGCACGGCGCGCGGCCCAAGGTGCTGATCCGCGTCACGGTCGGCGTCGAGGCCCACACCCACGAGTTCATCGCCACCGCCCACGACGACCAGAAGTTCGGCCTGTCGCTGAGCAGCGGCGCCGCCGCCGAGGCGGCCCGCCGGATCCTCGCGATGCCGTCGCTGGAGCTCGTCGGCCTCCACAGCCACATCGGCTCCCAGATCACCGACACCGCCGGTTTCGAGGTCGCCGCCCGGCGGCTGGCCACCCTGCTGGTGCAGATCCGCGACGAACACGGCGTCGAGCTGCCCGAGCTCGACCTCGGCGGCGGCTACGGCATCCCCTACGTCGACGGCGACGAGTCGCCCGACATGAAGGTCATCGCCGACGCGCTGCGCGAGATCGTCGCGACCGTCTGCCAGAGCAAGGGCCTGCCGGTCCCGCGCCTCACCGTCGAGCCGGGCCGCTCGATCGTCGGCACCGCCGGGGTGACGCTCTACGAGGTCGGCACGGTCAAGGACGTCGAAGGCCTGCGCACCTACGTCTCGGTCGACGGCGGCATGAGCGACAACGTCCGCACCGCCCTCTACGGCGCCGACTACACCGCCCGCCTGGCCTCCCGCGAGAGCACCGCCGCGCCGATGTTGTCGCGCCTGGTCGGCAAGCACTGCGAGAGCGGCGACATCGTGGTCCGCGACCTCTACCTGCCCGCCGACCTGGTGCCCGGCGACCTGATCGCGGTGGCCGGCACCGGCGCCTACTGCCGGTCGCTGGCCAGCAACTACAACTACCTGCCCAAGCCCGCGGTCGTCGCGGTCGCCGGCGGCAAGGCACGAGTCATCGTGGCGCGCGAGACCGAAGAAGATTTGCTCAGGGGGCAGTTGTGAGTAAACCCGTCAAAGTGGCGCTCCTCGGCTGCGGGGTCGTCGGGTCCCAGGTCGCCCGCCTGCTCCAGGAGCAGGCCGACGACCTGGCCGCCCGGGTGGGCGCCCCGTTGGAGCTCGCCGGGGTGGCCGTCCGGAAGATGAGCCGCAAGCGTGACGTCGACCTCGACCCCGAGCTGCTCACCACCGACGCCCACGCCCTGGTCACCCGCCCCGACGTCGACGTCGTCGTCGAGGTGATCGGCGGCATCGAGCCCGCCCGCGCCCTGATCCTGGCCGCCATGGCCGAGGGCAAGTCGATCGTCTCGGCCAACAAGGCCCTGCTCGCCGAAGACGGCGCGACCCTCCACGCCGCCAACCGGGCCGACCTCTACTTCGAGGCCGCCGTGGCCGGGGCGATCCCGCTGATCCGCCCGCTGCGCGAGTCGCTGGCCGGCGACCGGGTCCACCGGGTGCTCGGCATCGTCAACGGCACGACCAACTACATCCTCGACAAGATGGACTCCACCGGCGCCTCGTTCACCGACGCGCTGGAGGAGGCCCAGTCGCTCGGCTACGCCGAGGCCGACCCGACCGCCGACATCGAGGGCTTCGACGCCGCCGCCAAGGCCGCCATCCTGGCCGGGATCGCCTTCCACAGCCGGGTCACCGCCGCCGACGTCCACCGCGAGGGCATCACCGGGGTCTCCGCCTCCGACGTGGCCTCGGCCAAGGCCATGGGCTACGTCATCAAGCTGCTGGCCATCTGCGCCCGCTCCGACGACGGCCGGTCGATCGGCGTGCGCGTCCACCCGGCGATGATCCCGCGCAGTCACCCGCTGGCCGGGGTCCGCGAGGCCTACAACGCCGTGTTCGTCGAGGCCGAGTCGGCGGGCCGCCTCATGTTCTACGGCGCCGGGGCCGGCGGCGCGCCGACCGCCTCCGCCGTCCTGGGCGACATCGTCGCGGTCGCGCGCAACCGCATCGCCGGCACCCGCGGCCCGTCCGAGTCCGTGTACGCCGACCTGTCGGTCCACCCCATGGGCGAGACGGTGACCCGCTACCACGTGTCGCTCGACGTGGCCGACAAGCCCGGCGTGCTCGCGACCGTGGCCGAGATGTTCTCCCGCCATGACGTGTCGATCCAGACCGTCCGCCAGGAGGGCCGGGGCGACGACGCCCAGCTCGTCCTGGTCACCCACCGGGCCTCCGACGCCGCGCTGTCGGCGACGGTCGAGGGCCTGCGCGAGCTCGACATCGTGCGCGCGGTGGCCAGCGTCATGCGCGTCGAAGGCGACGAAGCGCCCTGACGGCGTCGACCAGCGCTTCTTCGGGGTCGCCGGCGTGATAGCGGCGTTCGGAGGGTTCGATGCCGTCCAGGAACTCCTGGTACCGCACGGCCCGCCCGAGCGCCGCCAGCGGCGCGGCGACCTCCAGCGCCCTGCGCGGGTCGGCGCCCGGGAGCGACCAGGCCCCGACCCATGCCTCGGCGTCCCCGGTCCACTCCTGGAGCCGCAGCCCGTCGGCGGCCGGATGCCCGAAATGGGCGTCGGCGAAGTCCAGCACCACCGCCGGCCCGCCGGGGACCGCCCGCCAGTTGCCGGGGTGGAAATCCCCGTGAACCAGCGTGTACGGAATCCCGCAGGCCGCCAGCTCCTCTTCCAGGGCGGGAACCTCGGCGAGCAGCTCGGCCGACCCGGGGACCCGCGGGAGCCGCCCGGTGGCCGCGATCATGCTCCGCCGATCGACCAGCCCCGGCGGGGGTGAACCGGGCACCGCGGCGGGAAGACCGCGCTCGCCGATCGCCTCGCGCGGGCCGACCGTCCAGGGCCGAGCCGCGGGGGCGCCGACGGTCTGCTGGGCCCGGGCGAACCGCCGGACCGTCTTCGCCACCAGGTCCGGGCCCGCCTGCCAGCAGTCCTCGCCCGGGATGTGCTCCAGCAGCATCCAGCCGCGATCGGGATCGGCGCCCAGCACCTTCGGGACCAGCGTCGGATCGGCCTGCGCCAGCGCGGCGATGACCGACGGCTCGCGGGCGGCGAACGGGGGAGTGGTCTTCAGCCAGGCGTCGCCACCGGGCAGGTGGAAGAGCCCGGCCAGGTTCCAGGTCTTGACCTGGCGGATCTCGCTCGGCCCGGTGACGGCCAGCGCCCAGTCGAGGGCAGCGCGCAAGCCTTCGCGGGTCGCCCAGGAAGCACGGAGCGGTTCCTCGTCGGAGGGCGCGGGCACCCCGGCGGCAGCGAGGCCTTCTCGCATGCCGGCCTCAGGTGAACCGGTTTCCGCCTGGAGGGCAGGCGTCGACGGGTGCGGCGGTTGTTCCAGGGCCTCGGCGTGGTAGGTCACGTGGCCGTCGCGCATGCGGGCGCCCCCCTCGACGTCGATCAGCCGCAGGACCACCACCGGAACCCCCAGCAGCCCGGAGAGCCAGGCCACCACGGGGGCGGCGTCGTTCCACCACGGGGAGGGCATCTCCACCGGCCCGAACCGGCCGTGGACCGTATCGCCGCAGGTCACCACGGCGCTCACCTGACGCATCCGGACAGTGTGCCATTTGCGCCGCTTGTGGCGGGTGCGCCAAGGTAAGACGATGCTCGCCCGTCCCGTCCCCCTGCTCGGCCTGGTCGCGCTGGGATACCTCGCGCTGCAGGCCCTGCTCGTCCCGGCGGACATGACCCTCGAATGGGACGAGGCCGTCTACACGAGCCAGGTCGCCCCGGGGGTGCCCGACGCGGTCTTCTCCGCTCCCCGCGCCAGGGGTGTGACCTGGCTGGTGGCGCCGGTCGTGCAGGTCACCACCGATCCGGTGGCGATCCGCTGGTGGATGATGATCCTGGCGTCCGCGGGGTTGTTCCTGGCGTTCCTGCCGTGGACGCGGCTGCTCAGGCCCGCCACGCTCGTCCTGGCCGCCGGGTTGTTCGCCACGCTCTGGGTGACCGTCTGGTACGGCCCCCAGGTCATGCCCAACCTCTACGTCGCCTACGGCGCGGTGCTGGCGATCGGATCGTTGCTGGTCGTCAGGGAGTCGCCGGCCGCGTGGGGTCACGCGGGGCTCGCGGCCGGGTTCGCCGGGGTGGCCGTGTTGCGGCCGAGCGACGTGCTCTGGCTGGGGGTCGTGGCCGGGCCGGCCGCGCTGCTCTGGCGGAGGTGGGCCGCCGCCGCGACCATCCTCGTCGCGGCCGCGGCGGGGTCGGTGCCGTGGGTGGTGGAGGCGTACACGAGCTTCGGGTCGCTGCTCCAGCGGTGGGCGGCGGCGGGGGAGGTGCAGGGCGGGATCGCGCCCGCGCCCGGGTTCTGGTACGAGTTCAAGGCCGCCAACGGGCCCGCCTTCTGCCGGCCGTGCGACATCCCGCTGGAGCGGCCCTACCTGCTGATCTGGTGGCTCGCCCTCCCGGCGCTGGCGGTCGTCTCGGCCAGGCGGCACCCCGTCCCGCTGCTGGCGGGGATCGCGATGGCCGCGCCCTACCTGTTCCTGGTCGACTACGCCGCGCCCCGGTTCCTGCTCCCGGCCTACGCCCTGCTGATGATCCCGGCCGCCGTGACGGTGTCCCGGTTCAGGCCGCCGTTCGCGGTGTTGCTGGCGGCCTATCTGGCCGTACAGTTCACGGCGTTCGCCGGGGTGCGGGGGCAGGACTATCCGCTCCGGCGGTTCCAGGCCGCGTTCGTGCAGAAGATGATCGACGCCGGGGTCACCCGGCCGTGCACCCTCGTGGGCGTCTCCGTCAATCCGGCCCACCAGTTCCTGACCGGGTGTGAGGTCCGGATCGTGAAGCCCGGCGAGTCGGTCGCCGAGGCGGCCGAGGACGTCCCCGGCGTCGTCGCCACCCTCAGCCGGCGGACGCCGCCGAAGGGCGCCGAAGAATGGGACCGGCACGTTCTGGCCAGTAACAACGGCGAACCGACCTGGATCGCCATGATCCGCCCGAAGTGATGCGTGTGTACCGATTGCGTCTAGCACCCGGTTTCCAGGGCATTAGCCGCTAGCCTGGTCACCCCCCACCACATTGATGACAGGAGTCGGTCATGCGGTCTTCGCTCCGGTTAGGAGCAGTGGGCGTCCTGTTGGGAACGCTCCTTCCGATGCTGCTGGTCACCGCACCCGCGCAGGCCGCTCGCCCCAAAGCCAAGGTCAAGACGGTCGTCGCCCTCGGATTCGACGACGGGGACGCCACCCACTTCGCCGCCGCGAAGATCCTCAATTCACACGGTGTACGCGGAACGTTCTACATCAACAGCGGCGACCTGAACACCAGGGGAAAACTCAGCGTCGGCCAGGTTCGCGCGCTCGCCCGCCAGGGCCACAAGATCGGCGGCCACACCCTCCACCACGTGCGGTTGACCGACCTGACCGCCATCGACCAGCGGGTCGACATCTGCGCCGACCGGGCCGCCCTCCTCAAGCTGAAGATCCCGGTCACCACGTTCGCCTACCCCTTCGGCGCGAACAACGGCGACTCCCAGCAGGCCGCCCGCTTCTGCGGCTACAACGCCGCCCGCACCGTCGGCGGCCTGGCCGTCGTTCCCTGCGACTACTGCGCTCCGGTCGAGTCGATGCGGCCCGCCATGCTCTACTCGATCCGGACCCACGGCTCGGTCAACTACGACACCACCCTGAACGCCCTCAAGAAGCAGGTCACGACGGCCGAACGGGCCGGCGGGGGGCTGCTCCCGGTGGTGATCCACAAGGTCTGCGCCCGCGTCTGCGGCGACTACTCGACCACCGAGAAGCTGCTCGACGACTTCCTGACCTGGCTCGACTCCCGCAAGAAGCACGGCACGACCGTTCGCCCGCTCGAAGACGTCGTCGGCGGAAAATCGCGCCCGGTCCCCGACGAGTCGACCTGGGAAGAGTTCTAAGAGATCCCTTCGGTCAGTTCGCCGGGCAGGTCGCCTGAGCCGGCGGCGTCTCCGAGTTCGGCCGCCCTCTCCTGCGCGGTCTCCGCGATGCGCCGCTCCCACCACCCCGGAGCATGGCCGTCGGCCTGGGCGGCCTCGGCCACGGCCGTCCGCTCTCCCTCTGCCAGGGCCATGAGGTCGATCTGACGCGGAGTGGGCCGGTGGCCGTCCGGCCCGGCCGGTGCGGCGACGGGTTCGGGCAGCACCGGCGTGTCGGTCCGGGGTTTGGTCCGGGTCAGCACCGGCCAGACCGTCGGCGCGCGCCTGATGCGTTCGTTCGGGCCGAGCATGTCCGACCGCGCGCCGACCCAGTCGCGGATCGACGCGAGGATCGACGTGTGATCGAACTCGGCGCCCACGGTCAGCGCCTCGGGCGCCAGGTGGCCTGCTCCCTTCTGTCGCAGCGCCACGCCGAGCATCGCCCCCGGCGGCCAGGTCAGCGGGTTGGTGTCCACGTCGAAGGTGCCCAGGCCGCCGTTGGCCGGCACGTAGTCGCCGTTCCAGTCGGCGTTCTCCAGCCACTGGGGGTCGGAGCCGTCGGGGTTGGCGTGCCGGAGGGCCAGCGCGATGCGGTTCCCGGTCGACGGGTCGTGGCCGGGAGGCGCCTTCTGGCGGAAGGCGAGGCCGGTGACGACGCGGCCGGGCGGGCAGACCAGCGGGTTGGTGTCGGCGTAGAAACCGCCCAGGCCGCCGTTGGCCGGCACGTAGTTGCCGTTCCAGTCGGCGTTCTCCAGCCACTGCGGGTCGGAGCCGTCGGGCCGTGAGTGCTGCAGCGACAGCGCGACCCGGTTGCCCGCGGACCCGGGGGGCGCCTTCCGGCGCAGGGCCATGCCGGTGACGACGCGGCCCGGCGGGCAGACCAGTTCGTTGGTGTCGGCGTAGAAGTCGGTGAGGCCGCCGCTCGCCGGGAAACGTTTGCCGTTGTCGTCCTCGTTTCGGAGCCACGCCTCGGCCGGTGCCCGGAACACGGTGCCCGCCTCGATGTAGGGCGAGACCAGGATGGCCGGCACCCTCGGCCCGTAGACCCGGAAGGGATTGATCTCCCCGACGCAGAACTGGGGCACGTAGCCGTCCGGCGGCATGGCGGCGGGCGGGGGCACGTGGTCGTAGCAACCGCCGTGTTCGTCGTGGGTGATGACGAACAGGATCCTGTTCCACCGGGGGCTGGTCGACAACGCCCGGTAGATCGTGCCCACCAGGGCGTCGCCGCTGGAGACCTTGTGCGGCGGATGCTGGTCGTTGTTCTCCAGCCAGTACGACGGCTCGACGAAGATGTACTCCGGCGGGAACTGGATCCGGAATCCCGGCTTGAGGTCGGGCGCGATGTACATCGCGTGGTGGGCCTGCCGTTTCAGCTTCTGCGGCACCGTCCAGAACTGGGCGCTCAGCAGGGTGCCGAGCACGGCGGCGTCCTGGTAGAGGCGCCAGCGGATGCCCAGATCGTCGAGAGTGTCGAAGATGGTGCGCTTCCCGGCGTACGGGAAGAAGTTCGGAACGCAGTCCTCCTGGTCGGGGGCGTCGCAGTTGTTGAGGCGGCCGAACGACGTCCCGGCGTGCAGGAAGGAGCGGTTGGGCCAGGTCTCGCAGGGCGCCGAGCCGAACCAGCGGTCGCAGACGGCGAACTGCTTGGCCAGCGTGCTCATGTTCGGCACCTGGTCGGGGGTGAAGCAGTCCATGATGACCGACCGGTCGGGCGGCCGGGTGTGCGCCTCGTAGTTGGCCAGGAACCCCCACATGTTGGGCTGCTGCCCTGCCCTCGGCATCTTCGTGCCGTACATCTGCTCCACGAACGACCAGCAGATCTCGCTGGGGTTCGGATCGGGTGTGGTGTCGGTCCGCGCCCCCTTGCGCGCGTAGGTGCGGCCCTCCTCCGGGGCGGTGTCGTGCGCGCCGGCGGCGACGGTGTTCCAGTACGCCTTCTCCTTGAGCCCCAGGAAGTAGGGCTTGCCGTCCGGCGGCGCCGGGACGTTGCGCGGCGGCACGTTGCCGGTGTCGGCATAGAGCCAGCCGAGCAGGTTGTCGAACGACCGGTTCTCCAGCATCAGCACGACGAAGTGCTCGATCCGGTCCATCGGGGCGGGGTCGCCGAGATGGTTGTAGACGAAGCAGCCGTCGGCGTCCTGGTCGATGGAGATCTCGGTGGTCCTCAGTGAGCGCGGGACGTGCAGCATGTCGCCGAGGGCGCCGGTGTTCCAGAAGACCACCTGCTGGCGGTCGGCGGCCGGTGAGAACTCCTTCCGCTGGCGGGGGCCGAGTTTCTGGCGGGCGCCCCACGGAAACGTGGTGGCGAGATAGGCCCTGTCCTGCAAGGTGTACAACCCGAGCCAGACCGTACGGTCCGTCCTGTTCTCGACCAGCATGATGCGAACCCCCACTTATCGCACAACCCGACAAATGGCGTTTTCCCATGTCAGATAGCCACAAAACGGGCGTCGATTTCCTAGGGTCTGCGCAGCACGACGAAGCCGCCCTCGTCGAAGACCGTCACGTAGCCCGCGGAGCGGAGCCGCGCCACCTCGGCCACCTGGTCTTCGATCCGGTCGAACGGGGTGGTCTTCCAGCGGGTGAAGGCCACGATCCACGGCGGGGTCTCGTAGTCGGGCCGCGGCTCCCACAGGATCACCGGGTTGCGCGCCGTCAGGCTCGCCCCCACCGGCAGCGCCGCCGCGACCATCGGCCCCGGCGGCACCGCCGCGACGGCTCTCCGCGCGATCGCCACATAGGCCGGCCCGGGCGAGAGCTCGGTCTTCACGATCGTCCCGTACGCGAACATCGGCGCCGTGACCAGCCCGGTCACCAGCACCCCGGCCGCCCACGTCACCCGGATCCGGGGCCCGAACCGGGCGATCCCGTCGACGGCGGCCAGGAACAGCGGGATCGCCAGGAACGCGTTGTAGTGGAACGGCACCCCCCACCAGTGGGGATAGGACGACAACATGCGCTCGGCCAGCAGTGGCAGTGACAACAGCGCCAGCGGCGACAACAGGCACGCCCCCAGCACCATCAGCAGCAACCAGCCCATCGTGATCAGCTTCTCCGACGGGCTGCCGAACAGGGCCAGCGTCTGCAGCGGATGCGTCACGACGTGGACGAGCGCGTCGAACGGGCCGTCGCCGAGGTCCTCGTAGCGCCAGTAGAAGCCGTCGCGTCCGCCGAAGAACGGGATGAGCACCTTGGTCGCGACCAGCACGGCCGCCACCCCGCCGACGACCAGCACACCCCCCGCTCGCCACCGGCCGCGGGCCGCCAGATAGAGCCCGAACCCGGCGACGACCAGGCCCATGTCCTCTTTGGTGAGGAGCAGCAGGCCGCCCATGACCAGCGCGGTACGGTTCCGGCCGGCGTCGTGCCGCTCGACCATCCACGCGATCAGCGGCGGCGCGAACGCCACCTCGTGGAAGTCGAACTCGACGGCCTGGGCGACCGGCCAGCAGACGACGTACGCGACCGACACCAGATAGGCGGCGGCGGCGCCGAGGCGGCGGCGGGTGAACGACCACAGCGGCGGCACGGCCAGCGCGAACAGCACCCCCTGCGCGACGAGCAGCGACAACGGGCCGTCGTTGATCCAGTAGAGCGGCGCGAGCAGCGCCAGGATCGGCGACCAGTGGTCGCCCAGCAGCGAGAACCCCTCGTCGTGGAAGCCGTCGAGATACTCCTTGGTCACCGACTCGGGCAGCCGGAACTCCGAGTAGCCGCGCACGCCCTGGTCGAAGATGGCCAGGTCGAGCACCCCGGCCCGCATGCCGCGCAGCTCCAGGTAGCCGACGAGGCCGTATCCGGCGGCGGCGAGCAGGACGATCAGGGCGACCCAGGGGCCATGACCACGGGCGGCCGCCCGCACCGGGAGGCCGCGACTCAGCGTGAGGGTCATCAGCCCAGCAGCCGCCGGGCCTTGCGCAACGCCCGCTTGAACACCGTGCGCTCGCCGCGCCGTTGCAACCGCACCGTCTGCACCCGCCAGTTCTCTGCTTTCGCCTGCCAGCGCGCCGTGTCGGCGGTGCCCTTGGCGGCCTTCTTCTCCAGGGCGGCGACCTGCCGTTCCAGCGCGTGGACCCGCTTCTCCAGCCGCCCGGCGGCGATCTTACGGTCGATGGCCAGGGCCCGCCAGTGGGCCGCCTCGGTGTTCCGGCTCACGATGGGCGGCTTGACGCCGGTGTCGACCACGGAGAACCCCAGCTCCTCGCCGTCGAGCCATTCGGAGCCGTACAGCTCGTGGACGACGTCGTCGAACTCCTCGCCGTCCTTGATCACGTGGTGGACGCGGGCGACGGCGGACGTGCGTTCGAGCCGGGCGGTGACGATGCCCTCGTGCGTCTCGGTCAGGGCGATGTGCAGCAGCCCGAGGTCGGCCTTGTCGGCCTTCTCGATGAGGGTGACCAGGGTCTCCGCGCCGATCGCCCAGCCGGGCGGGCAGACCAGCCGGAACGGGGCGGGGGCCGAGGTCGGGCCCGGATCCTCGGCGAGACGGACCCGGCCGTCGTGCTGGTAGCCGCCCTTGATCAGCCGGGCGTCGAGCCTCGGGTCGTCGAAAGCGGAACGCCGGCCCTCGTGCAGTTCCGGCCAGTCGCCCACCAGGGTCACCCGCACGTCGGGCAGCGTGCTGACCAGCGCCGCGTCGGCCGTGCCGCGCACGTTCTCGTAGCTCGCGCCCCGGGTGTCGACGACCACGTCGACGTAGGGCACCAGCCACTGGCGGCCGCCCTCGGTGCGCAGGAACCGCCGGTAGGGGATGCGGTCGGCGACGAACGGCGCGTTGTAGCGCTTCACCTCGCTCTGCCGCCGCATCAGCGTCGACCGGCCCAGGTGCCAGGCAGGCGCGCCGAGTTCGGGCACGAACACCGCGCCCGCCTGGGTGAGCCGGTAGCCGAGGTCGGTGTCTTCAGCCAGCACGAGCGAGGTGTCGATGCCGCCGGCCTGCGTCCACAGGGCGTGGTGCTGGGAGACGCTGGCCCCGACGTGGAGTCGGTGCAGCAGCGGGCTGGGGGCCTTCCGGAGGCCGTCGTACTCGTCGACGAGCTTGTGCCACCAGGCGTGGCCCTCGCACTCCTCGAACAGCGTGCCCTCCCGCCCCTCGCGGACGGCCCGGCCGAGCTCGCCGACCGGCGGCAGGTCGGTCTCCGACGTGGTGAACCGGAGCGAGCCCAGAACGACCAGGTAGTCGGCCGCGTGGTGCCACCGCATGTGGGCGCTGACGTGGCCGCGCGAGGGCACCACGTCGGCGTCGAGCCGCAACACGACCTCGCCGGTGGCGTGGCCGAACCCGGTGCGGACCGCCCACGCGATGCCCCAGCCCTCGTTGGGCACCAGCCGCACCCCCGGCGGCACCGAGAGCGGCCCGCCGTCGTCGACGACGATCACCTCCATGAGGTGGGCCGGGTAGTCCTGCGCGGCCAGCGCGGCCAGCGTCAGGTCGAGTTTCGGCTGGCAGGCGCGGGCCGGGATGACGATCGACACGGTCTTGCCGGGTTGCCAGGAGCCGGGACCCGGCGGCACCAGCACGCCGTAGTCGTTGCGGGGCACGCGAGCCGTCATGACCTGCCTCCCGGGAGCTCCATCAGGGCGTTGGGCCGGAACCCGCGCCACTGCCGCTTGTTGCGCTTGAGGAAGGTGCCGATCGGCTCCCGCCAGGTGTGCTCGGTGGCCTTGCCCCGCCGCAGGATGTAGCCGAGGCCGTGACCTCGGTAGATGGTTCCTCCGGCGGCCTGGACCGCGTGCTGGAACTGGGTGTCGACCGATCGGGGCAGCGGGCGGAAGCCGCCCACCGCGTCGAAGGCCGAGCGGGTGGCCAGAATCGTCCCGCCGGCGATGAAGTTGGTCACCTGTTCGGTGATCTGCTGGTGGTGGACGGTCACGTCGATGGCCGCCAGATACACGAACTCCGGCGAGGTGCCCATCACGTCGGCGCCGCTGTAGGAGTGGGCGAGCAGCAGGTCGGCCAGGAAGTCGGGGCCGTACCAGTCGTCGTCGTCCATCTTCAGCAGCATCGACCCGGAGGCCCGTTCGGCGGCGGCGTTCAGCACCGACCCGAAGGCCTGGGCGTGCGGCGCCTGGTAGACGGTGAGCGGCCGGTCGAACTTCTCGATCGCCGCCGCGACGCCGGGGTGCTCGCGGGGCACGCCGTGCAGCGCCAGCACCACTTCGAGGTCGGCCTCGCGCTGCCGGCCGGCCTGTTCGAGCGCGAACGCCACCTGGTCGGGCCGCCGGGTGGCCAGCAGGATCGAGGTGGTCGGCAGATACGACCCGACCGCGCCGAGCCGCGCCCAGCGTTCCTTCACCCCGTGGTCGCGCAGCGCCCGCCGCCGCAGCCGGATGCTGTGCTCCTCGCGGGTCAGGTCGTCGTCGAGCACGCCTTCCGGGGCGTCGCCGAGCAGGGCGACCAGACCGGGGCCGAGCGCTCCCGCCCACGCCGGGACGTGGTCGCACACCAGCGGCACCCCGGCCGCGGCCAGCCCGGCCACCACCCTGACGGTGGTCAGCGGACCCGTGGTGCCAAGCGTGTGGCCGCGCCGCCAGTCGATCGTGACGCCGCGCAGCTTGCGGACCCGGTTGACGTCCATGACGGTCACCGCGCCCGACGCCGCGATCCGGGTGAGGACCGTGCCGTCGAGGCGGATCACCCAGGCGTCGTCGACGACGGTGAGCTCCCCGACCCCCTGCGTCGGCACGCTGACGAACCCGATCGGGTTGACCGACCGGTCGTCGACCGGCGGCATCAGCGCGGGATCGGTCAGCCCGGCCGCCAGCAGCTTCTCGCCGCCGGGACGCCCGATCTCCTCCCAGCTCGGCGACCCCGTCCGGTCGACGACCACGGCGTCGCCCGCCCAGGGGGCCGACGCGTCGGTCCGGACCACCAGGTCGCCCGCGGGCGCCCCGATGCGGATCGGCATCGGGCCCTCCGGGTCGGCGACGGCCGCGTTGGGGTCGCCCGGCCGCCAGTGGGCCGCGCCCGGACCGGCCAGCACCGGCACCGGCGAGGCGATGGCCTCCAGCCGGTTCCCGGCGAACGCGCGGGCCACGGCCGTGACCACCCGGCCCGAGGGCGTCGGGGCGTTGAAGGTGACGTCGACCTGCCAGCCGGCGCCCTTCTTGAACGTGCGGACCTCGGTCAGCGCCCGCCACCGGTGGGCGGGGGTGAGCGACGGGTTCGGCGCGGTGAACCAGTGAGGCGCCTCGGCGACCACCACCGACACCTTCGACGCCTTGGGCAGCGCCGACTGGAGGGTCATCGCCCGGCGCAGGTCGGTGGGGGTCTTGGCGAGCACCGTCACCTCGGCGAGCTCGACCTCCGGATCGAGGGTGAGCTCGCCGTCGAGGTCGCCCTCGCCCTCGTCGAAGCCGATCGTGTACGTCGTCATCGGCCCCTCCATCGCCGCTTGGCCGGCGGCTGGGCGGCGAGCTTCCCGGCCTCCGCCTTCCACCGTTCGGCCTCGGCCCGGTGCTTGCGCGCCTCCGCCTTGTGCTTCTCGGCCAGCGCCCGCCACGTCTGCGCGTCGCCCTTGACCGGCTCGGCCTCCGCCAGCGGGACGACGCCGAACTCGGCCCCGTCGACCCAGTGGGCGCCGAACAACTCGTCGACCACGTCGTCGGGGTCTTCGCCGGGGAACAGCCGGGCCCGGTTGTAGGCGGCCGTCCGCTCCAGCCGGGCCGTCGCCACGCCGTCGTGGGTCTCGGCGAGGGCGGCGCAGACCAGCCCGTAGCCGTGGGTCTCGGCGAGCTTGACCAGCCGGGCGACGCTGTCGGCGCCGAGCGCCCAGCCCGCCGGGAGGGTCAGCCGGTAGGGGGCCCGCACCACGCGGTTGACGCGGGGTTCGCCGGCGTAGAGGTTGCCGAGCAGCCGCAGGTCGAGCATCGGCTCGTCGAGCGAGGCCCGGCGGCCGGTGGGCAGCCGCTGCCAGGGGCCCTCGATGGTGACGGAGAGGTCGTGGATCGTCCCGGCCAGGGCGTTGTCGACGGTCCCCCTGGTCTCCTCGTAGGTGGTGGCGGCGACGACGACCTCGACGTACGGGACCGAGTAGATCCGCCGCGGATGGGTGCGCAACCAGCGGAGATCGGGGATGCGGTCGGCGAACAGGGTCCAGTTGTGCCGGTGCACCTCCTTCTCCCGGAGCATCACGGTCGACTTGCCGACGTGCCAGCTCAACGCCTCGGCGTCGGGGACGAACACGGCCCCGGCCTGGGTCAGCCGATAGCCGAGCTCGGTGTCCTCGCCCATGTTCATCGTCACGTCGACGCCGCCCGCCCGCGCCAGCATGGCCGCCCGCACCGAGGTGGTGGCGCCGGAGTGGAGCCGCGACGGGTTCGACCGCGCGTCGCGCAGGTGCCGCGTCTCGGCGAGCGTCTTCTCCAGCCACACGTGCGGGTGGACGTCCGCGCCGGTGAACAGGTCGGCCGCCCGTCCGGCGGAGACCTGGGCGTAGACCTCGCCGGGAGCGGGCTGCTCGGCGGAGACGAACGTGATCGTGCCGTGCACGACCACGTATTCGGCCAGGTGGTGCCAGCGCATGTGGGCCTCGACGTGCTCGCGGTCGAGCAGCATGTCGGCGTCGAGCCAGTGGATCACGTCGCCGGAGGCGGCCGAGGCCCCGGCCTGCCGGGCGGCGCCGCGCCCCCACGAACCGGCGGGCACCCGGACGATCCTGGTCCGGTGGGGCGCCAGCGGCGGGAGCGCCAGCGCGGGCGTGCTGCCGTCGTCGGCGACGACGACCTCGGTCAGGTCGGCCGGGTAACTCTGCGCCGCGAGCGCGGCGAGGGTGCGGTCAAGGGCGTCCTGACACTGGTAGGCCGGGATGACGACGCTGACGGACAGGCGTGGGGTCCAGGCGCCCAGCGGCGCCGGGCGCAGGGGGCTCCAGTCGTTGTGCCTGATCCGTGCCGTCAACGCTCGCCCGCATCGGTCCTCACCCGGGGCGGCGCCCCGGTGATGCGGCGGATCTCCTTGATTTCTGCCTCGACCTCGTTGCGCAGGAACATCGCGTTGACGCGGTCTTCGCCGAGGGCGGCCAGCACCGCGCGCAGGTCGTCGTCACGGCGGGCCGCTCCTTCGGCCAGCAGCCGGGAGGCGCCGGCCAGCTCACTGGAGACCGTGCCCAGCGTGCCGGTGACGCGGGCGAGGTCGGTCTCGAGCTTCTTCACCCGCGTGTCGATCCGCTGGGCCTTGCCGTCGAGCCGCCGCACGCTGAACAGCAGCAGCGCGAGCGCGGCCAGGCATCCTCCGGAGAGCACCAGCGACAGGGCGTCGGCCACGGGAAGCGCGCCCATCAGGACGAGGGCCGCGAGAGCGGCCAGGACGACCGTTCCGGCTGCCGCGCCGAGCATCGCCAGACGGCGGAGCGTGGGCATCTTTTGTCAGCCTCCGTGTCAACCGGGAATGGATCGGGATTCTATTGGAAGATCTCTCATGATTCGTTGGCGCGAATACCGAAATTTTGCCGTCGAATCGACATGTCATGACGTCAAACGGCGAAACAACCCTAGCCCTCGGCGCTTCTCCTGAGGCATGTCGGAGCCGGGATCGGGGCCCGGCCAGAAGAGCGCGGGGGCGGCCCGCCTGACCCCGTGTGTCTGGCGGATGACATCGTGTGGGGTTTCCCCAGGCCCGGCCAGCAACAGGGCGCGGGAAACCGCTTCGGTGCGTTCCATGACCGCCTCGGTCCCGGCCGGCGACTCGGTCACCAGCACGCCGAGCCGCCCGTCTGTCATCGTGCGTGTCATGCGCTCAAGGGTCTCGGCGGCGAGCGGCGCGTGCACCGATCCCCGGTAGCGGAACGGGACGGGGAAGGCCGTCGCCGGGGCCCGGTCGGCCAGGTGGACGCGTGGATCGCCGCGCATGCTCTCGCTGATCAGGCGCAACTCGAACTCCTGGCCCGCCATGGCCTCGCCGCGCCCCGCCCTGACCGACGACCAGGGGGCGGTGAGCAGCACCCGCACGTCGGCGATCGAGCCGGTCAGCGCCGACTCGACCGCGTCGCGGACCTCCCGCTCGCTCGCCTTCGACACGTCGAACACCACTTCCACGTACGGCGTGTGCCACGTACGCCCACGCTGTTTGCGCAGGTCGCGGCGGAGCGGGATGCGCTGCGCGTGGTAGGGCTCCACGGCCTTCACGGTGGCCGCCCGGTTGCGCTTCTGGGCCGGCACCCCCATGTGGACGGCCTTCGCCGACAGGTCGGGCACGAACACCGCGCCGCCCTGGGCCAGCCGGTAGGCGAACTCGGTGTCCTCGCCCCGGTGCACCTCGGCGTCGAGCCCGCCGACCGACTCCAGCAGGGCGCGGTGCAGCGACAGGGTCGGGCCGGTGACGACGTGGTAGGGGTTGCGGCTCTTCTTCATGCCGTCGAGCCGCAGGATGGTGCGCTCGGTGCTGCTCGGCGTGGCCTTCGACAGGTCGATCAGCTCGTCCAGCCGGTCGGCGGCCACCGCCTCGGCGACCTGCTCGGGGGTGAGCGGGGGAGGTTCGACGAAGACCTTGGCGCCGATCGTGACCAGATAGTCGGTCAGGTGGTGCCAGCGCAGCAGCCGTTCGAGGTGGTCGCGGTAGACGACCATGTCGGCGTCGAGCCGCTGCACGACCGTGCCCTCGGTGACGGCGATCCCGGCGTTCAGCGCGAAGGCGGGCCCCCAGCCGCCGGGCCCCGAGCGGATGACCCGGGTGTTCTCCGGCCGGATCTTCGGCAGCCGCAGCGGCGGCAGGCTCCCGTCGTCGACCACGACGACCTCGGTCAGATGGGCGGGATAGGTCTGCGCCGACAGGGCGGCCAGGGTGAGGTCGACGAGCGGCTGGTTGCCGTGGGCGGGGATGACCACGCTGACCGGGAGGTGCGGCGCCCAGTGACCGGCCTCCGGCGGCGACAGCGGCGAATAGTCGTTGTGGCGGATCCGGGGCCGGGCGGCGGTGCCCGTCACGATGCCTTCTCCTTCACGCGATCGCCGGTCTTCTGCGGAACGGTGATCGACAATAGTCAGCCTCCCTGGCAGATTCCTGAGAGCGTAATAGGCGGACAAATAGGGCTTGCTACCCCGCATTCGGCGGGTCGTCCCACCTGGCGGACGCCGAATCCCGGATCTCGAACGTTTGCCCGTAGACTCGGTGCCCGATAACGCAGGTGACATGGAGGATCCGCATGTCCAGGGTTTGGCGTGGACTCATCGAGGAATACCGCGACCGGCTTCCCGTGAGCGCGACGACGCCCGTGGTCACCCTTCTCGAAGGTGGCACCCCGCTGGTTCCGGCGCCGAAGGTCTCCGCGCTGGTCGGCTGCGACGTGTTCCTCAAGGTCGAGGGCCTCAATCCGACGGGCAGCTTCAAAGACCGCGGCATGACCGTGGCCATCAGCAAGGCCGTCGAAGAGGGCGCCCAGGCGGTCATCTGCGCCTCCACCGGCAACACCTCGGCCTCGGCGGCGGCCTACGCCGTGCGCGCCGGGCTGACCTGCGCCGTGCTCGTGCCGCGCGGCAAGATCGCGATGGGCAAGCTGGCCCAGGCGCTCGTCCACGGCGCGAAGCTGCTCCAGGTCGAGGGGTCGTTCGACGACTGTCTCGAAATGACCAAGAAGCTCGCCGAGAACTATCCGATCGCGCTGGTCAACTCGGTGAACCCGCACCGCCTCCAGGGCCAGAAGACGGCCGCCTTCGAGATCGTCGACGCCCTGGGCGCCGCGCCCGACGTCCACTGCATCCCGGTCGGCAACGCGGGCAACATCTCCGCCTACTGGATGGGCTACCAGGAATACGCCGCGAAGCCGCCGAAGATGTTCGGCTTCCAGGCCAGCGGTTCTGCGCCGATCGTCAACGGCGCGCCGGTCACCCACCCCCACACCATCGCCACCGCCATCCGCATCGGCAACCCGGCGTCGTGGAAGCTCGCCGAGGCGGCCCGCGACGAGTCGGGCGGCGTGATCCAGGCGGTCACCGACCGCCAGATCGCCGCCGCCTACAAGCTGCTGGCCCAGGGCGAGGGCGTGTTCGTCGAGCTCGCCTCGGCCGCCAGCGTGGCCGGCCTGCTCCAGGCCCACGAGCAGGGCCTGCTCCAGCCGGGCCAGCGGGTGGTCTGCACGGTCACCGGCAACGGACTGAAAGACCCCGACTGGGCCATCTCCGGCGCCCCGGCCCCGGTCACCATCCCGATCGACGCCTACGCGGCGGCGGCCGCACTCGAACTCGCCTGATTCATTTGCGGGAGCACCCTTTGACCGTTCTGGTGCGCACACCGGCGACCAGCGCCAACCTCGGCCCCGGATTCGACACCCTCGGCCTGGCCCTCGACCTTCACGACGAGGTGACGGCCTCGATCGGCGGTCACCAGACGGTCGTCGAGGTCGAAGGGGCGGGCGCCGGCGAGGTCGACACCGGCGAAGGGCATCTGATCGTGCGGACGATGCGCCGCACCTTCGACGAGATCGGCGTCGCGCAGCCCGAAGGGATCCGGCTGACCTGCGTCAACCGGATCCCCCACGCGCGCGGCCTGGGCTCGTCGTCGGCCGCGATCGTGGCCGGCGTCCTGGCCGCCCGCGCGCTGGCCGAACGCCTGTCGGGCGCCGTCTTCGACGACGACAAGACCCTCGCGCTGGCCACCGCCATCGAGGGCCACCCCGACAACGTCGCGCCCTGCCTGCGCGGCGGGCTGACCATCTCCTGGGACTCCGGGGTGCGCAGACTCACCCCTCACGCCGACATCCGGCCGGTGGTCCTGATACCCCCGTTCCGGTTGTCCACAGAAGAGGCGCGTGGGCTGCTCCCGGAGAAGGTCCCGCATTCCGACGCCGCCGCCAACGCGGGCCGGGCCGCGCTGCTCGTCGCCGCGCTGACCGCGCAGCCGGACACCTCGGTGCTGCTGGCGGCCACCGAAGATCGTCTCCACCAGAGATACCGCGCGCCCGCCATGCCGCAGACCGCCGATCTGGTAGAACGTCTGCGGTCGAAAGGGGTCCCCGCGGTCGTTTCGGGGGCGGGCCCCACGGTTCTTGCGTTTTCCACGCCGGATACGCAGGATTTGATCGAGCCCGAAGTGGGTATCGACTGGCAAATCCAGCCACTGAACGTCGACCCTTCCGGTGCGACCGTTCAGTTTCCCGAGACACGCTGATGCCTCTTCGACCTTCAGGGAATAGCTGTGTGCGCCGGTGATGTTAGGCTGATAGCCGCACCAGGTGCCCCCGTGTTGGGTGCGTGCTTGTCATTCGTACATCGCGGTTCCTCGCACAGCCGAAGCCGCCGTGGCGATTTCCCTGAACTCACCTCCTCCCTCCGCCGACGCGGCAGGGGGCGGCGCGTTCGGAGACATGCGCGTTCGAGCCACCTCGACATCTGGTCGGTCGTGGCATCCCAGGGGGTCTCCCCTGGAAGCCTGCCGCTCGTGATTCTCGGCACCCGGCTCGACCGCACGAGATCCACGAAGCCCGACCCGGTCTGTCCCGCCGGGTCGCATAACCGGGACGGCGGAATCAGACAGACCGGCGCCCGACCCCTGGGAAGGACCCTTAGTTGAGCGACACCACCGAACTCCTCGCCGACGCACCCGTCGGCGACGCCCCCACGACCGCGCGCCGTCGCCGCTCCGGCACCGGCCTGTCGGCCATGGTGCTCCCCGAACTGCAGGCGATGGCCTCCGGTCTCGGCATCAGCGGCACCGGCCGGATGCGGAAGAGCCAGCTCATCGCGGCCATCCAGGAGAAGCAGGGGGCGGCGGCGCAGCCCGCCGCGGAGAGCAAGCCCGAGCCCAAGAGCGAGCCCAAGGCGGAGGCCGCCCCGGCTGAGCGGCCCACCAGAACCCGCCGGGAACGTTCCTCCCGCGCCGCCGCCGCGGCGCCCGCCGAGGCCCCGGCCGAGGCTCCCGCAGAGCGTGTCGAATCGGCCCCGCCGGCATCCCTCGAGCCTACGGTGCAGACGACCCCGACCGTCGTGGAGCAGTCCGAGGCCCCGTCCGAAGGCCGTGAGCAGCGCGGCGACCGCCGCGAGCGTCGTGGCCGCGGGGAGCGCGGCGAGCGCCGTGAGCGCCCCGACCGCGGCGACCGAAGCGACCGCCAGGACCGCGGCGACCGTCAGGACCGCGGCGAGCGCGGCGACCGCCAGGAGCGCGGCGACCGCAACGAGCGTGGCGACCGTGGGGGCCGCAACGACCGCCAGGACACCCGCCAGGACACCCGCCAGGACCGCCAGCAGGACACCCGCCAGGACGGCCAGGGCCAGAACCAGGGCGGTCCGGGCCAGGGCGGCCCGCAGGACGACGACCCGCGCGGCCGTCGTGGCCGCTTCCGCGAGCGCAACCGCCGCGGCCGCGACCGTTTCGGCGACGCCAGCGAGCCCGTGGTCAGCGACGACGACGTCCTGATCCCGATCGCCGGCATCCTCGACATCCTCGACAACTACGCGTTCGTCCGCACCAGCGGCTACCTGCCCGGCGCCAACGACGTCTACGTCTCGCTGGCCCAGATCCGCCGCAACGGCCTGCGCAAGGGCGACGTCATCACCGGCGCCGTCCGCCAGCCGCGCGACGGCGAGCGCCGCGAGAAGTTCAACGCGCTGGTCCGCCTCGACACCGTCAACGGCATGGAGCCCGACCAGGCCCGCCAGCGCCCCGACTTCAACAAGCTCACCCCCCTCTACCCGCAGGAGCGCCTGCGGCTGGAGACCGAGCCCAACATCATGACCACGCGGATCATCGACCTGGTCAGCCCGATCGGCAAGGGCCAGCGCGGCCTGATCGTGTCGCCGCCGAAGGCCGGCAAGACGATGGTCCTCCAGGCCATCGCCAACGCGATCACCCGCAACAACCCCGAGTGCCACCTGATGGTCGTCCTCGTCGACGAGCGTCCGGAAGAGGTCACCGACATGCAGCGGTCGGTCAAGGGCGAGGTCATCCACTCGACCTTCGACCGCCCGGCCGAAGACCACACCACCGTCGCCGAGCTGGCCATCGAGCGCGCCAAGCGCCTCGTGGAGCTGGGCCACGACGTGGTCGTCCTGCTCGACTCGATCACCCGCCTGGGCCGCGCCTACAACCTGGCCGCCCCCGCGTCGGGCCGCATCCTGTCGGGTGGTGTCGACTCCACGGCCCTCTACCCGCCCAAGCGCTTCTTCGGCGCCGCCCGCAACATCGAGAACGGCGGCTCGCTGACGATCCTCGCGACGGCCCTGGTCGAGACCGGCTCGAAGATGGACGAGGTCATCTTCGAGGAGTTCAAGGGCACCGGCAACATGGAGCTCAAGCTCAACCGCTCCCTGGCCGACAAGCGCATCTTCCCCGCGGTCGACGTCGACGCGTCCGGCACCCGCAAGGAAGAGATCCTCATGGGCAAGGACGAACTCCAGGTCATCTGGAAGCTGCGCCGCGTGCTCCACGCGCTCGACATGCAGCAGGCCCTGGAGCTCCTCCTGGAGAAGATGAAGGAGACCAAGAGCAACGTCGAGTTCCTGATGCAGGTCCAGAAGACCACCGTCAGCAACGACCGCGACTAGAACCTGATCTAGAGCTCTCACGGCGATCTCCGCGATCGCCGGGCGAAAGACCCCGGGCGCCGTCCGGGGTCTTTTTCTTGCCTCCGTCACGGCTCTCGCCCACCCTGCCCCGCCCGCCGCCGCCGAATCCCGCCGTAACCGGCGCCGACCGGCCGCGCAGGGCCCGCACCGCGACGGCCGACACATACCCCGATCAGCAGTATTCGTCGAAGTCAGGACCGAACGGATCCGCTGCGGCCATCTCTGACATCAAGGGGCAAATCGGGGGGTTACCCCCACCCCGGTCGCTCCATACCCCCGGCAGCCTGCCCTTTGGCATCCTCGAACCCATGGAGCGAAGGTTGCGGGACAGGGTCCCCTTCGGCCCGTGGGGGCCTCTGGGCATCGCGGTCGACCCGGTCACGTGGAAGGCGGCGCCCTACTTCATCGTCGCCCCCGCCCTCGGCACCGCCTGTTTCGTCGGCCTGGGGCTGGCGTTGCCGCTCTCGCTGATCCTGGTCCTGATCTGGGTCGGTCTGCCCATGCTGGCGGTGCTGATCCTGCTGTGGCGGGCCGTCGCCTTCGCGGAGCGCCGGTTCGTGCGCTGGACGCTCGGCGTGCACATCCCCGATCCCTACCTGCCCCGCCCCGACGGCGGTCTCTACGCCCACCTCAGGTGGCTCTTCGTCGACCTGGCCACGTGGAAGGACCTCGGTTACGTCCTGCTGCTCTGCCCCCTGGGCCTGCTGGAGTTCTTCGTCGTCTTCGGCCTGTGGTCGCTGGGCCTGGAGCTCCTGGCCCTCCCGTTGCCGATCGTGCTGACCGACCGCACCATGACGGCCTGGTTCGCCGAGGTCTCGACCGTCCCGGAGGCCGTGCTGGTCATGCTGGTCGGCGTGGTCTCCCTGGTCGCGTCCCTGTACGCCCTCAGGGGCGCCGCACTGGCCCACGGCTGGGTGGCGAGGGCGCTCTTGGGCACCGATGACCGCAAGCTGCTCCTGGCCCGCAACGAGGATCTGAGGGCCAGCCGGGCCAGAGGCGTGAACGCCGCCGAGGCCGAACGCCGCCGCATCGAACGCGACCTCCACGACGGCGCGCAGCAGCGCCTCCTGTCGGTCGCCCTCGACCTGGGCCGCGCCCAGGCGAAGTTCGACGACGACCCCCACCAGGCCAAGATCCTGGTCGCGAGCGCCGCGGCGGGCGCGAAGGCGGCGATAGCCGAGCTCAGAGACCTGGCCAGGGGCATCTACCCGGCGATCCTCACCGACAGGGGCCTCGACGCCGCCCTGTCGTCCCTGGCCGCCCGCGCCCCCGTGCGGGTCGAGGTGACCGTCGAGATCACCGACCGTCCCCCGGCGGCCGTCGAGAGCATCGCCTACTTCGTCGTGGCCGAAGCCCTCACCAACATGGCCAGATACTCCGAAGCCACCGAGGCGAGCGTCAAAGTGAGCAGAGCGGCCGACCGGGTCGTCGTCGAGATCGCCGACAACGGCGTCGGGGGAGCCGTGGTCCGCCCGGGTGGAGGCCTCAACGGCCTGGCCGACCGGGCGGCCACCATCGACGGCGTGCTCACCGTCGACAGCCCGCCCGGCGGTCCCACCCTCATCAGGGCCGACTTGCCCTGCGTATGGTGACCGCATGCGTGTGGTGATCGCGGAAGACTCGGTGCTGCTGCGCGAGGGCCTGTCCCGGCTGCTGGCCGACGGCGGGATCGAGACCGTCGCCGCGGTGGGCGACGGCCCCTCGCTGGTGGAGGCGGTCGACGTACACGACCCCGACCTCGCCGTCGTCGACGTGCGCATGCCCCCCTCCCACACCGACGAGGGCCTGCGCGCCGCCCTGGAGATCAGGTCCAGGCGGCCGGGCTTCCCGATCCTGGTGTTGTCGCAGTACGTGGAGGAGCGCTACGCCACCGACCTGCTGGGAGCCGGCGCCCAGGCCGTCGGCTACCTGTTGAAGGAGCGGGTGGCCGAAGTGGCCGAGTTCCTCGACGCGGTCCGGAGGGTCGCCTCCGGCGGCGCGGTGATCGATCCTGACGTGGTCGTGCAACTCCTGGGCCGCCGCCGGCTCCCGCACGAACGCCTGACCGGCCGCGAGACCGAGGTCCTGGCGCTCATGGCCGAAGGCCGCTCGAACAGCGCCATCGCCAGCCGGCTGGTGGTGTCGGAGGGGGCGGTGGAGAAACACATCTCCAGCATCTTCCTGAAGCTCGCCCTCGATCCCGCGCCCGACGACCACCGGCGCGTTCTCGCGGTCCTGGCCTATCTCGGCCACCGGCCCTGAACATCTTCTTCTCCGTTACGGCTCCGCCCACCCCGGCACCGCCCGCCGCCGGTCTTCTCGCCGCATCCGGCGCCGCCCGGTCGCGCGTGGTGCGCCCAGAAACGGCGGACAAGTTTGGCGCGAAGCGGCAATAGGGACAGGCGTGAACGTGAGGGGAGGCACTGGAAAGGGGCGCCCCTTCCGGGACGCCCCTTTCGTGGAAGCCTTGGTTCAGCCGGAGAACGTCAGCGGACGTCGACCAGCTTGTACGGCGACAGCGACGAGTTGGTCGCGCTGGTGCTGGTCGCCTGGAGACGCCAGTAGCCGTCGTACTTGGGCTTGACGGTCTTGCTGTACTTGCCCGTCGAGTTGGCGCCCACGTAGCCGACGAACTTCCAGGTCTTGGTGCCCTTCTTCTTGAAGTAGAGCTTGAGGATCTTCTTGGACCACGCGCCCCACTTGCTGGTGCCGCGGTAGACCTTGCCGTAGATCTTGACCGTCTTGCCCTTCTTCACCTTCGCGGGCGAGACGGCGATCGTGATCTTCGACTTGGCCTTGGCCGCCGCCGAGGCGCCCTTGACCGAGAAGCCCTTGACGAAGCTGTAGGTCTTCGAGCCACGCGTGACGGTGACCTTGAGCTGCCAGGATCCCGCCGGGGACTGGTAGTCGAAGGAGGCCGAACCGTGGTAGCTGTCGTCGGCCTCAAGGCCGGTGGGCAGCGTGTAGTAGTCGCCCGAGGAGTGCTCGTAGCGGACGTTGGTGACCTTCTCGTCGCCGTACTTCTCGAGCTTGAAGTTGGTGAAGACGTCGACTTCTTCGTTCTTCTTCAGCACGACCGGGTCGGGGTCGACGTTCGCCGAGGTCACCCGGGTCGCCGTGGCGATGGTGATCTCGTTCCAGGCCAGATAGCTCGGCGCGGTGGTGACGCCGTTCTCGGTGTAGGCCAGGCGGTACTTCCACTTGCCCGGCTTGTCGGTCGACGAGACCGGGATGGAGGCGGCGACCTCAAGGCTGGTGGCCGGAGCGGGCGTCGCGCTGACGACGGGGATGTCGGCGGCGGTGCCGGCGTGGGCGCTGGCGTCGGTCTCGTCAGTCCTGAGGAACTGAACGTGTACCTTGCCCGGCTTGTCGGCGCCCTTCGCGTAGGGGTTGTTCACCTTCACCTTGAAGGGGATCTTGTCGCTACCCGACGGCGGGATGAACAGGTCGGTGAGACCGATGCCGGCCGCGTCGACCGATCCGTCAGCGGCGAAGGCGGGTGAGGCGGCGACGATCCCGCCGGTGGCGAAGAGCACCGCCCCCGTGGCGGCCGCAACCATGAGCCGCAGGCTCTTGCGCATGTAAGGCCCCTTACATGAGTGAGTATTGGGAGAAAATAGAGCTTGTGAGAATAACGTGACATGGGCCCACGTGTGCACACGTGGGCCCATTCGTGGCCTATACGGCTTGCGCCAGGGGTTGATGGCGCGAGCCGTACAGGATCAGCGAACGTCTACGAGCTTGTACGGCGAGTACGACGACTTCGTGGCCGAAGTCGAGGTCGCCGCCATCCGGTACCAGCCGTCGTACTTCGGCTTGACCGTCTTGCTGTACTTGCCGGAGTTGTTGGCACCGACGTAGCCGACGAACTTCCAGCTCTTGGTGCCCTTCTTCTTGAAGTACAGCTTGAGGATCTTCTTCTTCCACGGGCCCCACGACTTAACGCCGCGGTAGACCTTGCCGTAGACCTTGATGTACTTGCCCTTCTTCACCTTCGTCGGCGAGATGGACATCGTGATCTTCGACTTGGCCTTCGACGCCGGGGCGGAGGTCTTGCTGACCTTGAAGCCCTTGGTGAAGGCGTAGGTCTTCGTGCCGCGCGTGATCGTGAACTTGATCTGCCAGTCACCGGCCGGAGCGTCGGTGCCCATGGTCACGAAGTTGTAGTAGCTCTTGTCGTCACCCTCGAGCGAGGTGCCGAGCGAGTAGTACTCGCCGCTCGACGGGTGCAGCGCGCGGACCTGCTTGAGCGTCTCGCCGCCGAACTTCTCGATCGTCGCGCTGAAGCCGACGTCGGTCGCGCCCTTGAGCACGACGGGGTTCGGGTCGATGCCGACGTTGGAGACCCGCGTGGCCGCCGTGACCGCGAAGGTCTTCACGTCCTGCCAGGTGTCCGGCGCGGCCGTCGCGGTGGGCGACGGAGTCCCGGCGGCCGGAAGGAGTTCCGGCGAGATCTGCAGCCTCCACCGGTCCCCCGGCTTGTCGTTGTTCTGGACGGTGAAGCTGCCGGTGATCCTCTTCGCGCCGCTACCGGGGTCGGTGGTCACCTTCGCCAACTGCGTGACCGTGGCGGCGCGCCAGTTCACCGTCACGCCGTTGCCGGGGTTGTAGTCCGGGGTGACGCGGGCCCAGATCTTGTACTTGGGGTACCAGGAGTTGTCGGGGGCTTTCCCGTGATAGGCGTCTGCCAGATCGAACGAGAACGACATGGTGTCCTGGGAGACCGGCGGGATGAACGTGTCGTTGACGACACTGTTCGTCACCCCGACGGGCTCGGCTGAAGCGGGGGAGGCGGCGATGGCCACACCGCTGGCGAAGAGTGCCACCCCGCTGGCGCCTGCAATGAGCAGTCGCAGGCCTTTCCTCATCGAATCCCCTAACTAAGGTAATTTTGAGGGAAAAGCTCGGGTTTGAGCAGGGCGAGCCTAGTGGGGCCCCTGTGACCAGTCCACACGCGCGGTGACCTTCTCACGGACTTCCCAGGCATCGTTCAGCGACGGCCCCGGGAATGCGTGATGGCCTGGGAGGGTTCTCCGATCTGGCACACTGGTAGCCGAACCGTTGCGGTTCCGGTTCCCGCCCCCCTGGTCTCCAGGTTGACAGAGGCGATCCGGCGACCGCGCCCCGGAGAGGAAACAGGTATGAAGCCCGACATCCACCCCACCTACGTCGTCACCAATGTGACGTGTTCGTGCGGTAACACGTTCACCACGCGCAGCACCGCCAAGAACGGCGCGATCCACGCCGACGTCTGCTCGGCGTGCCACCCCTTCTACACGGGCAAGCAGAAGATCCTCGACACGGGCGGCCGCGTGGCGCGCTTCGAGGCCCGGTTCGGCAAGAAGGCCGCGGGCAAGTAGCTCCTTCCCAGACGCCGGCTCGGAACCGTCCTCCTCGCAGGGGGCGCGCCCGGGTCGGCGTTCGTGGTGAATAGGGCCTACTCGATTCGACCAGCAGGAGGGGACGCGCGGTGAACCTCGACGAGCTCATCAGCGAATACGCAGATCTCGAACTGAAGCTCGCTGACCCGGCCGTGCACGCCGACCAGGCGAAGGCCAGGCAGTTCGGGAAGCGTTACGCCCAGCTCACGCCGATCGTCGGCACCTACCGCGAGCTCGGCCAGGTGCGCGACGACATCAAGGCGGCCCGCGAACTCGCCGGCGAAGACCCCTCGTTCGCCGAGGAGGCGGCCGAGCTGGAGGCCCGCGTCCCCGCGCTGGAGGAGCGGCTGCGCCACCTGCTGGTGCCCCGCGACCCCAACGACGACAAAGACATCATCATGGAGATCAAGGCCGGCGAAGGCGGCCAGGAGTCCATGTTGTTCGCCGGCGACCTGCTCCGCATGTACCTGCGCTACGCGGAACGCGTCGGCTACAAGACCGAGATCATCGACGCGCAACACTCCGACCTGGGCGGCTACAAAGACGTCACGGTCGCCATCAAGGGCCGCGAAGGCGCCTGGGGGCGGCTCAAGTTCGAGGGCGGCGTCCACCGGGTGCAGCGGGTGCCGGCGACCGAGTCGCAGGGGCGCATCCACACCTCGGCCGCCGGGGTGCTCGTCTACCCCGAGGCCGAAGAGGTCGACGTACAGATCGACCCCAACGACCTGCGGATCGACGTCTACCGCTCCAGCGGTCCCGGTGGCCAGAGCGTCAACACGACCGACTCGGCGGTGCGCATCACCCACATCCCGACGGGCGTCGTGGTGTCGTGCCAGAACGAGAAGAGCCAGCTCCAGAACAAGGAGTCGGCGATGCGCATCCTCAGGGCCCGGCTGCAGGCCATCGCCGAGGAAGAGGCCAACGCCGCCGCGATGGCCGAGCGCAAGTCGCAGGTCCGCACGGTGGACCGGTCCGAGCGGGTGCGCACCTACAACTACCCGGAGAACCGCATCTCCGACCACCGGGTCGGGTTCAAGGCCTACAACCTCGACCAGGTGCTCGACGGCGACCTCGACGCGGTGATCCAGGCCCTGCTCGACGCCGAGCTCGCGGAGAAGCTCGCCGCCGCCGCCACCTGAGCCCATGACCTTCCTCCTGGACGAGATAGCGCTGGCCACCGCCCGGCTCGCCGAGGCAGGTGTCCCGTCGCCGCGCGCCGACGCCGAGGAGATCGCCGCGTTCGTCCACGGCGTGACCCGCGGCACCCTCCACACGGTGAAGGACTCCGAGTTCGACGCCCTCTTCTGGGAGGGCGTCTCCAGGAGGGAGTCGCGCGAGCCGCTGCAGCACATCACCGGCCGCGCCTTCTTCCGCTACCTGTCACTTGAGGTCGGCCCCGGGGTGTTCATCCCCCGGCCGGAGACCGAGGTCGTGGTCGGCTGGGCCATCGACCGCCTCAACGAGATGGACGTCGCCTCGCCGATCGTGGTCGACCTCGGCACCGGATCTGGCGCGATCGCGTTGTCGATCGCCCAGGAGGTCGCGCTCGCGCAGGTGCACGCCGTGGAGATCGACCCGGCGGCCTACCGCTGGGCCAAGCGCAACATCCTCGAACACGGCCAGGGCCGGACCACCCTCCACCCGGAGGACCTGACCGACTGCCTGCCCGAGCTCGAAGGCCAGGTCGACCTGGTCATCAGCAACCCGCCCTACATCCCGCCGGGGGCGGTGCCCCGCGACCCCGAGGTGCGCGACTACGATCCTCGCCGTGCCCTCTACGGCTCGGGCGACGACGGCCTGGGAGAGGTCCGGGCGGTCGAAGCCACGGCCCGGCGCCTCCTGCGGCCCGGCGGCCTGGTCGCGGTGGAGCACGCCGACGAGCAGGGCAACGCGGTCTACTGGCTGTTCCCTGAGAGCAACGGCTGGCGCGACGCCCGCCTGCGTCAGGATCTGACCGGCCGCGACCGCTTCGTGACGGCCAAGTTCGGCCTGGAGTGACAAGGGAGATCACATGACCCGCCGATACCTCTGTTCCAACCCCGGCGAGCGCGAGTCGGGCCTCATCGACGCCGCGTCGGTCATCAGAGCCGGCGACCTGATCGTCCTCCCGACCGACACCGTCTACGGCATCGGCGCCGACGCCTTCACCCCCTCGGCCGTCCGGGCCCTGCTGACGGCGAAGGGCCGCGGCCCCGACATGCCGGTTCCCGTCCTCGTCGGCACCGTCCGGGCCGCCGGGGCGCTCGTCGAGTCGCTCGGCACCCACGGCCAGGACCTCATCGACGCCTTCTGGCCGGGCCCGCTGACCCTCGTCTTCAAGGCCAACCGCTCGCTCAAGTGGGACCTCGGCGAGACCAAGGGCACCGTGGCCCTCCGCATGCCGCTCCACCAGGTGGCCCTCGACCTGCTCAAGGAGACCGGCCCGATGGCCGTCTCCAGCGCCAACCGCTCGGGCAACCCGCCGGCCACCACGGCGGCCGAGGCGGAGGAGCAGCTCGGACAGTCGGTGGCCGTCTACCTCGACGCCGGGCCGTGCAACGACAACACCCCGTCGACCATCCTCGACCTGACCACCTCGGTGCCCCGGGTGCTGCGCAAGGGCGGCGTTCCGGTCGACAAGCTCCGGGGTGTCGTGGGCTACCTCGCGACCGAGGAGTAGATCCATACCGTCTGGCTATCGCACCGGGTCACCGGGGGCGTGGCGGCCTAGCGTGAGTCGAGGTTTTCGACCCCGGGAGGCTGGCGCATGCCCAAGATCGATGGGATGGACCCCAAACTGGTCCGCGATCTCCTGGCCGAGCTGCGACGCGCGGCCAAGGAGATGGAGACCATCGAGGCCAAGGCGACCACCACGGTCCGCAACGCGGGCGTGCCCGCCGCGGTGACCTACCGCCCGTCGGCGGTGGCCGACGCCATCGCCGAAATGGACAAGGACGTCACCGCCCGCCTGGCCCTCCTGGAGAAGCGGGAACGCGAACCGGGCACCCGGCCCAACCCGACGACGTCCGGCGACGCCAACCCCGTCCCCAAGCCGGCCACGGGCGACTCCGAACCGCCGAAGAAGCCGGCGGGGGAGACCGAACCGCCCAAGCAGCCGTCCGGCGACGCAGAACCGCCGAAGAAGCCGACGGGCGAGACGGAACCCCCGAAGAAGGGCGACACCGAGACCACGCCCCCGAAGAAGGGCGACACGGAGACCGCACCTCCGAAGAAGGGCGACACCGAGACGGCCGCTCCCGGCAGGAGTGACGACGGTAACCCGCCGCCCAAGAAGAGCGAGGGCGAGACCCCGCCTCCGAAGGGCGAGACGCCTCCTCCGAAGGAGGAGCCGATCGACACGCCGAAGAAAGACCATCCCGACGACATCGACCAGACGCAGGGCCGGGTCGTGCTCAACGTCGACGGGACGAAGGTGGTCTCCTACCCGCTCAACCAGGACCTCGAAGTGGTCCGCCCGATCGACGACGCCGCCCAACCCGCCGGTACGCAGCCCTCCGGCGGCCCTCAGCCCGACGGCAGGCCGGGCTACGTCGAACCGCTGGAGCCCACGGTCAAACACCCCGTCCCCCAGCCCGGCCTCGACCCGGGCGACCCCATGGGCCCCTATGTGGGCACGGCGGCCGACAACGTGACCGAAGACCCCTTCCTCAAGAACAACCCCACCGCCGCCCAGCCCGCCCCCCAGCAGGGCCTGGCCCCCGGTGACCCGATGGGCGCGTATGTGGGCACGGCGGCCGACAACGTGACCGAAGACCCTTATCTCAAGGGCAACCCCGTGACGCCGCCCGCGCCGCAGCCGGGTCTGGCCCCGGGTGACCCGATGGGCGCGTATGTGGGCACGGCCGCCGACAACGTGACCGAAGACCCCTTCCTCAAGGGCAACCCCGTTACCCAGCCGCCGCCCCAGCCGGGACTGGCACCGGGTGATCCCAACGGCGCGTATGTGGGCACCGCCGCCGACAACGTCACGGAAGACCCGTTCCTGTCCTCCGCCCCCCAATTGCCGGCCGACACGACGCTGGTGAGCGGTGACGCCGTCGACCCGAAGGCCCTGGCCGCCGCCCAGCCCGGCGACGTGCTGTCCGCCCCGGCCAACCCGATCTCCGACCAGGCGCTCGGCACGCTCATCGGCAACGACTCGCAGATCGGCCCGCAGGGCATGCCTTCGGTCACCGACGGAAGCGGGTCGGCGTCGGGCGCGGGTGGCAACCCGTCCGCGGCGAACGACGGCGGCTCCCAGCAGACGCCTCCCGGGGGCGACTCCGGCAATTCGCACAGCGGTGCCGTGTCCGGCCCGCAGGGCGGGAACGACGGCGGCTCCCAGCAGACCGGCGACACGCCCGCCGATGGCGATGCGTCCGGCCCGCAGGGCGGAAAGGACGGTCAGTGCGGTCCGCAGGGCGGTAACAATCCGGCGGCGAATGGTTCGACCACTGGGCAGGCAGGATTCACGACCGGTCCGACCATGGCCCACTACGGCCCGGCGGGCCTGTCGGCCGACGGCCACTACGGCGCGGCGGGCCAGACCGGGCCCGCTGATCAACCCTCCACGGGTCACGCTGGATCCGCAGGCCAGCCCGGTTCCACAGGGCACACCGGCTCCGCAGGCCAGACCGGCCCCGCCGACCAGCCCGGCTCCACCGGTCATGCCGGGTCCGCAGGCCCGGCCGCACCCACCGGTCAGCCCGAGATCGACCCCAAGAAGCTCGCCGCCGAGCAGCCCGGTGACGTCCTGTCCGCCCCCGCCAACCCGATCTCCGACCAAGCCCTCGGCGCGCTGCTGAACATCGACTCCCAGATCGGGCCGCAGGAGATGCCGTCCGTGACCGGTGACGGCGCGGTCGGCGGGCCCGGTCACGGCCCTGCTGGAAATGGTTCAGACCATTCCGCGTCAGGCCCGGCCGCCGCCCAGACCACGTCGGCGAGCCACGCCGGTGGCGACGTCGACCCGAGGAGGCCGGCCGCCGAACAGCCCGGCGACGTCCTGTGGGCTCCGGCCGAACCCGTCTCCGACCAGGCACTTCGCGCTTTGCTCGGGTTCGACGACCAGATCGGCGCCCAGGACACCCCGTCCATGGGTTCCGGTTCGGAGGGCGGTCCCGCGGGAGGCGGGGCCGGTGACGGCGCCGGTCCGGCGCAGGGGACCTCGGGGAATGGTCCAGACCAATCCGATCCCCGGCGGCTGGCCGCCGAGCAGCCCGGCGATGTCCTCTCCGCCCCGGCGAAACCGGTCTCCGACGCGGCGATCGTCGCGCTGATGGACATCCACGCACAGATCGAGCCGGTCGACATGCCGAGTGTCTCCGTGCCGGCGGGGGAGTGGGGCACGGGCGAATGGGTGCCCGAGGACATCGAGCCCGACGGCCCCGCCGGTTCCGTCGCCCCCGGTCAGCCCGCGTAAGGAGATCCGATGAGTTATCTCGACCCGCCCGCGCCCCGGCCGCTGCAGCCGGGGGAGACCCCGCCCGCCGCGAACGGGACCGACCTGCTGGTTCCGGGCGGCCAGGCGACGACCTGGGTGTTCAACCCCGAATACCAGCGCCTGGTCGATCTGTGGTTCCAGGTCATGCCGCTGATGGAGAAGATCTCGACGTTGCTCGACCGGCCCTACACGCTGGCGCGCAGCGCCGACACCTGGGACGCCCCCGTCGCCAAACGGTACGTCGAGCAGATCTCCGAATGGCGCACCCGCCTCGGGCTCTACCGGCAGGCCGTGCTCACCTCGATCAGCGACGAGGCCGCCGACACCCCCCGGTGGGTGCCGAGCAAGGCCGGCGCGCCGCACGCCTACTCGTAAAGCTGCGCTAGCGTCGTCGCAAAGAGATGGTGTGAATATTTCGCCCGTCTCAACTGGTCCGTTGATCCGGGAAACTGGTGCCGTGCGCGAATACTTCTTCGTGGGCCTTGTCACTGCCGTTGTCACCTACCTGCTGGTGCCTCCGGTCCGGGCCTTCGCGCTGCGCATCGGCGCCGCTCCCGAGGTCAGGGAGCGCGATGTGCACAAGGTGCCGACGCCCCGGCTTGGCGGCCTGGCCATGTTCGGCGGCATGGCCGCCGGGCTGCTGGCCGCCTCCCACCTGCCGTGGGTGGGCAGTGCCCTCTATCTCGAACAGTCGGGTCAGACCACGCCCGCGCTGCTCGCCGCCGGTGGGCTGATCGTGGTGACCGGCTTCCTCGACGACTGGCTGGGCATGGACGCCCTGGTCAAGCTGGGCGGGCAGGTCGCCGCCGGCGGCCTGCTGGTCTACTACGGGGTGTCGCTGCGGTCGCTGCCGCTGCCCGAGAGCATGGGCGGCAACGTCTTCCTCGACTCGAACCTGCAGGCCGTGATGACGATCCTGGTCGTGGTGGTCGCCATCAACGCGGTCAACTTCGTCGACGGGCTCGACGGCCTGGCGGCCGGCATCGTCGGCATCGCCGCCATGGCCACATTGGTCTACTCCATGGTGTTGTCGCAGGACCAGCAGCAGACCCGCATCAACCTGACGGCCGTGGTCGCCGCCCTGCTCGTCGGCATGTGCCTGGGGTTCCTGCCCCACAACTTCAATCCGGCCAAGATCTTCATGGGCGACACCGGCTCGATGCTGATCGGGCTGGTCCTGGCCACCTCGCTGGTGACCATCACCTCGTCGGTGCCGACGACCGCGCTCGACGTCAACCGGTTCGCGCTGGTGCTGCCGCTGCTGCCGCTCGCGGTGGTCGTGTTGCCGCTGACCGACCTGATCATGGCGGTGATCCGGCGTACGAGCGAAGGTCTGTCGCCGTTCGCGCCCGACCGGGGGCACCTGCACCACCGGCTGCTCGACATCGGCCACTCCCACCGGCGGAGCGTCCTGATCATGTACGCGTGGACGTTCATCTTCGCGTTCACGATCGTGGGCCTGTCGCTCGAAGGGGTGCCGCTGATCCTGTTCCCGCTGATCAGCGTCGTCGCCATCGCGGTTCTGCTGGTGCTCTCGCGGCCGAAGGGGCGCAAGGGGGCACATGCCGCCGACCGGCCGGACAACCCGCCGGCGAACCATCCCCGAGCGACAATCGGATGAATTCGCCGCGAAAAGCCAGGTAAAGCCCGTGACGCGGAGCTTGTGATAGCTTTCACTAACAGCAACCCATAGCCTGGGCGAAGCAAACGCTCGGTTGACAACATGTTCTGGAGTCGTCCATGCAGGCCAACGACGTGCGTGTTCTCAAGGGCGCCGCCGTGCCAACGGTGGCGGTCGGGGTGATCGCGGCCATCGTGTCGGCGATCTTCGCCGGATTCACGGGCGCGCTCGGCGCCGTCATCGCGCTGGGCCTGGTGGCCGTCTTCTTCACGGTCGGGCTCATCGTGGTCACCTGGGCGGGCCGGATCTCGCCGATGGCCATGTTCGCTTCGGCCGTTTTGAGCTATCTCGTCAAGGTGATCGCTATCATGATCACACTCAGGGCATTCGAGACGACCACCGTCTTCGACCCCAAGGCATTCGCTTGGAGTGTGATCGTCCTCACCGTGGTGTGGACGTTCGGCGAGATGCGCGGCTTCATGAAGCTGAAGCTCCTGTACGTCGAACCAGACTCCAAAGTTCCCGGTCAGGGCAACTGATGGGGTCCGATATGACTAGTCCTTGCGGTCCCTGCTATCGTCGTGCCCGCGATGAGCGAGAAGCAGCGCAGGCCCGAGGACGACGGCCGCGACTTCGCCGACGCCGCCTGGTCAGTACCCAGCTATCTGCTGTCGGGAATGCTGCTTTGGGGTGGCCTCGGCTGGTTGCTGAGCCATTGGACGGGCGTGCACGCGTTCATCCCCATAGGTGTGGTTATCGGGGTAGGGCTGGCCTGCTGGCTCGTCTACCTCAAGCACGGCCGCTGAACGCGCCCGCACAAGCTCTGATTCTTCCAATGATGGTCCACGACGTTGAAGGGAACGCCGCGTGACTACGCTGACGCTCCTCGCCGCTGACGGAGAATTCCAGGCTCCCGGGCCGGAGATCTTCAATTTCCCGCCGCTTTACTCCGGAGCGCCCGTCTGGCTCACCAAGCCGGTACTGCTCGCGGTGATCGGCGCCCTGATCATCTGCGTGCTCGCCTGGACCGCTTTCGCCAAGCCGAAGCTGGTGCCGCGGGGCATCCAGAACATCGGTGAATACGGCTACACGTTCGTCCGCGACCAGTGTGCCCGCCCGTTCCTGGGCAAGGACGCCGAGCGCTGGATGCCGCTGCTCCTCTCGCTGTTCCTGCTGATCCTGCTGTGGAACTTCTTCGGTGTGATCCCGGTGCTGCAGCTCCCGGTGAACTCCCACATCGCCTACCCGATCATCTTCGCGGTGACGATCTACGTCATCAAGGTCTACCTGGGCATCAAGCACCAGGGCGGGATCGGCTACTTCAAGAACATGATGTTCCCGCCCGGCCTGCCGAAGGGCGTCTACGTCCTGATGGCGCCGCTGGAGCTGATCTCGAACCTCGTTCTCGCGCCGTTCACCCACGCGGTCCGACTGTTCGCCAACATGTTCGCCGGCCACCTCATCCTGGCCTTCTTCGCGAGCGTCGGCTTCCACTTCCTCTTCGAGCAGCTCACCCCGCTCGGTGCGCCGCTCGGCGTGGTCGGCTTCCTCATGACGACGCTGATGACCGGCTTCGAGATCTTCATCCAGTTCCTGCAGGCGTTCCTCTTCACGATGCTGGCCGCGATGTACATCGGCGGCTCGCTGCACGCGGACCACTGAACCACCCACTGACGTGACCAGACCGGTGAGTAAGAAGGCTCACCGGCCGACCAGTAAAGGAAACCGCAATGAGCGTTCTCGCTGAAGTCACCGGCAACATCGGCGCGATCGGTTACGGCCTCGCGGCGATCGGCCCCGGTATCGGCGTGGGCATCATCTTCGGCCAGGGTGTGCAGGCCATCGCCCGCCAGCCCGAGGCCTACGGCCTCATCCGTCAGAACATGCTCCTCGGCTTCGTTCTGACCGAGGCCCTCGCCCTGATCGGTCTTGTCGCGCCGTTCATCTACCCGACCTCCTGACGCGTTATCCCATCTGACGGAAGGCTGCGCCCATGACTCTGGCAGCTACAGTTCTGGCGGCGGAGGAGAACAACCCGCTTCTCCCCCACACCTACGAGCTGGTCGTCGGCGGTCTCGCGTTCCTGCTCGTCTTCCTCGTCGTCGGTAAGATCCTCACCCCGCGCATCCAGAAGACTCTGGCTGAGCGCACCGAGGCGATCGAAGGCGGGATCCAGAAGGCGGAGAACGCCCAGGCCGAGGCCCAGGCCGTACTCCAGCAGTACCGCGACCAGCTCAACGAAGCCCGCCAGGAGGCCGCGCGCCTCCGGGAAGAAGCTCGTGAGCAGGGCGCGCAGATCAAGGCCGAGCTCCGCGAGGAGGCCCAGGCCGAGGCCCGGCGCATCGTCGAGGCCGCCCACGCCCAGATCGAGGCCGACAAGGCGCAGGCGCTCGCGCAACTGCGTTCCGAGATCGGCCGCCTGTCGACCGACCTCGCCGGCCGCATCGTCGGCGAGTCGCTGGAGGACGAGGCCCGCCAGCGCCGTGTCGTCGACCGGTTCCTGGAGGAGCTTGAGGGCTCCGGCACGGCGGTCCGCTGATGCAGGGCCTGAGCAGGACCTCTCTGGTCGACGTCGAGGAGCGTTTCAACAGCGTGGCCGGGTCGGCCGACCTGGGCACGCTGGCCGATGAGCTCTTCGCGGTCGCCTCGCTTTTCGACCGGGAGCCCGGCCTGCGCCGCTCGCTCTCCGACCCGTCGCGTCCGGCCGAGCAGAAGGCGCAGACCATCCGCGCGCTGCTTGAGGGCAAGGTCTCGACGGCGGCGCTGGAGACGACGGTGGCCGCGGTCGAGGCCAAGTGGTCGCGCTCCGGTGACCTCGCCGACGCCGTGGAGCGGCTCGGCGTGATCGCCGCCGCGAGCGAGGCCGAAGGGTCCGGCCGTCTCGACGACGTCGAAGACGAGCTGTTCCGGTTCGGCCGCATCCTCGCCGCCAACCCCGACCTGCGCCGCGCGCTGGCCGACCCGGCCGCCACCGGCAAGGAGTCGCTCCTGGCCGACCTGCTCGGGGCCAAGGTCGCGCCGACCACCCTGCGTCTCGTCTCCCAGGTCGCCGCACACCCGCGCGGACGTAGCCTGGAACGAGGCCTGGAGGAGTTCGGCCGCCTCGTCGCCCTTCAGCGGCAGCGACTGGTGGCGGTCGTCACCAGCGCGGTGCTGCTGTCCGACGCGCAGAAGCAGCGGCTGGCGAACTGGCTGCGGGCCACTTACGGCCGAGACGTCCACCTGAATGTCGAGGTGGACCCGAAGGTGCTCGGTGGGTTCTCGATCAAGATCGGGGACGAGATCATCGACACCACCATCGCCGCACGTATTGAAGAAGTCCGCCGCCGGTTGGCCGGCTAGGCGAATAGGGAGACAGGAAGAGATGGCGGAGCTGACGATCCGGCCGGACGAGATCCGGGACGCGCTTGAGCGCTTCGTCCAGGCGTACGAGCCGGAAGGCGCGGCACGTGAGGAGATCGGGACCGTCGTCGACTGTGGCGACGGTATCGCCCATGTCTCCGGCCTTCCCTCGACGATGGCGAACGAGCTGCTCGAGTTCGAGGACGGCACGCGTGGCCTGGCACTGAACCTGGACGTCCGGGAGATCGGTGTCGTTATTCTGGGCGACTTCAGCAAGATCGAGGAGGGCCAGTCGGTGCGCCGCACCGGTCAGGTCCTCTCGGTGCCGGTGGGCGACGGCTTCATGGGCCGCGTTGTCGACCCGCTGGGCAACCCCCTCGACGGCAAGGGCGCGATCGAGGCCGAGGGCCGTCGTGCCCTTGAGACCCAGGCGCCGTCCGTGGTTCAGCGGCAGCCGGTGAAGCAGCCGCTGCAGACCGGCCTCAAGGCGATCGACGCCATGACGCCGATCGGCCGTGGCCAGCGCCAGCTGATCATCGGTGACCGTGGCACGGGCAAGACGGCCATCGCGGTCGACACGATCCTCAACCAGAAGGAGAACTGGCTCTCCGGCGACCCCGACAAGCAGGTCCGCTGCGTCTACGTCGCCGTCGGCCAGAAGGGTTCGACGATCGCCCAGGTGAAGGGCCGCCTCGAAGAGGCCGGCGCGATGGAGTACACCACCATCGTGGCCGCTCCGGCGTCCGACGCCGCGGGCTTCAAGTACCTCGCCCCCTACACCGGTTCGGCCATCGGCCAGCACTGGATGTACCAGGGCAAGCACGTCCTCATCATCTTCGACGACCTGACCAAGCAGGCCGACGCCTACCGCGCCGTGTCGCTGCTGCTGCGTCGTCCGCCGGGCCGTGAGGCGTTCCCCGGTGACGTCTTCTACTTGCACTCGCGTCTGCTGGAGCGCTGCGCCAAGCTCTCGGCCGACATGGGCGGCGGGTCGATGACCGGTCTGCCGATCATCGAGACCAAGGGCAACGACGTCTCGGCGTTCATCCCGACCAACGTCATCTCCATCACCGACGGCCAGTGCTTCCTGGAGACCGACCTGTTCAACGCCGGCGTCCGCCCGGCGATCAACGTCGGTGTCTCGGTCTCCCGAGTCGGTGGCTCGGCGCAGATCAAGGCGATGCGCAAGGTGGCCGGCACGCTCCGTCTGTCCCTGTCGCAGTACCGCGACCTGGAGGCGTTCGCCGCCTTCGCGTCCGACCTCGACGCGGCCTCCCGCGCCCAGCTTGAGCGCGGCGCCCGCCTCGTCGAACTGCTCAAGCAGCCGCAGTTCTCCCCGTTCCCGGCCGAGAAGCAGGTCGTCTCGGTGTGGGCGGGCACCTCCGGCGAGCTCGACGAGGTTCCTCTTGAGGACATCCGCCGCTTCGAGTCGGAGTTCCTCGACTACGTCGGCAGCACCCAGAAGGGCGTCTTCGACGGCATCCGCGAGAGCGGTGAGCTCACCGACGACACCGTCACCGTGCTGAAGGACTCGATCACCGAGTTCAAGAAGGGCTTCACCACCTCGTCCGGCGACCTGCTGGTCAAGGACGAGCCGGTGGCCCCGCTCGGCGCCGACGAGGTCGGTCAGGAGAAGATCGTCAAGCACGTCCGGAAGCCTGAGGTGAAGTAGCCGATGGGCGCCCAGCTCAGACTGCTGCGGCGGCGGATCAAGTCGGTCAAGTCCACGGCGAAGATCACCCGCGCGCAGGAGCTCATCGCCTCGTCGCGCATCGTCAAGGCGCAGCAGCGCATGCAGGCGGCCGTGCCCTACGAGCGGGAGATCACCCGCGCCGTCACCGGCGTCGTCAGCAACACCTCCTCCGTCGACCACCCGCTCACGGTGGCCAAGGAGAATCCGGCCCGCGCCGGCGTGCTGATCATCACCAGTGACAGCGGCTTCTGCGGCGGCTTCAACGCCAACCTGCTGCGCGAGGCCGAGGCCCTGCGCGGCCTGCTGGAGTCACGCGGCATCCAGGTCACGCCCTTCGTCTCCGGACGCAAGGGCGTGGGCTGGCACGCCTTCCGCCATCGCGAGATGGGCGGTCAGTGGGTGGGCTTCTCCCGTCGTCCGTCGTACAGCGACGCCAAGGAGATCGCCGACGCGCTGATCGAGTCGTTCAAGGCCGAAGGCGGGATCGACGAGATCCACATCGTCTCGACCGAGTTCGTCTCGATGCTGACGCAGAACGTGGTGGTGAACCGCATCCTGCCGCTGGAGGTCGTCGAGACGACCGAGGCGCCCAAGGACGGCCCGCTGCCCTACTTCGAGTTCGAGCCGTCGGCCGCCGCCGTGCTCGACTCGCTGCTGCCGCGCTACGTGGAGTCGCGCATCTTCTCCGCGCTGCTGCAGTCGGCCGCCTCCGAAGAGGCCAGCCGGCGCCGCGCGATGAAGTCCGCGACCGACAACGCCAACGAGCTCATCCGGGTCTTCACCCAGCAGATGAACCAGGTTCGCCAGGCGGAGATCACCCAGGAAATCAGCGAGATCGTCGGTGGCGCCAACGCGCTGGCCGACGCCGCCGCGGGGAAAGAGTGAAATGACCGCACAGACTGTTGAGACCGGCGTGGGCCGTGTCGCCCGTGTCACCGGTCCCGTCGTCGACGTGGAGTTCCCCGTCGAGGCGATGCCGGACATCTACAACGCCCTGAACGTCGACGTAACCCTTGAGGTCGAGGGCGAGTCGCAGTCCAAGACCCTGACCCTGGAGGTCGCCCAGCACCTGGGCGACAACCTGGTCCGGGCCATCTCCATGCAGCCCACCGACGGCTTGGTCCGCGGCGCGGCGGTGTCCGACTCCGGCGCGCCGATCTCGGTGCCGGTCGGCGACGTCGTCAAGGGCCACGTGTGGAACGCCCTCGGCGAGTCGCTCGACGTGCCGACGGCCTCCCTGAAGGTCAGCGAGAAGTGGGGCATCCACCGCCCGTCTCCCGCCTTCGACCAGCTTGAGTCGCGCACCGAGATGCTGCCCACCGGCATCAAGGTCATCGACCTCCTCACCCCTTACGTGAAGGGTGGGAAGATCGGCCTGTTCGGCGGCGCGGGCGTGGGCAAGACGGTTCTGATCCAGGAGATGATCCGTCGAGTCGCGCTGAAGTTCTCGGGCACCTCGTGCTTCGCGGGCGTCGGCGAGCGCACCCGTGAGGGCAACGACCTCTGGCTCGAAATGGAGGAGGCCGGCGTCCTCAAGGACACCGCCCTCGTCTTCGGCCAGATGGACGAGCCCCCGGGCACCCGTCTGCGCGTGGCGCTGTCGGCGCTGACGATGGCGGAGTACTTCCGCGACGTGCAGAAGCAGGACGTGCTGCTCTTCATCGACAACATCTTCCGCTTCACCCAGGCCGGTTCCGAGGTCTCCACGCTGCTCGGCCGTATGCCCTCCGCGGTGGGTTACCAGCCGACGCTGGCCGACGAGATGGGTGTGCTCCAGGAGCGCATCACCTCGACGCGCGGTCACTCGATCACCTCGATGCAGGCGATCTACGTGCCCGCCGACGACATCACCGACCCGGCCCCGCACAACGCGTTCGCCCACCTCGACGCTCAGACGGTGCTGTCCCGTCCGATCTCCGAGAAGGGCATCTACCCGGCGGTCGACCCGCTCGACTCCACCTCCCGCATCCTCGACCCGACCGTGGTCGGCGAGGAGCACTACGCGGTGGCCCAGGAGACCAAGCGGATCCTGCAGAAGTACAAGGAACTGCAGGACATCATCGCGATCCTGGGCATCGACGAGCTCTCCGAAGAGGACAAGGTCACCGTTCAGCGGGCCCGCCGCATCGAGCGTTTCCTGTCCCACCCGATGTACGCCGCCGAGGCGTTCACCGGTCAGCCGGGCGAGTTCGTCCCGCTGGACGAGACCATCGCCTCCTTCAAGGGCCTGTGCGCGGGTGAGTACGACCACCTGCCCGAGCAGGCGTTCTTCATGGTCGGCGGCATCGAGCAGGCCATCGCCAAGGCGAAGGAACTGACCCGCTAATCATGCGGCGCCGGCGCGGCCTTCTGGCCGCGCCGGTGTTCTTGGAGGGAAGAGATGGCAAAGCTGCAGGTGGGCGTGGTCTCACCGGAGCGTGAGATCTGGTCTGGCGAAGCCGACATGGTGATTGCCAAGACCGTCGAGGGCGAGATCGGTATTATGCCGAATCACGCGCCCGTTATCGGCGTCCTCGTCGAGGGTGGCGTGCTTCGCGTGAAGCGTGACGGCAACGCCGACCTGGTCGCGGCCGTGCACGGAGGCTTCATCTCGGTCGCCGCCAACGAAGTGTCCGTCCTCGCCGAAGCGGCCGAGCTCGGTTCCGAGGTCGACGTGGCGGCGGCCAAGGACGCTCTCCAGCGGGCCCAGGCCGCGATCGAGTCCAGCCAGGACGACGCGGACGCCCAGCTGGAGGCCAAGCGCAACGCGGCCCGCCTCCGGGCGGCCGGCGAAGAGGTCTGAGTTTCAGAAGGAGGGGCAGCGGTGGAGCTACTCATAGGGTTGGCTCTGCTCGCTGCCCTGTTCTGCGTTCGTGTCGTCGCCCTGGCCTCTCGCCGGGGGACGGTCGTCTGTTGTGTACGAACCGGCTCCCGGAAATGGCAGAGCGGAGTAGCCCGCTACGCCGGAGGAGAACTCCACTGGGTGCCTTTCGCCGGAATCCGTCTGAGGCCGCGCCACGCGATTGCGAGGCGCGGCCTCGTCGTTTCCCGCCGCCGCCCCCTTGAGACGGGCGAGGGCCCGGAGGGCTACTGGACGGTGGAGGCCGGCGCGGTGAGCCTGGCCATGAGCGAGGACGCGCTGACGGGCTTCCTGGCCTGGCTTGAGTCAGCCCCCCCGAGCGCCCACCTCGACGCCGTCTAGCGGGTGCCGCCCGGCTTCCACAGGATCTCGTTGCCGTCCGACGACACCCGGCACAGGATGAACAGCAGGTCGCTCAGCCGGTTCAGGTAGGTCGCCGTCAGCGGGTTCATGTCGTCGTGGACCTCCAAGGCCGCCCAGGTCGTGCGTTCGGCCCGCCGGACGGCCGTGCGGGCCACGTGCAGCAGCGCGGTTCCGGGGGAGCCTCCCGGCAGGATGAACGACCGCAGCGGCTTGAGCCGGGCGTTGAACTGGTCGCACTGCGATTCGAGCCACTCCACGTAGGAGGCCTCGACGCGGAGCGGGGGGAACTCGGGGTCGGGCACGACCGGTGTGCACAGGTCGGCCCCCACGTCGAACATCTCGTTCTGCACGCGCAGCAGCACCGCCCCGATCTCCTCCGGCGGGTTGCCCATGGCCAGGGCGACGCCGATGGCCGCGTTGGCCTCCTCCACGTCCGCGTAGGCGGCCAGCCTGGGGTCGGTCTTGGCGGTGCGGGACATGTCGCCGAGGGCGGTGGTGCCGTCGTCGCCGGTCTTCGTGTAGATCTTCGACAGCACGACCGGCTGGTCGTTGTGGTCACGCGTCATGCGGCCAAGCGTAGCCATGTGGCAAATGTCATCCCGATCGGCTGCGGAATCCCCGGCGGACCGCTGATTTCCACGTCTACGCGTCACGGGCGGGCAAAGCCAGGATTGGTGCCATGTTGGAGATCAGGGGTTTGCGCAAGACATTCGGGGCCGGCAAGGTCGCCCTCGACGGGGTGAGCTTCGCGGTCCCCGCCGGGCAGATGTTCGGCTTCGTGGGCGCCAACGGGGCCGGCAAGACGACGACGATGCGCATCGTCATGGGCGTCCTGCAGGCCGACGAGGGCGAGGTGATCTGGAACGGGCGTGCGCTGACGTTCGCCGAGCGGCGGACCTTCGGCTACATGCCGGAGGAGCGCGGGCTCTACCAGAAGATGCGGGTCGGGGAGCAGATCGACTACTTCGGGCGGCTGCACGGGCTCGGCGCCGGGGCGGTCGGCAAGGCGCGTGACGCGCTCATCGGGCGGCTCGGGCTGACCGAGCGGGTCAACGACACCGTCGAGTCGCTCTCGCTCGGCAACCAGCAGCGGGTGCAGCTCGCCGTGGCCCTCATCCACGACCCCGAGCTGCTCATCCTCGACGAGCCGTTCTCGGGGCTCGACCCGATCGCGGTCGACGTGCTGGCCGAGGTGCTGCACGAGCGGGCGCGCGGCGGCGTGCCGGTCATCTTCTCCAGCCACCAGCTCGAACTGGTCGAGCGGCTCTGCGACGCCGTCGGGATCGTCTCGGCCGGGCGCATGGTGGCGAGCGGGACGGTCGAGGAGCTGCGCGACGCCGAGGGGCGGCGGCTGCGGGTGGTCGTCCGCGACCCCAAGTCCGGCTGGGCCGACGGGCTGCCGGGTGAGCTGAGCAAGGACGGCGACCGCGACGTGCTGACGGTCGTCGGCGGCGACGACCAGGCCGTGCTCCGCAGGGCCGTCGAGGCGGGGCACGTCGAGTCCTTCGGCGTCGAGCGGCCCACGCTGGTCGAGATCTTCAGGGAGGCAGTGGCATGAGCGGTCTGTTGATGGTGGCCGGGCGGGAGATCCGCACCCAGGTCAGGACGCGGGCGTTCGTCATCAGCCTGCTCGTCTCGGCGTTGCTGACCGGCGGCATCGCGTTCGCGCCGAAGTGGTTCGACGGGCCCGACGAGTACAACCTCGGGCGAGTGGGCGGTCAGGAGCTGGCCATCCAGGCGCTCGCCCCCGACGCCAAGATCACGTGGAAGACCTACCCCGACGAGGGGGCCGCCACGACGGCGGTGCTCGACGGCGACGTCGACGTCGCGGTCGTCGACTCCAAGCGGGTGCTCACCAACGGCGAGATCGACGACGAGCTCGGGCTGCTTCTGCAGAGCGCCAACCGCGAGGCGCAGATCGGCGCCGCGGGCGTGACCGTGACGCCCCTGGAGATGCGGTCGGTCGGGGCCGACACCCGCTACGAGTCGGCGCGGCAGGGCATCGCGACCGTGGTGGTGCTGCTCCTGTTCTTCATGATCATGAGCTCGGTCATGGTGGTCGCCATGGGCGTCGTCGAGGAGAAGGGCAGCCGGATCGTCGAGATCCTGCTCATCTCGATCCGGCCCTGGCAACTGCTCGGCGGCAAGATCTTCGGGCTCGGCGTCGTCGGGTTCATCAACCTCACGGCGGTGGTGGCCGCCGGGCTCGTCGGGGCGTATCTGTCCGGGTTCGCCACCGACTTCCCGCCCGGCATGGCCGGCATCGTGGTGAGCGCCGTGGCCTGGTGGATCCTCGGCTACGCCTTCTTCGCCGCCCTCGCCGGGTCGCTCGCCTCGCTGGTGTCGCGGCAGGAGGAGGTCGGCAACGTGCTGCAGCCGATGATGCTGCTGTTCCTGATCTCGTACGGGGTGTCGTTCTTCGCCTCCGCCAGCCCCGACCACCCGGTGGCCGAGATCCTCTCGTTCGTGCCGCCGTTCTCCTCGATGATCATGCCGGTTCGGGTGGCCGCCTCGGAGGTGGCGGTCTGGGAGGTGCTGCTGTCGGGCGGCTTGATGGTCGTCGCGGTGGCGGCGACGCTGATGGTGGGCGGGCGTGTCTACGAGCGCGCGGTGCTGCGTACCGGCAGGCGGTTGAAGGTCTCCGAGGTTCTCCGCACGAAGTGACCACCTAAGATGGGGCAGGCGATGATGGACAAATCGATCAAAAGAGTCCGACGTGTCGTCCGCTGGACGCTCAACACGACTCTTGGGCTGGTCTGGTTCGTCATCGGGCTCGGCCTGCTCGCCGAGCAGGAGTCCGGGCCGGTCGACTGGTGGCGGCTCGGCCCCGCGCTGGCCCTCGTCGTGGTCTTCAGCGTCCTGTTCCTCCGCGTCACCCAGGCCATCCTCGATCGGCGCTACGCCCGGCGTGAGCTGGTGGCGGGCGCCGGGATCGCGGTGGCGGTGGCGGTCCTCGGCACCGGCGCCCCGACCTCGTGGTCGTTCGTCTCCTTCGCCTGGTTGTCGGTCGCCTCGATCGGGGTGCGGGCACGCACCGCCTGGATCCTGGCGCTCTCCACGCTGGCGGTGATGGCGCCGCTCAACACCTACCGGACGCTCGAGTTCACGGGCGAGACCGACCCGGCGACCCGGGCGGGCATCCTCGTCGGCTCCCTCCTCTACACCGCCCTGTTGTGCGGGACGCTGCCCTGGGCCAACCGCCTGTGGGTGTGGATCTGGCGCATCGCCGAGGAGGCCCACGAGGGCCGTGAGGCGCAGGCCCGCCTGGCGGTCGCCGAGGAGCGCCTGCGGTTCGCCCGCGACCTCCACGACCTGGTCGGGCACCAGCTCTCGGCCATCGCGGTCAAGAGCGAACTGGCCGTCCGGCTCGGCGGCGACACCCCGGCGAGCGCCGAGATGGCCGAGGTGCGCGGCCTGGCCCGCACCGCCCTGCGGGAGCTGCGCGAGGCGGTCAAGGGATACCGCCAGCTCGACCTGGCCGCCGAACTCGCCAGCGTGCGCGGGGTGCTGGAGGCGGCCGGCATCACCTGCGACCTCAAGCTGCCCTACCGCGAGGCCCCCGGCGACACCGCCCCGGTGTTCGCCTGGGTGGTCCGCGAGGCCGTCACCAACGTGCTCCGCCACAGCACGGCCACCACCTGCGAGATCACTCTGCGGCTCACGCCGGGGGAGACGATCCTTGAGGTGCGCAACAACGGCGTCCAGAAGGACGCCGTCAAGAACGGCGAGGGCAGCGGGCTGGCCGGGCTGGCCGAACGGCTCGGCGCGGTCGGCGGGAAGCTGACGGCCGAGCCCGACAGGAAGGGCGGCTTCGTCCTGCGGGCGGCCGCGCCGACGGCGAAGGAACCCGTGCTGGCGGGCCGGTCGTGATCAGAGTCCTGCTGGCCGACGATCAGCACCTCATCAGGCAGGCCATCGCCACCCTGCTCGACCTGGAGCCCGACATCACCGTCGTGGTCCAGGTCGGCCGGGGCGACCTGGTGGGGCCCGCCGTGGCCGAGCACACGCCCGACGTGCTCGTGCTCGACGTCGAGATGCCCGGCATGGACGGCCTGAGCGTCGCCGAGTCGATGCCCGGCCAGGCGATGCTGATCCTCACCAGCTTCGGCCGCCCCGGCTACCTGCGCCGCGCGCTGGCGGCGGGGGTGCGCGGCTTCGTCCCGAAGGACGCCTCCGCCGAGGAACTGGCCGCCGCCATCCGGAAGGTGCACGCCGGCGGCCGTTACCTCGATCCCGAGATGGCCGCCTCGGCCATGATGGCCGGCGAGTCGCCGCTGACCGACCGTGAACGCGACGCGCTGGCGCTGGCCGCCTCGGGGGCGTCGGTGAGTGAGATCGCCACGTCGCTGCACCTCAGCGAGGGCACCGTGCGCAACTACCTGTCCAACGCGATCGCCAAGCTGGGCGCGGTCAACCGGATCGGGGCGATCCGGACGGCTCAGGACATGGGCTGGATCTGACGGGTCGTTCCGGGCCCGTGACGGCTTTCTGTGTCATGGTGTGACTACGGAACGTGATCTCGTTTCGCCCGCTCCGGGGCGCCGGTCCCGGTGTTCACATATTTGCGGCCCCTGGCCCCCGCGCGGATCCGTCCGCGTGCGGGCCAGGGTCCGCGGACACCCGGTCAGTTCTGGAACGACCGCCGGAACACGTGGACGGCGGTGGCGACCAGCAGGTCCTTCTCCGGCCGGTCGTCCGAGAGGACCCACTCGATGAGCAGTTCCGTGAGCGCCCCTATCAAGGCCAGCGCCAGCAGGTGGAGCTCGGCGGGCAGCTCTTCCTGCAGCCCCTTGAGCGAGCTCTCGATCATGTGGGTGAACCCGGCGACCGCCTTCTGCCGCGACCCCGACAACACGTCGCCGGCCCGGCGCACCTCTAAGTGCATGATGCGGGCCCGCCGGACGTCGAGCGTCACGTAGCGCACGTACTCGGTGATCCCGGCGACGATGCGCCCCTCCAGGGTGGGCGGGGCGGTCTCGATGGCGGCCCCGACCGCGGTCAGGGTGTCGTCGACACAGCGTTCGTAGACGGCCCGCATCAGCTCCTCGCGGCCCGAGAAGCACTCGTAGAACGCCCGGTTGGAGATGTGCGCGGTCGAGCAGAGCCGCTCGATCGTCGTCGCGTGGAAGCCGGGATTGGCGAACAGGCCGTAGGCGGCGTTGATGAGCCGCTCCCGGCGGTCGGCGACCCGTTCGGCCGCCGACATCCCCCGATATTCTCGTCCCGTCACCGTTTCACCTCGCCGTCCCGGCCCCCCAGAAGCCACCATTATGGACGCAAGATCTTTTTAACGGAAGTATCGGGAAATTAGCTTCTTTTATGCAAGTTGGTTATCGGATGTCACTAAAGCAGACCCCGGTTGAGCGCGGTGGTGACGGCGGCGGTGCGGTCGGAGACCCCCAGCTTGCCGAACACCCGCAGCAGGTGGGTCTTCACGGTGGTCTCGCTGATGAACAACTCCCGCCCGATCTCGGCGTTGGTCAGCCCCCGCGCCACCAAAGACAGTACCTCGGTCTCCCGGGGTGACAGCGACTCGATTACGGGCGCCCTCATTCGCGTCACCAGCCTGGTCGCCACGCTGGGGGAGAGCACCGTCTCGCCGCGGGCGGCGGCCTTGATCGCGCCCAGCAGGTCGGCGCGCGAGGTGTCCTTCAGCAGATAACCGGCCGCGCCCGCCTCGACGGCCCGCACGATGTCCTGGTCGGTCTCGTACGTGGTCAGCACGATGACCCGGGTGGACGGCTGCCCGGCGAGGATCCGGCTGGTCGCGCCCACGCCGTCGCCGCCGGGCATGCGCAGGTCCATCAGCACGACGTCGGGCGTGAGGTCGCGGGCCCGCACCACGGCCTCGTCGCCCGAGCCGGCCTCGCCGACCACGGTGATGCCTTCGTGGCCGTCGATCATTCCGCGCAGGCCCTCGCGGACCACCGGGTGATCGTCCACGATCATGAGCCGGATCATCTGTCTCCCATCGGCAGCGTCACGTGGACCGAGGCCCCTTCTCCGGGCGCGCTCACGAGGTCGAGGCGGCCGCCCTGCTGTTCGATTCTGGCCCGCATCCCGCGCAGCCCGAACCCGCTGCCGGCCCCGGGATCGAAGCCGGCCCCGTCGTCCGCGACGGTCAAAGTGACGTCATTACGGCCATAGCCGAGCGTCACCCCGACCGAGGTGGCCCCGGCGTGCTTGCGGATGTTGGCCAGCGCCTCCTGGGCGGTCCTGATCAGCACCACCTCGCTGCTCGGCGGCAGCTTGCGCGACTCGCCCTCGACGGTGTGCGACACCGCGACGCCGATCTCCTCCGACAGCCGCAGCGAGAGCCGCCGCAGCGCGTCGTCGAGGGTGGAGCCGTCGAGCGGCGCCGGGCTGAGCGCCGCGACCAGCGCGCGGGCCTCGGCCAGGTTCTCCCGGGCCGTCTGTACGGCCAGCGCGAGGTGCCGCGCCGGATCGCGCCCGGCCTGCGCGGCCTGGATGAGCATGATGATGCTGGTGAACCCCTGGGCGATCGTGTCGTGGATCTCCCCGGCCAGCCGCTCGCGCTCGGCCAGCACGCCCTTCTCGACGGAGAGCCGCGCCACCTCGGCCTCGCTCTCCTCAAGCTGCCGGATCAGGTCGGCGCGCTCGGCGCTCTGGCGGATGATCCGGGTGATCCACGGCCCGAACACCAGCGAGAACGTGACCGCGATCAGGGTGGTCCCGCCGAACCGCACCAGGTCGGCGATCTGGAGGTCGCTCTGCCGGAGGAACCAGATCACCGGCGCCACGTTGAGCAGGACCACCGCCCCGACCGCCAGCCGCCCGCTGAGCAGCATGAACACCTGCGGGCAGAGGGCGAACAGCCCGAACGACGAGTTCGGCACGATCAGCGTCGCCGGGATGAACCCCAGGCAGAGCAGGCCCACGTAGAGCATCGCCTGGGGACTGTTCTCCCGGTCGGTGATGATCAGCTTGCGGCCCATGAGCAGGTAGGCCGCCGCGCAGCAGAGCATCAGGCCGACGGTGACGGCCCGGCCCTGGGTGGAGGAGTCCTCGTCGTACAGGACGAAGAGGAGGGCCGTCGTCCAGGCCAGGCCGAAGAGGATCTCCCAGCCCCGGAAGGACTCCCAGGCGTTGGTCTCCTCGGGGAAGGCGGCCCGCACCTCGGGCCGCCTGCCCATGAACGCCCTCAGCCTTCGCCTCGGTTGGTCCACCGGAACGTCGCCAGGCAGAGCACCAGCCCGCCCACCAGCCACAACCCCAGCACCAGCGCCACCTTCGGCAGCTCGTAGGACCCCGTCAGCTCCAGCGCCGCCCCCGCGTCGCCCAGGAACACCGAGCGCAGGCCCTGGCACATCCACTTCAGAGGGAAGATCGCCGCGACGTCGTTCAGCCATGAGGGAAGCTCCGTGAAGGGGATGTAGACACCGGAGATGAACTGGAGCAGCACGTAGGGCATGGAGACCACCGCGGCGGCGCTCTTGGCGTTGCGCGGCAGGCTGCTGACCGCGATTCCCAGGAGGGCCGCGCCGGCCAGGCCGAGCGTGAGCACCCAGACCAGTGTCGCCCACCGGCCCGGGTCGGTGGGGAGTTCGAGGTCGAACAGGAGCACCGCGACCGCCAGCAGCAGCGCCACCTCGATCACGGCGAGCACCAGCGAGCTGACCAGCTTCCCGACGAAGTAGGCCGCGCGCGGCATCGGCGTGCCCGCCAGGCGCTTCAGCGTGCCGTCGTCCCGGTCGATGGCGATGCCGATCGCGAGGTTCTGGAACGCCACGCCCATCACGCCGGCGCCGATCAGGCCGGCCGAGTAGAGCTGGGCGACCGTGATGCCGGTGCCCTCCAGGTCGCCCTCGAAGATCGAGCCGAACAGGACCAGCAGGATGATCGGGAAGGAGAAGGTGAAGATGACGGCGTCGCGCTGGCGGAAGAAGAGCTTGGTCTCCAGCGACGCGCGGGCGAATCCGATGTTCAGGGTGGCGGTCATTCTGCGTCCCCGATCAGGTCCAGGTAGATGTCTTCGAGGGAGGGCCGCACGATCTGCAGGCCGGGGATCTCGCCGTCGTACTTCTCGGCGAGGGTGCGCACCAGCGCGGTGGGGGTGTCGGTCTCGGCGTAGCCGTCGGCCCAGGTGACGCGGGCGCTTGCGGTGGCGCGTCCGCCCAGCGTGTGCGGGGTGCCCTCGGCGACGATGCGTCCCTTCGCGATGACCGCCACCCGGTCGGCGAGCGCCTCGGCCTCGTCGAGGTAGTGGGTGGTCAGCACGATCGTGGTGCCCTCGGCGGCCAGCGACCTGATGAGGTCCCAGAACTGCCGGCGGGCCTCCGGGTCGAAGCCGGTCGTGGGCTCGTCGAGGAAGACCAGTTCGGGGCGGCCGACGATGCCCAGGGCGACGTCGACCCTCCTGCGCTGGCCGCCGGAGAGCTGGCGGATGCGGGCCCCGGCCTTCTCGCTCAGCCCGACCGTGGCGATGACCTCGTCAGGGTCCTTGCTGTTCGGGTAGTAGCGGGCGAAGTGGCGGACCGTCTCACGGACGGTGAGCTCGGCGGCGTCGTTGGCGGTCTGCAGCACGATGCCGACCCTGGCCCGCCACGCGCTCGTCGCCTGGCCCGGGTCGACGCCGAGCACGGACACCTCGCCGGCGTCGCGCTTGCGGTAGCCCTCGAGGATCTCCACCGTGGTGGACTTCCCGGCGCCGTTGGGGCCGAGGATGGCGAACACCTCGCCGGTGCGTATGTCGAGGTCCAGGCCCCCGACGGCGTGGACCTCACCGTAGCGCTTGGTCAGGCCGCGAACGTGGATCGCTGTCGTCATGGGTAAAGCTTCGCCAAACCCGTCGGCCGCGGGGACCTCCGGCCGGTCGACCGGGATGTCCTCCGAACGGAGGACATCTAGGGTGGCGGGCGTGAAGACGTCGGAGACATGGCCGCTCGTGCACGCCGAACGGGCCGCCCTGGCCGGTCACCTCGCCGCGCTGGACGACGCCCAATGGGCGACCCCCTCCCTGTGCGCCGGCCTGACCGTACGGGAGGTGCTCGCCCACCTCACCGCCGGGGCGAGCCTCGGCCCCCTCCGCTGGATGGCGGGGGTGCTCCGCAAGCGGTTCGACTTCGACGCGATGGTCTCCTACCGGCTGGCGCAGCAGCTCGGGGCCTCGCCGCAGGAGACCCTCGACCGGTTCCGCCGCGTGGTGACCAGCACGGTCAAGGCGCCGATCCCGGTGGAGGCGGTGCTGGGGGAGGCGATCGTGCACGGCGCGGACATCCGGCGCCCGCTGGGCATCGGCCACGACAGCCCGATGGCGACGCTGACCCTGGTGGCCGGCTACTACGCGGGCAGCGACATGGTCGTCGAGGCCAGAGGCCGCATCAGCGGCCTGCGGCTGCGGGCGACCGACGGCGAGTTCGCCATCGGCTCAGGCCCGCTCGTCACCGGGCCGACCCTGGCGCTGATCATGGCGATGACCGGGCGTGCGGCCTTCCTCGACGACCTCGACGGGCCCGGCGTCGCGACGCTCCGCGAACGGTCGGCCTGACGCCCGTCAGAAGAGCGTCGGGTTCTCGGGCTCGATGCCGCGCAGGCCGTCGTAGTCGAGGGTCACGCAGTCGATGCCCCGGTCCATGGCCAGCACCTTGGCCTGGGGCTTGATCTCCTGGGCGGCGAAGACGCCGCGTACCGGCGCGAGCAGGGGGTCGCGGTTGAGCAGTTCGAGGTAGCGGGTGAGCTGCTCGACGCCGTCGATCTCGCCCCGGCGCTTGATCTCGACGGCGACCGTCGCGCCGCTCTGGTCGCGGCAGAGGATGTCGACCGGGCCGATCGCGGTCATGTATTCACGCCGGACCAGTGTGTAGCCCGCGCCCAGGGTGGTGATGTGCTCGGCCAGGAGCTCCTGGAGGTGGGCCTCCACTCCGTCTTTCTGCAGGCCGGGGTCGACGCCGAGCTCGTGCTTGGAGTCGTGCATGATCTCGTCCATCGTGAGGATCAGCTTCTCGCCGGTCTTGTTGTGGGTGACCGTCCAGGTGGCCTCGTCCTCCCGGATCTTGCAAGGAGGGTTCATCCAGTTCAGGGGCTTGAAGGCGCGGTCGTCGCAGTGGATCGACACGCTGCCGTCGGCCTTGATGAGGATGAGCCTGGGCGCCATCGGCAGGTGTGCCGTCAACCGTCCCACGTAATCCACGCTGCATCGCGCGATGACCAGCCGCATGCCCGAACCTTACCGGCGAAAGCGGCTCTGGGAGACTCGGAGCCGGAGGTGGTCTCGTGGAGACGGTTGGGGTTGCCGGGCTCGGCACGATGGGGGCGGGCATCGCCGAGGTCTTCGCCCGCGCGGGGCTCGCGGTCGTCGGCGTGGAGACCGACGAGGCGGCGCTGAGGCGCGGGCGTGCTCACCTGGAGAACTCGACCGGCAGGGCGGTCTCACGCGGCAGGCTCTCGCCCGAGGAGCAGCAGGCGATCCTCGGCCGGGTGACCCTGGCGACCGACCGCGCGGCCTTCGCGGAGGCCGACCTGGTCGTCGAGGCCGTGCCCGAGCTCATGGAGCTCAAGCTGCCCCTGTTCGCCGACCTCGACCGGGTCTGCAAGCCGTCGGCGATCCTCGCCACCAACACCTCGTCGCTGCCGGTCACCGAGATTGCGCTCGCGACGGACCGGCCGTCGCGTGTGGTGGGCATGCACTTCTTCAACCCGGCGCCGGTCATGCAGCTCGTCGAGGTCGTCGGCACGGCCCGCAGCACCGTCACCGGCGAGGTCGCCGACCTCGCCCGCAGGGTCGGCAAACGCCCGGTGGTCGTCGGCGACAGGCCCGGTTTCGTGGTCAACCGGCTGCTCCTCGGCTACCTCAACCACGCCTGCCTGCTGCTCGACCAGGGGGTGGCCTCCAAGGAGGCGATCGACACCGCGATGGTCGTCCAGGCGGGGTTGCCGATGGGCCCGTTCGCACTGCTCGATCTGATCGGGCTCGACACCGCTTACGAGATCTGCGGCGTGCTGCACCGCGACAGCGGCGACCCCCGGCACGAACCGTCACGGACGCTGAGGAACCTCGTCGAGCGAGGACGCCTCGGCCGGAAGACGGGCGGCGGCTTCTACGACGGGAAGCCGGGAACGGAGGAGGGGTTCGACGCCATGGTGCTGCTGCGGCCCTACCTGGTCGACGCCATCGAGATGTTCCGCAGTGGTTATGCCTCCCAGGACGACATCGACGAGGCCATGAAGCTGGGCTGCGGATATCGGTCGGGGCCGTTCGAGACCGTCGCCGCGCTCCGGACGCGCTCGCTCGACGATTTCCCCGAGCTGGAAGAATAGGACGTATGAGCCCCCGCCGTGCCCGCCGCGCCGACGAGTCCCCCAAAGGGCCGATCCGCCCCGCCGGGGTCGACCGCGTCGAAGAGGCGGCCGACGGCGACTGGGTGGTCCGCACGGTCACCGGCGGTTCCGCCGACCGGCCCTACCGGTGCCCGGGATGCGACCAGTCGATCCGTCCGGGCGTCCCCCACATCGTGAGCTGGCCCCACTGGGCCGGTGGCGAGGAGGAGCGCCGCCACTGGCACACCGCCTGCTGGCGCAACCGCCTCAACCGCGGCCCCGGCCGCACCCGCTACTGAAGAGGAGACGACGACAGTGGAGATCCGGGCGTCGACGGTGCTGCCGGCCCGCCGCACCGACATCGAGTTGCAGACCGCCGACGAACTGACCCTGGTCGGTGAGCTGGCGCTGCCCGAGACCGCGCCACCGGTCGCCACGCTGATCTGTCTCCACCCGCTGCCGACCCACGGCGGCATGATGGACAGCCACGTGCTGCGCAAGGCGTCGTTCCGGCTGCCCGCCCTGGCCGACGTCGCGGTGCTGCGGTTCAACACCCGGGGCACCTCCTCCGAGCGCGGCGCCTCCCAGGGCGCGTTCGAAGACGGCGTCGGGGAGCGGCTCGACGTCGCCGCCGCGCTGGAGTTCGCCGAGTTCAACGACCTGCCCCGGCCGTGGCTGCTCGGCTGGTCGTTCGGCACCGAACTCGCGCTGCGGTGGGGCCGCGACCCGCTGGTCGAGGGCGCGATCCTGCTGTCGCCGCCGCTCAAGCGGGCCACCGACGCCGACCTCGACGCCTGGGCCGAGTTCGGCCGGCCGCTGGTCGCCCTGGTGCCCGAGTTCGACGACTACCTGCGCCCCGCCGAGGCGGCCGACCGCTTCAAGCGGGTGCCGCAGGCCGAGGTCGTCGGCGTCGACGGCGCCAAGCACCTGTGGGTGGGGGAGCCGTACGTCCGGATCGTCCTGAACCACATCGTCGAGAGGCTGAACCCGGCGGCGGCGCCCCTCGCCACCGAAGTACCGTGACGACGTGAGGTTGAATACCCGGACGGCCGGCACCGGCCTCCCCCTCGTGCTGCTGCACGCCTTCCCGCTGTCGTCGGCGATGTGGCTGGCCCAACGCGGCGGCCTCGCCGCCGGGTGCCACGTCGTCACGCCCGACCTGCGCGGCTTCGGCGGCTCACCGCTCGGCGACGACGAACCGTCGGTCGACGCCATGGCCGACGACGTGGCCGAGCTCCTCGACACCCTCGGCCTGGACCAGGCCGTGGTCGGCGGCCTGTCCATGGGCGGCTACGTGACGATGGCCCTGGCCCGGCGTCACCCCGGGCGGTTGTCGGGGGTGATCCTGGCCAACACCAAGGCCTCACCCGACACGCCCGAGGCCGCCGCCAACCGCGAGACGGTCGCCCAGCGGCTCCTCGACGGCGGCGACCTCCTCGACACGGTGCCCAACCTGCTCGGCCCGACGTCGCTGGAGCGCCGCGGCATGGTCGTCGGCCGCGTGCGCGGCCTGGTCGGCTCGGCCCCCGCACGGGCGGCGGCCTGGGCCCAGCGCGCGATGGCCGCCCGCCCCGACTCCTTCGACACCCTGCGCGGCCTGAACGTGCCGGCCCTGGTCATCGCGGGCGACGAAGACAAGATCACCCCCACCGGCGACGCCGAGGCCATGGCGAAGGCCCTCCCCGACGCCCGCCTGGTCGTGATCGGCCGCGCCGGCCACCTGTCGGCCATCGAGACCCCGGAGACCTTCAACCGCGCGGTGGCGGGCTTCCTGGCCGAGTTGTCGTGAAGCTCGGCTCCTTCCTCGCCGGAGTGGCCGTCGGCGGTCTGTGCGTCGGCGCGACGGCGGTCCTGCGGCCGTTCCAGGTTCAGGAGGTCATGGCGACCTACGTCATCGACGGCCGCGACCAACGGCGCCTGGCGGGAATCGCCGACCACGTCTTCCGCGGCCGGGTGGTCGCCAAGCAGGGCCAGACCATGGACGACATCCCGGTGACGTTGTGGACGGTCGAGGTGCTCGGCGACTACAAGGGCGACCTTCCGGCCACGGTCACCGTCGGTCAGATGGGCGGTTACGAACCCGTCTCCAACACCCTGAGACTCGCCGAGGACGACGCCCTGCTCACCATCGGACAGGAGTACGTCCTCGCCGTGAAACGCGCCGACGGCCACTACCTGATCGCCACGCCCCACGGCGACGTCGCGGTCGAGCCCGGCACCACCGTCGACGCCCACTGGAAGAGGATGGTCGCCGAGCAGATCCCCTTCACCGTGCCAGGACCATGACGTCGGCGAGCATCGTGTCGGGGGCCGGGCGGCAGGTGCCCGTCACTTTCCAGCCCCAGTGTTCGTATATGTCGTGGGCGGCCGCCTCGGGCAGCGACAACAAGGTCGCATAAGGCTCCGTGCGTCCTTCGAGCAGTTCGGCGAGGAGGCGTCGGCCGATTCCCCGGCCGCGATATTCCGTGCGCAGATTCAGTTCGATCACCGCGAATTTGTCGGCCGCGACGACTTCGGGCGGGCCGGGTGTCGTGTCGCCGCCCCACCAGCGGCCGGCCGGCATGGTGAAACCGAACGCGAATCCCGCGAGCGTTTCTCCGTCTTCGACCGCGACGAGCGTGAATCCGGGCCGGTCGAGCTGGTCTCCGGTTCGTTCGCGATAGCGGTCGGGGTGGTAAAGGGGGCCCGAGTTGTACGGGGGTTCGGCCCTGATGAGGGTGTAGACGGCGGTGTAGTCGTCGTCGATGACGACGGCCGCGTCGGGGCCGGTCAGGTGGGTGAAGATGACGTTCACGAGATGCCTCCGCGTAAGCCGGCGATCCGGTCGCGGAAGGAGTGCAGTGCCTCGTGTCCGGCCGGCGCCTGATCCGCGACCATAGTGGCCAGTTGCCCCACATAGTGGGAATATCCGGCAGATTGGGCGGCGGTCATCGCCTGCTCCGCGTACGCCAGCCCGGCCACGACCTCGCCGTCGTGCACGGCCGACATGGCTTCGTGCAGCCGGATCTGGGCGACCGGTCTGATCGCGCCCGGAGGGTAGGCCGCGACGGCCTCCGCCTGGGCGGCGGCGGCGCCGGGATGCCCGGCCAGGGTGTAGACGAGGGAGCGGCTGTGCAGCAGGCGGGTGACCGGCCAGCCCTCGGCCGAGGCGGCGTCGCCGGTCACGCCGGCGGGCAGCCGGTCGAAGACCCGGGCCTGCTCGTCGAGGTCGGCGTAGGCCGAGGTGAGGTCGCCCAGCAGCACCTTCGCGTGTGCCCGTGCGCCCAGGGCGCGGGCCCGCGCCACCGACGGCCGGTCTCCGGCGAGGGCCTCTCCGGCGCGCGAGAGCACCAGGGTGAGGGGCCTCTTCTCGTAGAGGGCCTGGATGGCCTCCTGCGCCACGACGGACGCCCGCATGTCGTCGCCGGCCGCGACGGCGGCGCGGCGGGCGGCGGCCCACCAGTGCCGCGACTCGTGCTCCCGGCCGGCCGAGCCGAGCGCGTAGGCCAGCAGGTAGAGCAGCCGGGTGCGCACCCGGGCCCAGGCGGGCGCGTCGCCCTTGACGTGGGTGAGCGCGGTCTCCAGCGCCAGGACGTCGGCCGACAGACGCCCTATTCCGTCGGTGGCCGGGTGGGCGCCGACGCCGTGGGCGTGTTCCCACGCCACCTCTTCCCAGAACCCCAGGTCGGGGCCGCCCAGACGGCGTTCGACCAGCATCCGGATGCGTTCCAGCCCGTCGGTCGCCGGAAGGGCCCCGGACGCGCCCCCCAGCACGATTCCGATCAGGCCGAGCGCCTCTCGTCGTTCCGTCGGACCCACCTCCATGTCGTGCAGCCTGATAAGTTCACCGCCGGCTCCCAATGCGGCATCCAATGCCGACACCACTGCCGAACTCGGGATGTTCTTCCCGAATTCGAGCGCGGAAATGTAACTGGGAGAACAGTTGGCCCGGCGGGCGAGGCCACGAATGGAGAGGCCACCTCTCAGGCGGCGAAGCGCCTCCCCGAATGACTCCATAGTGCGCACGGCTCCCTGCCCTCAGGGGGGAACGCTGTCCTGTCCTTGACCGGACACGACTGGACAGCCGGTGAATGGACGCTGACTCCGAGTGTAGAGATGCTTACGCTCAGGAATATGGCAAGCGGCGGAATGTAATTCTCGAGGTAAATGTCGTAATACGAGGCTTACGATCGGGCGGGTGGTATGCGCACATGGCACTCGAAGTCGCGACGCGATACGAACTGTTCCCCGCGCATCCGAGGTCGGCCGCCCTGGCCCGCGACCGTGTCGGCGCCCTGCTCGCCCGATGGGGCCTCGGCGATCTGGCGGGCGCGGCCGAACTGGTCACGGCGGAACTGATCTCCAACGCGGTGAAGGTGAGCGCGCCCGACGGCCAGGTCGGCCTGAGCGTCTACCGGTCCGGCGGCGCGGTCGTCGTGGAGGTCTGGGACGCCGAGCGCCTGCCGCCGCGGCTGCTCGACCCGGGCCCCGACGACATCGGCGGCCGGGGCCTCATGCTGGTCGGGGTGCTGACCCGGCAATGGGGCTATCGCCGGCCCGTCACGGGCGGCAAGGTCGTCTACGCGGTGGTCGACGCGCCGATGTGAAATTGTCCGGCGAGAAAGTGATGAGGCCTCATGTCCGCCGCCAAAAAGAACGGCCGGCGCCTCCCTCAACGCCGGCCGAACCTGTCTTCCTCCCTCTAGGACCGGCGCGACCGGTCTGAAGACGATTCAACGATGACGCGAATTCCGCATGGATTGCGCGATTTGTGGTGGCCGGTACCGGTCAGTGACCGGAATCTGCCAAGGTTGTCCCATGTGGGAAGCCATCGGCCTGAGCTCCCTCGAAGAGCGCCTCTACCGGCTCCTCCTGCGTGATCCCAAGATCACGCCGGATGAGGCGGCGCGGCGCCTGGAGTCCTCCGCGGAGACCGTCGGGGCCGCGCTGGCGCGCCTGCAGGAGACCGGCCTCATGGAGTCCGACCCCCTTTCCGGGTTCCGCCCCGCCGACCCCCGCATGGCCATCGGGTCGGCGATCAGACGCCGCCGGGCCGAGCTCGACCGGCTCGCCGTCGAGGCCGAGGAACTGGCCACCGACTTCCAGGAGGGCCTGCTGCGGGCCGACCCCGGGCGGGTCATCGAGGTCGTCGAAGGGGCCGCCGCCGCCGGCCGCAAGGTCGCCGAACTGCTCGCCCAGGCGCAGGAGGAGATCCTCGCCATCGACACCCCGCCCTACGCCACCAGCGGCACGTCCATCGCCGCCGAGTCGGCCGCGCTGGCCAGGGGCGTGCGGGTGCGGGCGCTCTACTCCTCGCTGGTGCTCGACATCCCCAAGAAGCTCGACGAGATCCGCCAGGTGACCGCCGTGGGGGAGCAGGCCCGGATCCTGGCCGAGGTCCCCATCAAGCTCATCCTGGTCGACCGCTCCACCGCCCTGCTGCCGCTCACCGACCGGGAGGAAGGTGTCCGGTTCACCTCGGTCGTGGTCGGACGCAGCGCCCTCACCAACGCCCTCGTCGCCCTCTTCGAGACCCTGTGGCGCGAGGCCTCCCCGGTGTGGGGCAACGGCACGGGCGCGATCGACGGCGTCGACCAGCAGATCCTCGAACTCCTCGCCGTCGGCATGAAGGACGAGGCGATCCTGCGCCAGCTGGGCATGTCCGAACGCACCCTGCGCCGCCGCATCGCCACCCTGCTGAGCAGGCTGGGCGCGACCGGCCGCTTCCAGGCGGGGGTGCAGGCCGCGCGCAAGGGCTGGATCTGATCTCTCCGTTACGGCTCCGCCCGGCCGGCGCCGCCCGCCGCCCGTGGTGCGCGCCGCACCGGCGCCGACCGGCCGCGCCGGTGGCATGCCGCCGACGACGATCGCCCGGCCACCCGAGCGGGCCCTGTCGGGGCTCAGGTCGTACCCGACAGAAAGGCCCGGCGGGAAATCCGCCGGGCCCTTCTCATGTCCTGCAGCCGTTCGCCCCGAATCGATGCCGAGTGGTTACTCCTGCCACCACTCCGCGTCGTCGTCGGCCTTGGCGGCAACGGGCTCGGCCGGCTTCGGCACGGGCTTGTGCTCGACCGGCGGGGCCGCCGACAGGGCGGGCTTGACCGGGGCGGCCACGACGGGCGCGGGCTCCGGCTCCATGCCCGGCAGCGCGGCGCCGCCGAGGAGCTGGCGGAGCTGGGCGAGGTGGCTGGTGATGCTGTCGCGCTGCCGGGTCAGCTCGTCGACCTGGCGCTGCATCGCGGTGCGGGTGCGCTCGGCCTCGTTCTTCGCGTCGGTCGTGATCGACTCGGCGCTGGTCTTGGCCTCGGCGACGAGCTGGTCGGCGTTCTTGCGCGCGTTGGCGAGGAGCTGCTTGGCGTGGGTGTCGGCCTCGCGCCGGGTCTGCTCGGCCTGCTGGGTGGCCTTGGTGGCGCGCTGCTCGGCGGTGGCCGCCCGCTGCTCGGCCTCGGCGACCAGCTTCTGGGTGTTGGCCTGCGCGGTGGCGTGGCGCTCGGCCTCCTGGCGCTCGGCCTCCTCGCGGCGGCTGGCGAGCTGGATCTCGAACTCGGCTTCGTCCTGGGCGCGCTTGGCCTCGGACTCCTCGAGCACCCGCTGGGCCTGGGCGCGCATCTCGTCGGCCTGGCGCTTGGCGGTGGTGAGGATCTCGTCGCGCTCGCGCTTGGTGCTGGCGCGGAGCTGGGCGACCTCACGCTCGGTGGTGGTGCGCAGCTTGGCGATCTCGCGCTCGGCGTCGGCGCGCTTCTCGGCGACCTCGTGGTCGGCGGTGGCGCGCTGCTTGGCGACCTCACGCTCGGTCGTGTTGGTCAGCTCGTCGGCCTCACGCTTGGCCGTGCCCCGGATCTCCTCGGCGTCGCGCTCGGCGGCCGTGCGCATCTCGTCGGCCTCACGCGTCGCGAGCGCCCGCTTCTCGGCGGCCTCGTTCTCGGCGGCGGCCCGGGTGTCGGCGGCGTCGACCTTGGCGGCGGCCTTGATCTCGTTGGCCTCCGACCGTGCCGCCTGCACCAGTTCGGTGGCCTGCTCTTCAGCGAGACGAAGGAGCTGCTCGATGCGGGCGCCGAGGCCCGAGTAGGTCGGACGCTCCTGCTCCTGCAACTGACGCTGCGAGTCGGACAACTCGCGCTGGAGCGAGCCGACCTGCTCGCGCGCCTGCCGCAAATCGGTGTCGAGCTGCTTCAAGTGGTCGTGGACCTGGTGCCGGTCATAGCCACGAAGCACCACGTCGAATTCCCGGGAGGGGGCGTCTTCGAAGAAATTGTTGAGCTGGGCATCGATGTCGGACTGCATGAGGCTCGATCCTGGGTTGTCGAGACGGCTACACGGGCCGGACGGGGGGTTTGGGACATCCGAGGCGAGGAGCCCAATAGGGTGGGATCCACGTCCGGTGGAAGGCCAGCGTACTCCGAGCGTGCGCCGTTGGAGGCCTCCACGGACTTTCTGCGCGACTTGTTACGTATGAACCTTTCTTACGTTCCATTACTGCCTCGGAGCCTCGACCAGCTCTGTCAGCACTCCTCCCACATCCTTGGGGTGAAGAAACGCGATTGAGGCACCCATAGAGCCGTGACGTGGACGTTCGTCAATCAACCTGACACCTTTTGCGGCGATTTCCGCCATTGCCTTGCTGACGTCTTCCACTCCGTAACCGATGTGGTGCACACCCTCGCCGCGCTTGGCCAGGAACTTGCCGACGGCCGTCTCGGGGCTCAGGGGTTCCAGCAGTTGCACATAGCTCGTCCCGCCCTCGCCGTCGGCCACGTGGAGCATGGCCTCGCGGACCCCCTGCGACTCGTTGACCTCGCGACTCACGACGACGAGGCCGAAGGTCGACTCGTAGAACCCGATCTTCTCCTCAAGGTTGTGACACGCGATCCCCACATGGTCGATGCGCAGAAACATTGGCCCGCCCTCCTTGACTATCCGCTGAACGCTGCTGGGTATGGTGACACCGTCGCCCCCATATCGCGTAGGAGGCCCTCCAATGTCCGGTTCCGTCATCGTCGCCGGAGCTCGCACGCCGATCGGCCGCTTGCTCGGCGCCCTCTCCGGTCTGTCCGCCGTCGAACTCGGCGGCGTCGCCATCAAGGCCGCACTTCAGCGGGCCGGTGTCGCCCCTTCCGACGTACAGTACGTGATCATGGGGCAGGTCCTCCAGGCAGGCGCGGGGCAGCTTCCGTCGCGTCAGGCCGCGGTGAAGGCCGGCATCCCGATGAGCGTGCCGTCGCTCACGATCAACAAGGTCTGCCTGTCGGGCCTCGACGCGATCGCCCTGGCCGACCAGCTCATCCGGGCGGGGGAGTTTGACATCGTCGTCGCCGGCGGCATGGAATCGATGTCCAACGCGCCGCACCTCATGCCGGGCCTGCGCAAGGGCGTCAAGTACGGCACCGCCGAAGTGCTCGACTCGATGGCCTTCGACGGCCTCACCGACGCCTACGACCAGGTCGCGATGGGCGAGTCGACCGAGCGCCACAACGCCCGGCTCAAGATCTCCCGCGAGGACCAGGACGCCTTCGCCGCCCGGTCCCACCAGCTCGCCGCCGCGGCCGTCAAGAACGGCGTCTTCGACGACGAGATCGTCGCCGTCCCGCTGAAGAACGAGGAGTTCACCGCCGACGAGGGGGTGCGCCCCGACACCACGGCCGAGAAGCTGGCGAGGCTGCGGCCCGCCTTCACCAAGGACGGCACCATCACCGCCGGTTCGGCCTCGCAGATCTCCGACGGCGCCTGCGCGGTCGTCGTCATGTCGAAGGCCAAGGCCGAGGAACTGGGCCTGACCTGGCTGGCCGAGATCGGCGCCCACGGCAACGTCGCGGGCCCCGACAACTCGCTCCAGTCGCAGCCGGCCAACGCCATCGCGCAGGCCCTGGCCAAGCAGGACCTCACCGCCGCCGACCTCGACCTCGTCGAGATCAACGAGGCGTTCGCCCAGGTCGTGCTGCAGTCGGCCAAAGACCTCGGCATCTCCCTCGACAAGGTGAACGTGAACGGCGGCGGCATCGCGCTCGGCCACCCGATCGGCGCCTCGGGCGCCCGGATCGTGCTGGCCCTGGCCCACGAGCTGCGCCGCCGGGGCGGCGGCCTCGGGGCGGCGGGCCTGTGCGGCGGCGGCGGCCAGGGCGACGCCCTGATCATCCGCGTCCCCGCGTGAACGACCTCGTCGAGAAGGTGCGCGCCGGCAACGTCCGCGCCGTCGCGCGCCTGATCTCGCTGGTCGAGAGCGGCTCCGACGCCGAGTTGCGGGAGGCGGCGAAGCTGCTGAGGGCGCCGGGCCGGGCCCGCGTCGTCGGCCTGACCGGCTCGCCCGGTGTCGGCAAGTCGACCTCGACGGCCGCGCTGGTCAAGGCGCTGCGCGCACGCGGCGACCGGGTGGGCGTGCTGGCCGTCGACCCGTCGTCGCCCTTCACCGGCGGCGCGCTGCTCGGCGACCGGGTGCGCATGCAGGACCACGCGCTCGACGACGGCGTCTACATCAGGTCGATGGCGACGCGCGGCCACCTGGGCGGCCTGTCGTGGGCGGTGCCGCAGGCGCTGCGGGTGCTCGACGCGGCCGGGTTCGACGTCGTCCTCGTCGAGACCGTGGGGGTCGGGCAGGCGGAGGTCGACGTCCGGGCCCTCGCCGACACCACGATCGTGCTGCTGGCCCCCGGCATGGGCGACGGGGTGCAGGCCGCCAAGGCGGGCATCCTGGAGATCGCCGACGTGTTCGTGGTCAACAAGGCCGACCGCGACGGCGCCCAGTCGACGGTGCGCGACCTGCGCAACATGATCTCGCTCGGCGGCGGCGCCTGGCGGCCCCCGGTGGTGCCGACGGTGGCCGTCCGCGAAGAGGGAATCGGCGACCTTCTGAAAGCGCTCGACGACCACGCGCGTCATCTGAGTGAAACCGGAGAAGGAAGGGCCAGACGCCTCGCGCGGGCGCGCGACGAAATCACCGCGGCGGCACTGCGCGCATTGCGGGACAGATTCGGCGATCCGGCCAGTGACCTGCGGCTATATCGCCTCGCACAAGACGTGTTGGACGGCCTCGCCGACCCTTATACTGCGGCTGACGATTTGATTGCGGAGCTTTGACGGTCTTCGAAGTTTCCCAGTCGAAGTTAACCCTCGATTAACTTGGTGTCCCTACGTTGCCAGCCATGAAGTGGAAGCAAGTGGTCAATACGACCCTTGAGGGCGTGACCGGGTACACGATCCAGCGCCAGAAGTTGCCCACCCGGCCGGCTCCGCCGCCGAAGCCGATGGGGCCTCCGATGCCGCCGCGGCTTGAGGACGACGTCGCGCGGCCCCCCGCCGATCTGGAGTCAGACCGGTTGTTGCGCGCGCCGGTGTTCATCCTGTCGCCGCCCCGCTCGGGGTCGACCCTGCTGCGGTCGATGATGAACAGCCACTCCCAGTTGCACTCGCCCATCGAGACCCACTTCCGGCGCATCTCGACCAACCTGAACACCGACCCGGTCCGCCAGGCGGTCGTGGCGCTCGGCCACAACCAGAGTGACGTCGAGCATCTGCTGTGGGACCGGCTGCTGCACCGGGAGCTGGTCCGCTCGGGCAAGCCGACCCTGGTGGAGAAGACCCCCAGCAACGTGTTCGCGTGGAAGCGCCTGTCGATCTGCTGGCCCGACGCGCGGTTCGTCTTCCTGTTGCGCCACCCGCTCTCGATCGCCCGTTCGTGGCACGAGGCCGACCCGGTCAAGCGGCCGATGCACGAGGCGGTGCGCCACACCTTCCAGTACATGAAGTACCTGGAGGAGGCCCGCCACCGGCTGCCCGGTCATGAGATCACCTACGAGAACCTGACCGCCGACCCCGAGAACGAGCTGCGGGCGTTGTGCGCCACGCTGCGCATCCCGTTCGAAGAGGGCATGCTCGACTACGGCCGCCACAACAAGCCGACCGACTTCACCAAGGGCATCGGCGACTGGCGCGACAAGATCCAGTCGGGCCGGGTGCAGCCGGGCCGCGAGCTGCCGGCCCCGGAAGAGGTGCCCGAGATGCTCCGCGACGTCGCCCAGAAGTGGGGCTACCTCTAGCGGGCTGGCGAGGCCTCCGGGCCGGAGGCCTCGCCACCCCTTATGGCTGGGGACCGTATTTCACCGTGACGTCGGTGAAGCCGAGAGCCTTGAGCATGCCCTCGATGGCCGCCTTGGTGTTCTGGTCGGCGCGGTTGCGCAGGTCGCTGGCCGCCGCGGCCTCGGTGATCTTCTTCTCGGCCAGCAGGTAGAGCTCCTGCTGGTCGGGCGGGTTCGACGACAGGAAGTCCTGGGCGCGGTCGATGAGGCCGCGTTCCTGCGCGTAGACGTAGGAGCGGCTGTTGTCGAGGCTGGGCTTCTCCAGCGCGGCGTGCGGCAGGGTCACGGTCACCGACTTGCGGTCTTCCGAGACCGTAATCGCCTCACCGGTGAGGCCGCCGAACTCGACGTAGGCGTCGACCGTGCCGGCGCCGACGAAGAGGGTGCGGGTGCCCTTGACGGCGTCGGGCAGGAAGGCGGCGTCCTTCTCCAGGTCGACGATGACCTGGAAGCTGCCGGTTGCCGCCTGGTAGCGGCTCATGTTCTGGATCGACTGGAGCAGCGCGGGCTGGCTGCGGTCGATGCTCTGCTCCCCGAACGGGTCGAGCCACGTCCAGGCCAGCCGGCCGCCCACCACGAGGAGCAGCGCGACGAACAACAACCCGGCGAGCCAGCGCCAGGCGCGGCGGGGGCCGCGCCTCACGGGGGCCGGGTGAGCGAGCGGTGCGCGAGTCTGTCCGGTCACGGTGGGACATCTTCCCGCAAAGCCCGCCGTTTCACCTCGCCTGCGGGCCAGACATCACCGTCGGGCTCGGCACGGGATGGGTGTACGCCGACGCGCCGAAGTGGGCGGCCTGCAGGCGGCAGTTGGCGAAGTCGGCGTAGTACATGCGCAGCCACTCGCGGCGCTGCTGCTCGGTGAGCACCGCGAACCAGGCCGAGGCCGTCTGGTGTTCGGGGTAGTCGCCCGGCGGGAGCGGTTCGCCGCGCAGCCAGGCCAGCACGATCTCGCGGTAACCGGCCGACCGCTGCGCCGGGCACGGCCGGGACAGGCGTTCGACGAACTCGCGGGCCGCCCGGTCGGCGTAGCCGGTGTCGAGGTCGTCGACGTGGATCGGGACCACCCCGCCCTGGAGCGTCTCGCCGGTCTTGCGGGAGTGTTGCTCGACCCGGTTGAAGGCCGCCGGGGTGCCGCTCAGCCGCGCCGCGATGCCGGTGAAGGTGGTGCCCAGTTCGGGCAGGCCCTCTTTCATGCCGGGATGGACGCACACCGTGATCGGCCAGTCCTGGCACGAGTAGGCCACCTGACCCAGGTGGGGACGGTGGTCGGCGACCAGCCTGGCCACCCCGACCCCGGCCGTCAGCACCGCCGCCATCGCCGCCGCCAGCGCGACCGAACGGCGGGTCACCACGGCCGTCCAGCCCATGAGCAGGGCCAGGCTGACGCCCAGCAGCCAGAGTGTCTGGTCGACGAACGCGGTGGTGCTCAGGCCCTCGAACAGGTCGTAGGGCTCCCGGGTGCCCGGCGCGAGCCGGTCGGCCCAGGTGGTGCGGGCGGAGATCCAGGTGAAGACCGCATAGACGGTGAACCCGGCGAGCATCGGCGTGATCGGGTAGGGGATCAGCCAGCCGATGATCCAGCCGAGGACGACGTAGAGGACCAGGCCCGCCGCGCCCATGGCCAGGCCGCTGGGCAGCAGCCTCCCCGCCTGCTCGTCGGCGACGGCCCGCAGCGAGAGCACCATCACGGTCGCCCCGAACGAGCCGGTCACGACCGCGAGGATCGCCAGCGGGGCCTTCAGCACCCGCCACGAGTCGGGGCGGTTCTTCGACCGGCGTTTGCGCACCGCCACCCAGGCCGCGAACGCGCACGCCACCGGGCCGGTCAGCCGGACCGAGCCGATCACCGCGATCACGATGTTGTCCCAGGCCATCACCCCGGGGATGAGCACCGTCCAGGCCGCCACCAGACCGAGGGCGAGCAGCACGGTGACCGTCACGACCGCGCTCTGCTTCAGCTCCTCGCGTGACACGCCCTTGTGCTCACGCCCCATGTAGGACCCCCCGTCGAACCCCGATAACCATAACGGAGCGTAATGTTTGGGGGGGTGGTTCTTCTGGTCAAGGACTGAGTTTGGTCACGGTCCGTGAAGTCCCAAACCGGACTATCGCCGCGCTACGGTAGGCGCGTGCCCCTCAACCTGCCGTTCGACCCCATCGAGCGGGCCGCCGAGACCTGGCGAGAGCGGTTCGGTCCGTCGTCCGCCATGGCCGCGGTCACCTCGATCATGAGAGCCCACCAGATCCTGATCGCGCAACTGGACGCGCTGCTCAAGCCCTATGACTTGACCTTCGCCCGCTACGAGGCGCTGGTGCTGCTCACCTTCAGCCGGACCGGCGCGCTGCCGCTGTCGAAGATCGGCGAGCGGCTCATGGTCCACCCGACGAGCGTGACCAACACGGTCGACCGTCTTGAGAAGGCGGGCCTGGTCCGGCGCATGCGCAACCCCAACGACGGGCGGGGCGTGCTGGCCGAGATCACCGGCGCTGGGCGCGAGGCGGTGCGCGGGGCCACGGCCGACCTGATGGGGGCCGACTTCGGTCTCGGCATGTACGACGACACGGCGCTCAAGGAGATGTTCGACAACCTGCGCACCCTCCGGGTCTCGGCGGGCGACTTCACCGACGGCGAGGGGCCCGCCCCGCGGTAGCGGAACGGGCCCCTGCCTGACGGCCGGCGGACTTAGTGGCCCACGGCCTTGAGCGCGTTCACGATGCCGGAACCGTAGAAGCCGTTCCGGAGGGTGTTGCCCTCACAGGTGTGCGTCACGGTCACGGTGTTACCCGCCGGCAGGTGCCGGGTGTAGGTGTAGCTGCCGCCGGGCGGGCACGGGGTCTTGACCGCGCTCGCCTTGAGGCGGGCCTCCACCACGTCGGGGTCGAGGCCGAAGCCGCCGCCCCACTGCGGGCGGCCGTACTTGCTGACGATCAGGGCGGCGACGCCGGCGGCGCGCGGCGAGGCCATCGAGGTGCCCTGGAGGTACTGGTAGTAGGCGCAGGTCGAGCCCTTGCAGTCGCGCACCACGTAGTCGACCGTCGGGACGCCGTTCTCGTCGATCTCCTCGTTGGCGCGGGCCAGCGACTCGGGGTAGGCCGACAGGGTCGCCCTGGTGACGTCACGGGTGTTGCCCGGCGTGTCGTAGGTGTCGCCGCCGGGGGCCGCGACGTCGATGTACCCGTTGCCGAAGCTGGAGTAGTACGACTTGCGCTTGCTGATGCCCGTCGAGGCCACGGAGATGACGTGCTCGCCCTCGCCCGGCATGGAGACGCAGCTCGGCGGGATCGTCCGCTCGTAGGCCGCCTCGCCCGGCTCGCTGGCGAAGTCGGGGCTGCCCGAGTCGACGTTGGTCTTGGTGTAGTCGATCGCCTCGTTGCCGGCCGCGCCCACCAGGGTGACGCCCTTGCGGTGCGCGTAGTTCAGCGCCCGCTGGGTGGCCTTGATGATGGTCGCCTGCTCCGCCTGCGCGGCGGGGGAGTCGGCCGGGTTGTCGACGCAGTTGAAGAGCCACGGGTCGATGTAGTAGCTCATGTTGACGACGTCGACGCCGATGTCGCCGGCGTAGGTGAGGGCGTCGACCGAGGGCTGGAGGAAGAAGTAGCCCGAGTCCTGGCCGGCCCGGATGTTGACGATCGTGACGTTCGGGGCCACGCCCGCGATGCCCAGCTTGTTCAGCGGCGAGGCGATCGACGAGGCGACGTGGGTGCCGTGGCCGTCCTCGTCGACGTTCGCGGGGTCGTTGCACGACTGGTCGGGCTCGTCCTCACACGGACCGTCGACCGGGTCGCCGTTGGCGTCGACCGGGATGTCGACGGTGAAGTTGCGGCTCAGCCGGTTGCTGAAGTTGGGCGCGATGTCGGGGTGGGTGCCGTCGACGCCGGTGTCGAGGATGCCGACGAGGACCCGCTTGTCGCCGGTCTCGTACTTGTGCGCCTCGTTGGCCTTCATCTGGTCGAGGTCCCACTGGGCCTCGTCGAGGGGCTCGGCGGAGGGCTTCTTGCCCCACTTCTTGTTGATCTGGCCGCCGTGGTTGCGGCCTTCCTTCTCGACGGCGCGCGACTCGACGGCCTTCTTGAGCGCGGACTTGGCGCGCGCGTTGACCGCGGGGGCATGGCCGATCACCCGGTTGTGGGCGACCCCCTCGATCAGCGGGCTGGCCGTGACGGCGGCCGCGAAACCGGCGTTCGTGGTGCTGACCGTGGCGACGCCGACGGCGGTGTTGACCTTCACGATGGAGCCGCCGGCCGCCTGGACGGCCTTCTGGGCCTCGGCGGTGTCGGCGCCTTCCTTGTAAAGGACGACGTACTCACTAGCGGTCTCGGCCGCGACGGCGGGCACCTGGGCCTGCGCCGTCGTGGCGGGCGCCGTCAGCGCCGCCGCGGTTAACACCACAGCGGACGCGATGACGATGCTGCGCTTCACTGCCACCTCCCTGTAGGCAGATTGGGACGCAGCTCATATTTGGCGATGTCAGCGCGCAGTCATAGGTCTGTGGAATTTCGCTACCAATGTGTGACATTGAGGTGTTGATCTATCTAACTGTGGCGATAACTAATAGGACGTCCTAGTATCTGGGCGGGAGGTCACATGGACGAGATCAACTCCGGCCGGGCGCGGTGGCAGGCGAGATTCGACGCGGCGCCGAAACGCGACCGCGAATTCCGCACCCTGTCGGGGCTGCCCGTCGACCCGGTCTACGGGCCGACGGCCCCCGATCCCCGCTTCGGGCGCATCGGCTGGCCGGGCGAGTTCCCCTTCACCCGCGGCCTCCACCCGACCGGCTACCGGGGACGCCCCTGGACGATCCGCCAGTTCGCCGGCTTCGGCAACGCCCGGCAGACCAACGAGCGCTACAAGATGATCCTCGGCGCGGGCGGCGGCGGCCTGTCGGTCGCCTTCGACATGCCGACCCTGATGGGCCGCGACTCCGACGACGCCCGCTCGCTCGGCGAGGTCGGCCACTGCGGCGTGGCGATCGACAGCGCCCTCGACATGGACCTGCTGTTCGACGGCATCCCCCTGGGCGAGGTCACCACGTCGATGACCATCAGCGGCCCGGCGGTGCCGATCTTCTGCATGTACGTCGTCGCGGCCGAACGCCGGGGAGTGCCCGCCCGCGCCCTCAACGGCACCCTGCAGACCGACATCTTCAAGGAGTACATCGCGCAGAAGGAGTGGTTGTTCGCCCCCGAACCCCACCTGCGCCTCATCGGCGACCTGATGGAGTACTGCGCCGCCGAGATCCCCGCCTACAAGCCCCTCTCGGTCTCCGGCTACCACATCCGCGAGGCCGGGTCGACGGCCGCGCAGGAGCTGGCCTTCACCCTCGCCGACGGGTTCGGCTACGTCGAACTGGGCCTGTCGCGCGGGCTCGACGTCGACGTGTTCGCCCCCGGCCTGTCGTTCTTCTTCGACGCCCACATCGACTTCTTCGAGGAGATCGCCAAGTTCCGGGCCGCGCGCCGGATCTGGGCCCGCTGGATGCGCGACGTCTACGGCGCGAAGTCGGAGAAGGCCCAGTGGTTGCGCTTCCACACCCAGACGGCCGGGGTGTCGCTGACCGCGCAGCAGCCCGACAACAACATCGTCCGGACCGCCGTCGAGGCGCTGGCGGCCGTGCTCGGCGGCACCCAGTCGCTCCACACCAACGCGCTCGACGAGGTGCTCGCCCTGCCGTCGGCCAAGGCCGCCGAGATCGCCCTGCGCACCCAGCAGGTGATCATGGAGGAGACCGAGGTCGTCAACGTGGCCGACCCCCTCGGCGGCTCCTGGTACGTCGAGGCGCTCACCGACCGCCTGGAGGAGGAGGCCGAGGCGATCTTCGCGAAGATCCGCGCGATGGGCCCCGACGGCACGATGACCGGCGGGATCCTGCGGGGCATCGAAGACGGGTGGTTCATGTCGGAGATCGCCGAGGCGGCCTTCGACTACCAGCGGAAGCTGGAGAAGGGCGAGAAGAAGATCGTCGGGGTGAACTGCCACACCGCCACGACCGAGGAGCCGCTGGAGATCCTGCGGATCAGCCACGAGGTCGAGAAGGAGCAGAACCGGGTGCTCGCCGCCCGCCGGGCCGCCCGCGACCAGGCCGCCGTCGACGCCTCTCTGCGTGCGCTCGTCGAGGTCGCGCGGGGGACCGGGAACATGGTTCCGGCCATGCTCGAATGCGCCCGCCGCGAGGCCACTCTCGGCGAGATCTGCGACGTGCTCCGCGACGAGTGGGGCACCTACACCGAACCGCCCCGCTTCTGATCTCCCCGCCGTGACGGCGGGGACCTAGAGCGGCCCCTGGCGTCACGGACGGCGGGTGGCCGGGGCGGCGCGAGGGGCCGGGGCGGGCGGAGCCGTAACGGAGAACGGGTTTTCCGGGGTGCGGAGTGGGAGCCCTCGCCGATGCGGCAGGATTGGCCTTATGGCAGCGGACTTCTCTCGACCCGGATCGCTCTACGGCGCCATCGACCTCGGCGCCCGTAAGCAGGCCCTCGACGCGCAGGCGCGGCGGGAGGCCGCCGCGCAGAACCCGGCCGCCCCCGGCGCGGCGCCCGAGATCATCGACGCTACGGCCGCGACCTTCACGACCGAGGTCGTGGAACGGTCGATGGGGGTGCCGATCGTCGTCGAGGCGACGGTGCCGCGGGCCGCCCAGGTGCAGGAGTTCAGCAGCGCGATCGAGAAGCTCGCCGGCGAGGCCAAGGGCGCCTGGCTGCTGGCCAGGGTCGACGTCGAGGCCAACCCCGAGCTGGCCCAGGCACTGCGCATGCGCGCCATCCCCACCGTCTACCTGGCCTTCCAGGGGCAGCTCATGCCGCTGTTCGAGGGACCGCTGCCCGAGCCGCAGCTCCGCCAGGCCATCGCCCAGGTCTTCGAGCAGCTCGGCGTCGCGCTGCCGCCCCCCGGCGAAGACGACGAGGCCACCCCGCAGGAACCGGCCGTCGACCCCGACCTGCTCGCCGCCGACATGGCCATCGAAGACGGCGACCTCGACGCCGCCTCCCAGGCCTTCCAGCGGCTGCTCGCCCGCCAGCCCGGCAACGAAGAGGCCAAGATCGGCCTGGCCGGGGTCGGCCTGCTCAGCCGCACCCTCGACCTCGACCCCGCCGATGTGCTGAAGCGGGCCGCCGCCGCGCCCGCCGACGTGGCGCTGCAACTCCAGGCCGCCGACGTCGAACTGCTCGGCGGTCAGGTCGACGCCGCCTTCGACCGGCTCATCGCGGTGGTCCGCCGGACCGCCGGCGACGACCGCGACAAGGCCCGTGTCCACCTCCTGAGCCTGTTCGAGACCCTGCCCGCCGACGACCCCTCGGTGGCCAGGGCACGCCGCGGCCTCGCCTCCGCGCTCTTCTGAACCGGGCATATCACCTGCTGGATGGTGGCACGATTGGACGCACACCCAATGCGCAAAGGAGCGGATTGACGTGGCTACCGTGCCCAGCGTGTCCTATTCGATCACCGTCCGTCTGGAAGTGCCCGCAGGGGGCAAGGCGGTGAGCCAGCTCACCCATGCGGTCGAGAACGCCGGCGGCGTCGTCACCGCCCTCGACGTGACCAACGCCGGGCATGAGAAGCTGCGCATCGACGTGACCTGCGCCGCCCGTGACACCGACCACGCCCAGGCGATCGTCGACCGCCTGGGCGAGGTCGAAGACGTGGCGATCCACAAGGTCTCCGACCGCACCTTCCTGATGCACCTCGGCGGCAAGATCGAGATGAAGTCGAAGGTGCCGCTGCGCAACCGCGACGAACTCTCGATGGCCTACACGCCGGGTGTCGCCCGGGTGTCGATGGCGATCGCGCGCAACCCCGAAGACGCCCGCCGCCTGACGATCAAACGCAACTCGGTGGCGGTCGTCACCGACGGCTCCGCCGTCCTCGGCCTCGGCAACATCGGCCCCGCCGCCGCCCTCCCCGTGATGGAGGGCAAGGCGGCCCTGTTCAAGCGCTTCGCCGGCATCGACGCGTGGCCGATCTGCCTCGACACCCAGGACGCCGACCAGATCGTCGAGATCGTCCGGGCCATCTCGCCCGGCTTCGGCGGCATCAACCTCGAAGACATCTCGGCGCCCCGCTGCTTCGAGATCGAGCGCCGGCTGCGCGAACTCGTCGACATCCCCGTCTTCCACGACGACCAGCACGGCACCGCGATCGTCGTGCTGGCCGCGCTCACCAACGCGCTTCGGGTCGTGAAGAAGGAACTGCCCGACGTCCGCATCACCCTGGCCGGCGCCGGCGCGGCCGGTACCGCCGTGTTGCGCCTGCTGCTCGCCGCCGGGGCCAGGAACGTCATCGTGTGCGACTACCTCGGCGCCGTCCACCGGGGCCGCGACGACCTCGACGAGTCGCTGCGCTGGATCGCCGAGCACACCAACGCCGAAGGCTACAGCGACGACCTGCGCGGCGCCGTCAAGGGCGCCGACGTGTTCATCGGCGTCTCCGCCCCCGGCATCCTGACCGGCGACGACATCGCGACGATGAACTCCGACGCGGTCGTGTTCGCCCTGGCCAACCCCGAGCCCGAGGTCTCCCCCGACGACGCCCGCGAACACGCGGCGGTCGTGGCGACCGGCCGGTCCGACTACCCCAACCAGATCAACAACGTGCTGGCCTTCCCGGGCGTCTTCCGCGGCCTGCTCGACGCCCAGGCCAACGGCGTCACCCAGGAGATGCTCCTGGCCGCGGCCCGCGCCCTGGCGGCCGTGGTCTCGCCGGAGGAACTCGGCCCCAACTACATCGTGCCCAGTGTGTTCCACCCCGACGTGGCGGGCGCGGTCGCCGCGGCGGTCCGGGAATCGGCGGGCGGCAAGGCCCGTGGCTTCACCGAGGCATAGGCCCGGTACGACTGATCCGGCCCGGCCTGGGTTTCCAGGCCGGGCCGTCCCGGTCTAGCGAGGGGTCACCGGGAAGGTCCGGCGGGGCCAGACACGGGCCAGCCACCAGAAGACGCCGCCCACGATGACCAGGCCGCCCGCCGTGGCGACCTTGCCCCACAGGTCGGCGGGCGGGCCGGTGTAGGGGAGCACGTCGGCGTCGTGCACGCGGTCGCGGTTCCACCAGCCGATGTTCTCGGCCTCGCGCTCGCCCCAGCCGCCGTGATCGGGGCCGTGGTCGTCGTCGCGGTCCCACCAGCCGCCGTGGTGGTCGCCGTGGCGATGGTGGTCGTCGCGGTCCCACCAGTTGTCGGGGTGGTGATGGTGGTCGCGGTCCCACCAGTTGTGCTCCTCGCGGTTCCACCAGCCGCCGTGACCCCAGTCGCCCCGGTCCCGGTCCCGGTCCCACCAGCCGCCGTGGCCGTGGTCGCCGTGGTGGTCCTTGTGGTCGTGGTCCCATTTGCCGAAGTCGAAGAGGCCGCGGTGGCGTTCGCCGCCTTCGCCGTGGTCGCTCTGGTCTTTGTGGTCCTGGTCCCATTTGCCGAAGTCGAAGAGGCCGCGGTGGCGCTCGCCGCCCTCGCCGTGGTCGCTCTGGTGGTCGTCGCGGTCCTGGCTCCACTTGCCGAAGTCGAAGATGCCGTGGTGCACGTCTTCGGGGCCCTGCCGGTCTTCCTTCTGGACGCCGGCCACCCGCGTCGTGGTGGCGGGCCTGCAGGCGTCGACCCAGCGTTCGGAGACCTGTTCGCCGTCGCCGTGGACCTTGAGGCGGGTGCTGCGGGTGATCCGCACCGACTCCTCGACGGTCTCGCCGGCCGCCGACCGGCCGCGGGCGATGACGTCGTCGTCGCGGTAGAGGGTGAACTCGTGGGCGTCGGGACCCGGGTTGGTGATGCTGACCAGCACCTCGCCGGAGTCGCAGTCGATCTTCTCGTACTTCACCTGGAGAGGAGGCGGGGCCGCGGCCGCCTGGCCGGGCAGCAGCAATGCCGCCGCCATCGGTGCGGCGAGCAGCGCGAACGCCCTGCGTGCCGGTGTCGTCTGTCCCACGGGTCCCCCTCGGCCAAGATCCTTCTGGTACGGAGAGTTCCCATGTCCCTCAATTTCGTAACTCAGAGTAACGGTGTGGGGTGACGTGCACGAATCGGCCTTCCTGCCGCATGATGGTGGGTATGGCGGAGTCGATCTACGTCGGTGGGCTGCTGGTGGCGACGCCACTGCTCGACGACCCGAACTTCCGGCGTAGTGTCGTGCTCATCCTGGAGCACGACGAAGACGGCGGCACGCTCGGTGTGGTGATCAACAGGCCCAGCGACATCAGCGTCACGTCGGTACTCCCCACCTGGGATCCTCTGGTGACCGGCCCGTCGGTCCTGTTCGAGGGCGGCCCCGTACAGACCGACAGCGCCCTGGCCCTCGCCGTCGTCATGAGCGGCGCCGAACCCCTCGGCTGGCGCCGCCTCCACACCGGCCGCCGGGGCGTCTCCCGCCTGGGCACCGTCGACCTCGACGCGCCCCCCGAGATCCTGGCGGGCGAGATATCCCAGATGCGGATCTTCGCCGGCTACGCCGGCTGGACGCAGGGACAACTGGCGGGCGAGGTCGCCCAGGGCGCCTGGTACATCGTCGACTCCGAACCGGGCGACACCTTCCACCCCGACCCGTCGTCCCTGTGGCGGACGGTCCTCAGAAGGCAACCGGGCGAACTGGCCTTCGTGGCCAGCTATCCCGACGACCCCTCCCAGAACTGACCGCCGAGCTCGCTCCGCGGCGTTCCGAGCCTGGTGATGTGCGGTGCCGAGCGTGTCGAAGCAGTGCCTGGGCCGAGGGTGGCCCGCCCGCCCCGGGCCGACGCATCATCGCTCACCGGACCGACGTTTCCGGGGTGTCCGCCGGGCCCTGGGGAAAGCCGGCGTCAGTGGTCCCAGCCGGCCACCATCAGCTCGTCGACCAGGGCGAAGGTGTCTTCCAGGCGCCTGCTCATGCCGTCGATGTCGCTCAGCTCCTCGACGGTGCAGTTCTCGAAGCCGACCCTGATCGTGCTGGTGAACGTCGCCGTCACGAACTGGCTGCGCAGGTCGTCGGCCCCCCGTCGCCTGGACACCTCTTCCAGGATCCGCTGTTCGTTGGCCATCATCAGGCGCATCTGGCCCGCGAAGATGGTCGGGGTCGCCTCCACCACCTGCCTGGCCTTGAGGAAACGCTGCTTGTCCTCCGGTTCGCCGTCGCGCAGGAGCGCCACCGCGCCGCGCATGGCCTGGGCGAGTGCCGTAAAGGGGGACTCGGTTCCGGGACGGTCGTGGAGCTCCGATAGAAATACGTCCTGCGCGTCGGTGGCGGGGGCCAGCGCCACGTCCTCCTTCGAGCCGAAGTAGCGGAAGAACGTACGGGGCGACACGTCGACCGCCGCCGCGATCTGGTCGATCGTCGTCGACTCGTAGCCCTGCTCCAGGAACAGGTCGAGGGCCGCGTCGATGAGCGCGACGCGTGTCTTGAGCTTCTTGCGCTCACGCAGACCCACCCCTGTCACCTCCTCGAAACATTCAGTTCACCGTCTGCCAGTTGTCAGGATATGTCAGATAAAACACTTTGTCATCTGTCATGGACTGACATAATCTACGTCGCGTTGACTTTCTATCCGGGGGAGAACCCGTTATGTCACAGACCACCGCCCTGCCGAAGGAGGCGCAAGGCGAAGCCGGCCCAGCTCGGCCGTGGCTGACCCTGCTGGCCGTCTCGCTCGGCGTGATCATGGTGATGCTCGACGGCACCGTCGTCGCCATCGCCAACCCGGTCATCGGGGCCGAACTCCAGGCCTCGCTCGCCGACCTCCAGTGGGTCACCAGCGGATATCTGCTGGCCCTGGCGGTCTTCCTCATCACCGCCGGCAAGCTCGGTGACATCTTCGGGCACAAGCGGGTGTTCCTGATCGGCGTCGTCGGCTTCGCGCTGACCTCGCTGGCGATCGGCCTCACCTCGTCGATCGGCCCCCTGATCGCCTTCCGCGTGCTCCAGGGTCTCTTCGGCGCGCTGCTCCAGCCCGCCGCGCTGGCGCTGCTGCGCATGGCCTTCCCCGGCGACCGCCTGAACATGGCGATGGGCGCCTGGGGCGGCATCATCGGCCTGTCGTCGGCGGCCGGCCCGATCGTGGGCGGCCTGCTGGTCGAGCACGTGAGCTGGCAGTCGGTGTTCTTCATCAACGTGCCGGTCGGCGTCATCGCCCTGGCGGTCGGCTGGTGGGCGCTGAGCGAGAGCAAGGCCAAGTACCTCTCGAAGGTCGACTGGCTGGGCGTCGTGCTGCTGTCGATCATGATGTTCTCGCTGGTCTGGGCGATCATCAAGGCCCCTGAGTGGGGTTGGGGCGACACCGGCACGCTGGTCTCCCTCGCCGTCGCCGTCGTGTTCCTCGCCGCGTTCCTCTGGTGGCAGACCCGGGTCTCCCAGCCGCTGCTGCCGCTGGGCCTGTTCCGCAACGCGTCGTTCTCGGTCGGCACGACGCTGATGATCCTCACCGCGTTCTCGATGTTCGGCGCGATGTTCTTCCTGACCTTCTTCTTCCAGGGCGTGCACGGGTTGTCACCGCTGGAGTCGGGGCTGCGCATGTTGCCGATGAGCGCCGGCATGATCGTCGCCTCGCCGCTGGCCGGGTTCCTGATCGGCAAGCTCGGACCGCGGATCATGATCTCGGGCGGCATGCTCATCACGGCCGTCGCGATGTTCCTGATGTCGCGCCTGTCGATCGAGGCGACGTTCGTCGACAGCGCCATCCCGTTCGTGCTGCTGGCCTTCGGCCTGTCGCCGGTCTTCGTCGGCGCCACCGAGATCATCGTCGGCAACGCCCCCGAGGAGCTGTCGGGCGTCGCGGGCGGCCTCCAGCAGTCGGCCATGCAGGTCGGCGGCGCGCTGGGCACCGCGATCCTCGGCGCGATCGTCGCGGCGAAGGTCTCGTCGGTGTACGAGGGCTACCTCGGCCCCGTCGCCCAGTCGTTCCCCCCGGAGCAGCTCGCGGGCCTCAAGGACGCCGCCTCCTACGGCGCCGCCCCCACCGGCCTGCCCGAGCAGATCGCCGGCGCGGTCACCAACGCCTCGCACCTGTCGTTCATGGACGGCCTCCACCTCGGCTTCGAGGTCAGCGCCGGCGTGGCGGTCTTCGCGGCGGTCATCGCCCTGCTCGTGAGGGCGGGCCGCAAGACCGAGGGCGCCGCGGTGCACATCGGCTGAGAAACCCCCAAACGGTGGCTCCCATCCCTTTTTGGGGTGGGGGCCGCCTGAGTTTGTAGACTCGGTTTCCGTGAGCAGTACGAAGATTCTTCCCGACCAGAAGACCGAGGTCGTCCCGCGCACGTCCCACGGCGGCGACGGCGACCACGAGCGGTTCAGCCACTACGCCGACCGGAACAAGGTCACCGAGAGCTACATCACGGGTGCGCCGGTCCGGGCGATCTGCGGCAAGGTGTGGGTGCCCAGCCGCGACCCGAAGAAGTATCCCGTCTGCCCCGAATGCAAGGAGATCTACGAGGGTCTCCCCAAGGGTGAGTCGGGCGACGACAAGTGACGGGTGTCACTCCACCTTGATCGACTCCGATGCGGCTAGCGTTCGAACTCTGGTCCGGACCGGTCGCATCGGGGGAATCGAATGGCCCGGCGTCTTCTCGCCGTCTCTTTGGCATGCCTTTTTTCGCTGACGGCCCCACCCGCCGAGGGGGCCGATCACCGGCACGCGCATGACCACGACTGCCCCTCGCCCGAGCGCGCCTCCGGCCGCGCCGAGCCCCGGCCGCTGACCGCCACCGAGTTCGCCCAGATGAACGCGGCCCTGCGCAATCACCCCGGGCCGATCCCCGCGACGGTGACCGTGCCGCTGTGGATCCACGTGCTCACCGACGGCCAGACCGGCGCGCCCGACGCGGCCGTCCGCGAGCAGGTGACCGTGCTCAACCGGGCCTACGCCGGCGGCTACGGCGGCGCCGACACGGGTGTGCGGTTCGCGTTGCGCGGCATCACCCGCACCGACAACCGCGACTGGTTCCGCAACCCGCTCGGCCTGGAAGACCCCATGAAGTCCAGCCTGCGCAGGGGCGGCTCGGAGACCCTCAACCTGTACGTCTCCCAGCTCAGCGAACTCGTGCTGGGCTACGCGACCTATCCCAACTGGTACGCCGGCAACCCCGGCCAGGACGGCGTGGTGATCGACTGGCGCACCCTGCCCGGTGGGGCGCTGCGCAACTTCAACTTCGGCTTCACCGGCGTGCACGAGATCGGCCACTGGCTGGGCCTCGTCCACACCTTCGAGAACGGCTGCTCCGAACCGGGCGACTCCGTCGACGACACCCCGTTCCAGGCCACGCCGACCGAGGGTTGCCCCGAGAAGCGCGACTCGTGCACGGCGCCCGGCGAGGACCCCATCCACAACTTCATGGACTACGCCCACGACCGCTGCATGAACCAGTTCACCGCCGGGCAGGGCCTGCGGATGCGGCAGGCGTGGGCGACCTACCGAGGCGGCCTCGCGGGGGCCCAGTCGCGCTCGACCATGGTCTCCGGGCTGCTCGGCACCCAGGCGGGCCAGGCGCCGATCGCGCCCCCTCGGCCCTACACGACGGGGATGGCGACCTCGTTGTTCCTGCCGCGCGGGCGGGGCTGAGCCGTCGCGGCGGCCCTCCCGCGGGGCCGGTGAGCGCCGGACGCGGCGCGGATCGGCGGCGGCGGGCGGGGCCGGGGTGGGCGGAGCCGTAACGGAACGAACGCCTTTCCCCCGATAGCGAAAACGTGATCTTTATTGACGGCTGGGGCTCCGGCGTGACTGACTTGGCGGCATGGACGAGCGGAGGGTCTGGCCGCCCACCGAGCACGCCGACGATCTGCCTCCTTCGGCCCGCTGGTACGGCACGCCCGCTCCACCGCCGCGCCGCATCCCGCGCCGGCTGCGCCGCCTCCTGCTGATCGCGGCCGTGTCCCTGGGCGCCGGTGCGGTCATCGGGGGCATCGTGTTGTTCGTGGTCGGCCGCCCCGCGGCGCCGGTCGAGACGGTGCTGGTCACCGACACGCTGGCCGGGCTCACCTATCCGATCCCGCCCGGCTGGCACGAGGGCGCGCTCGCGCCGGTCACCGGGTTCACCTCGGTCGCAGTCAACGACGACCGCGCGACGGTGATGGCGCGGCCGGGGGAGAAGCTCGACGCGGGCGATCCGCGTCCCGCGCTGCTCAAACTGGCCGAGACCTACTCGCGGTTGCTGCTGCACGGCGACACGGTCGACGTCGTCGAAGACAAGAAGGTCGCGATCGGCGGGCGCACCGGCCACACCCGCGCGGTGCGGGCCGAATACCGCGACGTGGTGAACCAGCCGGCCTTCCTGCGGGTCACCGTGCTCACGGCCGAAGAGGGCCGCAGCGTCGTCCTGCTGGGTCTCGCGCACCCCGACGACCCCGCCTCGCGGCGCGAGATAGACACGATCATGACGAGCGCGCGATAGCACTTACCAGGGACGATGGCGAGGATCTCGCGGCCTCGGCACGTCTTGTCGGTGGGTCCGGCTAGTCTGTGGCCACGTGAGGGGAACCGATAGATACGGCAATGTCCGAGTGACCTGCGGGAGGCGCGCGTGAGCACGTCGGCCGCGTCCCACCTGTCGCCGTCATATCCCGACCGCGCCGCGTGGGGCACCGCCCCGAAGCTGCGCGCGTGGCAGCAGGAGGCGTTCGACCTCTACTTCACCCGCGAGCCACGCGACTTCCTGACGGTCGCGACCCCGGGCGCCGGTAAGACCACCTACGCGCTGCGCATCGCGAGCGAACTGCTGAGCCGGGGCGTCATCAAGGCCGTGACGATCGTCACGCCGACCGAACACCTCAAGCGCCAGTGGGCCGACGCGGCGGGCCGGGTCGGCATCGGCATCGACCCCGAGTTCAAGAACAGCCAGGGCGCCACCTCGCGCGACTACACGGGCGTCGCGGTGACCTACGCCCAGGTCGCGATGCACCCCGCGCTCCACCGCGCCCGCACCGAGGCCCGCAAGACGCTCGTCATCTTCGACGAGATCCACCACGCGGGCGACGCGAAGTCGTGGGGCGACGGCGTGCGCGAGGCGTTCGAGCCGGCCACCCGCCGCCTGCAACTGACCGGCACACCGTTCCGCTCCGACGACAACCCGATCCCGTTCGTCGGCTACACCGAAGACGCCGAGGGCGCGCTGCGCAGCGTCTCCGACTACAGCTACGGCTACGGGCCCGCGCTGGCCGACGGCGTCGTGCGGCCGGTCATCTTCCTCGCCTACAGCGGCGAGATGAAGTGGCGCACCCGCGCAGGCGACGAGATCACCGCCACACTCGGCACCCCGCTGACCAAAGACCAGCTCGGCCAGGCCTGGCGGGCCGCCCTCGACCCGAAGGGCGACTGGATCCGCCAGGTCATCCAGGCCGCCGACCGCCGCCTCACCGAGGTGCGCCGGGGCATGCCCGACGCGGGCGGCCTCATCATCGCCACCGACCACGAGACGGCCCGCGCCTACGCCAAACACCTGCGCGCGGTGACGGGCGAGGGCGCGACGGTCGTGTTGTCCGACGACCCCGGGGCGTCCGCCAAAATCAAGGAGTTCAGCGCGTCGCAGCAGCGCTGGCTCGTCGCGGTCCGCATGGTGTCCGAAGGCGTCGACATCCCGCGGCTGGCCGTCGGCATCTACGCCACCAGCATCTCCACGCCGCTGTTCTTCGCGCAGGCCATCGGGCGTTTCGTGCGCATGCGCAAACGCGGCGAGACGGCGTCGGTGTTCGTCCCGTCGGTGCCGCTGCTGCTCAGCTTCGCCGCCGAGATGGAGGCCGAGCGCGACCACGTCCTCAACCGCAAACGCGACGAAGACGGCCTCGACGACCTGCTCCTGGAGCAGGCCCAGCGCGAGCAGAAACAGCCCGACACACTCGGCGACGAACTGCCCTTCCAGACGCTGGAAGCCTCGGCGACCTTCGACCGGGTTCTCTACGACGGCGGAGAGTTCGGCACGGCCGCCGCGGCCGGTTCCCCCGAAGAAGAAGACTTCCTCGGGCTGCCCGGTCTCCTGGAGCCCGAACAGGTGGCCTCGCTGCTGCGCAAGCGGCAGGCCGACCAGCAGGCGGCCGCCAAGAAGAAGCCGAAGGCCGGGCCGCCGGAGCTGGCCCCCCACGAGCAGATCGCCGAACTGCGCAAGGAGCTCAACGGCCTGGTCGGCGCGTGGAACCACCGGACCGGTCAGCCCCACGGGGTCATCCACGCGGAGCTGCGGCGGTCGTGCGGCGGGCCCGCCATCGCGCAGGCGACGGCCGACCAGATCCGGGAACGCATCGCGATGATCCGGAAATGGGCGGCCGCGCGTAAATGACCCCGAGCCAGGGGAGATCCACGCCGCGGGCTGATCGTCTACGAGCCGTCGTTCTACGAGAAGGCGGTGGCTCACCGGCGGGGGAAGTGGCACGCGCAGCGGGCAGAGGGGGCCGAGACGGTTCTCCTGCTTCGGTCCCTCTGCTCACCGGGCTGCTGCCACCACCGATGTGGTCGAGGGCGGCGCGCTCAGGGGTCGCCGAGGTCGGTGCAGTAGGCGATGGTGGCGTCGTCCGGTCTTGTCCGGTGGCGTGCTTCCGCCTGCCGGACTCGGTCGATGACCGCTGAAGGCCCCTTGGACGCCAACGCGGCGAGGGTCTGCGGCCAGTCGGCGAGACCGAATGGGTGCACGATCCGGCCGGCGCCGTTGCTGAGCAGGGCGGCGGCGGACAGTTCCGTGATGGGGTGGTGTGCGGTGACCGCTTCGTCCGCCGCGCGCGGATCGTCCTTGGCGACCCAGAAGCCGCCCGGCTGATTCCGGTGCGCGCGCAGTTCACCGAGGATGCGGTTGTAGTCGTCGCTCCCTGGTGTGGTGGCCGCCAGCTTGGCTTCGTAGGTGCGGCCGATGGTCGGCTCGCGAAGGTCGGTGGTCACGATCGGCGGGCCGCCGGGCCGGTCGAGGGCGACGACCGCGTCACCCAGAACCAGGTGGTCGAGGACGCCGCCCGACACCCGCACGATGGCCACGGCCGCCGACGGGCTGATGGGGTTCGTCACGTCGCAGGTGTGCCGGTGCACGTCCGTCACCCGCGTGATGGCGTCGGCGAGGAGAGCGGGCAGGCTCGAACGCGGCGTGAGTGACAGCAGGGCGAGGAGGTTGCCGCCCAGCGTGTGGGCATACCAGGCCACTCCGTGCCGGCACGTCGGCTCGGCGCCGGGGATGCCGGCGCCGTCGACCAGGACCGCCGCCGTGGGGACGGCTCCGGTGAAGTCCTCGTTCACGCGGCCGGGTCGTGCCGCGGCGCTCGCCATCGTCACCTTCACGCCACGGTCGCCCTCTCCTTGATGAGAGCGCCGACGCTAACAGTGGTGGCGCGCACCACGTCATGAAGCCCCGACCGGTAAGGCTAGCCGTGGGTGATCGTAGGGATGCGTTTGCCGTTGCGGCCGTCGACCGCGATCCAGTGGTGCCGGGCCAGTCTGCGGGCGACGTCGACGAACGCCGTGCGGCCGTCGATGTTGACCGGGACCACCGACGCCCGGTGGTTTCCGACCAGGGCGCCCTCGTGCACCCACACCCGCAGGCGGTTGCCCTTCTCGCCCAGGACGACCGCCGCCGTGTCGCATTCGCCGACCACGGCGGGCCACAGGATGGTGACGTGGGTGCGGGACAGGCGTACCTCGTCCGGGTGCGGCAGCCGGACCGGACAGGGGGTCTCGGTCGGCGACGGAACCGGGCGGGGAGGCATGACCGCCGCCACGGGCGGCGGCGCGGGGCTGTGCCCGGTGGTGGCGATGAGGATCGTCGCGCCTTCGAGGGCGAGGATCGTCGCGACGGCGCCGAGGCGGTTGCGGAGCGGCTGACCGATCCCGAACAGCAGCCAGACGCAGACAGGCGTCAGCACCAACCACGACACACCAAGAGCAAGAGCAAACATGACCAGCCGCCGACCTAGAGGATATGACGCTAGGTAAGCGTATCCCTACGTTCAGCAATGGCAACTCGAAGCGGAGAACGCCGTCTGCCGTGCTGCCGAGTGCGCAGATCGTCGTTCGATATGCCGAAATTTCGGGCGGCCTCGCCGTCCGCGCCGTCCGCGCCGTCCGCGCCGTCCGCGCCGTCCGAAGCCGACCTCGGTGGGTGTCAGTCCTCGGGGTCGTCCGCCACGATCGGGTGGCCCGTCAGTTCGACCCCCGCCGCCGCCATCTCGGTCATCGCCGCCTCCGTCGTGACCGGCAGCACGCCCGCCGTCAGATCGAGCAGCACCCGCACGTCGAACCCCTGCGCCCGCGCGTCGATCGCCGTGGCCCGTACGCAGTGATCGGTCGCGATCCCGACCACGTCGACCCGGGACACCCCCCGCGACCGCAACCAGGAGGCCAGCTCCACCCCGTCGGAGGAGTGACCCTCGAACCCGCTGTAGGCCGCCGCGTGGGCGCCCTTGCTGAAGATCTCCTCGATGGGCTCGGTGTCGAGGTTCTGGTGGAACTCGGCCCCGGTGGTCCCCACGACGCAGTGGGCCGGCCAGGTCGTCACGTAGTCGGGGGCGGGGGCGAAGTGGGTTCCGGGGTCGACGTGGTAGTCGCGGGTCGCCACGACATGGTCGTAGTCGCCCCGGGCGACGTGCACGCTGATGGCCGCGGCCACGCCCGCGCCGCCGGTCACGGGCAGGCTGCCGCCCTCGCAGAAGTCGTTCTGCACGTCGACGATCACAAGCGCGGTGGTCATACGTCCCAATCTAGGAGATCGCGGGAGACCGGCGTCGTCCTCATGCGCCGCTCTCCCGCGATCAGGAGAAGATACTAGGCACAGCCGGGTCGCCGGGCGAGAGGCTATGGGCGATTTGCGGCAATTCGCGCATCGACTCGTGATGCCTGGCGCGGGCGGCGTCCAGGGGCTCGCGGCCGACGATCTCGCCGCCGACGACCAGCGGGGCCAGCAGCGGGCGGCCGAGGGAGTCGTCGGGGCGGTTGGAGATGATCTCCTCGATGGCGACCCCGTCGTGCAGGGAACGGTAGGCCCACTTGCGGCCGCCCCGGCTGGGCTTGCCCACCGAGGTCTTGGCGACCGGCCTCATGGTCCCGGTCGAGTCCTCGCGGTCGACCAGCTTGTAGACCAGGTTCGCCGTCGGCGCCCCCGAGCCCGTCACCAGCTTCGTGCCCACGCCGTAGCCGTCGACGGGTGCCACGGCCAGGGCGGCGATGGCGTGTTCGTCGAGGTCGCCGGTCACCACGATCCGGGTGCGGTCGGCGCCGAGGGAGTCGAGCTGGCGCCTGACCTCGATGGCGACCACGCCCAGGTCGCCGGAGTCGATCCGGACCGCCCCCAGGTCGCCGCCGGCCAGCTTCACGGCGGTCCGCACGGCCTCCTCCACCGAATAGGTGTCGACGAGCAGGGTCGTCGAGGACCCGAGGGCCTCGAGCTGGGCGCGGAAGGCGGCCTCCTCCGAGTCGTGGAGCAGGGTGAAGGCGTGGGCGCTGGTGCCGGCCGTGGGGATGCCGTACTCCAGGCCCGCCTGGAGGTTGGAGGTGGTCGCGAAGCCGCACAGGTAGGCGGCGCGGGCGGCGGCGACGGCCGCCCTCTCGTGGGTGCGGCGGGAGCCCATCTCGATCAGCGGGCGTCCCTGGGCCGCGCGGGTCATGCGGGAGGCGGCCGAGGCGATGGCGCAGTCGTGGTTCAGGATCGACAGGATCACCGTCTCCAGGACCACCGCCTCGGCGAAGGTGCCTTCGACGACCATGATCGGGGAGCCCGGGAAGTAGGTCTCACCTTCGCGATAGCCGTACACATTCCCGGAGAAACGGAAGTCGGCGAGGAAGGACAGGGTCGGCGGATCGACGACACGTTCGAGAAAAGTCAGCTCCGGCTCGCCGAAGCGGAATGCCTCTATGGCGGAAATCACCCGGTCTGTACCTGCGACGACGCCGTAGCGGCGGCCTGCGGGCAGGCGGCGGGCGAAGACCTCGAACACCGCGCGGCGGTGGGCGGTGCCGCCGGCCAGCGCCGCCCGCAACATGGTCAACTCATACATGTCTGTTAGCAAGGCCGAGCTCATGGACGTTTGCACGAGTCGAGAGTACGACCGCGGTGAGGCAGGATTGGGGATGTGGGTAGCACCGCTCCGATCGAGGTTGAGCGTCCGAAAGCTGACGTTCGCCCAGATTTGCCGTGGGTGACCATCGTCTGGAATGACCCGGTCAACCTCATGTCCTATGTGACCTATGTCTTCCAGAGCGTCTTCGGCTACGCCCGGGAGAAGGCCGAGAAGCTCATGCTCGACGTCCACCACAAGGGCAGGGCCGTCGTGTCGAGCGGCACCCGGGAGGAGATGGAGCGCGACGTCCAGACTCTCCACTCCTACGGCCTCTGGGCCACGCTGCAGAAGGACGGCTGATGGGCCACGGCTTCACGTCGACGCGCGAGGGCGTGTCGGCCCACCTCGACCCGGCCGAGGCCGGCGTGCTCCGGTCGCTGGTGGCCTCGATGGTGCTCGACGTGGTCGAGCCGGGGGAGACCGGCGACGACCCGCTGGAGCGGGCGCTGCGCATCGGGCCCGCCACCGAGCCGACCGACCCGGTGCTGGCCCGCCTGTTCCCCTCGGCCTACGCCGACGACGACGCCGCCTCCGCCGAGTTCCGCCGCTACACCGAGGGCGACCTGCGCGACGCCAAGCGGGCCGACGCGCTCACGCTGATCGAGACCGCCGCGGCCGGCCGGGTGACCTTGACCACCGAAGAGGCCCAGGCCTGGTTGCGCGCCCTCAACGACCTCCGGCTGGTGCTGGGTGTACGCCTGGAGGTCACCGAGGAGATCCGCGAGGAGATGGCCGAGATGGGCGACGACGACCCCCGCTACCCGGCCTTCGTCACCTACGAATGGCTGACCTACCTGCAGGACACCCTCGTCCAGGCCCTTTGGTAGGTTCGCGACCATGCTGACGATCTCGCGCGAACTGGTCGACCGGATCATCGCCCACGCCACGGCCGACCATCCCGACGAGGCCTGCGGCGTCATCGCCGGACGGGGCGGGGTGCCCGAGCGGTTCGTCCCGATGGAGAACGCCGAGCGGTCCCCCACGTTCTACCGGTTCGACTCGATGGAGCAGTTCCGCGTCTGGCGTGAGATGGACGACAACGACGAAGAGCCCGTCGTGATCTACCACTCCCACACGGCCACCGAGGCCTACCCCTCGCGCACCGACGTGTCCTACGCTTCGGAGCCCCATGCCCACTACGTCCTCTACTCCACCGCGCTCGCCCAGTTCCGGTCGTTCCGGATCGTCGACGGCGTGATCGAGGAGGAGGACGTAAAGATCCTGGAACCGGGCGTTTAAAATGGACGACATGTCCCTGGGCGTGCAACCGTACCTCTTCGCGCACTCTCCTTCCGTCGTGGTCTACGACTGTCATTGACGTTCACATTTCCCCGTACACCACAGACCTGAAGACAAAGAAGAGAGAACGAGACATGGCCATCGAGGTCCGCATCCCGACCATCCTGCGCACCTACACCGACGGCGCCAAGGCCGTCGACGCCTCCGGCGCCACGATCGAAGAGCTGATCGGCGACCTGGAGGCCCGTCACCCGGGGATCAAGGCCCGGCTGGTCGAGAACGACAAGCTCCGCCGGTTCGTGAACGTCTACCTCAACGACGAGGACGTCCGGTTCCTCGGCGGGCTCGGCACCCCCGTCTCCGACGGCGACACGGTCACCGTGCTGCCCGCCGTCGCCGGTGGCTGATCACCCATGCGCTTCGACTCGCTGATCGAGTCGGTCGGCCGCACCCCGCTCGTCGGGCTGCCCCGCCTCTCGCCGTCGGCCGACGTGCGGATCTGGGCCAAGCTCGAAGACCGCAACCCGACCGGCTCGATCAAAGACCGGCCCGCTCTCTGGATGATCGAGCAGGCCGAGAAGGACGGGGTGCTCACCCCCGGCTGCACGATCCTCGAACCGACCTCCGGCAACACCGGCATCTCGCTGGCGATGTCGGCCCGGCTCAAGGGCTACAAGCTGATCTGCGTCATGCCCGAGAACACCTCCGAGGAGCGCCGCCAGCTCCTCCGCATGTACGGCGCCGAGATCATCTCGTCGCCCGCGGCGGGCGGCTCCAACGAGGCGGTCCGGGTGGCCAAGGGCCTGGCGGCCGAACACCCCGACTGGATCATGCTCTACCAGTACGGCAACCCGGCCAACTGGCGGTCCCACTACGAGTCGACCGGTCCCGAGATCCTCGACGACCTCCCGACGGTCACCCACTTCGTCGCGGGCCTGGGCACCACCGGCACCCTCATGGGCGTCGGGCGTTACCTGCGGGAGCACAAGCCCGACGTCAGGATCGTGGCCGCCGAGCCCCGCTACGGCGAGCTCGTCTACGGCCTGCGCAACGTCGACGAAGGGTTCATCCCGGAGATCTACGACGAGTCGGTGCTGACCACCCGCTACTCGGTGACCTCGGCCGACGCCCTGAAACGCACGCGCGAGCTGCTGGCCACCGAGGGCATCTTCGCCGGCATCTCCACCGGCTGCGCCCTCCACGCCGCCATCGGCATGGCGGGCAAGGCCGTGAAGGAGGGGGAGCGGGCCGACATCGTGTTCGTGGTCGCCGACGGCGGCTGGAAATATCTGTCGACCGGCGCCTACGAGGGCACCCTCGACGAGGCGGAAGACCGCCTCGAAGGGCAACTCTGGGCCTGAGCCCCGACGACCCGACGAACGGAGAAGGACCCCGCCTCCCTGAGAGTTGAGGCGGGGTCCTTCCCGTAGGTCAATTGAACAGCACGCGCAGGGAGAAGTTCGCGTCGCTCCCCGAAGTTCCGCCGCTCATGCCCACCGCGCGGAGCACCTGGAGGTTGGCCTTGTCATCCTCCGACATGCCCTGGAGGTAGAGGTTCTCGATCTTGTCGAGGTCGACGAACAGTCCGAACCCGGCCGAGTCGGCGTTCGGGACCGCGGTCTGGAAGGTCTCGCTGTCGGCCAGCGTGCCGCCCGCGGCGAGCTTGTTCGCGTAGTCCTGGTTGGTGGCCACGACCAGCTTGCCCTCGCCGGGGGCCTTGGCGAGCTGGAGCGGCTGACCGGCGACGGCGAGCGCCTGCTCGACCTTGGTGAGCACCTCGCCGGCCTTGGCCGGGTCGGTGGCCAGCACGGCGCCGGCGTTCGGCATGTTGCCGTCGAGGCCCTGCGAGTCGATCGCGAGGGTGATGCTGTCGCCGAGCAGGGTGGCCAGGTCGTCGGGCAGGGTCAGGCCGAACTGCTGCTGGGCCTGGGTGACGAACTGGCTGAACTGGGCGCCGCCGCCGGTGCCCTCCACCGACTTCACGATCTGGTCCCAGCCGCTCTTGACGCCCTCGCCGAGGCCCGAGATGGCCAGCGCCCCGGCGGTGGTGTCGGGCAGTTCGCCCAGCTTCACCGGGCTGGTCTGCACGGTGATCGGGCTCTTGACGCCGCGGGTGATGGCGGCGAGTTCCGCGTACGAGCCGTCGAACCGCAGCGCCCCCGCGAAGCGGCCGTTCTTGAGCTGGTCGGTCAGGGCCGGGTCGGCGACCTGGGCGCCGCCCATCGCGGCGAGCCGGCCGAGGTCGCCCCAGAAGGACAACACGCCGGGCTCGCCGAGGGCCTCCATGTCGGCGGTGAAGTTCGCCGACTCGGCCAGGGTGGGGCCGGTGGCGTACTTGTCGGCCTCCTCCTGGGTGGTGGAGACGATGGCGTAGTCGCCGCGGATGGCCACGCCGGTCTTGGTGTCGGAGCCGGCGTCGAGCTTGGCGATGCCGGCGCGGGCCGCGTTGGCGTCCTTCACCTGGATCGCGAGGGCGAAGCCGGGCTGGCCGGCGTCCTTGCCGGGCATGACGGCGAAGCCGATGCGGTCGCCGAGCCAGGGCTCGATGTCGGCCGCGTAGTCGATGTCCTTGAAGTTCTCGTTGTCCGACGAGATGGCCTTGAAGAAGGCCTCACGCGGGTCGTCGCCCGAGAAGGCGTCCTGGGTGACGGTGAACTTGCGGGCGATGCTGAACAGGGCCAGCTTCTGGTTGGCGGCCGGGTCGAGGTCGATCCGGGCGTAGGCGAGGGCGCCGGCCGGGAGCGCCTCGGAGGGCTGCGCGCCGCCGCCGCTCAGGGCGGAGAAGGCCCACACCCCGCCGCCGCCGACGAGGCCGACGACCACCGCGACGATCACCGCGATGATGGCGCCCTTGGGGCCGCGCTTCTGGACGGGGGCGTGCACCACGGGGGGCAGGTCGTAACCCAGTTCCTCGGGCTGGCGCCACTGGCCCTGCTGAGGGGGCTGCTGGGGGGCGTACATCTGCTGGGTGCCGCCGAAGTCGATCCGGGTCGGCTCTACGTGCGGCTGCGGCTGCGGCTGCTGCTGCGGCGTGCGGTAGTTGATGGTCCGGTCCGGGTCTCCGCCGCTGATGTCGAAGGGGAAACCGGGGGGGTTCTCGGCAGGCATGGGTCAACTCGCAAAGTGGGGTGATCTCCGACGAGTCTGAAAGTATGCCGTGTCGGTAGCGAATCGCTTGCAGCATCCTTGACTATTGGCGCTTAAGGACATCTTTCGCCTCTTTGAGGTGCACCTCCCCCGTGTCGCTGGTTTCCACCAGATCCCAGGGGACGACCAGGCTGCGGGCGTACAGGAGCCGGGTGAGTTGCTGCAGCGTGCCGTTGACACGGCCGTTGGCGTCGCGGTGCACGCCGAGCAGGAACTGCGCCCGGGTGGCCGACACGACCAGCCCGGCGGTCTCGGGTTCGACGCCCTTCTTGAACGGGTTGCGGCTGCCGGAGACCATGCGCACGTCGACCACGTGGCCCACCCAGACCCCGCGCACGTCCCAAACGCACTGACCGATCAGTTCCCGTCCCGTCATGGCCGGTGAATGCCCGGATCTCCCTGTACGGACGGCTATGGACCAGTCAAGATACAGTGTTCCAGAACAACATTCGGGAGGGTGTGTTGAGCGGTTTCGGGGAGGCGACCCGGGCGGTCCGGGTCGGCGAGGGCGTCTACGACGTGTGCCTCGACGAGGGCTACTCGATCGGCGGCCCGCTGAACGGCGGATATCTGATGGCGGTGCTGCTGCGGGCGGCGGTCGACGACTCCCCGCACGAGCACCCGGTCTCGACCGGCGCCCAGTTCCTGCGGGCCGGGCGGCCCGGCCCGGCGCGGGTGCTGGTCGAACAGGTGAAGACCGGCAAGACGACGACGATCAGCCGCGCCTCGCTCGTCGGCGCCGACGGCCCGATCCTGGAGACCCTGGTCACCACGGCGACCCTCGACCCGCTGGCCGAGCCCGTCTACACCGGCGAGCCGTCGCACGTGATGCCGCCGCCCGAGGCCTGCCTGCCGCTGCCCGAGCCGAAGCCCGAGTCGAACATGCACCTCAACGGCCGGCTGGAGTTGCTGTTCGACCCGCCGACCGTCGGCTGGCTGACCGGCGAGCCGACCGGCCGTCCCGAGTCGCGCGCCTACTTCCGCCTGCGGCACGGCCAGGAGCCCGACCCGTTCGTGCTGGCCCTGGCGGTCGACGCGCTGCCCCCGGTGGTCTTCAGCGCGGGCCTGCGCGGCTGGGCCCCGACGGTCGAGCTCACCTGGCACCTGCGTGCGCTGCCGGCCCCGGGCTGGCTCACCGTCCTCGCCTCCGGGCGGATGGTCGGCGACGGCTGGTTCGACGAGGACGCCGAGGTGTGGGACTCCACCGGACGCCTCGTCGCGCAGTCCCGGCAGCTCGCGAGGGTGGGACGCGGCTGAAGAGTGTGCTCGGTGTCACGGGGACGCGCCGCAAGATCGGCCATAAGCTGACTCCGTGGTGGAGAGTTATGGTCAGGGGTCCATCGGGATCTTCGACAGCGGTTTCGGGGGGCTGACCGTAGCCCGCGCGATCATCGACCAGTTGCCCAACGAACCGGTCTTCTACGTCGCCGACACGGCCCGCCAGCCCTACGGCCCCAAGCGCATCGCCGAGGTCCGGTCCTACGCCCTCGAACTGCTCGACCATCTGGTGTCCCACGACGTCAAGATGCTCGTGATCGCGTGCAACACGGCCAGCGCGGCGGTGCTGCGCGACGCCCGTGAGCGCTACCGGGTGCCGGTCGTCGAGGTCATCCAGCCGGCCACCCGGCGGGCGGCCTCGGCCACCCGCAACGGGAAGGTCGGGGTGATCGGCACCCAGGCCACCATCGCGTCGATGGCCTACCAGGACGCCTTCGCCGCGGCTCCGCACGTCGAACTGGTCGGGGTCGCCGCCCCCCGCCTGGTCGAGTTCGTCGAGCGCGGCGAGACCGAGAGCGAGGCCGTCATCGAGGCGGTGCGCGAATACCTGACGCCCATCCTCGACGCCGGCTGCGACACCCTCATCCTCGGGTGCACCCACTACCCGCTGCTGCTCGGCGCGATCTCCTACGTCGCCGGCGACGGCGTCACGCTCGTGTCGAGCGCCGAGGAGACCGCCAAAGACGTCTTCCGGGTGCTGCGCGACCGGGGCCTGGTGCGGGCCTCGGGCGTGCCCGCCCACCGGTTCGGCACGACCGGCGACACCCTGCTGTTCGAGACCCTCGGGCGGCGGTTCCTCGGGCCGGAGATCCAAGCGGTCGAACTGGCCGCGCCCGTGTTCGGAGGCACAGCGTGAAACTGACCGTCGTCGGCTGCTCCGGCAGCTTCCCCGGCCCCCAGAGCCCGTCGTCGTGTTATCTGTACGAGGCCGAGGGCTTCCGGATGCTCGTCGACTTCGGCAACGGCTCCCTGGGCGCGCTGCAGCGTCACGTCAGCCCGTTCGAGATCGACGCGATCTGCCTGTCCCACCTGCACGCCGACCACTGCCTCGACATGTGCGGCTACCACGTCGTCCGCAGCTACGGCCCGGGCGCCCCCCACCCCAAGGTCCCCGTGTACGCCCCCTCGATGGCCCCCGCGCGCCTGAACGCCGCCTACGGCATGCCGCAGGAGCCCACGATGGAGACCGCCTTCGACTTCACCGCCCTGTCGCCGGGCACGTTCGAGATCGGCCCCTTCCAGGTCACCGCGGCCCTGGTCAACCACCCCGTGGAGACCTACGGCCTGCGCGTCGCCCACGGCGGCCGCTCGGTCACCTACTCGGCCGACACCGGCGAGTGCGACGCCCTCGTGGGCCTGGCCGGCGACACCGACGTGCTGCTCTGCGAGGCCTCGTTCCTCGACGAACCCGGCAATCCGCCCGACCTCCACCTGACCGGCCGCCAGGCGGCCGAGCACGCCGCCAAGGCCGGAGCGGGCAAGCTGGTCCTCACCCACCTGGTGCCCTGGCACGACGACGCGCGCGTACGCGCCGACGCCGACCGGGGCGGCTATTCGGGCGAGATCGAGTTGGCCCGATCCGGTGCGGTCTATGACCTAGGGTGAGGCCCATGGCTCGCACTGATGGACGTTCGCCCGACCAGCTCCGGCCGGTGACGATCACGCGGAACTGGCTCGCCCACGCCGAGGGGTCGGTCCTGGTCGAATTCGGCGGCACGAAGGTGCTGTGCGCCGCCTCCGTCGAGAGCGGGGTGCCGCGCTGGCGCAAGGGCAGCGGCCTCGGCTGGGTCACCGCCGAATACGCCATGCTGCCGCGCGCCACCAACACCCGCGGTGAGCGTGAGTCGGTGCGCGGCAAGATCGGCGGCCGGACCCACGAGATCTCCCGCCTGATCGGCCGGTCCCTGCGGGCCTGCGTCGACTACAAGGCGCTCGGCGAGAACTCGATCGTGCTCGACTGCGACGTGCTCCAGGCCGACGGCGGCACCCGCACCGCCGCGATCACCGGCGCCTACGTCGCGCTGGCCGACGCGATCGCCTGGATGCGCAAGAAGCGCATGTGCCCCGGCGACCCGCTGGTCGACTCGGTCGCCGCCGTCTCCGTCGGCATCGTCGGCACCACCCCGCTGCTCGACCTCTGCTACGTCGAAGACGTCAAGGCCGAGACCGACATGAACGTCGTGATGACCGGCAAGGGCGCGTTCGTCGAGGTGCAGGGCACCGCCGAGGGTGCGCCGTTCGACCGGGCGACCCTCGACGAACTGCTCGACCTGGCCACCCTCGGCTGCGCCGAGCTGACCGACATCCAGAAGGCCGCGCTCGCATGACCAAGCTGCTGCTCGCCACCCGCAACCAGGGCAAGATCGTCGAACTGCGGCGCATCCTCGAAGAGGCCGCGCTGCCGATCGAGCTCGTCGGCCTGGAGGCCTTCCCCGAGATCGGCGACGTCGCCGAGACCGGCCTCACCTTCGCCGAGAACGCCCTGCTCAAGGCCCACACCGTGGCCCGGCAGAGCGGCCTGCCCTGCGTCGCCGACGACTCGGGCCTGTGCGTCGACGCCCTCAACGGCATGCCCGGCATCTTCTCGGCCCGCTGGTCGGGCGGCCACGGCGACGACAAGGCCAACCTCGACCTGCTGCTGGCCCAGCTCAACGACGTGCCCGACGACCGCCGCCAGGCCCACTTCGCCTGCGTGGCCGCCCTCGCCCTGCCCTCGGGCGAGGAGCGGGTGGTCGAAGGGGTCATGCACGGCCACGTGATCCGGGCTCCCCGGGGCACCATGGGGTTCGGCTACGACCCGATCTTCGTCGCCGACGGCGAGACCCGCACGACCGCCGAGATGTCTCCCGCCGAGAAGGACGCGATCTCCCACCGCGGCATCTCGATGCGGGCGATGGTGCCGGTCCTGGCCGAGGTGTTCTCGGTTTCGTAAGAACTTGGGGCTCCCATGACAGAAGGGCGTTCGTAGGATCGAGGTCGTGACACCTCGCAACCCCGCGCCCGTCTGGGCCGCGGCCCTCGCCGGGCTGACCGCCGCGGCCGTGGCGGTCGGCGTCGGCCAGCTCGCGGCCGGCGTCATCGGCGGCGGCTCCTCACCCGTCGTGGCGGTCGGCGGCGCGGCCGTCGACCTGTCGCCGGCCTGGCTCAAGAACTGGGCCATCGCGACGTTCGGCGAGAACGACAAGGTCGTCCTCATCGGCGGCATCTTCGTGGTGATCGCCCTGCTGGCCGCCGGTTTCGGGGTGCTGGCCCGCATCAGGGTCGGCTACGGCCGCCTGGCCCTGCTGGTGTTCGGCGTGCTCGGCGCCTGGGCGGCGGCCACCCGCCCCGACGCGGGCATGCTCGACGTGCTGCCCTCGCTGCTCGCGGCGTGGGCCGGCGCGGCCACCCTGTCGGCGCTCTTCCGGCGGCTCGAACCGGCCGCCGATGAGCGGGACGCCGCCGTCTCCGGCCATGAGCCGGAGGACGACGCCCGAGAAGGGGCCGGAGACGAGGCCGCCCCGGACGCGCCGCCCTTCCGGCTTGAGCAGCCGCCGGTCATGCTGGCCGGTGACCGTCTCAGGACCATCGACCGGCGCAGGTTGTTCACCGGGATCGCCACGGGCGCCGGGGTCGCCGCGGTCACCGGAGCCGCCGGGGTGTGGCTCGGCGGCCGGAACGACGTCGCCGCCGAGCGGGCGCAGGTCGCGGCCGAGTTGCCGAAACCGGCCAAGCCGCTGCCGCCGCTGCCCGCCGGGGCCGACTTCAAGATCCCGAACCTGTCGCCGTTCGTCACCCCCAACCACGACTTCTACCGGGTCGACACCGCCCTCGCCCTGCCCAGCGTCGACTCGAACACGTGGTCGCTGAAGATCCACGGCATGGTCGACCGGCCCATCGAGCTCAGCTTCGCCGAACTGCTGAAACGCCCCATCGTCGAGGCCGACGTCACGCTCGCGTGCGTCTCCAACCCGGTCGGCGGCCCCTACGTCGGCAACGCCCGCTGGCTCGGCGTGGCCATGGCCGGGGTGCTGCGCGAGGCCGGGATCAAGGCCGGCGCCGACATGCTGCTGTCGACCAGCGCCGACGGCTGGACCGCCGGCACCCCGGTCGAGGTCGTCATGGACGGCCGCGACGCCCTGTTCGCCTTCGCCATGAACGGCGAGCCGCTCCCGGTCGCCCACGGCTTCCCGGTCCGGCAGGTCGTGCCGGGCCTCTACGGCTACGTCTCGGCCACCAAGTGGGTCGTCGACGTCAACGTGACCCGGTTCGACCAGGAGAGGGCGTACTGGACCGACCGGGGCTGGGACGCCAAGGGCCCCATCAAGACCCAGTCGCGCATCGACACCCCGCGCAACAAGACCAAACCGGGCCGGAACGTCGTCGCCGGGGTCGCCTGGGCGCAGACCAAGGGCATCGCGAAGGTCGAGGTCAGGGTCGACGACGGGCCGTGGCAGGTGGCGAGGCTGGCCGAGGTGCCGGGCCTGGACACCTGGCGGCAGTGGACGATCGAGGTCGACCTCACCAGCGGCCTGCACACGCTGTCGTGCCGGGCCACCGACGAGACCGGCGAGACGCAGACCAGCCACGGAGCCCCGCCGGAGCCGAACGGCGCGACCGGCTACCACCGGGTTCTCATCGAGACCACCTAGACGGCAGGATTCGGGAAAGCCGGTTGCTCACCGGAGTCGCCCCCTTACGATCGGTCACATCGAAGGGGGAAGGGGTCGATGGCCGAGCGTCAGTCCCGGTGGCGGTTGCCGACCGGCGTCTACAATCCCGTCGTCACCGGCGACGGGCGCCGGTGGCGTGACTACGAGAAGGCCGCCGAGACCCCCGCGCCGTCCCTCGATCCGTGGCCGTCCCAGTCGCCGTCCCGGTTGCCGCCGACGGGCGACGACTGGTTCGACCGGGCGACCCGGCCGCGCCCGCTGGAGGAGTCGCGGCCCTATGGGGTGCCGGGCGGGCTGGCGAGACCCGACCCGCAGGCACAACGAGATCTCGCCGAGGCGTTGAGCTGCCGGTTCCCCGATCCGCGCGGCACCTGGATCCGGCTGATCAACGCCGAAGGGCCGACCGACGATCCGTTCCGGTCGACCAACGCCATCGACTGCGCCCTGTCGGTCATGTCGTCGTGGCACGGCGAACCCGTCGTGGCGGCGGCCCGGCAGCCCGAATACGACCGGGTCGGCAAGCCCGTCCTCTCGGGGGAGGCGGGCGGGGTGGCCAGGGCCGAGCAGTGGCTCGGCCATCGCTTCGAGTACGTCGGGCAGGGCCGCCGCGCCTACGGGGTGGTGGCCGGGCGGTTGCGGTCGGCCGGGCACGGCGCCGCGACCGTGCTCATCACGCGCTGGCCCCAGGGGGGCAGCCACGCGTGGAACGCCGTGAACTCAATGGGGGAGGTGCTGTGGATCGACGCACAGCGGGGACACATGGCCATCGAGCCGCCGTACGAGAACGTGACGGGGGTCTTCTGCGTGGTCCTCGACCGCGCGGGTCAGCGGGTGTGAGCCCGGAGACCGCCCGCGCGCTGGCCGAGGAGTGGTTCAACGGGGGGCGGGCCCGGTCCGCCGACGTCGCCGTCTACGCCTTCGACGACGGGTTCGTGGCCTGGGTGAGAGACGACGAGCCGGAGGACCCGAGCGTCCTGCCGGCGACCGTGGGGGGCGGCTGCATCGTCATCGACCGGCGCACCGGCGAGCTGGCCGTCCGCCCCCTGCTGGGGCCGGAGTTCGTGGCCGAGCAGTGGCCCGACCACGTGCCCCGTTAACTCGACGCCAGCGACCCCACGATGGAGGCGTTGGCCGCCCGGCGCGCGGGCAGCACCGCCGCCAGCACCCCGGCCAGCGCCGACAGCACCAGATAGAGCAGTACCTGCCCGACCGGCACGACGAAGACGGTCTCGTTCGGGATCGTCTGCAGCGCCGCCCACCCGAAGGCGACGCCGATGACGACGCCGACCATCGCCCCGACCAGGCCCAGCACCAGCGCCTCGATCGAGAGCATGCCGCGCAGTTGCGGCCGGGTGAGGCCGAGGGCGCGCAGCAGCGCCGACTCGCGGGTGCGTTCGTGCACCGACAACGACAGGGTGTTGGCGATGCCGAGCAGCGAGATCAGGATCGCCAGGCCGAGCAGCGCGGCGAAGATCGTGAACATCATGTCGAAGGCGTCGTCGAACTCGCCGCGGACCTCGGCGGCGCTGGAGAGCTGCGCGGTCGGGTAGGCGAGCAGCGCCGACTCGACGGCCCGGCGGGAGGCGTCGACGGCGGCGGGGTCCTTGGCCTTGACGTAGACGCGGGCCGGGCCGATCTTGCCGTAGTACTTCTCGAAGTCGGCCACGGTGACCGTGTAGGGCATGGCCTCGTTGAGACTGCCGTCGGCGATCAGGGCCACCACCTTGAGGTCGACCTTCCCGGCCTCGGCGGTGTCGAGGGGGACGGTGTCGCCGACCCGTGCACCCAGGTCCTTGGCCTGGTTCTCGGACAACGCGACGGTGCCGGGGCCGAGGGCGGCGATCGAGCCGGAGAGGACCTCCGGCCGGAAGGCCGCGCCGTCGGGGAGGCTGCCGACGAAGGCGCCTCCGTGGTCGGTCTGCCGGAGTTCGGCGACCAGCCCGACCTCCGGCAACGCGCGCAGCGTGGCGGGCACCTCGGCGGGCAGGAGGGGCGTGGCGTCCTGGCGGCCGTACTGCGCGGTGATCATGAAGTCGACGGGGAACTGCTCGTCGAGGCTGCTGACGACCGTCTCGCGGGTGCTGGCGGTGATCACCGAGATGAGGGTCATCAGGGTGACGCCGATGGTCAGCGCGACCGTCGTGGTGGCGGCCCGCTTCGGGTTGCGGCGGGAGTTGTCGACGGCCAGCCGTCCGGGCACGCCGAAGACCTTGCGCGGCACCCACCCGGCGAACGCGCCGAGCGGGCGCATCAGCACCGGCCCGACCACGATCACGCCGAGGAAGAACACCGCGCCGCCGCCCATCGCGGTCAGCAGCCCGGCGTCGCCGCCGAGCCCCCAGATCGCCACGCCGGTCAGCGCGAGGCCGCCCGCCAGCAGCAGCCCGGCGATGAGCGACCGGGCCAGCCCGGCGCGGAACGTCTGCTCCTCGACCTGGCTGCGCAGCGCCGCGATCGGCGCCACCCGGGTCGCCCCGCGGGCCGGCAGCACCGCCGCGACCACGGTCACCAGCAGCCCGACGACCAGCCCGGACACGATCGTGCGCGGCGTCAGCGCGAGGCTCGCGCCGGCCGGGACGGGCGTGTCGAAGCGCCCCATCACGTTCAGGGCCAGCGCCCCCAGCCCGAGCCCGGCCAGCAGCCCCAGCGCCGAGGAGATCAGCCCGACGACCACCGACTCCAGCAGGATCGACCGGAACACCTGCCCGCGCGTCGCCCCGATGCAGCGCAGCAGCGCCATCTCCCGGGTCCGCTGCGCGACCAGGATGTTGAACGTGTTGTAGATGACCAGCGCCGCCACGAACATCGCCACGCACCCGAACAGCAGCAGCACGAGCATCAGGTAGTCGAGCTGCACGTTGCCGTCGAGGGCCAGCTTCTCGGCCAGTTCCTCGCCGGTCCTGATCGTGTACGTCTGCCCGAGCGCCTCCGACACGGTCTTCTTGAGCGTCTCGGGGGAGACCCCGGCCGCGGCGGCCAGGTCGACCTCGTGGTAGCCCTTCTCGCCGGTCATCTCCAGCGCGGTGGCGGTGTCGAACCCGACCGCCCCGGTGAAGGCGAGGTTCTGGTCGACGCCCACGTCGATGATGCCGACCAGGGAGAACTGGCGGCGTTTCTCGGCGAGGTCGAGCACGGTGACGGTGTCGCCGACCTCGAACTGCCGCGTGCGCGCGGTGTTCTCGTCGAGCACCGCCTCGCCGGGCCCGGCCGGGGCGTGGCCGCTGACGTAGTTCGTCCGGTCGAGCGGCCCGGCGACGACGGAGATGCCGCTCGTCGCGGTCGACCCGGCGGCCCGGCCCGACTTGTCGAGCAGCGGCGCGGTGCCCCGCACGAGCCCCTGCGCGCCGGCCACACCGGGCAGGGTCCGGAGCTTCGCCAGCACCTGTTCCGGGATGTCCTCGTCCTTCGGGGTGACCGCGACGGCGACCTTGCCGGCGTCGGCGGTGAAGAGCTGGCGGAAGCCCTGCTCGATGGTGTCGGTCAGCACGAACGTGCCCGCGATGAAGCCGACGCCGAGGGTGATGGCCAGCGAGGTCAGCAGCAGCCGGAGCCGGTGTGCCACCAGCCCGGCCAGCGTGGTGCGCAACACGGCTCAGGCCTCCAGCTTCAGCAGCATGTCGTGGACGCTCTGCGGGGTCGGCTGGGTCACTTCGCTGACCAGCAGCCCGTCGCGGAGGAACACCACGCGGTCGGCGTAGGAGGCGGCCGCCGGGTCGTGGGTGACCATCACGATCGTCTGGCCGAGTTCGCGTACCGACCGGCGCAGGAACGACAGGACCTCGGCGCCGCTGCGGGAGTCGAGGTTGCCGGTGGGCTCGTCGGCGAAGATCACCTGGGGCTTGCTGATGAGGGCGCGGGCCACCGCCACACGCTGCTGCTGGCCGCCGGAGAGCTGGCTCGGCCGGTGGGAGAGGCGGTCGCGCAACCCCACGGTCTCGACCACGCGGTCCATGAGAACCTGGTCGGCCTGCCGCCCGGCGATCTCCAGCGGCAGGCGGATGTTCTGCTCCGCCGTCAGGGTGGGCAACAGGTTGAAGGCCTGGAACACGAACCCGATGCGCTCACGGCGCAGCAGCGTGAGCTGCTTGTCGGACAAGGTCGTGATGTCGGCGTCGCCGATGTGCACATGGCCCGAGCTGACCGTGTCGAGCCCGGCCAGGCAGTGCATCAGGGTGGACTTGCCCGACCCCGACGGCCCCATGATCGCCGTGAACGCCCCAGTGGCGAAGCTCACGTCGATGCCGCGCAGCGCGTGGACGGCGGCGTCGCCCTGGCCGTAGATCTTGCTGAGCCCCCGTGCCACCACGGCGGCGCGGACGTCGGTAGTCATCGTCATGGTCGTCAACGCTATTGACGCGCCCATGACTTCTCTTCGGTCGCCCGGACGGCCTTCGCCTGGTTCTGCGGTCGCCTCCGGGGCCTCTGTTGCTACCGGGGAGGTAGCCGGGGGTCAGACTTTCGGCCGACCATCCCGGTCTCGTACGCGTAGACCACCACCTGCGCCCGGTCGCGCAGCTCCAGCTTGGCCAGGATCCGCCCCAGGTGGGTCTTCACGGTGGCCTCGGCGAGGGTGAGCCGGGTGGCGATCTCGGCGTTGGACAACCCCCGCGCCACGTGGACGAGGACCTCCCGCTCCCGGGCGGTCAGGCTGTCGGGCTCCGGGGCCGTGGGCGCCTCGGGCAGGTAGGCGGAGACGAGGTCGAGCAGCCGACGCGTGGTCGACGGCGCGACCACGGCGTCGCCGTCGTGCACCGACCTGATCGCGCTCAGCAGGTCGGCCGGCGGCACGTCCTTCAGCAGGAAGCCCGACGCGCCCGACCGGATCGCCGCGAAGGCGTATTCGTCGAGGTCGAACGTGGTGAGGATGAGGACCTTGGGCGGGTTCGGCGACGAGGTGATCAGCCGGGTGGCCTCGACCCCGTCCATGCGCGGCATCCGCACGTCCATCAGCACGACGTCGGCGGCCAGGCCGCCCCTGACCAGTTCCACGGCGGCGGCGCCGTCGCCGGCCTCGCCCGCCACCTCGATGTCGGGCTGCGCGCCCAGAACCATGCGGAACCCGGCCCTGACCAGTTCCTGGTCGTCGACCAGGATGACCCGGATCATCGCGGGCCCCCCGCCGGGATGCGCGCCACCACGAGGAAGCCGCCGCCGGGCCTGGGGGCGGCGTGGACGTCGCCGCCGTACATGGAGACCCGTTCGCGCATGCCGATGAGGCCGTGGCCGCCCTCGCCCGTGGCCGAGGCGGCGCCCCGGCCGTCGTCGGCGATCCGCAACAGCACGTCGCGGGGGCCGTAGACGACCTGGACCGTGGCCTTCACCCCGGGACCGCCGTGTTTGAGGGTGTTGGTCAGCGCCTCCTGGACGATCCGGTAGATCACCAGTTGTAGTCCTTCCGCGAGATGATCGGGTGTGCCCTCCACCTGGACGTCCACCGGCAGCCCGGACGCGCGCACCTGACGTACGAGCTCGTCGAGCTGGCCGAGCCCCGGCTGGGGCGCGTACTCCTCCGACCGCGCCCCGTCGTCGCGCAGCACGCCGACCAGCCGCCGCATCTCGGCGAGCGCCTGCCGGCCGGTCGCCGAGATCGCCTCGACGGCCCGTTTGGCCTGGTCGGGGTCGCTGTCGATGGCGAACCCGGCCCCGTCGGCCTGGACCACGATGACGCTGACGTTGTGGGCGACGACGTCGTGCAGCTCCCGCGCGATCCGGGCGCGCTCGGCGGCGGTGGCGATGAGCGCCTGCTGGTCGCGCTCCCTCTCGGCGCGTTCGGCCCGTTCGACCAGGTTCTCCACGAAACGCCGCCGCATGTTGACGTAGATGCCGCCGATCCAGACGGCGACCACGAACACCGAGGCGTTCAGGAAGATCTCCAGGTCGAGCTCGCCCCAGTCGCTCAGCACCATGCCGGTCCCGAGCTCGGCGACGGCCCCCGCGGCCACGGCCCACGGCAACGAGCACGACGCCGCGACGGTGAACATCGCCACCAGCACGGCGAGGTTGGCCGGGATCGCCGCGACGTCGCCGAGCCACTGGACGAGGCTGACGCCCGAGACGAGGGCCATCACCGTGAGCGGGAAACGCCGCCGCCAGAACAGCGGCCCGACCAGCAGCGCCGAGAGGCCGAGCACCCCCCAGGTCCCGATGCCCGGACCTCCGGTGATGTCGAGCCCGGCGCCGATGTCGGGCGCGCTCAGCAGGCAGTACAGCACCAGCGGCGTCACCAGCAGCGTGTCGATCCACGCGGGGTGCCGCCGCTTGAGGGCGCGTAGCTTGCCGAGCACGCCTCAAGAGTACGTATGCGCAGTTCCCGGCACGGTCCGCCTAGCGGCGGATTCGGCTCTACGACCCAGGTCGCAGACCGGGCGCCGCTTACGCGCCTCTTACGGGGAGCCGGGCAGTATGTATCTCGGGAGCTGCATCCTTGGGGTGTTAAAGGGAGAAACGATTCGCGATGACGGATCACGACGCCGGGCCGCGCGGTACTGACGACACGAACATCACGCCGCGCGACCCGGCCGACTCCCCCACCAGGGAGATCCCGACAGTGGGAATCGGCGCCTTCGGCGCGAGCTCTCACGGCACGGCCTCTTCCCCGGATCCGGCTCGTGCGGGCGCCTTCGGCGCAGGCCCCGCGGACACGGACTCCTCTGCGACCGGTGCTGCCGGCGCAGGCCCGGCCGGCACGGATTCCACCAGATCAGACCCGCCCGGCGCGGGTTCCGCCGCCCCGACCGGCGACGCCGGCACCGGGGCCCTCGGCGCGAGCCCTTCCGGCGTCGATTCCTCTGGTGCGGGTTCTCCTGGTGCGGGTTCCCCTGGGGCCGGTGCGCCCCGTTCGGGCAGCTTCGCCTCGCCCCCGCCGCCCCGTTATCGCTTCGGCGGCCCCGCCGCCGCGAAGAAGACGCCCGCCGGATACGCCTTCGGACCCGGCGGGGCCGGATGGGACGCCCCTGGATGGCGTACCGTCTCCGCTTCCGAACCGGCCCCCCGTCGCCGGTTCGGTGTGGTCGCCCTGCTCGCCGCGGGGCTGGTGGGCGTCATCGTCGGCGCCCTTCTCGTGGTCGCGGTCGACCGGCCCTGGCGGGATGAGCGGCCGAGGTTCGGGGTGGTCGTCGACCAGCCCGGTCCGCGGCAGAACCTCCCCCGGTACTGCGAGCGGACCGACACCGGTTTCCGCTGCGAGTTCCCCCGCTCGTAAGCCGCTCAGGCGGCCACGCCCGCGCGCACCTGACGCAGGGCCCCCGCCCACGACTCAAGCTGGTCGAAGAGGGTGTCGGCCGAGGCGTCGTGGATCTGCGACGGCTGGAAGTGCGTGAAGTTCTCGAAGTCGTGGAACAGCGAGAACGACACCTGCTGCCGCACGTGGGCGACCTGGAGTTCGCTGAGCATCGCGCGCAGGTGCTCGATGGCGCGGGCGCCGCCGAGAGAGCCGTACGAGACGAAGCCGGCCGCCTTGTTGTTCCACTCCTTGTAGAGGTAGTCGATGGCGTTCTTCAGGACGCCCGAGGTCGAGTGGTTGTACTCCGGCGTGACGAAGACGAACCCGTCGTAGGAGTCGATGGTGGCCGCCCACGCCTTGGTGTGGTCGCCGGAGTAGTTGCCGAAGCTCGGCGGGTAGGCCTCGTCGAGGTGGGGGAGCGGGTGGTCGGCCAGGTCGACGAGCTCGTAGTCGGCGCCGGTGCGGTCCTTGGCCCGGGTCATGACCCAGTCGGCCACCGCCTTGCCGTTGCGACCGGGACGGGTGCTGCCCAGGATCACCGCGATCTTCAGCTTGCTCATCTCGTACTCCTCAGAAGTTGAAGTTTCAACGAGATGAGAGACTAGACGGCAATGACATGAACGTTCAAGTCATAGCCTAGACTGTGAGCATGACCACAACAGACGGGGTGCGCTGGTTGAGCAGTGACGAGCTGGCGGCCTGGCGGTCGTTCAGCCTCATGCTGGCCCGGTTGCCCGCCGCCCTGGAGGAGCAGCTCCAGCGCGACGGCGGGCTCAACTTCGTCGAATACCACGTGCTGGCCGGTCTTTCCGACGCCCCCGACCGGACCATGCGCATGAGCGGCCTGGCCGTGCTGGTCAACTCGGAGTTGTCGCGGCTGTCGCACCTGATGCGGCGGCTGGAGAAGCGCGGCCTGGTCAGGCGCGAGCCCGACCCGGGTGACGGCCGGTTCACCAACGCCATCCTGACCGACGAGGGGTACGCCCATCTCGTGAAACTGGCGCCGGGCCACGTCGCGACGGTGCGGAAGCTCGTGATCGACGCCCTCGACGAGAATCGGCTGGCCTCCCTGCATCGGTGTTCCGAGGACATCCTGGGAGCCATCGACGCGTGCGACGCGGAGTAAACCCATCTGTTTCCCCACGAGTTAGACTTGGCCCCATGGCAGAGACGATCCCCTCCGACGACGTACGCGACCGCGTGCTCACCAGTGCCCGCCGGCTCTTCAATGGCCGGGGCGTCAACGTGACCGGCGTCGACCTGCTGTCGGAGACGGCCGGAGTCTCCAAGCGCAGCCTCTACCAGCGCTTCCGCACCAAGGACGAGCTGATCGAGGCCTATCTGGCCGAGGAGATGAGCTGCGTCCTGACCGACCTGCTGCCGCCCGCCGACGCGGGCCTGGCGCCGGCCGAGCGCATCATGGCGGTGTTCGCCACGGCCCGCCGCCACTCGGAGGTCGACGACTATCCGGGCTGCCCCGTCCTGAACACGGCGGCCGAGATCCGCGACCCCGCGCATCCGGTGCGGGTGGCGGCGGTGGCGTACAAGAAGAGGATGCAGGCCCACTTCGAGGCGGAGGCCCGGCTGGCCGGGGCCGCCGACCCCGGCCAACTGGGCGAACAACTGATGATGCTGTTCGACGGCGCGATGACCTACGCGTCGGTCCGCAAGGAGCCCATGCCCGGGAGCCTGCTGACCGCCGTGCGGACCCTGCTCGACGCTCAGCTTCCGTAGAGCGCGCTCGGGTCGAGTGACAGTGCCGCTTTGACCTGCTTGGACGTCCCGTCGACGAGCACCTCCATGGCGCCCTTCTCGACCCCGTCGAAGGCCTCGCGGGCGACCTCCTCCGGCGACACCTTCTCGTCGGTCACGCCGGCGGTCATGTCGGTGTCGACCCACCCGACGTGGAGGCTGGTCACGCCGACCTTGGGGGCCAGTTCGAGGCGCAGTCCGTTGGCCAGCATCCAGGAGGCGGCCTTCGTGGCCGCGTAGGGGGCGGTGCCCGGGATGACGGCCCAGGAGAGCGCCGAGTTGACGATCAGCAGGTGACCCTCGCGCTCGGTCAGCGTGGGCGCGAAGGCGCGGCTGACCTGGAGGGGCCCGTAGTAGTTGACCTCCATCTCGCGGCGGATGGTCTCGATGTCGTCGCCGACGATCGACGTGCTGATCGCGACCCCGGCGTTGTTGACGACGATGTCGACGTCGGTGAGCCGCCCCGCGAGCTCGGCGATCTGGGCGGGGTCGGTGATGTCGAGCCGTACGGGCACGGCGCCGGGCGTGGTGACGGCCTCGGGGTTACGCGCGGCGGCGTAGACCCGGCGCGCCCCGCGCGCCAGCGCCTCTTCGACGAAGGACTTCCCGATGCCCCGGTTGGCACCGGTGACCAGCACGGTCGCGTCTTGGATCTTCATGGGAACCTCCGGTAAACAGGTCTGTTTCCAGCAGCGTAAACCGATCGGTTTACCGGGGGCAAATCGTGGTGGCCGGGTGCCGGCGAGCAGCCGGAGACGGGAGGACCCGGTCTCGACGCCCAGGAGATTGAATCGGGCCGGCCCGGGGGTTTCATGGGGCCGCCTTCTCCGGCTTTCCGCTTTCGGGCGACACCTCGTATCGGAATGTGCCGGGACGGTCGATCGTATTTCGCCGGGCTAATGACGGATATTGACGGTGAATGGGCCGTATTGGCAATAGAGGTCCGTGTCATTCCGTGGTCCCGGACCGCGTCGGAATGTTCGCATCTGGCGCGACCTCGGCGTTCTGGCCGGCCTCGCCGCTCGCCGCCTCGTCACCGCCAGGAGATCGCTGAGGCACGATTGTGTGTTCGCCGGTTCATTCATGCCCCGCTAAGATCGCGTCCCATGCTTTTATGGCGGATTTTCAGAATTGCAGTAGTAGGCGTGGTTCTGGCGCTGGTGGCCGTGGGCGCGGTGTTCAGCGACGACGTGCTCTGGGTGGGCGCCGAATGGTCGTACCCGGGTCTTCTGGAGTTCTACGCACCTGACGGTCTCGACGCCACGACGAGGGTGGTGCTCATCGTGGCCGCCCTGGTGAAGGCCCAGTTGTTGTGGCTGATCCTCCGCCCGCCCGCGCCGGGACCGCTCGACCGCCGGGAGAGGGCGCTGCGGTGGCTGCTGTATCTGGCGGTGGCGTACGACCTCGTGTTGTGGTTCCCGCTGGGACTGCTCCCCGACATGGTCGACCTGGTGTTCTGCCTTGTGTTGTGGAGCGCCGTCTACGTCCTCTACCTGCTCGTCATCCGCTGGCGGTCCCGTGTGTTGCGCGCGGCGGCCGGAGCGATGTTCGCGGTCATGGTGGCCGGGATGGTCAACGAGGTGCTCGACGAACTCGACCTCCTCGAACTCGGACCGGGCATCGTCATCGGATGGGGCCTGATGGTGTGCGGACTGGTGGAGACCGTCCTCACGCTCGTCGGGCAACATCGCGACGGCCGGTGGAGCCGGGGCACGCTGACCTTCGGCTGGTTGTCGTTGAGCACCTACGTGCTGGTGTTTCCGCTCCAGTTCCTCTCCGGAGGCTTCGCGAGCGACAGCCTGGTTCTGACGATCTTCATGGACGCGATGGCGCTCGTCCACGTCGTCTGGCTCGCGGCGACCGCTCGTGAGATGCCCTCCGGCGGCCTTCCCGCGGAGCCGCTCCCGCCCGCGCGGCGGCGGCTGGTCCGCGTCGCGGTGGCGGCCGTGGCCGTGTTGCCGGTCGTCGCGTTGATCCAGCCGGAGTCCGCTCCGCGCACCACCTTCAGCGGCTGGTCGATCGGCTGCGACGAATTCCGGCAGTTCGGCGACCTGAAGCCCGAGGAACGCGACGACGCGTTCCTGTGCCGGGCCCGGGACCAGATGGGCGGAGTCCCGCCCATGTTCCCCGACAGCACCTCTGACCAGCAGATCCTCGCCTACGGCCGGGAATTGTGCCGGGCGAGGGACCGGGAGGCCCAGGTGGCGCTGCTGAAGGAGGCGGGAAGTGAGCGGGCCTCGTGGGGCGTCGACGCGTGGGACCTCGTCTACGTCTGCCCGGAGATCATCGGCGCGACCCAGCCCGAGCTGCTGCGCTCGTCCGAGGAGGTGGAGGCGGCGAACAAGGCCTACATCGCCGAGATGAACGCGAACTGCCGCGACCCGTGGCCCCGGACGAAGGGCGTCGTCCAGGCCACGGCCAACTACTCCTTGTTCGCCGACGGCGACTACGGCTATTTCGTCCTCGACCCGAAGGACGAAAGGGGCGAGACACTGGCCGAGCAGGCGATCGACCGGCTCTACAAGGACGACGCGCAGGTCGGGGCGGCCGGCAGTTCGGTGCTCGTCGGCCACATTGACGACGTCATCGACCTGTGCCTCACCGTGAAGGCCTTCCGCGCCGCGCCCCCACTGCGGCTGGCCGGCTGGGACCAGGTCACCGAGGTGCCGATCACCACCCCGACCGGCCACCTCACCGTGCCGGAGGCGGACGGCGGAGACGTGGGCGCGAACGCCCCGATGCCGAATCTGGCCATCGAGGGTAAGGGCCGCTACCGGCTCCGCGTCTACGTGCGGCTCGCCGACGCAGGCGAGGAACACCTGGTCGTGGTCTTCCCGGGCACGTCGAAGAAGCGACTCAGGCTGAAGTCGTGGAAGTACGACAGTGAGTGAGAGCCGCCCTGCGGGTGACACCGCTGTTCGGTACCGCCGACAGGTACCATCATCGGATGGAACTTCGACTGCGACTGCCCGATGAGGTCCACGGCCGGCTGCGAGCCGTGGCCGAGGAGGACGGCAACAGCCTGAACACCGAGATCGTGATCGCGATCGAGGAGCACCTGGCCCGCCGTCAGACGAGCGCGGTGCGGGGCATCGCCCGTAAGGTCGCCCAGCGCGACGCGGAGCTGCTGCGCCGCCTGTCGCAGTGACGGTCTACCTGACCACGACCGACGTCCTCGCCATCGCCGAGGAGATCCTGCCTTCGGTGGGCATACGTGACGGTGGTCTCCTGCACGCGGCGGTTCTGCGCCCGCAGACCAGCGTCTTCGGCCAGGACGCGTATACGGACTTGTGGACGAAGGCCGCAGCCCTGATGCAGAGCGTGATCATCGGTCACCCTCTGGTCGACGGCAACAAACGTTTGGGCTGGACCTGCGCCGTCGTCTTCCTGGAATTGAACGGCGAGATCCTCGTCGGCACGGACGCCGACGCCGCCGAGAACGTGGTCATCGCCGTCACCACCGGCGAACTCGACGACGTGACCGAGATCGCCAAAAGGCTGAGAGCCCTGGACGGCGGCCCAGACTTCCGGCAGCACAGTAGAGGGTGATCGGGGAAACGCGGAGGGTCAGCTCATCTCCGGGCGACAGGAAGCACCATGACCCGCTTCGAACCGAGCGAAGCGAGGCCGTCCAGGGAGCGCGAGGGGCGGAGCCCTTCGCCGGAGCGCAGCGACCCGGAGCGAACGCGACGCAGGGCCGCGAAGCGGCCGGGGGGAGCGCGAGGGGGCGAAGCCCTCTCGTATCGGGGGGTTCGGGGGGTCGTCCCCCCGGGTGAGGCGAGACACGGCTCGTGAAAGCCGCCCCGAAGGGGCGTCGACCACGAGCCGTTCCGAGCGAGTGGGGTTGGCGGGACTCGAACCCGCGCTGGCATGATCCTAAGTCATGTGCCTCTGCCAATTGGGCTACAACCCCGCTGGGCGGAAGTGATCCTACCTCCCGCCGTCAACCTTCAGGAAACCCTGAGTTCCTTGAGCAGTCGTGCCACGTGCCCGGTCGCGCGGACGTTGTAGAAGGCCTTCTCGATCTTCCCGTCGGGGTCGATCACGAAGGTCGACCTGATCACGCCCATGATGGTCTTGCCGTAGTTCTGCTTCTCGCCGTAGACGCCGTAGGCCTTGTGGACGTCGAGGTTCTCGTCGGACAGCAGCGGGAAGGTCAGCGCGTCGCGCTCGGCGAACTGGCGGAGCTTGGCGGGTTTGTCTTTGGAGACGCCGAGGACGGTGACGCCCTTGCCGGTGAGCGCGGCCAGGTTGTCGCGGAAGTCGCAGGCCTGCTTGGTGCAGCCTGGAGTCATCGCCGCTGGGTAGAAGTAAAGGACGACTCGCCTGCCGTGGAGTGAGTCGAGCGACACTCCGTCGCCGTCGGCGCTGGTCAGGGTGAAGCCGGGGGCGGCGTCGCCGGGTTCGAGTCGCTGGGTCATGTCGCCTCCGTTGCGGTGTGTCTCGACGCGAACAAACTACCGGTTCGGCCGCTGCGGGATGCGCGGCCCGCACCTGGCAGACTTGATCGAACACACCCTGTGACAGGAGGCGACCCCATGGCCGAGCCAGATCCGGACACGCTTGAGCGGCGCATAGAGCGCACTCGCGCCGAACTGGCCAAGACGGTCGACGCCATCGCCGACCGGGTGAGCCCCAAGAAGGTCGCCGGTCGTAGTGTGGCCAAGGTGAAGTCCCAGGTCAAGGCGCAGACCGAGCAGGTCGTGTCGACTCTGGGAGACATGGTCGGGCAGGCTCAGAGCCCCAACGGCCACCGTCCGGCGGCCGACGAGCCGTGGGACGACGACTATCCGGCCTCCCCCATCGCGCCGGTGCTGATCGGGCTGGGCGCGGTGGTCGCCGTCGGGGCCATCATCATGATCGTTCGGCGTCGCCGGAGGCGTTAGGCGCGGGCCGGGCGCGGCCGGTCGCCGCCGCCCGCGCGGAGCGCCGGAGGCGGCGGGCGGGCCGGCCCGGCGGAGCCGTAACGGAAGAGGTTCTCAGAGAAAAGTCTGGCCTTCGCCCCGGTAGGTCGGGGCCGTGGCCGTCACCCGGTCTCCCTCGATCAGGTGCAGGGTGTCGAAGCGTTCGCAGAGTTCGCCCGCCTTCGCGTGGCGGAACCACACCCGGTCGCCGACCTTGAGCCCGTCGGCGGCGCGGCCGTGGAGCGGGGTCTGCACCTCGCCGCCGCCCTCGTCGCCGTTGTGGCGCAGGCCTTCCGGCAGGTAGGGGACGGCGGCGCGGCCGGGGCCCGCGCCCGAGGCGGGGTAGCCGCCGCCGAGGACGGTCACGACGCCGGGGGCGGGGCGGCGGACGACCGGGAGGGCGAAGAGGGCCGCGGGGCGGCCGGTGAAGTTGCTGTATCGGTCGAACAGGGTCGGGTGGTAGAAGCCCGATCCGGCGGCCACCTCGGTGATCGCGGATTCCCGTGCGGTCGTCTCGATGCTGCCGGTGCCGCCGCCGTTGACGAACTCCAGGTCGCTCACCTGGCGCACCGCCTCGACGACGGCGGCCCGCCGGACGGCCAGCTCCCGGCGCGAGCGGCGCTGGACGAGGCGGACCGCCATCCCGTAGGGGCCGGGGATGCGGTCGCCGAGGCCGGCGATCTGCGATTCGTAGGCCATCAGGCCGACCAGGCGCAGCGACGGGTTCCGGCCGATGAGCCGGGCCGTCTCGGCGGCCTGCTCGGGGGTGCGGACGGGCGAGCGCAGCGCCCCGGCGCGGAAGCGGCCCACGACGTAGCCGGCGTCGATGTCGAGGCAGACCCGGATCGGATGGCGGCCGGTCAGCAGGGGGAACTGCTCGGGGGAGTCGACCATGAGGGTGATCTCGCGGCTGAGGCGCTCGTCGGCGGCGAGGGCGGCGACGGCGGCGCGGTCGGTGGTCGGGTAGGCGACCAGGATGTCGCGGAAGCCGGAGGAGGCCAGCCAGAGGGCCTCGGGCAGCGTGAACGCCATGATTCCCTGATAACCGGGTAGGTCGAGGACGCGGCGGAGCACCTCGCGGGAGCGGATCGACTTCGACGCGACCCTGATCGGGGTGCCGGCGGCCCGTTCGGTCATCGACCGGGCGTTGGCGGCCATCGCGTCGAGGTCGACGACGGCCAGCGGGGGGTCGAGATGGGCCGTGGCCCGGTCGTATCGCTGCCGGTCGCTCATGGGCAGCACTCTAGCCTTTTGTGAGCATGTTTCATATTTGCCCGGCAAAACCTGTCACAAGATCGAGTCATCCGGGCCCGGCGGGCTGATCGCGGCCCTCCGGGCGTGTATCCCTGGGTGACCATGAGCGCGGTAGACGAGATCCGGACGACCAAGGACCGCCGCCGGGCCCGCCGCCGCACGGCCATGCGCGCCCTGCGGCCGGGACGGACCCCGGCGGGCGCGGGCGTCGCGGGCGCCCTGGTGGTGCTGGGCACGGCGCTGGTGGGCGAGATGGTGTGCGCGTTCGCCGGATGGCCGACGGGCTGGTCGGGGCTGCCCGGCGTGCTCGGCCTGGCCTGGGGCGAGCCGCTGGTGGCGCTGACCGGGTCGCTGATGGTGGTGACCGGGACCGCGCTGCTGCTGCTGGCGATGATCCCGGGCCGTCCCCGCCTGGTGCCCCTGGAGGTGTCCGACGACGGGCTCGTCCTGGGGCTGAGCCGGGTGGGGCTGAAGCGCACGCTGGTCGCCGTGGCGATGACCGTCTCGGGGGTGGACCTGGCCTTCGTGCGGCTGCGCCGGGGGCAGATCGAGGTGACCGTGCTGACCAGGGGGAACCGGACCGGCGGGCTGCTCAAGGAGGTCGGCGCGGTCGTCGGCGACCGGCTGGAGGGGCTGGGCGTGCACGGCCGTCACGAGGTTGTCGTCCGGTTGCGCCGGAAGAGCTCATGAGGAGTGTCGGAATGCAGGTGCCGGAGAAGATGCGCGCCCCCTACGGTGACCGTCTCGGGCTGGCGGTCGTGGGCGTCGTGCTGGTGACCGGCGGGAACTACGTCCTGTTCGCGTCCGACGCGCGGGCCGACTACAAGATCGGGGAGCTGGCCGCGTTCACCGCCCATCCGTGGGCCCGGTCGATCGCCGCGGCGCTGGTCGTGCTGCTGGTGTTCGTCGCCGCCCGCTGGCTGGTGTGCTCGCTGGGGCTGGGGCAGGAGGGGGTGCGGCACGGCTACGGCACCGCGACGCTGGCCATCGCGCTCAAGGACCTGCCCGGAGTCGACAAGATCAGTGTCCGGGCCGTGGGGGAGGAGAAGCTCCGGATCTCGGTACGCTGCCTCCCCGGCGCCCCGCTCGACGAGGTCGTCTCCCGGATCGACACCGAGGCGGTGTCACGCGTGCGCGGCGCGGCGGGCCGGGACCCGCTCTTTCCCGTCCTGGTCACGGTGCACGTTCGCCGAGGTTGACCGCCACCCCACCGCGCAGGCCGCCGCCAGGCAGGCGAGGGGGACGACCGGGACGACGTACCGGTGGTCGAACGCGGCGACCAGCGGGGGCAGCAGCAAGAGGGTGAGCGCGAACCCGAGCGGCAGCAGGGTCGCCACCCGGAACCGGATGATCATCACCAGGAAGGTGCCGACGAAGATCGCCCCGAGCAGGGGGCCGCGCAGGTAGACGTGCCGCTGGTAGGCGCGCGTCCACGACGCGAACGGCTCGACGACCTGGGTGTCGGCGCGGGAGCCCTGATATTGCGTCATCAGTTCCGGGGCCGACCGCCCGGCCGAGGCGAGCTTGTCGGTGAGCGGCTTCACGTACTCGGGGAACACGTAGGCGCTCTGGGTGCCGGGTGAGGGATAGACCACCCGATCCCAGCGGAACGCCCACATCGCGTCGCCGAGGCCCGTCATCAGGAAGTCGAGCGGCTGGCTGCGCAGGGCCAGCATCGAGAACTCCGAGGCCATCTCGTCGCGCTGCTTGCCGGTCTTCATGATCGGCGAATGCGGATCCCAGATGTAGGCGGGGGCGGCCAGCCGTGGGCCGATGTCGGGGCACAGGACCTTCAGGTCCTCCGGCGGGTTCATCCGGCCGCAGTCGGCGAAGGTCATCGTGCGCGACCACAACCACACGCTGCTGCTGCCCAGGCCGTAACTCCCGTAGGCTGCGTTGTACCAGAAGGCGTATCCGGCCACCGCGACCCCCGCCGCGCCGACCCCGGCCAGCACCGGCCGCCAGCCCGCCCGCGCGATCAGCAGCCACACCGCCGCCACCCCGATCAGCGGCAGGCCGAGCGTGCGGGTCATCGCCGAGAACGCCAGCAGCAGGAACGCGGTGACGACCACGAGCGGGCTCCGCGGGTTCAGCAGGAGCAGCGTCACGGCCGCCACCACGAGGAAGGTGAACAGCAGGTCGGCCATCACGAGGTGTTCGAGCTGGAGCTGGTACGCGTCCAGCAGCACCGGCGCCGTCGCCAGGGCGGCGGCCCAGGCCGGCAGGAAGGTGCGCCTGCGCAGGACGGCGTACACGCAGACCGCGATGCCGAGCCCGAGCAGGTGCTGCACGGTGATGAGGGCGACGACCGAGCGGAACGGCGCGAGGAACAACGAGTAGCCGGACGGCCGCGACTCCAGCGGACGCAGGTCCAGGGCCGAGCTCAGGTAGGAGAACGAGTCGGCCCAGAACCACAGGGCAGGACGGTAACCGAGGCTGGCGATGACCCGGATCACAATCCCCGACATCAGGAGGCCGAGGAAGAGCCAGTGCGTCCGGACGAATTTGCCTGCGGGAATGATGTCCACCGCCTTTCCGGTGGACATTTCAGCACTGTCGGGGTTTCACCGCCAGTCCCAATGGGAACACCCAGGACTTTCTCAGCACTCGATGACGTTCACCGCGAGCCCGCCGCGGCTGGTCTCCTTGTACTTGGCGTGCATGTCCCGGCCGGTGTCGCGCATCGTCTTGATCGCCTTGTCGAGCGACACGAAGTGCCTCCCGTCGCCGCGCAGCGCGATGCGGGCCGCCGCGATGGCCTTCACCGACGCGACCGCGTTGCGCTCGATGCACGGGATCTGCACCAGCCCGCCGATCGGGTCGCAGGTCAGCCCCAGGTTGTGCTCGATGCCGATCTCGGCCGCGTTCTCCACCTGTTCGGGCGTGCCGCCCAGCACCTCGGTCAGCCCGGCCGCCGCCATCGAGCAGGCCGAACCGACCTCGCCCTGGCAGCCGACCTCCGCGCCCGAGATGGAGGCGTTCTCCTTGAACAAAACCCCGACCGCGCCCGCCGTGAGCAGGAACCGCACCACCGCGTCGTCGTCGGCGCCCGGGATGAACCGGGTGTAGTAGGACAACACCGCCGGCACGATCCCGGCCGCGCCGTTCGTCGGCGCGGTCACGATGCGCCCGCCCGCCGCGTTCTCCTCGTTGACGGCCAGCGCGAACAGCGTCACCCAGTCCATCGCCTGGAGCGGGTCGCCGTCGGCCGGTTCGCTCTGGAGGCGGCGCTGCAACTGGTGGGCCCGGCGTTTCACCTTCAGCCCGCCCGGCAGCACGCCCTCACGCGACGACCCGCGCCGGACGCACTCGTCCATGACCCGCCACAGGTGCAGCAGCTCCGACTTGATCTCGTCCTCGGTACGGCCGAAGGCCCGCTCGTTGGCCATCATCAGCCCCGAGATCGACAGCCCCGTCTCGGCGCACCGCGCGAGCAGCTCACCCGCCGTCGTGAACGGATGGGGGAGCGGGGTGTCGTCGGGCTTGATGCGGTCGGCGCCGGTGGCGTTCTCGTCGACGACGAACCCGCCGCCGACCGAGTAGTAGACCTTCTCCCGCAGCACGTCGCCGCTGTCGCCCCAGGCGGTGAACCGCATGCCGTTGGGGTGGTGGGGCAACGAGATCTTCCGTTCGAACACCAGGTCGTCGCCGACCACGAACGGGACCGAACGCCGCCCCATCAGCGACACCGTGCCCGCCGCTCGCATCGCGGCCAGCTTGCCGTCGACCGCGTCGACGTCGACGAGCTCGGGCTTCTCCCCGGACAGGCCCAGCAGCACGGCCTTGTCGCTGCCGTGGCCCTTGCCGGTCAGGCCGAGGGAGCCGTAGAGGACGACCCGCACCTTCACGGTCTTCTCCAGCAGACCGTCGCGGAGCAGGCCGCGCGCGAACTTGTGCGCGGCCGCCATCGGGCCGCCCGTGTGTGAACTGGACGGCCCGATGCCCACCTTGAACAGGTCGAAGACGCTGATCGCCATGGGCCGACGATCAGCTGTCGCCGGAGATCAGGGCGGTGTACTCCTCGGCGGTGAGCAGGTCGTCGGGGGTGCCGGTGACGCGCACCTGGAACAACCAGCCCTCGCCGTAGGGGTCGCTGTTCACCAGCGAGGGGTCGTCGACGACGGCCGAGTTGACCGCCGTGACCTCGCCGCCCACCGGCGCGTAGATGTCGCTGACCGACTTGGTCGACTCGACCTCGCCCACCGCGTCGCCCACCTCGATGCTCGCCCCGACCTCCGGCGGCTGGACGTACACGACGTCGCCGAGCTGCTCGGACGCGTAGGCGGTGATTCCCACCGTGACGGTCAGACCGTCATCGAGCCCGGCCACCCACTCGTGCTCCTTGGTGTAGCTGAGCTCGTCGGGAATGCTGCTCACTTCTTCCTCCTGTAGAAAGGCAGGTCAACGACGTCGACCGGTTCGTGGGAGCCGCGGATGTCCACGGCGGCGGGGGTTGCGGTCACATAGGCCATCGCGATCGGACGGCCGATCGACGGCGACGGGGCGCCGCTGGTGACCTCGCCGACCACGGCGCCGTCGGCGTCGACGACGGCGAAGCCGTGGCGGGGCACACGGCGGCCCTTCATCACCAGGCCGACCAGGCGCCTGCCCGGCTCCAGGCCGTCGAGCGCGGCGCGGCCGACGAAGTCGCCCTGCTTGTCGAAGCGCACGACTCTGCCGAGCCCGGCGTCCATGGGCGTGGTGGCCGCAGTGAGCTCGTTGCCGTACAGCGGCATGCCGGCCTCCAGCCGCAGGGTGTCGCGGGCGCTCAGCCCGGCGGGCACCAGGCCCTCGGCGGCGCCCGCTTCCATGAGCGCGCCCCACAACTTCACCGCGTCGCCGGCCGCGACGAACAACTCGAAGCCGTCTTCGCCGGTGTAGCCGGTGCGGGCGATCAGCGCGTCGACGCCCGCGACCGTGCCCGGCAGGCCGGTGTAGTACTTGAGGTTCACCAGGTCGGCGTCGGTGAGCTTGGCCACGATCTCCGGGGAGCGCGGACCCTGGACGGCCAGCAGCGCGTAGGAGTCGGAGCGGTCGTCGACCACGGCGTCGTGGTTCTTCGCGCGGTCGGTGAGCTCCCGGGCCACGCGGAGGTAGTTGGAGGCGTTGGCGCAGACCATGAACTCCTCCGGCGCGAGCCGGTAGACGATCAGGTCGTCGACGATGCCGCCGTCGGCGTCGCACATCATCGTGTAGCGGGCCCGGCCCGGCTCCAGGCCGCCCAGGTTGCCGACCAGCGCGTAGTCGAGCGCGTCGGCGGCGCCCGCGCCGGTCACGTGGATCTCGCCCATGTGGGACAGGTCGAACAGCCCCGCGGCGGTGCGGACGGCGGTGTGCTCGGCCGACTCACTGCCGTAGCGCAGCGGCATCAGCCAGCCCGCGAAGTCGGTCAGGGTCGCGCCGAGGCTCTTGTGCACCTCGTGCAGCGGGGTCGGTCGGGACATGAAGCGCACCTCGAATAAGGTCGGATGTCAGCATCCTCCCCCTCTGTCATGGGTGCCTGAGAGCTTCGCCCGAGTTTTGCCGGACTTTCACCTTCGGCGAGGCCACCGGCCTGCTTTCCAGAGGACACCTCGCCCGCACGGTCCTTTGCCTTGAGAGGTTCGCGGGGAGGGCTTGCTCCTTCAGGGACCCTGGCCGGCTGCCAGGGCGCTCTCCCGCACGGGATCAATGGTGTGCGGTCAGCCTATCTGCCCCGTATGGCCGGGCGAAACCCGGCGCGGGTGACGAACGACCCGAACACCGGCGCCTCCTCGTCGGCCTCCGGATGCCACTGGACCGCCCAGACCGTGTCGTCGAGCATGACCGCCTCGATCGTGCCGTCGTCGGCGCGCGCGATCGTTTCGAGTCCTGTCCCCAGCCGGTCGACGGCCTGGTGGTGGTAGTGGGCCGGGGAGATCAGGTCGGTGCCGTAGAGCCGGCGCAGCGGCCCTTCGAGACGTACCGGAACCCTGCCGTAGACCCCCGGCGCGGGGGAGTGACGGTCGGTGCCGCACACGTCGGGCAGGTGCTGGACCAGGGTGCCGCCCAGCGCCACGTTGAGCACCTGGAGGCCGCGGCAGATGCCCAGCAGCGGTATCCGGGCCTGGAGCGCGGCCTTGACCAGGGAGAACTCCGCGTCGTCGCGGAAGTGCCGGATATATCCCGTCTTGGGGTGTGGAACGCTGCCATAACGGCCGGGGTCGATGTCGCCGCCCCCGGCCACGATCAGGCCGTCGAGACGGCCGACGAGCTCGCCCGGGTCACCGGCGGGCGGCAGGATCACCGGCTGCCCGCCGGCCCGTTCGACGTGCCTCACGTAGTCCCACGGCAACAGGGCCGCGGGGGTGTGCCAGACCGTGAAACGCGCGGGTTCGGCGTAACACGTGATGCCGATCACCGGTCTCACAGCGGTGTCACGTACGCCCCGGAGATGCCGCCGTCGACGAGGAACTCGGCGGCGGTGATGAACGACGCGTCGTCGGAGGCCAGGAACGCCACGGCGGCGGCGATCTCCTCGGCCCGTGCGAACCGGCCGAGCGGCACGTGCACCAGACGGCGCTGCGCCCGCTCGGGGTCCTTGGCGAACAACTCCCGCAGCAGCGGCGTGTCGACCGGGCCGGGGCACAACGCGTTGACCCTGATGCCCTCGCGCGCGAACTGCACGCCCAGCTCGCGGGTCATCGCCAGCACGCCGCCCTTGGACGCGGTGTAGGAGATCTGCGACGTCGCCGACCCCATGACCGCCACGAACGAGGCGGTGTTGATGATCGACCCCTTGCCCTGCCGCCGCATGTAGGGAATGGCGTGCTTGCAGCACAGGTAGACGCTGGTCAGGTTGACCTCCTGCACCCGCCGCCAGGCGTCGAGGCCGGTGGTCAGGATCGAGTCGTCGTCGGCGGGGGAGATCCCGGCGTTGTTGAACGCGATGTCGACGCTGCCGAACTCGTTCTGGGCGGTCTCGAACAGCCGGACGACGTCGTCCTCCTGAGCCACGTCGGCCCGGACGAACAGGCCGCCGACCTCCTCGGCGGCGCGCCGCCCGGCCTCCTCGTCGAGGTCGGCGAGGACGAGCCGCGCGCCCTCCTCGGCGAACCTGCGCGCGGTCGCCAGCCCGATTCCCCCGGCGGCGCCGGTGATGACGGCGACCCGGTCCTGCAACCGTTGCATGTGCTTCCTACTCCGTTGCGATGAAGACGTTCTTGGTCTCGGTGAAGGCGGCGAGCGCGTCGGGGCCAAGTTCACGGCCCAGGCCCGACTGCTTGAAGCCGCCGAAGGGCGTCCAGTAGCGGACCGACGAGTGGGAGTTGACGCTGAGGTTGCCCGCCTCGACCCCGCGCGCGACCCGGAACGCCCGGCCGACGTCGCGGGTCCAGATGGAGCCCGACAGGCCGTAGGGGGTGTCGTTGGCCATCCGGACCGCGTCGTGCTCGTCGTCGAAGGCGACCACCGACACGACCGGGCCGAAGACCTCTTCGCGGTACGCCGGGTCGTCGTCGCCGGTGAGGATCGTCGGCGGGAACCAGTAGCCGGGGCCCTCGGGGCAACTGCCCTGGAAATAGGGCTCGTGCACATATGAGGTGACCCGGGCCAGATGTTCGGCGCTGACCAGCGGGCCCATCTGGGTGTCTTCGGCCGTGGGGTCGCCCGTCCTGATCGCCTTCACCGCCTCGGTGAGCCGGGCGAGGAACTCGTCGTGGACGGAACGCTCCACCAGGATGCGCGATCGGGCGCAGCAGTCCTGGCCGCTGTTGTCGAAGACGGCCATCGGGGCGCTTCGAGCAGCCTTGTCGAGATCCGAGTCGGCGAAGACGATGTTCGCGGACTTGCCGCCCAGCTCCAGCGTCACCCGTTTGACCTGCCGCGCGGCCTGCGCCGCGATCAGCTTGCCGACCTCGGTCGACCCGGTGAACACGATCTTGGCGACGTTGGGGTGCTCGACCAGCCGGGCGCCCGCGACCTCCCCCGCGCCGGGCACGACCTGGAGCACCCCCTCGGGGAGGCCGGCCGCCAGAGCCAGCTCGGCCAGTCTCAGCGCGGTCATCGGGGTCCACTCGGCGGGCTTCACGATGACGGTGTTGCCCGCCGCGAGCGCCGGGGCCGCGCCCCACATCATGATCACCATCGGGAAGTTCCACGGCACGATGACCCCGACCACGCCCAGCGGCTCCTGGAAGGTGAGGTCGACGCCGCCGGGCACCGGGATCTGCCTGCCGTGGTTGCGCTCGGGCGCCCCCGCGTAGAAGTTCAGCACGTCACGGACGTTGCCGGCCTCCCAGCGGGCGTTGCCCACGGTGTGCCCGGCGTTCGCGATCTCCAGCCGCGCGAGCTCCTCGGCGTGCTGCTCGACCAGGGCGGCGAAGGCCCGCAGCAGGCGGGCCCGTTCGCCGGGGGCGACCTCTCTCCAGGTCCGGTACGCCCTTCGCGCCCGCTCGACCGCCCGGTCGACTTCGGCGGGATCGGCCAGCTCGACGTCGGCCAGGACCTGCTCCGTGGCCGGGTTGATGATCTTCACAGCCGTTCGAACCCCCGATAGAGCTCCCAGTCGGTGACCGCCGCGTCGAAGGCGGCCAGCTCGACCCGGGCGTTGTTCGCGTAGTGGTCGACGACCTCGTCGCCGAAGGCGTCCCTGGCGAGCGTAGAGCCCTCGAAGACCGCCAGCGCGTCACGCAGCGTCGAGGGGACCGTGTCGGCGCCCGAGGCGTAGGCGTTGCCGGTGAAGGCGTCTTCCAGCGGGAGTTCGTCGTCGATGCCCGCGAGGCCCGCCGCGATGAGGGCCGAGACGGCCAGGTAGGGGTTGACGTCGCCGCCCGGGACCCGGTTCTCGATGCGGAGCGAGCCGCCGTGGCCGACCAGGCGGAGCGAGCAGGTGCGGTTGTCGACGCCCCACTTGACGGCCGTCGGGGCGAAGGAGCCGGCCACGAAGCGCTTGTAGGAGTTGATGTTGGGGGCGTACAGGAGGGTGAACTCGCGCATCGCCCTGAGCTGACCGGCGATGAAGTGCTCGCCGGTCTTCGACAGGCCGTGGGGGCCGTCGCCGGCCATCACCGGGGTGCCGTCGGCGTCTCTCAGCGAGATGTGGACGTGGCAGGAGTTGCCCTCGCGCTGGTTCGGCTTGGCCATGAACGTGAGGGACATGCCCTCCTCGGCCGCGATCTCCTTGGCCCCGTTCTTGTAGACGGAGTGGTTGTCGCAGGTGGTGAGGGCGTCGGCGTACTTGAAAGCGATCTCATGTTGACCAAGGTTGCATTCGCCCTTGGCCGACTCCACGTACAGGCCGGCGCCCTCCATGCTGAGACGGATGCGGCGCAGCAGCGGTTCCACCCGGGCCGTGCCGAGCAGGGAGTAGTCGACGTTGTAGAGGTTCCCGGGGACGAGATCGCGGTAGCCCGACCGCCAGGCGTCCTCGTAGCTGGTGCGGTAGACGCAGAACTCCAGTTCGGTGCCGACGAAGGCGGTCCAGCCGCGTTCGGCCAGCCGGGCGGTCTGCCGTCTGAGGATCTGGCGGGGGCTCGGGACGACGTCGGAGCCGTCCTCCCAGACCAGGTCGGCCAGCAGCAGGGCGGTGCCCTCCTGCCACGGGACCCGTCTCAGGGTGGCCAGGTCGGGCTTCATGACGAAGTCGCCGTAGCCGTGCTCCCACGACGACATCGCGTATCCGCCGACCGTGTTCATCTCCACGTCGACGGCCAGCAGGTAGTTGCAGCCCTCGGCGGCGTGGTGCAGGACCTCGTCGAGGAAGTGCCGCGCCGACAGGCGTTTGCCCTGCAACCGGCCCTGCATGTCCGTCACGGCGAGCAGGACGGTGTCGATCCGGCCCGCCTGCACCTCTGCCCGTAGTTCGTCGACCGTCAGCACACCGCGCCTCACCTTCTACGGTATGAAAAAATACCAATGAGGAGCCCAACTGGGGAGGGTGGGGTGAAAGAAACACAACTCGGATCTTTGTTGCGCCCGGTCCGGGCCGGGAACGCGTTCGAGGAGACCGTCGAACGGCTGCTCCAGGCCGTCAAACTGGGTGTCGTCCCCCACGGGGAGCGGCTGCCGTCCGAGCGTGATCTCGCCGTCCACCTGGGCATCAGCCGCGTCACCCTGCGCGAGGCGATCCGGTCGTTGCAGGAGGCCGGCTACCTCGACGTGCGGCGCGGACGCTACGGCGGCGCGTTCGTGATCTACCGCCCGCCCGGCCCGTCGGGCGGCGACCTCGCCGAGGCGGTCAACCAGATGGGCGCGGGCGACCTGGCCGACGCGCTGACCTTCCGGATGGCCGTCGAGTGCGGCGCCGCGCAGATCCTGGCCACCCTCACCCTCGACTCGGCGCAGCGGGCGATGTTGCTGCGGCGCCTGGCCGACGTGAACGGGGCCGCGCCGTCCGACTACCGCCGGCTCGACACGGCCTTCCACCTGTCGATCGCCGAACTGACCGGATCGCCGCTGCTCGCCGCGGCGTGCGCCGACGCGCGGCTGCGGGTCACCGACCTGCTCAACGCCATTCCGGTGCTGGGGCCGAACATCGCCCACGCGGCCGCGCAGCACCAGGCGATCGTGTCGGCGATCCTGGCGGGCGACCCCGACGGCGCCTCGCGGGCGGTGGCCGAGCACCTCGAAGGCACGGCCGCCCTGCTGCGCGGGTTCCTGGCCTGATGAGATCACCTGGGTAGAGTCGGCCCGGGGGGCGTGCCGATGGGTGAGGTTTTCCAGCGGGCCGTGGTCGACACCCACCGGCTGCCGCTGTTCTGCTTCTTCGTGGCGTTGATCGTGACGTTCGTCTTCACGCGCATCAACGTGCGGCTGATCCGGGCCCGGGCCCGGTGGTGGTTCAGGAACGTCAGCGTGGGCGAGACGCACGTCCACCACGTCGTGTTCGGCGTGATCCTGATGATGGTCAGCGGCGTGGCCGCGCTGCTGCTCGGCCCGGCCGCCGAGGGCTGGATCGCCGTCACCGCGGCGCTGTTCGGCGTCGGCTCCGGCCTCGTGCTCGACGAGTTCGCGCTGCTTCTGCACCTGCGCGACGTCTACTGGGCCGAAGCGGGCCGCACCTCGGTCGACGCCGTCTTCGTCGCCGTCGCCGTGACGGGCCTGCTGCTCCTGGGCGCCCGGCCGCTCGGGTGGGACGACGTCACCGGCGACTTCTGGCTCGCCGTCCTGGTCCTCGCGGTCAACCTCGTCTTCGCCGTCGTCACCCTGCTCAAGGGGAAGATCTGGTCGGGCCTGCTCGGGGTCTTCGTGCCGGTCTTCGGGTACGTCGGCGCGGTCCGCCTCGCCCGCCCCGGCTCGCCCTGGGCCCGCTGGTTCTACGCGGCCCGGCCCGCCAAGCTGGCCAAGGCGCTGCACCGGGAGGAGCGCTGGCGGCGTCCGGTCATCAAGGCGAAGATCGCCGTGCAGGAGTTCGTGTCGGGGCGGCACATGGGTTAGCCGATGCCCTGATCGGGCAGTCCGCAACGCCATGGGACTCTACGCGAAACTCCGTGAGATGAAGGCCAGGGCCAAGCAGGAGATCGGGCGGCGTACCGGCGACCGCAGGATGGTCGCCGCGGGCCGCACCGAACAGGCGGAGGCGAAACTGCTCCGCACCCAGGACCGCATCCGGTCCGTCGCCAACGAGATCCGCCGCAGGTACCGGTGATACTTGGGCGGGTGACCTTCCTGGGCGTCTTTCCCGACCGCATCCTGGCCGCCATCCGCCCCGCGCGCCTCGACCTGGCCCTCATCGGAGGGCCGGCGCTCCGCCTGCACGGCATGCGCGCGGCGCACCCCGGTGCCGGCACGGGCGAACTGCGGCTGGCCACCACCGTCAAGCTCGTCGAACCGGCCTGGCACGCGACCGAGTCGCTGCACCGGGCCGGTTTCGACGTCGTGGTCGAGGAGATCTCGGCACGGGCGACCCGGCTGACCGCGCACGACCCCGTCACCGAGCAGACCTGCGCCGTCGACCTGCTCCGCGAGGACCTGGCCGACCCCGTCGAGGAGATCGACGGCACCCCGGTGGTCTCACTGCTCGACGCCACCGGGCTGGCCATGCGTGACCTGCACGAACGCGGCACCGCCGAAGACGTGGTGAACGTGGCCTCGGTGCGGGGGATCTACTCGTACCGGGAGCTTGAGACCCTGGGCCGCGCCCACCTCGACGACTTCGCGGCCGAGGAGCTCGCCGACCGCCTCGACGCGGCCGAGATGATGCCGCTGCCCCGCGAGATCCGCGCCTGGGCCCTGGCCTGGGCGGAGGACATCCGCCTGCGGCGCCCCGAGGAGGGCGACACCGACTGGTGAGTGGCAAGGTGCACTGTCCGTAATTAGCCGCAGATGGAGACACAGCCGGATTTCTATGGTCTGAGCCGATCACCTTCCTAAGGAGTTGGCTCTTCATGGACTTCACCGGCGAACTGCACGGACGCCTGGTGCTCCCGCACGACCCCGACTGGCCCACCGCCCGGATGGCCTGGCAACTCGCCGTCGATCAGCGGCCTTCGGCCGTCGTCTTCGCCGCCTCGGCCCAGGACGTCTCCGCGACCGTCGTGGCGGCCCGCCACCTGGGCCTGCGGGTGGCCCCCCAGGGCACTGGCCACAACGCGGCCCCGCTGGGCCCGCTGGACCGGACCATCCTGCTGCGCACCGACCACCTCGGCGAGGTCTCCATCGACCCGCTGACCAGGATCGCCCGCGTCGGCGCCGGAGCCCGCTGGATCCAGGTCACCGACGCCGCCTCGAAATACGGCCTGATGGCCCTGGCCGGAAGCGCCGCCGACGTCGGCGTGGTCGGCTACACCCTCGGCGGCGGCGTGTCGTGGTTCGCTCGCTCCCACGGCCTGGCCGCCAACCAGGTGGTCGCCGCCGATGTGGTGCTGGCCGACGGCACCCTCGTCAGGGCCGACGCCGGCAACCACCCCGACCTGTTCTGGGCCCTGCGCGGCGGCGGCGGGATCGCCGGTATCGTCACCGCCCTGGAGTTCCGCCTCTTCCCGATGACCGAGACCCAGGCCGGGCTGCTCGCCTGGCCCATCGAACGGGCCCCGGCCGTGCTCGCCGCCTGGCGGCGCTGGGTGGACGAGGTGCCCGACCAGGTGACCTCGGTCGGCCGCATGCTCCGCCTGCCGCCCCTGCCCGACCTGCCCGAACCCCTGCGGGGCCGTTCACTGGTGGCCGTCGAGGCGGTCTGCGACCTGCCCGCCCCCCAGGCCGACACCCTGCTCGCGCCGCTGCGGGCCCTCGCCCCCGAACTGGACACCTTCGGCACGACCGCCGTCAGCGACCTGCACCTCCTGCACATGGACCCGCCCCACCCGGTGCCCGCGGCCGGCGACGGGATGTTGTTGTCGGGCCTGCCGTCCGGGGCCCTGGCGGCCTTCCTCGGCATGACCGGCGCCGGACGCGACCTGCCCCTGCTGACGGTCGAACTGCGGCACCTGGGCGGAGCGCTCCGGCCGGGCGCAGTCAAGGGCGGAGCCGTCGACGGCCTCGACGCCGAGTTCGCTCTGTTCGCGGCCGGGATCACGCCCGACGCGGCGAGCGTGGTGGCCGTGCACGCCGTCTTGGACGAACTCCGGACGGCGATGTCGCCGTGGGAGGCGGCGACGGGCTACCGGAACTTCGCGGAACGCTCACGGGGGCGGTTCGACCGGCCTGAGGTGGAGGCGCGGCTACGAGCGGTCAAGAGCGCCTACGACCCGGACGACCTGATCCACGCCAACCACCCTTTGCCGTCAGCCCAGTGAACGGAGCGCCAGGCCCACGCCCAGGACGACGACGATCAGGGCGGTGGCGACCGGGGCCAGCCGGGTCGCCGTCGTGGCGAGGCGGCCCGCTTTCAGCAGGGACTCCGCGCGGTCGGCGAGGCTCACCAGGAGCAGGCCGGTGGCCGTGAGGGTGGCCGCCATGCCGGCGCCGTAGGCGAGGACCAGGGCCACGCCGAACCACGTGCGGCCGAGGGCGATCGCGCCCAGGAGGACGACCAGCGCCGACGGGCTGGGGACCAGGCCGCCGGCGATGCCCATGCCGATCAGGCCTGCTCGCGAGGGCTTGGCCGGTGAAGTTTCCAGACGGTCGAGGACTGCGACCGCATGTCCCGAAATTTCGGTATTCGGGGTGGGGGCATCGACGTGGGCGTGGCCGGAAGGCCGGCCCCGGCCGCTGCCGACTTCCCGGTCGTGGGGATGGTGATGCCCGTCCTCATGGCCGTGCCCGGGACCGTGCCCGTGCGTGTGCCCGGGACCGTGCCGTTGCGTGTGCCCGGGACCGTGGCCGTGATCGTGGCCGTGGCCGTGGCCGTGGCCGTGACCGGGATCGTGCCCGTGACCAAGACCGTGCCTGTGTCCATGTCCGGGGCCGTGGCCTTGGGAGTCGCCTCTTATGGCGGTGTGCAGAAGACGGAGGCCGATCGCCGTGACCAGGGCTCCGCTGGCCACGCCCAGCCAGGTCAGCACCCGGTCCCCCGACAACGACGACACCGCCGTCAACGTCAGCCCCACGACCAGCACCCCCGCCGTGTGCGTGGCCGTCACCGTGAACCCCACCACGAGCGCGTCCCGCCGCCGTCCCCGGCGGCCGGCCAGGTAGGCGGCCATGATGGTCTTCCCGTGGCCGGGGATCAGCGCGTGTCCCGCCCCGAGGATCAGGGCCAGGGCCACGCCCAGCACCCCGACGCCCGCGGTCAGGTCCCGGGTTCCGATCAGGTCGGTGAAGGTCCGGTCCACCGCGTCGAGCCAGTCGCCGATGGGGCCGGGGGCGGTGACGCCCGAGGGGACGGGGAGGACGCCGGACGGGTTCACCGTCACGGTCACCGTGCGCTGGTCGAGGGGGGAGGACAACAGGTCGTCGGGGTAGGCGCGGAGTTCGTCGCTGACGCTCGCGGCGGGGACATCCGGAGGCGTGACCCGCACCTCCCGGGAGGCGACGGTGATCTCGCGCCAGCCGATCCGGTCGGGCTCGTGGGCGTCGGTGAAGGTGATGGTTCCGGCCGGCGGCGTGTCGGCGCGGAGTTCGCACACCAGGCGGGTGGTCTTCAGGCCGCCCTGGCCGTCGGGGTGGGTCAGGTCGCCGTCCACCACTCGCCATGGCGCGCGGCGGCCGTCCACGTCCAGGGTCTGGGCGGCGGCGAGCGTCTCGCAGGTGGGTTGGTCGCCCTGCAGGGTCGGGAGTTCGGCCACGTCGACGACGGCCGTGTTCTCCACGTGGGAGGCGTACAGGCGCAGGCCGTTGTAGTGGTTGACGGTGAAGTTGCCCAGAGGATGGGCCAGGGCCGCCGGGGCGAGGGCCGCGAAGGCCGCCAGGCCGGCGAGGACGGCGGGGACGCACTTCATGATGACCTCTGGAGGGCGGGGAGGGCCGGGGTGAACCGGGGGTTGTAGTCGCGGACCAGCGACGCCGACCGCGTCTTCAGGCCGAGCGTCTTCTCGATCTCGGCGCGGTGGTACATGGCCAGGGCGTTGCGCCGGCCGGTCGCGGTGGCCTCCTTGGCGTGGCGGAGCGCCTCGGCGGAGCGGCCCGCGCGGTGCAGGGCCCAGGCCAGGGCGTCGGCGGCCACGACGTTGGGGTTGCGGGCGTATTCGGCCCGCGCGTATGTCACGGCGGTGGCGGGGGAGCCGTGGTCGGCTTCGAACTCCGCCCAGGTGATGTCGTCGCGCACTCCGTTGAGGCGCATCAGTTCGCGCTGGGCGGTCAGCGTCGTCCAGCCGGGGTCGCGGCCCAGCGCCTTCAGCACCTCTCCCTGTTCCACCAGCGTCTGGGTGAGGGGCAGGCGGGCGGTGACGGCGGCGTACAGGGAGGCGGCCTTTTCGAGGTCGCCCGACAGGGCGGTGACCCTGGCCAGGCCCGCGTGGGCGGGGTCGAAGGCCGGGTCGGCGGTCAGCGCCTTCGTGTAGTGGGCGCGGGCCTCGTCGTAGCGGCCCCGGCGGAGGGCGAGTTCGCCCAGGTAGTGCTCGCAGAAGGCGACGTCGGCGGGCTGGTAGGCGTCGCGCCGGGCGTGTTCGAGCATCTCGCGCGCCGTCTTCACGTCGCCGCGCAGTTCGGCGTCGTAGGAGGCGCGGGCGAACGACGACACCCCGGGAGCCAGGGACATCATGTCGTCGATCGCCTCGGTGGCCTCGGGGTAGCGGCCCAGTTGGTGGTAGGAGTCGGCCAGCACCCCGTAGGCGAGAGCGCCGTAGGGGTTGACCGCGATGGCCTGCCGCGCGGTGGCGGCGGCCCGGCTGAACTCGTGCCGGCCGGCCTCCAGCGCGGCCCGGCCGGTCAGGCCCGCCGGGTTGCCCGGGCGGACCCGCAACGACCTGGCGACGGCCTGTTCGGCCTTGCCGTACCAGCTCGGGTCGCCGGTCAGCCGGGCCCGGTCGACGTAGGCCGAGCCCAGCGCGGCCCAGCCGACGTAGTCGCCGGGCAGCCGGCGCAGCCGTTCCTGCAACGGGTCGGACGCGGCCGAGGTCACGTCGGCGGAGGGGCGCGGGAGGAGCATGGCGGCGGCCGTGATGGCGATGATCCCGGCCAGCGCCACGCCGCCGCGCTTGAGAAAGCGCATGGCGAGCACTCCAGAGGAAGCAGGATCAGGACCCGGAGAAGGCGCGGTTCACGGCCACGTTGCTCGGGCCGGGGATGTACGGGAACGTCGGCGACGCGGGCTGGTCGTTGGCGTCGACCCTGTCACCGGCCGCCAGCGCGGGCACCAGCCGGCCGGTCTGCGCCGCGCCGGCCATGGCCTGGAGCGCGATGTCGACCACGTCGTCGCCGAGCCGCCGCCCGTTCGGGAAGCCCTGGAGGTCGCCGCCGAGCACGCCGAGGCGGTTCGGGTTCGCCGTCACCGGCACGGCCATGTTCAGCCGCAGCATCTCGGCCGGGCGCAGCTTCCCGGCGTCCTTGTTGAGCGTCTGCGAGTTGAGGTCGGCGTCGATCGGGCCGTTGCCCTTCGCGATGCCGGTCAGGAAGATCTCGACCAGGTCGTTGCGCGGCGTCTTGGGCGCCTTGAGGCCGTAGACGGCCTCCAGCAGCCTGGGCAGTTCGGGGTCGGTGACCCGCTTGACGACCTCGGGGATCGAGGCGTCCTCGTCGGGGCCGATGGAGTTGAACGCGTCTTTGAGGCCCGCCGGCACGACGACCTCGTTGACCAGCGGCTGGCCGAGGCGCGACACCTGCACGTAGCCCTTCGGCGACCACTTGTCGGTGGTGGCCCAGACGCCGACGACCGGGTTCCTGCCGAGGTCGCCCCTGAGGGCGATCTCCTTCTTCGGCACCTGCAGCGCGAGCGTGTGCACGTTGTAGCCCCGCGTGGTGTCCTGGCCGACCTCCGACAGGTCGCCGCCGTAGAGCAGGTCGAAGACGCGCAGGTCGAGGAAGAACGCCTCGTCCGACTGACCGGCGAACTGCCTGCCGCCGCCCTTGACGCGGTCGACCGCCTGGGCCCGGAGCGCCGGGTAGTCGGGCATCGAGGCGCGGCCCACGTTGCTGGGGGCCACCGTCCCGGTGCCGATGACCCTCGCGCCGCGGTGGGTGATCTTCCTGAGTGTGTACGTCTGCCTGAACAGCAGGTTGGGGTCGTTCAGCGACGTGACGGGGCCGTTGTTGAAGAGGAACGTGGAGTTCCCCCGCTTGTCGACGTTCTTGAACGTCCACTGGTAGACGATGTCGGGCCGGGCGTCGCCGTTGTTGTCGATCTTGATGTTGTAGCGCGAGTTGACGTCGAAGAAGTAGAAGTTCGGCCCGCCGTTGGGCTCCTCGAACGGGATCCAGTTGGCCAGCAGCGTGACCGTGTCCTGCTTGTCGGGGCTGGTGAAGGCGTACACGTCGGTGTTGTCGTTGCGCGGGTCGCCCGCGATCAGCGGGGCCTCGCGGTGGGAGGAGGCGCTCGGGGCCTCCGGCCGGAGAACGACGAACGACGCGGCGGCGAGGGCGCCCGCCACCCCCACGGCGACCATCGATCGCGGGGTGATCCGGAGTTCCATGACGATGAGGTCCTCTCGGGACGATGGGACGGTTCGGGAGGGTCCGGCCGGAGTCCTCGCCCGCCTATTCGCCCCATCGCCACGATCGGATTGGTGCCGTCTCGGAAAAAGAACCTACGCGCAGGTGTACGACGTCACCGTCGCGGTGTTCCCGTTGGGCCGCGAGACCTGGAACCCGAACGACGTGCTCGCGCCGGAGCCGAGAGTGCCGTTGTAGCCCATGTTCGTCGCGGTCACCGTCTGGCCCGAGACGGTGACGTCGGCGTTCCACGAGCCCGACAGGGTGTGGCCGGAGGGCAGCGTGAACGTGACCGTCCACGACGTCCGCGCCGCCGTCCCGTTCGTCACGGTCACCGGCTGGACGACGTAACCGTTGCCCCACTGGCTCTGCACGGTCCCGGTCGCGGTGCAGCCGCCCGGCGTGCCGCCGGTGGTGGTGAACGTGACCGGCGACGAGTTGGCCGACAGGTTCCCGGCCCCGTCACGGGCCCGGACGTACACCGTGTACGCCGTCGACGCGGTCAGCCCGGTCAGCGTCACCGAGTTGGTCGTGGTGGTGGCGAGCTGGGTGCCGTTGGAGCGGTAGACGTTGTAGCCGGCCAGGCCCGAGCCGCCCGAGTCGGTGGAGGCGGTCCAGCTCAGCGACGCGCCCGACGACGTGACGCCGGACACGGTCGGGGTGCCCGGGGTGGTCGGCGGGGTGGTGTCGGACGGCGCGGCGCTCGTCGTGAACGTGACCGACGACGAGTTGGCCGACAGGTTTCCGGCCCCGTCACGGGCCCGGACATAAACCGTGTAAGCGGTCGAGGGCGTCAGCCCCGTCAGCGCCAGCGAGTTGGTCGCGGAGGTGCCGAGCTGGGTGCCGTTGGAGCGGTAGACGTTGTAGCCGGCCAGGCCGGAGCCGCCCGAGTCGGTGGAGGCCGTCCACGACAACGAGGCGCCGGTCGCGGTGACCGACGAGGCCGTGGGCGTGCCTGGTGTGGTCGGCGGGGTGGTGTCCGTCGGCTGGGTGCCGCCGCCGCACATCGTGCACTCCTCCGCCGTGGACGCGATCCCGTTCGCGCCGTTGAACAGGCGGGTGCCCCAGGAGGTCATCTGGTTGGGGTTGAAGTTGGTCACCTGGTCGAGGTATTCGACGCCGCCGCCGTTGCCCGACCACGACCAGCCCAGATAGCCGATCCCGCGTGCCTCGGCCTCGGCCATGATCGTGTCCTCGTCGGGGTTGCCGTCCGAGTGGTTGAACCCGAACTCGCCGATGACCAGGGGCAACCCCGCGGTCTGGAAGGCGTTCAGGTAGGAGGTGATCTCGGCGGCGGTGTCGTAGACGCCGTACATGTGCACCGAGAAGACCGTGTTGCGCTGCGGGTCGGCGGCGGCGACCGTCGCGGCGTTGTCGCGCATCGTGAAGCCCCAGTCCTGGCCCCAGTTGGGGGCGTCCACCATGAGCAGGTGCTGGAAGCCGGCGGTGCGCATGCGCTGGACGGCGGCCGAGGTCGCCTGGGTCCAGCCCGGCGTCACCGCGTTGTTGCCGATCGGCTCGTTGCCGATGTTGATGATGACGTTGTTCTCCTCGCCGGTCAGCACGCTCTGGAGGGAGATCCAGTAGTCGACCGCCGCGTCGAGGCTGACCGCGCCGCCCTGTTCGCCGAAGCCGGTGGTGTCGTGGTTCTCCAGGATGCAGATCAGCTTGCTGGCCTTGCACAGGGAGATCACGTTGGCGACGTCGGCGGGGCCGTTGGCGGGCCAGCGCCCGCCGCTGAGCACGATGCGGACCGCGTTCGCGCCCTTGGCCTTGATGTTGGCGATCGAGCTCGTCTGGGTCGTGTACCAGGTGTGCGCGTGGCTGGTGCCGCGGATGACGAAGACGCTGCCGTTGGCCTCCACGATGTTGCGGCCGCTGACCCGCAGGCCCACGGCGGCCTGGGCGGGGGAGGCGGCGACCAGAAGCGACGCGATGAGGGTGAGGACGGCCGCGCATGCCAGCGCGCATTGTCGTCTCATTTCGTGGACCTTTCCATGAACCGGTTAAGGAGCGTGCACCCAAGAGTCGGGGGACGTGTGCGCGGTGTACAGGAATCCACCTCCGGTATGAGTCGAAGCCCGAGGTGACTGGCGAGGATGGATGAAAGCTTCAAAGCCGCGTCAAATCGGGTTGACACTTTCTTGGCTGTCAACCTAGATTGACGTCAACTTTCATTGACGTCCCAAGGGGGCAAACCGTGACGTCGTCCTGGCAGATGCTCGGAGATCTCGTCAGACCGCATCGCCGCACGCTCGTGCTGGCCGGTCTTCTCACGCTCGCCGGTTCGGCCGGCGGGCTCGCGATGCCGCTGTTCGTCCGGTCGGTGATCGACCGTTTCGGGGCCGGGGAGAGTGTGCTCGGGCCCGTGCTGCTGCTCTCGGTCGTGGTGCTTCTCGGCGCGTCGATCTCGGCGCTCGGGCAGTTCGTGCTGGAGCGGATGGGCGAGGGCATCGTGTTGTCCGCGCGGGTCCGGCTCGTCGACCGGGTGCTCCGGCTGCGGGTGCCCGAGGTCGACCGGCTCAAGCCCGGTGACCTGCTCTCGCGCGTCACCTCCGACACGACGCTGCTGCGTACCGTCACGACCGAGGGCATGGTCGGCGCGGTCGGGTCGGCGGTGCTGTTCGTCGGCGCGGCCGTGCTCATGGGGGTCATGGACTGGGTGCTGCTGGTCGTCACCCTCGCGGTGGTCGCCTTCGTGGGCGGGCTCGGGTCGCTGCTGTTCCCGCGCATCCGCGCGGCCTCCCTCCGCGCCCAGGAGTCGCTGGGCGACATGGGCTCGGCGCTCGACCGGGCTCTCCAGGCCTTCCGCACGGTCAAGGCCTCCGGCGCCGAGGCCCGCGAGATCGCCGTGATCGAGGCCGCCGCGAAGAAGGCCCGCGACCGGGGCGTGCTCTCCTCGGCCTACCAGTCGGTCGCCGGCACCACCGCGTGGTTGTCGATCCAGCTCGCCTTCCTGATCGTGCTCGCGGTCGGCGGCGCGCGGGTGGCCGACGGGTCGATGGACATCGCCACCCTGATCGCGTTCCTGCTCTACCTGTTCTGGCTGGTGGCCCCGATCGGCCAGCTCGTCCAGGCGGCCACCCAGCTCCAGAACGGACTGGCCGCGCTGATCCGCATCAAGGAGATCGACGCGCTGCCGGTCGAACCGGCCGCGACCCCGGGCCAGACCACCGGCGTCCCGGTCGGGGTGGTCTTCGAGGACGTCGTCTTCCGCTACGGCGACGACCGCCCGATCGTGCACCACGGCGTCAGCTTCGAGGCCCCCGCCGGCCGCCTGTCGGCCCTGGTCGGCCCGTCGGGCGCGGGCAAGTCGACCGTGTTCGGCCTGGTGGAGCGGTTCTACGAGCCGGTTTCCGGGCGCATCGCCATCGGCGGCACCGACATCGCCGACTGGCACCTGCCCGACCTGCGGGCCGCCGTCGGCTACGTCGAGCAGGACGCCCCCGTGCTCGACGGCACCCTCCGGGAGAACCTCACCTTCGCCGCCCCCGACGTGACCGAGGAGGAGATCCGGCGCGCGCTGGCCCGCACCCGGCTCGACGACCTGGTCGACCGGCTGCCCGAGGGCCTGGAGACCGAGGTCGGCCACCGCGGCGTCCTGCTGTCGGGCGGCGAGCGCCAGCGGGTCGCCATCGCCCGCGCCCTGCTCCGCCGCCCGAGGCTGCTCCTGCTCGACGAGGCCACCTCGCAGCTCGACGCCGTCAACGAGCTGCGGCTGCGCGAGGTCATCGCCGAGGTGGCCCGCGAGACGACCGTGCTGGTCATCGCCCACCGCCTGTCGACGGTCACCGGCGCCGACCGGATCATCGTCATGGAGGCCGGCCGGGTCAGGGCCAGCGGCACCCACGACGAGCTGATCGCCGGGGACGACCTCTACCGCGAACTCGCGGCGACCCAGTTCCTGGTCAACTCCTAGCCGGAGCTTTCCCCCGCGAGGGAGGTGACCGGAGCGGATCGGGGGCACCCCGCAATGAGCGGAGCCTCTCCTTCGCCACAGAGCCGGACCCGGGTCAAACGCGTACGTGCGGTCGCGTCCGGGAGGGGTGCCCCGGGACGCCGGGGTGCCCCTCCGACTCTCGCCGCCGTATCCTGCGGGAGACGACGTGAATACTTTCATTCAGCGAGACGCGGACGGCCGAAGGCCGGCTGTGGCTCGCGCGGTGAATCCGCCCGAAGGGAGAGGTGCCCCATGCCGACCGTGCGGAGCCCCCGTGGCACGACCCTGACCGCCAAGGGCTGGCCTCAGGAGGCCGCGCTCCGGATGATCCAGAACAACCTCGACCCCGAGGTGGCCGAACACCCCGAACAACTCGTCGTCTACGGCGGCTCGGGGAAGGCGGCCCGCGACTGGCCCTCGTTCCAGGCGATCACCCGGACCCTCGCCACCCTCGACGCCGACGAGACCCTGCTCGTGCAGTCGGGCCGCCCGGTCGGCGTCATGCGCACCCACGAGTGGGCGCCGCGTGTCCTCATCGCCAACTCCAACCTGGTGCCCGACTGGGCGAACTGGGAGGAGTTCCGCCGCCTGGAGGCCGCCGGCCTCACCATGTACGGCCAGATGACCGCCGGTTCCTGGATCTACATCGGCACCCAGGGCATCCTCCAGGGCACCTACGAGACCTTCGCCGCCGTCGCCGCCAAACGCTTCGGCGGCACGTTGGCCGGCACGATCACCCTCACCGCCGGGCTCGGCGGCATGGGCGGCGCCCAGCCGCTGGCCGTGACGATGAACGGCGGCGTGGCCATCTGCGTCGACTGCGACCCCCGGTCGATCGAGCGCCGCATCGAACACCGCTACCTCGACGTCCGGGCCGGGTCACTCGCCGAGGCGCTGCGGCTGGCCTACGAGGCCCGTGACCGGCGCCGGCCGCTGAGCATCGGGGTCGAGGCGAACGCCGCCGACGCGCTGCCCGAACTGCTGGCCATGGGCGCCGAGATCGACGTCGTCACCGACCAGACCTCCGCCCACGACCCGCTCATGTACCTGCCCAGGGGCGTCGCCTTCGCCGACATGGCCGCCGAGCGCGAGAAGGACCCGGCGGGCTTCACCGTCAGGGCGCGCGAGTCGATGGCCCGACACGTCGAGGCCATGGTCGGCTTCCTCGACGGCGGCGCCGAGGTCTTCGACTACGGCAACTCGATCCGCGGCGAGGCCCGGCTGGCCGGTTACGAGCGCGCGTTCGCCTTCCCGGGCTTCGTGCCGGCGTACATCCGCCCCCTGTTCTGCGAGGGCAGGGGGCCGTTCCGGTGGGCCGCCCTCAGCGGCGACCCCCGCGACATCGCGGCCACCGACAAGGCGATCCTCGACCTGTTCCCCGACAACGAGCCGCTCGCCCGGTGGATCCGGCTGGCCGGGGAGAAGGTGCACTTCCAGGGGCTGCCGGCGCGCATCTGCTGGCTCGGCTACGGCGAGCGCGACAAGGCCGGCGAACGTTTCAACCAGATGGTCGCCGACGGCGTGCTCCAGGCCCCGGTCGTGATCGGCCGCGACCACCTCGACTGCGGGAGCGTCGCCTCCCCCTACCGCGAGACCGAGGGCATGCTCGACGGCTCCGACGCCATCGCCGACTGGCCGCTGCTCAACGCGATGGTCAACGTGGCCTCGGGCGCGTCGTGGGTGTCGATCCACCACGGCGGCGGCGTCGGCATCGGCCGTTCCATCCACGCCGGGCAGGTCACCGTCGCCGACGGCACCCCGCTGGCGGCCGAGAAGCTGAACCGGGTGCTCACCAACGACCCGGGCATGGGCGTCATCCGCCACGTCGACGCCGGCTACGCCGAGGCGGCCGAAGTGGCGGCCGATACGGGGGTCCGGGTGCCGATGCGGGAGAATTGACGCGTGGTCGACGGTCTCGAACGCCTCCTCGACGGTCGCCGTCTCTCCCCGGCGCAGCGCCGCATCGCCCATTACCTGAGCGAACACCTCCACGAAGCGATCTTCCTGTCGAGTGTGGAGCTGGCCGACCGGGCCGGGGTGAGCCAGCCGTCGGTGACCCGCTTCGCCGCGGCGCTCGGCTTCGCCGGATATCCGGAGCTGCGCCACGCGCTGCGCCCGCTCGTCCTGGGCGGCCCGCCGCCCAGGGTCGAGGCGGGTCCCGACGCGCTCGACGCCGAGATCGGCAACCTGCGTTCCCTGCGCGACCGCATCGGCCCGGTGGCCAAGACCGTCGGCGAGGTCGGCGCGGCCCTGTCCGCCAGCGAACCGCTGCCGATCCTCGGCCTGCGCGTCTCCAGCGGCCTGGCCACGACGTTCGCCTACTTCGCCCGCCGCATCCACCCCGACGTGCGGCTGTTCACCCACGGCGGCTCCGAGCTGGCCGACGGCCTCCACGCCGCCCGCCGGGCCGGGGCGGGCTGGCTGCTCGCGGTGGTGCTGCCGCGCTATCCGGCCGAGGCGGCGGCGGCCCTGACCGAGGCCCGCGACCTGGGGCTGTCCATCGCCGCGATCACCGACCGGCCGGAGGTGCCGTTCCCCGCCGACGTCGTCCTCGACGCGCCGGTGGGGGAACGGCTGGTGTTCGACTCCCACGTGGCCCCGCTGGCCCTGGCGATGCTCCTGGTGGAGGCGATGGCCGACGCGGCGCCGCTGCGCACCCGGGCCCGCCTCGACGACCACGAGCGCATGACCGAGCGGGGCGGGATCTTCCTCTAGCCCGATCAGGCGGCCAGGCGGCGCAGCGACCGCATCGACCAGACCAGGGTGATCAGCGCCAGGCCGATGAGCAGCGCGAACGCGATCGGGATGGTGGAGTCGCCGAGGTCGCCGCGGAACAGCGACCGGCCGGCCTCCACGCCGTAGTAGAGCGGGTTGAACCGGGCCAGGGTCTGCAGCCAGTCGGGGCCGAGCGACACGGGCAGGAACAGGCCCGCGATCAGGGTCAGCGGCATCGCGAAGAACTGCACGAGCTGCGAGACGCCGTTCTCGTCCTTGATGGCCAGGGCGAGGCCGTAGGAGAGGCTGGCCGCGAACAGGCCGGTCACCGCCATCAGCAGCAGCATGATGAGGAACTCCGGCAGGCCGATGCGCAGGCCCATCAGGATGGCCACGCCCATGACCAGGACGGCCTGGACCACCAGGACCAGCATGTCCTTGGCGACCCGGCCCAAGATGATCGCGGGCGGCCAGGCGGGGGAGACGGCCAGGCGTTCGAGCACCCCGTTCCGGGTCTCGTTGATCATGCCGAACCCGGCGAACAACGAGCCGAACAGCGCGATCATCATCATCGAACCGGGCGTGAACATGGCCAGCACCTCGGGCATCGACCCGCTGGCGGTGGTCCGGCCGAGCAGCGGCGCGAAGAAGACGAGGTAGAGCACCGGCTGCATGATGCCGAACAGCGGCCACACCGGGTTGCGCAGCAGGAAACGGAGCTCGTAACCGAGGAAGAGGGAGGTCTGGCGGATCATGCGGCATCTCTCAGGGATCGGCCGGTGTGGCGGAGGAAGACGTCGTCGAGGGTCGCCCGGTCGAGCGAGATCGACTCCAGGGTGAGGTCGCGCTCTTCGAGCACCCGCAGCAGGTGGGGCAGCCCGTGCTCGCCGTCGTCGAGGTAGGCGCGCAGCAGGCCCTCCTCGGTGCGCACCTCCTTGACGTAGGACTGCGCGCGCAGCGCCTCGGCCGCCTCGTCGACGCCCTTCAGCCGCAGCGTGACGACGTCGCCCGCGACCTCCTTCTTCAGGGAGGCGGGGGTGCCCTCGGCGACGACGGTCCCGTTGTCGATGATGACGAGCCGGTCGCACAGCGCGTCGGCCTCGTCGAGGTAGTGGGTGGTCAGCAGGACGCTGGTGCCCCGGTCGCGGAGGGCGCGCACCTCGTCCCAGAGGTTGGCCCGGTTCTGCGGGTCGAGCCCGGTCGTGGGCTCGTCGAGGAACACCAGCGGGGGAGCGGTGACCAGGCCGAGCGCGATGGAGAACCGGCGCTTCTGGCCGCCCGACAACGTGCGCGCGGGCCGCCGGGCGATCTCGGTCAGGCTGAACGCGGCCAGCAGCTCGTCGGCGCGGGCCAGCGCCGCCTTCTTCGACAACCCGGCGATCCGGCCGGCGAGCAGGAGCTGGTCGATGCCGGGGTTGTTCTCGTCGACGCCGCCGGCCTGGCTGACGTAGCCGATGTTCTCGCGGACCCTGGCGGCCTCCTTCACCACGTCGAACCCGGCCACCCGGGCGGTGCCGGCGGTGGGGGCGATGAAGGTGGCGAGCATGCGTACGGTGGTGGTCTTGCCGGCGCCGTTGGGGCCGAGCGCCGCGAAGATCTCGCCCTTCTCGACCGCCAGGTCGATGCCCCGGACGGCCTCGACCTCCTCGGTCTTCCCTCGGCCACGTTTGGCGTGGAAGGTCTTGCGCAACCCGTGCGCTTCAATGATCATTCGGAAACCCGTTCTCGCTCAGGGGGAAGAACCCAGCGTCGTGGATGACGCCGGGTCAAGGTCAACCGATTTACGGCAGCTCGCCGCTCTCGACCCGCTCGATCGCGCCCTCGACCCAGCCGAGCTGCGAGCGGAGCTGGGCGTTGGCCAGCCGGATGCACTCGTCGATGTGGCGGGGCGCGTCGAAGGACGACTTGGCCTCCAGCGCCCGCTCGGTGGAGGAGACCGCCGCCCGGAGCTGCGTCAGCCGGGCCTCCATGGCGTTGACCAGATCGGCCTTCGGCAGCCGGTCCATGAACGTGAGCGCGACCTGGAAGGGGTCGACGATCGGCTTGATCTCCCACCAGTAGGTGAGGAGCCGCCGCCGGAACTCCTCCCGCCCGTCGCCGGTGATCTCGTAGACGGTCTTGCCGCCCCTGCCGTGCTCGACGACGGTGAGCAGCCCCTCGTCGGCCATCTTGGCCAGCCCGTGGTAGATCGACCCGTAGGCCACGTTGGCCCAGTAGGCGGCCCCCCACAGTTCGAGACGCCGCCGCACCTCATAGCCGTGCAGCGGCCCGTCGAGCAGCGTGCCCAGGATCAGAACCCGTGTGGAGGACATGCTCAAACTTATATACAAGTTTGAGTATCGGGACAAGGTGGTCGGGTGGCCGGCCAGGCGGAGCCGTAACGGAAAGAAGGCCTTCCAACCACGGACGGCGAGAAGGGATGCGCGGCGATCCCTTAACTAAGGTGATCGGCATGAGTGATCGACCTGTCGCCCTGATCACGGGCGGTTCTCGCGGCCTGGGGGCCGCCGTCGCGCGGGCGCTTTCGCCCACCTACGACCTGATCCTCGGCGGCCGGGGTGGCGGGAAGCTCGACGAGATCTGCAAGGAGCTCGACGCGCGGCCGTTCCCGGTCGAGCTGACCGCGATCAACGAGCGCGACGTCGAGGGGCTCGGGCGCATCGACCTGCTCGTGCACAGCGCCGGGGTCGTCTCGCTCGGGCCGGTGGGGGAGACGTCGATCCGCGTCTGGCGGGAGACCTTCGAGGTCAACCTGTTCGCCGTCGCCGAGCTGACCCGGCTGCTGCTGCCCTCGCTCCGGGCGGCGAAGGGGCAGGTCGTGCTGGTCAACTCGGGCGCCGGGCGCAACGGCCACCCCGGCTGGGGTTCCTACGCCGCCAGCAAGTGGGCGCTGCGCGCCTACGCCGACGTGCTGCGCCAGGAGGAGCCCGGCCTGCGGGTCACGACCGTCTATCCGGGGCGGATCGACACCGACATGCAGCGCGGGGTCCGGCGGCAGGAGGGCGGCGACTACGAGCCGCACCGCTACCTGAAGGCCGAATCGGTCGCCGGCGCCGTGGTCGCGGCGGTGACCGCGCCGGCCGACGCCCACGTGACCGAGGTCGTCGTCAGGCCGCGTTAGACACGGCGGCGGGGCGTCCTGCGCGGGTACTGCTTGGCCGTCTCGGCCAGGACCTGGGCGTGTTCGGCCTGCTTGCGCCAGTGGCCGTAGGCGTCGCCGCGCTGGGCCAGCCGGTCGAGCTCGGTCGAGGTGGTCAGCGGGATCAGCGCCGGCTCGGCGTCGCGCCACGGGGTGCCCGGCAGCGGCATGAACGTGTGGGTGTGGATGCGGGCGCCGAGGTCGGCCAGGTCGGAGGCGAGTTTCAGGGACGCCTTCTGGTCGTCTTCGGTCTCGCCCGGCATGCCGAAGATGAAGTCGACGTTGGGGCGGAACCCGAAGTCGATCGCGATCCGGGCCGCGTCGAGGACCGGCGCGGCGCCGTGGCCGCGGCCCGAGGCGGTCAGGATGCGGTCGGAGCCCGACTGGGCGCCGATGATGATGTTGTCGTTGGCGACGTAGCCGCGGAGCATGCGCATCGCCTCGGGCGTCACGTGCTCGGGGCGGATCTCCGACGGGAAGCTGCCGAAGAACACCCGGCCGTTCGCGGGCGCCTCTTCCTTGCAGGCCACCAGCAGCTCCTCGACCCGGTCGAGGTCGGGCTCGGCGGTCTGGCTGCCGTAGCTGAGCGAGGTCGGGGTGATGAACCGCACGTCGCGCAGGCCCCTGGCGGCCATCCGCCGCACGTGGTCGCGCACGCTCTCGATCGAGCGGTGCCGGAACTGGGCTCCGAACATGAACGGGGTCTGGCAGAACTTGCAGGTGTAGCGGCAGCCGCGGGTGATCTCGATGGGACCGGCCCGGCCGGCCGGGAACGAGGGGAAGGCGTCGAGCGGCAGTTGCGGCGCGCCCGGGGTGCGGAGCGCGATGCCGTCGTGGTCGCGGATCGCCAGGCCCGGCACCCTGCGCGGATCGGGTTCGGCGACCAGGGAGATGATCGTGGTCTCGCCCTCGCCGATCGCGGCGACGTCCCAGCCCGCGTCGATCACCTGCTGGGGTTCCGCGGTGGCGTGCACACCGCCCGCGACGTGGATCACGTCGTCTCGGTGGCTGAGCGCCCTGACTTCGGCCAGTTCGGCCGTCATTAACGGGAAATCGGGCGAGTAGAAGGACCAGAGCACCAGAACCCGGCCGGCGTCGGCCTGGCCGATCTGGATCGCCGTCTCTTCGGCGCTGGTGGCGTACCTGACCTCGAAGTTCACCGCTGGAGGCGCGGCTTCCAGGGCCGCCAGCAGGGCGTGCATGCCGTAGGTCACCGCCTTGCGGTAACGGACGACCACGCTGACATCGAAACTCATCGGGTCAGGGTAGCCCTCCCTGGACTGAATGAAGCCATTCAGTAGGGTGGAGGAATGCTGGCGGACATCGAGCAGATCGGCAGAAACCCACGCACCGGGGGCTACCGGCGTGACGCCTGGTCGTCCGCCGACATGGAGTTGCGGGAGTGGTTCACCCACCAAGCCGCGAAACGGGGCCTGACCAGCCACGAAGACCGCAACGGCAACCTGTGGGCGTGGTGGGGGGACCCGTCGGTCCAGGGCCCGGGACTGGTCACGGGGAGTCATCTCGACTCGGTCCGCGAAGGCGGCGCGTTCGACGGGCCGCTCGGCGTGGCGTCCGCGTTCGAGGCGATCGATCTGCTGCGGGGTGACGGATTCCAGCCCGAACGTCCGATCGCGGTCGCCTGCTTCACCGACGAGGAGGGCGCCCGGTTTGGGGTGCCCTGCATCGGGTCGCGGCTGCTGACCGGCGTGCTCGACCCCGACCGCGCCCGGAGCCTGCGCGACGACCAGGGCCAGAGCCTCGCCGACGTGCTGCGGGCCCGGGGCCGCGAGCCGGGCCACCTCGGCCGCGACGACGAGACCCTCGCCCGCGTCGGGGTCTTCGTGGAACTCCACGTCGAGCAGGGCCGCGCCCTGGAGGCCCCGGTCGGGGTGGCCAGCGCCATCTGGCCGCACGGACGCTGGCGCTTCGACTTCCGCGGTACGGCCGATCACGCCGGCACCACCGCCTTCGAAGACCGCGACGACCCGATGCTCGCCTACGCCCACGCCGTGCTGGCCGCCCGCACCCAGGCCGAGGCCCACGGCGTGCGCGCCACCTTCGGCAAGGTCCGGGTCGAGCCCAACAACGCCAACGCGATCCCGTCGCTGGTCACCGCCTGGCTCGACGCCCGGGGCCCGGAGACCGGGGCGGTCCGCTCCCTGGTCGCCCAGCTCGCCGCCGACGCCGAGGTCACCGAGGAGTCGTGGACGCCCGAGGTCACCTTCGACGAGGTGCTGCGCCTGCGCGTCGCCTGCCTGGCCGGGCTCGACGGCCATCCCGCGCCGATCCTGCCGACCGCCGCCGGGCACGACGCCGGGATCCTGGCCTCCGCCGGGGTGCCGACCGCGATGTTGTTCGTCCGCAACCCCACCGGGGTCTCCCACGCGCCCGGCGAGTTCGCCGAACCCCGCGACTGCGTCTCCGGCGTGATCGCGCTGGCCGCCGTGCTGGCCGACCTGAGCGGCGGCGGGTCCTGATGGAGACGTACTGGTGCGAGCTGGCCCTGGTCGGCGGCGCGGTCGCCGAAGGGGTGCGGATCGACGTCGAGGGCCGCCGGATCTGCGAGGTGACGCCGGGCGCGCCGCGGAGCGGCGAGATCCTCGAAGGCCTGACCATCCCCGGCATGGCCAACGCCCACTCCCACGCCTTCCACCGCGCCCTGCGCGGCCACACCCAGGCCGGCCGGGGCAGCTTCTGGACCTGGCGCGAGCAGATGTACGCCGTCGCCGGCCGCCTCGACCCCGACACCTATCACCGGCTGGCCCGCGCCGCCTACGCCGAGATGGCCCTGGCCGGGATCACGGCGGTGGGGGAGTTCCACTACCTCCACCACGGCCCCGGCGGCGTCCCCTACGGCGACCCCAACGAGATGGGCCACGCCCTCGTCAGGGCCGCCCGCGAGGCGGGGGTCCGGCTGACCCTGCTCGACACCTGTTATCTGAGCGGCGGCTTCGGCGCTCCCCTGGAAGGGGCGCAGACCCGGTTCGGCGACGGCACCGTCCACGCGTGGGCCGAGCGCGCCGACCGGCTCGCCGGGGCCTACGCCGGGGCCGACGACGTCGAGATCGGCGCCGCCATCCACTCGGTGCGGGCCATGCGCCCCGAGCAGATGCCCACCGTGGTCGAGTTCAGCCACCACCACGCCGGGCCGCTGCACGCCCACGTCTCCGAGCAGCTCGCCGAGAACGAGCAGTGCGTCGCCGCCTACGCCGCCTCCCCGGTCCGTGTCCTGCACGAGGCCGGCGCGCTCGGCCCGAGGTCGACGGCCGTGCACGCCACCCACGTCTCCGACGCGGACGTCGCCCTCCTCGGCGGCTCGGGCACCCACGTCTGCGTCTGCCCGACCACCGAACGCGACCTGGCCGACGGCATCTGCGCCACCCGTCGCCTCCACACCGCCGGGAGCCCCATCACGCTCGGCTCCGACAGCCACGCCGTGGTCGACCTGTTCGAGGAGGCCCGCGCCGTCGAGCTGGGCGAGCGCATCGTCAGCGGCGAACGCGGCCACTGGCGGGCCGACGAACTGCTCACCGCCGCCACCCTGGCCGGCCACACCTCCCTCGGCTTCCCCGACGGGGGCCAGCTCTGCCCGGGGGCCTGGGCCGACCTGGTCACGGTGAGGCTCGACTCGGTCCGTACGGCCGGCGCGACCGCCCGTACGGCAGTGGAATCGGTGGTGTTCGCGGCGACCGGCGCCGACGTCGTGTCCGTCGTGTCGGGCGGACGGCGGATCGTCGACTCCGGCCGTCACGTGATCGGCGAGGTGGGCCACCTGCTGCGCGACGCCATCGGCGCGGTCCGCGGCTGACGTGATTGCGAGTGGTGAATGAGCACGACGCTCTTCTCTGACATCGGGCTGCTCTTCACGGCCGACGGCGACCGGGAGGAGATCGCCGAGGCGGCGGTGGTGGTCGACGGCGCCGAGATCGCCTGGGTGGGCGAGACCGCCCGCGCCCCGGCCGCCGACCACCGCGTCGACGTCCGCGGCCGGGCCGTGATCCCCGGGTTCGTCGACAGCCACGCCCACCTGGTCTTCGCGGGCGACCGTACGGCCGAGTTCGCCGCCCGGATGGCCGGGGAGCGCTACACCGCCGGGGGCATCCGGACCACGGTCGCCGCGACGAGGGCGGCGACCACCCCGGAGCTGGCCGCCCGGACCGCCGGGCTGGTCCACGAGATGACCGTCCAGGGCACCACCACCGTCGAGATCAAGAGCGGCTACGGACTGACGACCGGCGACGAGAAGCGCTCCCTGGAGGTGGCGCGGGCGTTCACCGGGGAGTCGACCTTCCTGGGCGCCCACGTCGTGCCGCCCGGGACCGACGCCGACGAGTACACCCGCCTGGTCGCCGGTCCGATGCTCGCCGCCTGCGCCCCCCACGCCAAGTGGATCGACGTCTTCTGCGAGCGCGGGGCCTTCGACGAGGCCCAGAGCCGCGAGATCCTCACCGCCGGGAAGGCGGCCGGGCTGGGCGTGCGGGTGCACGCCAACCAGCTCGGCGAGGGCCCCGGCGTGCGGCTGGCCTGCGAGCTCGGCGCGGCCTCGGCCGACCACTGCACCCACCTCACCCCCGAGGACGTCGGCATGCTGGCCGACGCCGGGGTGGTGGCCACCCTTCTCCCCGGGGCCGAGTTCTCCACCCGCTCGCCCTATCCGGAGGCCCGCCGGCTGCTCGACGCCGGGGTCACGGTGGCGCTGGCGACCGACTGCAACCCCGGTTCCTCGTTCACCTCGTCGATGCCGTTCTGCGTGGCGCTGGCCGTACGCGAGATGGGCATGACCCCGGCCGAGGCGGTCCGGGCCGCCACGGCGGGCGGGGCGGCGGCGCTGCGCCGCGCCGACGTCGGCGTGATCCGGCCGGGCGCGCGGGCCGACCTGGTCATCCTCGAAGCGGCCTCGTATGTGCACCTGGCCTACCGCCCCGGTGTCCCGCTGGTCACCCAGGTGTGGCAGGCCGGTCGGCGGGTAGTGTGAGATTTCGCGATAAAGAGATGCGCATCCTCCTATAGGAGGAATCGAAAACCATTCTGCTGGCGTATCTCTTGAGGGAATCTTTGCCCTGATCCAGCCGTTGGCACGTTCAGGACGAGGGTGTTCGCGCTGCGGAACGAGGTGCCTTGAATGGCGACGGGGAACAGGACGCAGGAAGTCGCGGATCGTGATCTGCTGGGAACCTACCTGGCGGAGATCGGGCGTGTTCCGCTCCTGAGCGCAGAGCAGGAGGTCGAGCTCGCCAAGCGGATCGAGGCGGGGCTGTTCGCCGAGCAACTGCTCGACACGGGCGACCCGGAGCCGAAGGTCTCCGACGCGCTCGACGAGGAACTCGAACGGATAGCGGTCTCGGGGCGCCGCGCCAAAGACGAGTTCATCCAGGCGAACCTGCGCCTGGTGGTGGCGGTGGCCCGGAAATACTCCGGGCGGGGAATGCCGCTCATCGATTTGGTGCAAGAGGGGAACCTGGGCCTGGTGAGGGCGGTCGAGAAATTCGATTACCGCCGGGGTTACAAGTTTTCGACCTATGCGACGTGGTGGATCCGCCAGTCCGTGGGCCGGGCCATCCACGAGCAGGCCCGTCCGGTGCGCCTGCCCACCCACGCCGGCGAGCAGATGACCCGCCTCATGCGGGTGCGCCGCGACATGCTGGCCGAGTTCGACGCCGAGCCGACCGACGACGACCTCGCGAACGTGCTCGACCTGCCGATCGAGCGGGTCCGCGAGCTGCGCCGCTGGGCCTCCGACCCGGTGTCGCTGCAACTGGGCGTGGGCGACGAGGACGAGACCGAACTGGGCGACATGATCGCCGACGAGTCGTGGGCCGACCCCGAGGAGCAGGCCCTGGCCACCCTCGACCGCGAGCGCCTGGAACACTGGCTGACCGGCCTGGAGGGTCAGGCCAGCGAGATGCTGCGCTGGCGTTACGGCCTGGTCGACGGGCGTGAACACACGCTGACCGAAGTGGGCGAGAGATACGGCATCGGCCGCGACCGGGCCCGCCGCCTGGAACGCGACGCGCTGGCCCGCCTCCGGAAGATGGCCCACGCCGCCGCGTAGTCTTACCAGCTCATGAAGCGCCTGCCGGTTTACCGGCGGGCGCTTTTTTGGTGTACGTAGCGTCCGAAACACGCCCGAAACACCGCTGTGGCGAGTTTCACAGATGTGAAACATGCAGGGTCGCGACCTGAAACGGCGGAAGAACACCCTGGCGTGCACGGGAGAGGTGGCCGGGCGCAAAGTGACGGCTCATCTCTCAACCCCGACTACGTCAGTGCGCGAGCCGGTCGATGACGCCCTAGGTGAAGCCCACTGCGCAAGTGATAACCGGCCACACGCCAATTGGAAGGAGGGTCGCATCGAATGAAGATCGATAGCGGCTCCACTGCCTGGATGCTCGTGAGCACGGCGCTCGTGCTGCTCATGACTCCGGGACTCGCGTTCTTCTATGGGGGCATGACCAGGGCGAAGAGCGTCCTGAACATGATGATGATGTCGTTCGTGGCCATCATCACGGTGACGATCGCATGGGTCGCCTACGGCTACTCCCTCGCGTTCGACGCCACTGATGGCATCTTGAACAAGTTCGTCGGCGGGCTCGACAACATCGGGCTGATGGGCGTCAACGAGGCTGCCTACAACGACACCTTCCCCATGATGGTGTTCGCCGCGTTCCAGCTGACCTTCGCGATCATCACGGTCGCCCTGATCAGCGGTGCGATCGCCGACCGCGCCAAGTTCGGCGCGTGGGTGGTCTTCACCGTCGTCTGGGCCACCATCGTCTACTTCCCCGTCGCCCACTGGGTGTGGGGTGGCGGCTGGCTGACCGAGCTCGGCATCGAGGACTTCGCGGGCGGCACGGTCGTCCACATCAACGCCGGTGCCGCCGCTCTGGCCCTGGCGCTGGTCCTCGGCAAGCGCTCGGGCTGGCGCAAGGAGCCGATGCGTCCGCACAACCTGACGCTGGTCCTCCTCGGCACCGGTCTCCTGTGGTTCGGCTGGTTCGGCTTCAACGCGGGCTCCGAGCTCGCCGCCGACGCCACCGCCGGTCTTGCCTTCATGAACACCCAGGTCGCCACGGCCATCGCGGCCGGCGCCTGGCTCGTGGTGGAGAAGCTGCGCGACGGGCACGCGACCACCCTCGGTGTCGCCTCCGGCGCCGTGGCCGGTCTGGTCGCGATCACCCCCGCGTGTGGTTTCGTCGACGTCTGGGCCGCCGCCCTCATCGGTCTGCTCGCCGGTGCGGTCTGCGCCTGGGCCGTGGGCCTCAAGTACAAGTTCGGCTTCGACGACTCCCTCGACGTGGTCGGCGTGCACCTGGTCGGCGGTGTCATCGGCGCCGTGGCGCTGGGCTTCGTCGCCAAGTACCCCTTCCTCGACGGCCAGGAGGAGGGCCTGATCTACACGGGCAGCCTCCGCCAGCTGGGCCTCCAGGTCCTCGGCCCGGTCGTCGTGGGTCTGTACTCCTTCATCCTGACCTATGTCATCGGTAAGGTGATCGACAAGACCATGGGCTTCCGGATCGCTCAGGAAGACGAGGTCACCGGCATCGACATCACCACTCACGCCGAGACCGGTTACGACCTCGGCACCATCCACTCCTCGGGCGTGTCCTCGCTCAACGGGCCGGCCGTTCCGGCTGAGGCGAAGAAGGTGGACGCATGAAGCTGATCACGGCCATCATCAAGCCGTTCAAGCTCGACGACGTCAAGGCGGCGCTGGAGCAGTTCGGCGTCAAGGGCATCACGATCAGTGAGGCCAGCGGCTACGGCCGCCAGAAGGGCCACACCGAGGTCTACCGCGGCGCCGAATACCAGGTCGACCTGGTTCCCAAGGTGCGCGTCGAGGTGCTGACCGAGGAGGACGACGCCGAAGACGTCATCGACGTCATCGTCAAGGCCGCCCAGACCGGCAAGATCGGTGACGGCAAGGTCTGGTCGGTCCCCGTGGACACGGTCGTGAGAGTCCGTACCGGGGAACGCGGCCCGGAGGCGCTGTAACCGGATGATGAGAGGGGAAGCTCGCTCGTTCGCCGCCGCCCGTAAGGAACGGGCGGCGGACATCGACAGGTGGCTCACGGATCTGCTCCGGACCGCCGTCAGTCAGCGGAACGGAAAGGGCGGGCTCCTCGACCCCGAGACACGCGGCCCCGATTCCCGGGGTGCAGAGCGCGGCCCCCTCACCGGGGTCGCGCTCGTCGCGGTCGGGAGCCTGGGGCGCGGGGAGCTGGCGCCCGGCAGCGATCTCGACCTGGTCCTGCTCCACAACGGGCGCGACGACGTCGCCCAGATCGCCGACCGGATCTGGTATCCCATCTGGGACTCCGGGGTCGGCCTCGACCACTCGGTCCGGACCGTCGACGAGGCCGTCAAGGTCTCGCGCGAGGACCTCAAGGCCGTGCTCGGCCTGATCCAGGCCCGCCACGTCGCGGGCGACCCCGAGCTGACCCGCGCCGCGCGCGAGGCGGTGCTCGCCGAATGGCGGTCCGACTCCCGGCGCCGGCTGGCCGAGTTGCGGGAGTCCGCCGACAAGCGCGCCGACTCCTCCGGCGAGCTGGCCTTCCTGCTCGAACCCGACCTCAAGGACGCCCGCGGCGGGATCCGCGACGTCCAGGCGATGCAGGCCGTGGCCGCCGCCTGGGTCGCCTCCGCGCCCGGCCCCCGCGTCCGGGAGGCCCACGAACTGCTGCTCGACATCCGCCACGGGCTCCACCTGGTGACCGCGCGCGGCACCGACCGCCTGGTGCTCCAGGAACAGGACGCCGTGGCGGGCACCCTCGGGCTGCTCGACGCCGAGGCGCTGATGCGCCGCCTGGCCGAGGCAGGGCGCACGATCGCCCACTCCTTCGACGCGACGTGGCGTACCGTCGACCGGCTGTTGTCCGGGCCGGCGCCGCGCGGGCGGCGGCCACTGGCCGACGGCGTCGTCGAACACGGGGGAGAGGTCGTGCTGGCGCGTGGGGTCAACCCGCGCAACGACCCCGTCCTGGTGCTGCGGGCCGCCGCCGCGGCGGCCGAGGCGGGGCTGCCGCTGGCGCCCGCCACGGTGACCACGCTGGCCGCGCAGTCGCCGGCGCTGCCGGTGCCCTGGCCCGACGAGGCGCGCGACGCGCTGGTGGGGCTGCTCGGGGCCGGGCGCGCGGCCGTGCCCGTCTGGGAGGAGCTCGACCAGGCGGGGGTGCTGGTACGCCTGATCCCCGACTGGGAGCGGGTCCGCCACCGGCCGCAGCGCAACCCGATCCACACCTACACGGTCGACCGGCACCTGATCGAGACCGTCGCCGGGGCCGCCGCGTTCACCCGCGAGGTGGCCCGGCCCGACCTGCTGCTCATCGGCGCGCTGCTGCACGACATCGGCAAGGGCTGGCCCGGCGACCACTCGACCACCGGTGAGGTGGTCGTCCGCGACATCGCCGCCCGCATGGGGCTGCCGCCCGCCGACGTCGAGGTGCTGGCCACGATGGTGCGTCACCACCTGCTGCTGCCCGAGACCGCGACCCGGCGCGACCTCGACGACCCGGTGACGATCTCCCGGGTGGCCGAGGCGGTCGGCTCCCACGAGGTGCTCGAACTGCTCGCCGCCCTGGCCGTGGCCGACGGCCTGGCCACCGGCCCGGCCGCCTGGAACTCCTGGAAGGCCAACCTGGTCTCCGACCTGGTCAGACGGGTCAGGTCGGCGCTGGCGGGCACTCCGCCCGTGCCCGCTCCCGCGTTGTCGGCCGAACAGGCGTCGCTGGCCCGGCACGGCGGCGGGGCGATCCGCGTCAACGGGGGCGCGGTCACCGTGGTCGCGCCCGATCGGCCCGGCCTGCTCTGGCGGGCCGCCGGGGTGCTGGCCGCCCACCGCATGGTCGTGCGGTCGGCGTCGGCGGCCTCGGCCGGGTCGACGGCCGTCATCGAGTTCGCGGTGGTGCCCGAATACGGCTCCCCGCCCGACCCCGCCACGCTGGAGGCCGACCTGCGCCTGGTGCTCGCCGGGCGCCTCGACATCGAACAGCGGCTGGCCCGCCGCACCCGCTCGCTGCGCCCGCCCCGCGTGCCGGTCGCGCCGCCCCGGGTGACCCTGGTCGACGACGCCTCGAACACCGCGACCGTCGTCGAGGTCCGCGCCCACGACCGGCCCGGCCTGCTGTGGAAGATCGGCCGCGCCTTCGGCGACTGCGGCCTGGACGTGAAGGCGGCCAGAGTGGAGACCCTGGGAGCGGAGGCGGTCGACGTCTTCTACGTCGTCGACCGCGCCGGACGCCCCATCACCGACGACGTGCAACGTGGCCAGGTGAGGGAGCACGTCCTTTCCGCGCTGCGCTGATCGGACGTGTTCTCCAGGGAGCCTGTCCTTTTCTGCCTGGTTGATCATGTTTGAGTGCTTCAGTCCACTTACCACTTGGTAACGATTGTGTCCTCGGCGATGGGTAACCCCGTGGCTGATCATGACCTTGTGGTCGAATTGTGCCCGCTTGTATGGCTATGTCACTTCGCGCTGTCAGGAGCGTGAAGGGCTTTTTGTCAAGTACGAATGGCGGGGGCCGGTGTCCACTCACAAGCGGGCAAGCCGTTTCGCGCTGCGCAACTGGCGTGTGCCCACAAGGCTCACTGCGCTGATCCTCGCGCCGACGCTCATCGCGGTCATCCTGGCCGGCATGCGGGTCGTCGGCTCAGTAGACAGCCTCTCCGCCTACGAGCGGACGGCGACCGCGGCCGAATACGCCGGTCGCCTGCGTGAGCTCGCGCAGCAACTGGCGGCCGAACGCGACCACAAGGCCTGGCTCGACGGCCTGGTCGGCGTGCAGAGCGCGCTGCGCAACGCCGACGAGACGATCCGCCAGCACCAGGACACGCTGTCCAAACAGAAACTGGTCGTCGACGGCCTGATCAAGACGTCCTCGGCCGATCTCCGCGCCCTCGACGAGTCGTTCGGGCCGCGTGTCGTCGAGGACGCCCGCCAGGTGCTCAACCGCCTGGAGACGGTGGCCGACAGCCACGCCGCCGAACGCGACGACGACCCGAGGACCTCGGTCTTCTTCGAGTACGGCCCGACCATCGCCACCGTCCTGCGCCTGCACGACGACCTCGGCGAGCTCAGCGACGACCCCGGCGTCGTCTCCTCGTCGCGTGCGCTGAGCGCGCTCGCCCACGTCAAGGACGAGGCCTCGCAGCAGCGGGCCATCATGGTCGGCGAGCTCCTGGAGCCCCGCCAGTCGTTCACCCCCGACGACCTCCAGCGTTTCCTGGGCTCGTGGTCGCGGCAGGAGACGTACGAGAGCGCCTTCAACGCCGAGGCGAACACGGCCCAGTTCCAGGCCTTCCACGCCGCCCGGATCAGCAAGGCGAGCACCGACGTCGAGATGGCCAAGGCCTGGGCGGTCGCCCTCGGCTCGCGCAACCAGCCGCTGAAGCCGATCCCCGGCCGGGTGCTGACCGCGCAGGACTGGTTCCGCGACAACGGCACCGTGCTCGACGCGATCTCCGGGGTCGAGACCCAGGTGGCGACCGCGCTGCGGTCCCGCGCCGACGACCTGCGCTCGACCGAGCGCCGCAGCGCCATCGTGGCCGGCGCGCTCATCCTCGCGCTGATCCTGCTGGTCCTGGTGACGACCGTGCTGATCGCCCGCTCGATGGTGCGCCCGCTGCGGCGGCTGCGCGCCGAGGCGCTGGAGATCGCGGGCAGCCGGCTGCCGGAGATCGTGCGCCGCATGCGCGAGTCGGAGACCGGCGACACCTCCCCGGCGGTGCAGCCCATCGCGGTCGACAACCAGGACGAGATCGGCGAGGTCGCCCAGGCCTTCGACGAGGTCCACCTCCAGGCGGTCAAGCTGGCGGGCGAGGAGTCGCGGCTGCGCAACAACGTCAACGCGATGTTCGTCAACCTGTCGCGGCGCACCCAGACCCTGGTCGAACGCCAGATCTCGCTGATCGACGGCCTGGAGCGGGGCGAGCAGGACGGCGCCCGCCTGGCCGACCTGTTCAAGCTCGACCACCTGGCCACCCGCATGCGCCGCAACTCCGAGAACCTGCTGGTTCTGGCCGGGCACGAGACCGCGCGCAAGCGCAGCTCCCCGGCCCGGCTCGTGGACGTCGTGCGCGCCTCGTTGTCGGAGGTCGAGGACTACGAGCGGGTGACCGTGCGGGTCCACCGCTCGCCGGCCATCGCCGGGCACGCCGCCAACGACGTCGTCCACCTGGTGGCCGAGCTGGTCGAGAACGCCATCTCGTTCTCGCCGCCCAGCACCAAGGTCATCGTGTCGAGCAGCCCCATCGAGGGCGGCGCGGTGCTGCTGGCCATCACCGACAACGGCATGGGCCTGAGCCCCGACGAGCTGCTGGAGATCAACACCCGGCTGGCCGAGCCGCCCGTCGTGGACGTCTCGGTCTCCCGCCGCATGGGCCTGTTCGTGGTCGGCCGCCTGGCCGGACGCCACGGCATCCGGGTCCAGCTCCGGCGCGGCGACAGCACCGGCATCATCGCGATGGTGCTGTTCCCGGCCGAGCTCATCAGCAACGCCGACGCCCCCGCCCAGCCCCCGCAGCAGCCCCAGGTGACCCGGCCCCGCCCGGAACTCCCCACGGGCCCGCTGCCCGCCGTCTCGACCGGCCCCTTCACCGCCGGGCCCGGCCCCGTCACCACGGGCCCGATCAGCACGGGCCCGATCAGCACGGGCTCCTTCGGCACGGGCCCCCACCCGACCGGCCCCGTCCCGGCCGGACCGGGCGGGCTGCCGCAGCGCAAGCCGCCGTCGCCCCGCACTCCGGCGGACGACTCGTTCACGTCGCCCGGCGGCCGGGTGCCCCGCCAGAGCCAGCCCCCGGGCGGGACGTTCCCCGGCTTCGAACGCCGCCACCCCACGAACCCGACGAACCCGACCGGCCCGACGAACCCGACCGGCCCGACCGGCCCGACCGGCTCGGCCAACTCGACCGGCCCGATCGGCCCGATCGGCTCCACGAGCGCGACCGGCCCGATCGCCCGGACCGGGCAGCCGGGCCCGGCCGGGCCCGACGGCGCTGGTGGCGGCGGTGGCCCTGCTGGTCCCGGCGGTGCGTTGGGTCTCGGCGGTCCTGGCGGCTCTCATGGCGTGGGTGGCCCTGCTGGTTCCGGCGGTGCGTTGGGTCTCGGCGGTCCTGGCGGCTCTCATGGCGCTAGTGGTCCCGCTGGTCCCGGCGGTGCGGCGCGTCCAGGCGGTCCTGCGGGTTCCGGTGGTCTCGGCGGTTCGGCCGGGCAGACCGGGCGGTCGCGGTCGGCGGCCGGGGACACGCGGCCGACGCCGCTCGCGCCGCCGTTCACCGAGCACTCGGGCGCGTTTCCCGTCCTCGGGGCGCCCGCCGGTGCGCCGCCGATCGGGCGGCCGGTGGCGGACACGCCGCTGGAGCGGGGCGACGAGTTCCTGCCGATCTTCGCGTCGGTCGAGTCGTCGGCCTGGTTCACCCGGCCGGAACCGCCCGCTGCTCCTGGGGCTCCAGATGCGCCTGTGACGCCTGGGACGTCTCCGTGGGGGCGGCATGCCGATCAGGGCTTCCAGGCGGCCCGTGCGGCCAACGAACCGGCCTCGGGGGGCGTCACACAGTCGGGGCTCCCGAAGCGGACGCCTCGTGCCAATCTGGTGCCAGGTTCCGTCGGGACGCAGCCCCAGGGCGCGCCGCCGCCGGAGCCGCCCCGGCCCCAGGTGTCGCCCGAGGCCGTACGCGACCGGTTGTCCAGTCTCCAGCAGGGCGTACGCCGAGGGCGGGCCGAAAGGACGCAGGAAGGCACGGGTAATGAGGAGGAGGGCTCGTGACTGAGCTCAGCGTCGACGTCAGCAGGTTCGACTGGCTGATCACCGACTTCGTGAGCGGCACCCCGGGGGTGGCGCACGCGGTGGTGGTCTCGGCCGACGGCCTGCGCCTGGCCCACTCCCACGGGTTCCCGCCCGACCGGGCCGACCAGCTCGCCGCGGTGGCGGCCGGCCTGGCCTCTCTGACCACCGGCGCCTCCCGGGTGTTCGAGGGCGGTTCGGTCCGGCAGACCGTCGTGGAGATGCAGCGCGGACTGCTCATGGTGATGTCGATCAGTGACGGTTCGGCCCTCGCGGTGATGGCGTCACACGATTGTGATCTGGGCCTTGTGGCGTACCAGATGACCCTTCTGGTGGAGCGCGCCGGACAGGCGCTGACCCCGGCTCTGCGTGCCGAACTGCACTCGGCGCGGCGGTGATGCCCGATGCGCGCGGGTGAGGGGACCGAGGACGAACCCCTTTTCCGTCCTTACGCCGTCACCGGAGGACGCGCCGAGCCGCGTTACCATCTGGCGATGGAGACGCTGGTCTCCACGGCGACCATGATGGGCGATGACTACTCCCTGCTCGGCCCCGAGCAGGAGGCGATCATGACGCTCTGCCGATCCGTGCGATCGGTCGCGGAGATCTCCGCGCTGCTCCGGGTCCCCCTCGGGGTGGCGCGGGTGCTGATCGCCGACATGGCCGACGAAGGGCTGGTGCGACTGCACATGCCACAGCTCATCAGCTCGGGTCAGCCCGACCTTAACTTGCTCGAAAGGGTGCTCAGTGGACTTCGCAGGCTCTAGTCGCGGCCTGACCTCGACGAAGATCGTCGTGGCGGGTGGTTTCGGCGTGGGCAAGACGACGTTCGTCGGCGCCGTCTCGGAGATCCTTCCGCTGACGACCGAGGCCGTCATGACCGACGCCAGCGCGGGGATCGACGACCTCGGGCTCACGCCGGAGAAGACGACCACCACGGTCGCCATGGACTTCGGTCGTCTCTCGCTCGATCAGGACCTCATCCTTTACCTGTTCGGAACCCCCGGGCAGCACAGGTTCTGGTTCATGTGGGACGATCTGGTCCGCGGCGCGATCGGCGCGGTCGTTCTGGTCGACAGCCGCAGGCTTGCCGACAGCTTCCCGGCGATCGACTACTTCGAGGAGGCGCAGCTTCCGTTCGTCGTGGCGCTGAACGGGTGGGACGGCGTGTTCATGCACGCCGAGGAGCAGATTCGCGAGGCTCTGTCGCTGCAGCCGCACGTGCCCATCGTGCGGACGGACGCGCGGTCCCGCGAAGCCGTCAAGTCCACCCTGATCACCCTTGTTGAGTACGTACTGACCGTGCGTTCCGCATACGGTCGGCAATACTGATCGGGAACAATCCGCACCTCACGGGCATTGAGGGCCATCTGTCCCCGGCAGGTGGCCCATGTTTTTGTCCGGGTTGTGGTGGTTTGTTGATGTTTGAGAGTTGGAGTCCCATTTCACTTGTTGACAGGATGCTGAAGCATCCTTCAAATCGAAGTGTGAACGTCCAGCTAACAATGTCCTGAAAAGTCTTGATCTGTGTTGATACGTGCTGCAACACTCCCCCTTTGGTCTGCCCCCCTGCAGACCCTCAGGCAAATTTCAGAAGGAGTAGCGGTCGTGTCCCGAATCCGGCACACCCGTCATCTGCCGGCTGTTGTCACCGCCGCCGGCCTTGTCCTCGCCCTGGCCGCGTGTGGCGGCTCGAACTCCGCCAACACGGCGGACGGCGCCGCCGCGCCGAGCGCCACCGCCGCGCAGCTCGACCCGAACGCCAATCTCACCAAGCAGAGCCTCACCTTCACCATCTGGGACGGTTACAGCCCCGAGGATCTGGACAAGCGCGTCAAGGAGAAGCTCGGCTTCACCATCAAGAAGGCCATCCACGACACCAACGAGACCGCGATGGCCAAGATCACCGCGTCCAAGGGTGAGGGTTTCGACGTGGCCTTCGTGTCGGGTCAGTACGCCCAGGCCCTCAACGAGGCAGGCCTGCTGGAGCCCCTGCACAAGGAGCTCATCCCGAACCTCGCGAACCTCTACCCCGAGGCCTCGAACCTGTCCTACGACAAGGGCAACAACTTCTCGGTTCCCTACACCTGGGGCACGACCGGCATCTGCTACCGGACCGACCTGGTGAAGCCCGCTCCCACGAGCTGGAACGATCTTCTCCAGCCGAAGCCGGAGTACGAGAAGAAGATCACCCTCATGACCACCGAGCGCTGGCTCGCGCTGCCCGCCCTCAAGGCCATGAACGCGTCGATCAACACCACCGACGACGCGGTGATCGCCAAGGCCAAGGAGATGCTGGAGGCCGCCAAGCCCAAGCTGCTGGCCTTCGACGACACCGACTTCGGCGCCAAGGTCACCAAGGGCGAGGCCGTCATGGCCGAGGCCTGGGACGGCTGGTGCCCCACCGGGGAGCCCAACGTCGGCTTCGTCGTGCCCAAGGAGGGCAGCGACCTCTGGGTGGACACGATGGTGATCCTGAAGGCGTCCAAGAACAAGGAAGCCGCGCACGCCTTCATCAACTTCATCCTCGACCCGGAGCAGCACGGCTGGGCGGCGACGAACATCCTGTACAAGGTTCCGAACAAGGCCGCGATGGAGAAGATCCCGGCCGACGTCCTCGCCTCGAACGAGCCGCTGAAGTACACCCCGGCCGATCTGCTGCAGGGCGAGTCGATCATCGACCTGGGCGCCGACTCGGTGAAGTACACGACCCTGTCGACCGAGGTCACCGCCGCGCAGTGACGCTGTGACGGGCACCGCGGCGGAGTCCCCGGGGGCTTCGCCGCTTTTCGCCGCGAGCGTTGGAACGATCGTTTACCGCGAGAAGAGAACCCATGTCTGCTGAGAAGCCGCTGACCGTCCTGTTCATGCCGGAGAGCGCGTACGGGCCCACCAACAACTGCATCGGCATCGGAGACGTCCTGCTCAAGCGCGGCCACCGTGTGGTGTTCGCGGCCGAGGCGTCGTGGAAGGGCAAGCTGACCGCCCTCGGGTTCGAGGAGGACCTGGTCGACCTCGCCCCGCCGGCCGACGACGCCGAGGAGCAGGACGCGGGCCAGTTCTGGAAGGACTTCATCCGCGACACCGCGCCCGAATACCGCAAGTCGACGCAGGAGCAGCTCGAGACGGTCACCAAGCCGATCTGGGACGCCCTCATCGACGGCGCGAAGTACTGCGAGCCCCAGCTCAAGGCGATCATCGAGCGGGTGAAGCCCGACGTCATCGTCGAGGACAACGTCATCACCTTCCCCGCGCTGCTCACCGCGGGCGTGCCGTTCGTGCGCATCATGTCGTGCAACCCGCTGGAGATGCGCGGCGAGGGCGTCGCCCCGGTCTTCTCGGGTCTCCCGGCCACCGGTGAGGGGTGGAAGGAGTTCAACGAGGAGTACGACCGCACCCACCGCGAGATCTGGACGGCGTACAACGAGTGGGTCGTGGAGCAGGGCGCCCCGCCGCTCCCGGACCTCGACTTCATCCACGAGGGGGACGCGAACCTCTACGTTTACCCCGAATTCCTCGACTACACTGTCGAGCGCCCGCTCGGGCCTTCGTGGACCCGGCTGGACTCGTCGGTACGCGAGACGGACGAGGACTTCACGTTGCCGTTCGAGCGCGGTGACAACGCGCTGATCTACTTCTCGCTCGGTTCGCTCGGCTCGGCTGACGTCGAGCTCATGCGCCGGGTGATCGACGTGCTGTCGCGTACGCCGCATCAGTACATCGTCTCCAAGGGCCCCCTCCACGAGGAGATCGAGTTGGCCTCCAACATGTGGGGCGCCGAGTTCGTTCCGCAGACGAAGATCATCCCGCTGGTCGACCTCGTCATCACCCACGGCGGCAACAACACCACCACCGAGGCGCTGCACTTCGGCAAGCCGATGATCGTGCTGCCGCTGTTCTGGGACCAGTACGACAACGCCCAGCGTGTCGACGAGAAGGGCTACGGCGTCCGCCTGGACACCTACAAGTTCTCCGACGAGGACCTCATCGGCGCCCTCGACCGCCTGCTCGGCGACTCCGCTCTCCGCGCCGACCTGGCCGCGAAGGGCGAGGAGCTCCGCCGCCGGGACGGCCTCCGCGTGGCCGCGGACGTCATCGAGAAGGTCGCGGCCAAGTAATAAGCACCAATCGCACTGAATGTCCGATTCGGCGATCCGGGTGTAATTCGCTGATCTGGTAACAGTGTGTTCCAATTTCTGGTGCCATAGAGGGCAACAGGTGTGACAGGCGAGAGGTTGTAAAAGCCAGTGACAACGCACGACCCGAGAGGTGGCCTCGGCATCGAGGCAGGCGTGCAGGAGAAGGCGGCGCCCGCCCCCGCCGCCAAAGCTCCAGGGGCCGCGTTCATGCGGCTGGGAAACTGGCGGGTGCGCTCCCGTCTCGTCGCCCTGATCCTGCTCCCGACGGTGGTCGGTGTCATCTTCGCGGCGGTGCAGCTCACCTCCGCGATCAACACCTCCGCCGAATACCGGAGACTGACCGAGGTGTCGCGGCTCGTGGTCCAGCTCGACGGGCTGAACCACGAGCTCGCCCAGGAACGCGACTACACGGCGCTGTTCATCCAGGACGGCCGCAGGAACAACCGGTTCGACGAGGTCCAGGACGTCTCCAGCAAGGTCGACGACCTTGCCGGCAAAGCGCTTGCCACGCTCCAGTCCCTCGACTCCAGCCACTCGACCCGTGTGCTCAGCCGGGCCGCGAAGATCGCCGGATGGCTCCGAGGTCTGGATGGTCTGCGCAAGGGTGTCCGTGACAACGACAGCGTGCCCGCCCGAGCGGCCATCGTCATGTACACGACGATGATCTCCGAGCTCACCTCGCTCCACGAAGACCTGATCCGCTCCGCCGGCTCCGACGAACGCCTGTTCGCCGACACCACCGCCCTGGCCGCCTTCACCCGGGCCAAGGAGGACATCTCCAAGAGCCGCGGCCTGCTGGCCATCACCCTCGCGAGCCGGCCGCAGCAGCGCAACGTCAGGTTCGACTACGACGACCTGTCCGACTTCCTGAGCGCCGGCCGCTCGCAGGACGTCCAGCTCGCGATCTTCCAGAGCGAGGCCTCGCCGGCCGACAGCTCGTTCTACCGCCAGACGGTCAAGGGCGAGATGACCGAGCGCGCCCACTCGATGCGCGCCGCCGCCCTCGCCCAGCTCCGCCAGTTCAACGGAGCCATCCAGGACCTCGACCGCACCCGCACCGACGACCTGCAGCGCTGGTTCGACTCGACCACCGCGACCATCGACCTCATGCGCGAGGTCGAGAAGCGGGTCGGCGACTCGGTCGTCAACCAGTCGGTCACCCTCCAGGACGCCGAGCAGCGCAGCGCCATCGTCTCCGGTGTGCTGATCGTGGTCCTGCTGCTCGTGGTCCTCGTCATCACCACCCTGGTCGCCGGTTCGCTCACCCGGCCGCTGCGCCGCCTGCGCCGCGAGGCGCTGGAGATCGCCGGTTCGCGGCTGCCCGACACGGTCCAGAAGCTGCGCGAGTCCGGCGAGGCCGCCGACCTGCCCGAGGTCGCCCCGATCGGCGTCACCACCTCTGACGAGATCGGTGAAGTGGCGCGCGCCTTCGACGAGGTCCACCGCGAGGCGATCCGGCTGGCCGGTGACGAAGCCCGTCTGCGGAGCAACGTCAACTCGATGTTCGTCAACCTCTCCCGCCGCACCCAGACGCTGGTGGAACGCCAGCTCTCCCTCATCGACGGCCTGGAGCAGGGCGAGCAGGACGAGACGCGACTGGGCAACCTGTTCAAGCTCGACCACCTGGCGACGCGCATGCGCCGCAACTCCGAGAACCTCCTGGTCCTCGCCGGCCAGGAACCCGCCCGCCGCTGGGGCCAGCCGGTCCCGATCGTCGACGTCGTCCGCGCCTCCCTCTCCGAGGTCGAGAACTACGAACGCGTCGCCATCCAGGTGCAGTCGGGCGCGGCCGTCGTCGGTCAGTCCGTCAACGACGTCGTCCACCTCATCGCCGAGCTGGTCGAGAACGCCATCTCCTTCTCCCCGCGCGAGACCCGCGTCACCGTGTCGAGCAACCGCATCGACGGCGGCGGTCTGATGATCTCCGTAAGTGACGTCGGCATCGGCATGACCGGCGACGAGCTCGCCGCCGCCAACTGGCGCCTGGCCAACCCGCCGGTCGTCGACGTGTCGGTGTCGCGCCGGATGGGCCTGTTCGTGGTCGGCCGCCTGGCCCTGCGCCACGGCATCCGCGTCCAGCTCCGCCAGCAGGACGTCGGCGGCCTCACCGCGATGGTGCTGCTGCCGGAGAGCCTGCTCGCCCAGCCCGCCGGGGCCTTCCCCGGCGCCCAGCAGGGCATGCCCGCCGGCGCCCAGCCCGCGCTGCCCGGCTCGCATACCGGTTCGTTCGGCGCCCCGGCCCCCGCCGCGTTCGGGCAGCAGCCCGCGCTGGCCAGCCCGACCCCGTTCGAGACGGTGCCGCGGCCCTTCGGCAGCGACGGTCCGCCCGACCCGTGGGCCGGCACCACCGGCGGCACGCCGTTCGACTCCTCGTTCGGCCAGCTCCCGCAGCGCAACCCCTTCGACAACCCCCCGGCCGGCAACACCCTGCCTCCCGCCGGGCCCCCCGCCACGCCGCGCAACCCCTTCGACCAGCCGGAGCGCGACCCCTTCGCGCCCATGCCGGAACGGGGCTCCTTCGACACCGGCCCGCGGATGTTCGGCGGAGGACCCAGCCCGACCGACACCGGTCCGTTCGACCGCACCGCGTTCGCGCGCGGCCCGCTCGACAGCGGCGCCTTCGAGCCGCCCGCCTACGACCAGCGCGGCTTCGACACCGGTGGCCACAACATGGGCGGCCACAACACGGGTGGCCACAACACGGGCGGTCACAACACGGGCGGTCACAACATCGGTGGCTTCCCGTCGGGCGGCTACCCGCATCCGGGTGCCAACGACACGCCGTGGCCGGGCCAGACGCCCGGAGCCGGCACCTCTGGATGGCCCGGCGGACCGGCCGAGAACGGTTCCTGGCCGGGCACGCCCGCTCAGCGCGGGCCCTTCGAACCTGATGTCGACAACACCGGACCGCTTCCCGCGGTCCGCAACTCGCCCCTCGACGAGATCGACGAGTTCCTGCCGATCTTCGCCGCCGTGGAGTCCGACTGGTTCCGGCGCGCGCCGGACCAGCCCGAGGTTTCCGGCGACGACGAGAGCCCCGGTGAGCGCACCGCGTGGTCGTCCCCCGCGGTGGACGCCGGCTGGCAGGCCGCCCAGGCGGCAGCCGAGCCCTCACTCGGCGGAATCACCTCGTCCGGCCTGCCGAAGCGGGTGCCCAAGGCCAACCTGGTGCCGGGCTCGGCCGATCTGGCCGCGTCCTCGGCTCCCGTGCCGGTGGCTCCCGCGCCGTCGTTGTCGCCTGATCGCGTGCGCAGCCGCCTGGCCAGTTTCCAGGCCGGTGTACGCCAGGGCCGCGCGGTGGCGAGGGGAGACATCAGCGAGGAGCAGGGTTGGCCCGGGGCAAACCCCGCCCAGGGTCAGGGTCAAGAGACCGATAAGGATGAGGCATGAGGGAAATGAGCCAGGCCGCTCGCGGCGTCAATTGGCTGATCACAGACTTCGTGAACAACGTGCCCGGTGTGGCGCACACGGTTGTGGTCTCCGCTGACGGGTTGCCCCTGGCGTACTCGGAGGGATTCCCGAAGGATCGCGCCGACCAGCTCGCGGCGGTGGCCGCCGGGCTGATCTCGTTGACGCAGGGTGCCTCGCGGGTCTTCGAGGGTGGAGCCGTAACGCAGACCGTGGTCGAGATGCAGCGCGGGCTGCTGTTGATCATGTCGATCAGCGATGGTTCCTGTCTGGCCGTGCTCGCCGCGGCCGACTGTGACATGGGTCTGGTGGCGTACCAGATGACGCTGCTGGTCGAGCGGGCGGGTCAGGTCCTGACCCCGGCCGTCCGCGCCGAGCTCCAGGCTTCCCACCCCCGTTGATCGAGATTAGGAGGTCGCCGTGGCAGGCGGCTGGACAGGTGAGCCCCCGGCGGAGCAAAGTTCGCTGGTGCGCCCCTATGCGGTGACCGGTGGGCGCACGGCCCCGCGAGTTCAGCTCGCCATGGAGGCACTCGTCTCCTCTGTCATAGCGGCGCACGTGGACCTCTCGACCATGCCCCCGGAACGGCAGGCGATCACGTCGCTCTGCCGTCAGGTCAGGTCGGTCGCGGAGATCTCGGCCATGCTGCGCATGCCGCTGGGCGTGACACGTGTGGTCATCGCCGACATGGCGGCGGAGGGCCTGGTGCAGGTGCACCAGCCGCAGCTCGACGCGGGTAAGCCGGATCTGGGTTTGTTGGAAAGGGTGCTCAGTGGACTTCGCAGGCTCTAGCCGGGGCCTGACCTCGACGAAGATCGTCGTGGCGGGTGGCTTCGGCGTCGGCAAGACGACATTCGTCGGTGCGGTGTCGGAGATCGTGCCGCTCACGACGGAGGCGGTGATGACCGACGCCTCCGAGGGCATCGACGATGTCGGCCTGACACCGCACAAGACCACGACGACCGTGGCGATGGACTTCGGCCGGGTGTCGCTCGACCAGGATCTGATCCTCTACCTGTTCGGCACCCCCGGTCAGCACCGCTTCTGGTTCATGTGGGACGACCTGGTGCGGGGCGCCATCGGCGCCGTCGTGCTGGTCGACACGCGCCGCCTCGCCGACAGCTTCCCGGCCGTCGACTACTTCGAGGAGGCGCAGCTCCCCTTCGTGATCGGCATCAACGGGTTCGACGGCAGCTTCCCCCACGGGGAGAACGAGGTGCGCGAGGCGCTGTCGTTGTCGCCGCACACCCCGATCGTGCGCACCGACGCGCGGTCCCGTGACTCGGTGAAGAACACGCTGATCACCCTGGTGGAACACGCTTTGACGATGCGGGTCGCGGTCCCCGGCTGGCAGCGCTAGCCGGGGACCCCGGTCCCGTCTCAGTTGGGCACGGCCTCGATGACGCTGGCCCACCCGGGAAGCGGCAGGATCCGCGCCGTGGTGAGGCCGCTCTTCTCCAGCAGCGTCTGATATTCGGCGGGCGTGCGCTCCATGCCGCCGCCGGAGAGCGACAACATCCGGATGTCGCCGTCCTTGCCCACGTGGGGCGAGTCGTCGTCGCTCAGCACGATCTCCAGGATCAGCACCCGGCCGTCGTCGGGCATGGCCGCCCGGACGTTGCGCAGGATCCGCACGCTGTCCTCGTCGCTCCAGTTGTGGATGACGTTGGCCAGCAGGTACACGTCCGGGCCGCTCGGGATGTGGGCGAAGAAGTCGCCGACGACGAACTCGCAGCGGTCGGCGAGGCCCGCCTCGGTCAGCGCGTCGCGCCCGCTGCCGAGCACCCGCTCCAGGTCGAACAGCACGCCTTCGAGGTGCGGGTTGGCCCTGAGCAGCGCGCCCAGGATGTGCCCGCGCCCGCCGCCGAGGTCGATGACCTTGCGGGCGCCGCTCAGGTCGTAGTTGCCGGCCAGGCCGGCCGCGAAGGGCTCGGCGCGGACCGTCATGTAGTGGTCGAACAGCACGGCGATCTCGGGGTTGCGGCCCACGTACTCGTAGACGTGGCCGAACTTCTCCTTGAAGGCGCTCCTGCCGGTCCGGACCGTCTCCGGGAGCCGGCCCATGGCGTACCAGAAGGCCTCCTGGCCGACCATGCGCACGGCCGAGCGGACCGAACCCGGCACGTCCTCGCGCAGGAGGTGGCCCGACTCGGTGAGCTCGTATCCTTCGGGGACGCTGCGCAGGAAGCCCATCGACGCCACCTCACGCAGCGTCCGGTGCAGCGACAGCGGGTCGGCTTCGCAACGCTCGGCCAGTACGTCCGCCGTCAGCGGGCCGGCCGCGAGATGGTCGGCGCAGCCCAGCTCCGCCATCGTGGCGAGGGCGGCGAAGCGGGAGATCCCGTAGATCGCTTCCCATACCGGGGCGGCCGGGTCGTTCTGGGTCACCTGGTCTCCACTCCGTTTCGGTGAGGGGTCATGCCGCGGACGAGACGGCCGACTTCGGCGCGCAGCCGTACGAAGGCGTCGAGTTCGCGGGTGTGGATCTGGTCGCGCGGCCCCGGCAACTGGACGGTCAGGTCGCCCACCACCGTTCCGGGGGCCTTGCTGAGCACCACGACGCGGTCGCCGACGTAGACGCTCTCGTCGACGTCGTGGGTGATCAGCAGGATGGTCATGCCGTGGTGGGCGCAGACGCGGAGGGTCAGGTCCTCCAGCTCCTCGCGGGTCTGCGCGTCGACCGAGCCGAACGGCTCGTCCATCAGCAGCAGTTTCGGCTGGTAAGCGAGGGCGCGGGCGATCGACACCCGCTGCTGCATGCCGCCGGACATCTCCCACGGGAACTTGGCCGCGGCCCCGGCCAGGCCGACCTGTTCGAGGGCGGCCATGGCGGCGGCGTCGCGCCGCTTGCGGTCCAGGCCGCGGCGGCGCAGCGGCAGGCCGACGTTGGCCAGCGCCGACATCCACGGGTAGAGCGAGCGGCTGTAGTCCTGGAAGACCACGGCCAGGTTCTCGGGACTGCCGTCGACGGGTTTGCCGTCGAGCAGGACGGTGCCGCCGGTGGGTTTGATCAGCCCCGCGATCGACCGCAGCAGGGTCGACTTCCCGCAGCCCGACGGCCCGACGATGCAGACCACCTCGCCCTGGGCGACCTTCAGGTTGACGCGGTCGATGGCGCGGTAGGAGCCGTAGGTGTGGCTCAGATCGACTAACTCAAGCACCGGATCTTCCTAAACGTTGCGCCTGGCGTTGGCGTGCCAGGACAGGACGCGGCCCTCGGCGACGAGGAACAGGGCGTTGAACAGCAGCCCGAGCACGCCGAGCAGGACGATGTGCGCCCAGACCCCGGCGTAGTCGTAGGACTGCTGCGCGTAGAGCAGGCTGTAGCCGATGCCGCTGTTGCTGCCGACGAGTTCCGACACCACCATCAGGATCAGCGCCAGCGACAGGCTCAGCCGGAGGCCCGCGAAGATCTTCGGCATGGCTGAGGGCAGGATGACGCGGCGGAGGATGTCGTACCGGCTGAACTGGAAGACCCGTGCGGTCTCCAGGAAGCCCTTGTCCACCGCGCGGACGCCGTCGGTCGTGTTGACCAGCACCGGCCAGATGACGCCGAAGACGATGACGGCGAGCTGGGTGGGGGTGCCGATCTTGAACAGCACGAAGAAGATGGGCACCAGCAGCGGCGGCGGCAGCGCGCGCAGGAACTGCAGCACCGGGTCGGTGTATTCGGCCAGGCCGCGGATCCGGCCGAGGGCCACCCCGAGGGCGATGCCGAGCACGCCGGCGATGGTCCAGCCGGCGAGCAGCCGGCCCAGGCTGGGCCCGAAGGTGTCGAGCGCGCTGTCGGTCAGCAGGAGCTGGGAGACGGGGCCGCTCAGCCACATGTCGTAGAACTGGCCCACGATCCGGCTGGGCGGCGGGAAGAACGGCGATTCGGTCATCCGGGTGAGCAGTTCCCACAACACCAGCGTCACGGGCACGATCCAGAACCGGAGCACGCCGGAGGTCGCTCGTCTCACGTGGCGGCCCCCGCTCTGGCGCGGTGCCACCGGAACAGCCGGTTCTCGCCGGCCACGAGCAGCGCGTTGACCAGGATGCCGAACAGGCCGACCAGGATGGTCGCGCCGATCATCAGGTCGAGCCGGTTGCCGCTCTGCGCGATGGTGATGTAGACGCCGATGCCCTCGATGCCGCCGGCGATCAGTTCCGACGTCACCACCAGCACGATCGCGACCGAGGCGGCCAGCCGGATGCCGGTGGCGATGAAGGGCGCGGCGCCCGGCAGCACCACCCGGTAGGCGACCGACCCGGGGCCGAAGCCGAAGCTGCGCAGGGTCTCCTTGGCCAGCGGGTCGACGTCGCGCACGCCGTAGATGGTGTTGATGAGCACGGGCCACAGGGCGGCGTACACCGCCACCGTGATCCGCATGTGGGTGGTCTCCGAGTAGAGCAGGATGACCAGGGGGATCAGCGCGACCGACGGGATCGGCCGCAGGAACTCGATCAGCGGCCGCACCGCCACCTCGGCGGGTTTGACCATGCCGAGCAGCAGCCCGGCCGGCACGGCGATCGCGATCGTGACCAGCAGTGCCAGCGCCCACGTGGTCAGGCTCGACCGGGCGCTGACGAGGAACTCGGGGTCGGTCAGCAGTTCGCCGGCCCGCAGCAGGACGGTGGAGACGAGGGGCAGTCTTTCGGTGTCCCACGCGCCCAGTCGTCCGGCCGCCTCCAGAACGACGAGCAGCCCCGCGGTCCCGATGAGACCGCGGAGCAGGCTCGCCCCGTTTACCTTCGGCACGTCGTCACTGCGCGGGTGCGGCCGGCGCCATCAGGGCCTTCACGTCGAAGCCGGCCGGGATCATGCCGTACTCCGTCAGCGTGTCGGCGACCCGCTGGAGACGGGCCTCGCTGAGCGAGGTGGAGTAGGTGCCCAGCGCGATGACGGCCGCGGTGGCGGCGTCGATCTTGGTGTACTTCGGCAGCGCCTCCTCCACGACCTTGCGGTCGGAGGCGGCCAGGTTCTGCGCCTTTCGGAGGGCGCGCTGGAAGGCGGCGACCGTCTTGGGGTTCTCGCTGGTGAACTTGTCGGTCATCACCCAGCCGGCGATGGGGAAGTTCTCCAGCGGGCCGGCCATGCTGTCGGCGACCTTCTTGGCGCCGGCCTTGGCGTTGGCCGAGATGAACGGTTCGGCGACCCAGATCGCGTCGACGGTGCCGGTCTCCAGCGCCGCGCCCATCTCGGGCAGCGGCATGGCGACGTACTGCTCCTTCTCGTTGATGGTGACGCCGGCGACCTTGGCGGTCGCGGTCACCGCGAGGGTGCCGATCGCGTTGAGGGTGTTCACGGCGATCTTCTTGCCGGCGAGGTCGGCCGCGGTGTTGATGGCGGCGTTGTCACCCTTGGCCATGATGACGAAGTTGTCGGGGGCGGCCTGGTAGCTGTCGGCCACCACCTTGAACTTGCCGGCGCCCGCCTGCTGGGCGAGGAACAGCGCGACGTAGTTGCCGAGCATGGCGTCGAGCTGGCCCGCGACGAGCTTGGGCGTGGCGGCGGCGCCGCCGACCTCGACGGAGATCTTGACGTCGAGGCCCTCTTCCTTGAAGAAGCCCCGGTCCAGGGCGATCTGGATGGGCGCGGCGTCGGGCACGGCCACGACGCCGATCGTCAGCGCGGTCTTCTCCAGGCCGCCGGAACCGCCGGTGGCGGTGGCCTCGGGCTCGCCGCTGCCGCAGGCCGAAAGGGTCAACGCAGCCAGCACGCCCACGATGAGCGTCCGGCCCGCAAATAGGCGCCTCATTGGTTGAGTCTCCTTAGATGGGGGGATCGCACCCGCCCATGGCCGAAGATCGCGGGGCCCGGCGGGCGACGGCGAAGACTGTATCGGTTCGAAATCACCATCAACAGGAATAAGAGCACTATGTCACCAAACTTGTAAATAAATAAGGTCCTGTGACTTTTGGGAGGTTAACGGAAGTAGTGGGCGTTTGGACCGGTCCATCGAACCGCCGGGCCTGATCCCTGGATTGGGGCGTGGGTTGACCAGCGCTGCGGCAAGTATGTGATGAATCGTCATCTCTGGACCGGTCCAAAACCAATGTGACTATTGGTGGACCTCCTAGTCATATGCTCCAATTGCCCCTGGCTTATGGGAGGTATCCCGAAGAAAATTGAAATTTCTTTATCGGAAGGGTGCGGCCTGTGAGGACGGCAACGATCGAACGTGATCACCGCACCGCGCCCGAAGCGCCGCCGGAACCCCCGAGGGAGCCGGCCGCGCATCGGGACACGACATCCGGCCGGATGGCGTTGCACAACTGGCGGGTGCGTAACCGCCTTATCGCACTGATCATGATTCCGACCGTCGCGGCGGTCGTTCTCGGCGCCATGCGCGTCATCAGCGCGGTTACCAGTGCCGCGGAATATCAGCGGGTGAGTGACATCGCCGCGTTCACCGGAACGCTCGGCGAGCTCATCCACGAGATCGAACTCGAACGGGATTTGACAGTCCCGTACATCGTTAACAAACGAAGCCAAGAGTCCGACCTCAACCTAATCGACGCACAACAGAACAAAGTGGACGTGCTCGCCAAAAAGGTGCGAGACCGCGTACCGGAGATCGAAGGATCTCTTGGTGACCTCGGTAAAGAGAAGCTGGTCCGGGTGGACGGCCGTCTGTCCGAGCTTCCCAACCTTCGCGAGATCACGATCAAGACCCAGCTTCCCGCGCTGCCCGCGCTGGAGAAGTACTCCCTCGTCATCGGCGACCTGCTGCGTTTCTACGAAGAGGTCGGCCAGGCCGGCACCGACGAGGCCATCGACGGCACCGCCGCCGCGCTGACCGCGTTGGCCCGTGCCAAGAACGAGCAGTCGATCATGCGTGGCCTGCTCGCCCTCGGCATCGAGGTGCGAAACTTCACCCCGATCGAGCTCGACGCGGTGACCGCCGCCCGCAAGCGCTTCGAAAGCGAGATCGCCGCGTTCCGCGCCGCGGCCTCCCCGGCCGAACGGCAGCTCTACGCCGACACCGTGACCGGCAGCCGCATCGACCAGGCCGAGTTCCTGCGCGGCTCGGCGATGGAGCGCATCCGCCTCGACCGTCAGCTCGTCAACCTCGACGGCACCCCCGGCGAGGACTCGGAGATCTGGTTCGAGTCCAGCAGCTTCGGCATCGACCGGATGAACGAGGTCGAGAAGCAACTGGTCGGCTCGGTCGTGCAGCAGGCCGACGCGCTGGCCGCCGCCGACCAGCGCGGCGCGCTCGTCAACATCCTGGTCGTCGTGGTCATCCTGGCGCTGGTGCTGCTCATCACCACCGGGATGGCCCGCTCGCTCACCACGCCGCTGCGCCGGCTGCGGTCGGAGGCCCTGGAGATCGCCGGGCACCGGCTGCCCGACCTGGTCCAGCGCCTTCGCGAGTCCGACGCCGCGCACGACTCGGTCCCGCACGTCGCCCCCATCGGCGTCAGCGGCGCCGACGAGATCGGTGAAGTGGCGCGCGCCTTCGACGAGGTCCACCGCGAGGCGGTCCGGCTGGCGGGTGACGAGTCACGCCTGCGCAGCAACATCAGCGCGATGTTCGTCAACCTCTCCCGCCGCACCCAGACGCTGGTGGAGCGGCAGATCGCCCTGATCGACGGCCTGGAGCAGGGCGAGCAGGACGAGGCCCGGCTCGCCAACCTGTTCAAGCTCGACCACCTGGCGACGCGCATGCGCCGCAACTCGGAGAACCTCCTGGTCCTCGCCGGCCAGGAGCCCGCCCGCCGGTGGAGCCAGCCGGTGGAGGTCACCGACGTCGTGCGCGCCTCGCTCTCGGAGGTCGAGGGCTACGAGCGCGTCGTCATCAACGTGCCCGGTGAGGTCGCGCTGGCCGGCCAGGCCGTCAACGACGTCATCCACCTGCTCGCCGAGCTGGTCGAGAACGCGCTGTCGTTCTCCGCCCGCGACACCCGCGTCATCGTGTCGGGCAACCGTATAGACGGCGGGGGAGTGATGGTGTCGGTGACCGACTCCGGCATCGGCATGAGCCCCGACGAGATCGGCGCCACGAACTGGCGGCTGGCCAACCCGCCGGTCGTCGACGTGTCGGTGTCGCGCCGAATGGGCCTGTTCGTGGTCGGCCGGCTCGCGCTGCGCAACGGCATCCGCGTGCAGATCCGCAACCACGACGGCGGCGGCCTGACCGCGATGGTGCTGCTGCCCGAGTCGCTGATCGCCGTGCCGCCCAGCGCGGTCCAGCAGAGCCAGCACTTCGGCAGCGGCGGGTACGCCCCCACGTGGACCCCTAAGGGCCAGCTTCCCCAGATGCCCCCGCAGCCGGAGACCACCGGCGGCTGGGGTCCGCCGCAGCTCGGCTCGACGGGCGGACGGCCCGCGCTGCCGTCGCCCGGCCCGCTCGGACCGTCGACGGGCCCGTACAACACCCAGCCCCCGCCCTCCCACCACACGGGTCCGCAGCACACGGGTCCCCAGCACGCCGGTCCGCAGCACACGGGTTCTCAGCACACGGGTCCCCAGCACACCGGTCCCCAGCACACGGGACCGCAGCCGTCGATGTTCGGCCCGCCGCCCCGGCAGCAGGGATCGCCGCAGACCGGGCCGAACGGTGCTCCGGGAGGTCAGCCCAGCATGTTCGGCCCGCCGCCCCCGTTGCCGCAGCAGCCCGGGAACCCGCTGCCCCGGCGCAAGTTCGACTCGGCCCTGGGCGGTCTGTCGGGCCTGAGCGAACGGGACGCCGACGTCACCGGCCCGCTGCCGGCGGTCCGGGAACCCGCCGGACAGGACCGGCCCGAGGAGTTCCTGCCGATCTTCGCCTCGGTCGAGTCGGCGTGGTTCAAGAAGCCCGCCGAGGAGAACAAGGCCGAGGACGTCTGGAAGGAGTCCAAGGCCGACTCCGCGTGGGGGGTCGCGGCCGCGATCCAGCAGCCCCAGTTCGAGGCCAGCACCTCCGCCGGCCTGCCCAAACGCGTACCCAAGGCCAACCTGGTCCCCGGCTCCGCCGAGCCGGGCCGGCAGGCGGCCGCCTCACCACCGCCGTCGCTCTCCCCCGACCGCGCCAGAAGCCGGCTCTCCAGCCTCCAGTACGGCGTACGCCAGGGCCGTGCCGTGGCCCGGGGTGAGATCAGCGAGGACGAGGGTTATCCAGGAAGAGGGGAATGACCAGCGTGAGAGAGATGAGCCAGGCCGCCCGCGGCATCAACTGGCTGATCAACGACTTCGTGATGTCGGTGCCGGGCGTCGCCCACACCGTCGTCGTCTCGTCCGACGGCCTTCCGCTGGCCTATTCGGACGGATTCCCGAAGGACCGCGCCGACCAGCTCGCGGCGGTCGCGGCCGGGTTGATCTCGCTGACCCAGGGCGCCTCCCGGGTGTTCGAGGGAGGCCCGGTCACGCAGACCGTCGTGGAGATGCAGCGCGGACTGTTGCTGATCATGTCGATCAGCGACGGCTCCTGTCTGTCGGTGCTGGCGGCGGCCGACTGCGACATGGGATTGGTCGCCTACCAGATGACGCTGTTCGTCGAGCGTGCCGGTCAGGTACTCACGCCCGCGGTCAGGGCGGAACTCCAGGCTTCCAACCCGAGGAGATGACCATGGACTCGTGGGGGTCGCCGCCCTATGGGGGCGGCCAGCCGCCACCCCGCCCGGAGCCGGCCTCGCCGGTCCGCCCCTTCACCGTCACCGGCGGCCGTACGACACCGCGCATGCAGCTCGCGCTGGAGGCGCTGGTGTCGTCGGCCACGTCGCTGCAGCACGACCTGTCCCAGCGGCCGCCGGAGTACCGGGCGATCAGCTCCCTGTGCCGTCAGGTGCGGTCGGTGGCGGAGGTGTCGGCGCTGCTGCACATCCCGCTCGGGGTGATCCGCGTGGTGATCGCGGACATGGTCGCCGAGGGCCTGGTGCACGTGCACCAGCCGCAGTTGGACGCCGGGATGCCGGACTTGGGCTTGTTGGAAAGGGTGCTCAGTGGACTTCGACGTCTATAGTCACGGCGGCGGCGCGAGCCGCGGCCTGACCTCGACGAAGATTGTTGTGGCGGGTGGCTTCGGGGTGGGCAAGACCACCTTCGTCGGGGCGGTCTCCGAGATCGTCCCGCTGACGACCGAGGCGGTGATGACCGACGCCTCCAAAGACATCGACGACGTCGGGCTGACACCCCACAAGACCACGACGACGGTGGCCATGGACTTCGGCCGGGTGTCGTTGGAGGAGGATCTGATCCTCTACCTTTTCGGCACCCCTGGTCAGCACCGTTTCTGGTTCATGTGGGACGACTTGGTGAGAGGCGCCATCGGCGCCATCGTCTTGGTGGACACGCGGCGGCTGGCCGACAGCTTCCCCGCGGTCGACTATTTCGAGGAGGCCCAGCTCCCGTTCATCGTGGGCATCAACGGCTTCAACGGCCTCTACCCCCATGCGGAGGACGAGATCAGGGAGGCGCTCACCCTCTCGGCCCACGTCCCGATCGTCCGCACGGACGCCCGGTCCCGCGATTCGGTGAAGAACGCCCTGATCACGCTGGTGGAGCACGCGCTCACCTCGCGTGTGGGCGGTCCTCGCTGGTGAGCGGATAGGCTTGGGGGGCCGGGGGTAGTCCCCTGATCCACGACGATTCCCTTCGAGGCTGGCCAATCACGTGTTCGAGACGCTTTCCGACCGGCTGACTTCGGTCTTCTCCTCGCTCCGGTCCAAGGGCAGGCTTTCCGACGCCGACATCGACGCGACCTGCCGTGAGATCCGCATCGCCCTGCTCGAGGCAGACGTAGCGCTGCCGGTGGTCAAGGACTTCGTGGCCCACGTCAAGGAGCGGGCCCGGGGAACCGAGGTCTCCCAGGCGCTGAACCCGGCGCAGCAGGTCGTGAAGATCGTCAACGACGAGCTGATCGAGATCCTCGGCGGCGAGACCCGCCGCCTGCGCCTGGCCAAGACCCCGCCGACGGTCATCATGCTCGCCGGTCTCCAGGGCGCCGGTAAGACCACCCTGGCCGGCAAGCTGGCCCGCTGGCTGCGCGACCAGAACCACGTGCCCCTCCTGGTGGCCTGCGACCTCCAGCGGCCCAACGCGGTGCAGCAGCTCTCGGTGATGGCCGAGCGCGCCGGCGTCGCCGTCTACGCGCCCGAACCGGGCAACGGCGTCGGCGACCCGGTCCAGGTGGCCCGCCAGTCGATCGACCACGCCCGCCGTCAGCAGCACGACGTCGTCATCATCGACACCGCCGGCCGCCTGGGCATCGACCAGGAGCTGATGGCCCAGGCCGCCCACATCCGCGACGCGGTCAGCCCCGACGAGGTGCTGTTCGTGGTCGACGCCATGATCGGCCAGGACGCCGTCACCACGGCGCAGGCGTTCATGGACGGCGTCGGCTTCGACGGCGTCGTCCTCACCAAGCTCGACGGCGACGCCCGGGGCGGCGCCGCCCTGTCGGTGCGCCACATCACCGGCCGCCCGATCATGTTCGCGTCCACGGGTGAGAAGCTCGAGGACTTCGACGCCTTCCACCCCGACCGCATGGCCGGCCGGATCCTCGACATGGGTGACATCCTCACCCTGATCGAGCAGGCGCAGCGCACGTTCGACGAGGCCGAGGCCGCCAAGATGGCCGGCAAGCTGGCCTCGGGCGACGACTTCACGCTCGACGACTTCCTTGAGCAGATGATGATGGTGCGCCGCATGGGCCCCATCAAGAACCTGCTCGGCATGATGCCCGGCATGGGGCAGATGCGCGACCAGCTCAACCAGGTCGACGACAAGGACCTCGACCGGGTCGCCGCCATCATCCGGTCGATGACCCCGGGCGAGCGGTCCGAGCCGAAGATGATCAACGGCTCCCGCCGGGCCCGCATCGCGCGCGGTTCCGGCGTGAGCGTCACCGAGGTCAACAACCTGGTGACACGCTTCTTCGAGGCGCAGAAGATGATGAAGCGCATGTCGCAGGGCATGGGCATCCCCGGCATGCCGGGGGGCAAGCGCAACCAGAAGCAGGCCAAGCCGAAGAAGGGCCGGCGCGTGAGCGGCGACCCGCGCAAGGCCGGTCTGCCGAAGGAGCCCGCCGCCGACGCGCCGGCCAAGCAGCCGGGCGGCATGCTGGGCAACCTCAACCCCGGCAAACTGCCCAAGGGCCTGGAGCTGCCGCCGGGGTTCGACCCGTCGAACTTCAAGCTGCCCGGGCAGAAGTAGCCGCTCAGATCTGGCACAATGTCATGTTGGAACATCGTGGTCCGGCGGGCGCCCTCTAATCCCCGCCTCCGCGCCTGTCCCTGGAGTGGCCGCCACCTCGTGCCCCACTCGATGTGACGCCGCTCATCCATTTTTGAAGCAGGAGAGACCACACCCGTGGCAGTCAAGATCAAGCTCAAGCGGCTCGGCATGATCCGCAACCCGCAGTACCGCATCGTCGTCGCCGACAGCCGCACCAAGCGTGACGGCCGTGCGATCGAGGAGATCGGGCTGTACCACCCGAAGGAGCACCCCTCGCGCATCGAGGTCAACTCCGAGCGGGCGCAGTACTGGCTGGGTGTCGGCGCGCAGCCGACCGACCCGGTCCTGAAGCTCTTCAAGCTGACCGGTGACTGGCAGAAGTTCAAGGGCGAGGCCGCTCCGGCCCCGCTGCTGGTCGCCGAGGCCGCCGCCGACCGTCACGCCGCCTACGAGGCCGCCGCCAAGGAGGCCCTGTCGGCCGACACCGGCGCCGCCACCACGCCGCGGAAGTCGAAGAAGGCCGAGCCCAAGGCCGAGACCGCCGCCGAGGCGCCCGCCGAGCCCACCTCGGAAACCGAGGCCTGACGTGCTCGAGGAGGCCCTCGAGCACCTCGTGAAGGGCATCGTCGAACATCCCGACGAGGTCCGCGTTCGCGCGCGGAAGATCCGCACCGGGCGTGTCCTGGAGGTGCGGGTCCACCCCGAAGACCTCGGCAAGGTCATCGGGCGCGGGGGCCGCACGGCCAAGGCGTTGCGCACCGTCGTCAACGCCCTGTCCGACGGCAAATACGTGCGGGTCGACCTGGTCGACCTCAACGAGGCCCGCTGAAGCAGCCCGTCATCCCGGGAGACCGTATCGGTCTCCCGGGATCGTCGTTTCTGGAGAACTTCTTATGCAGCTCGTCGTCGGCCGGATCGGCCGTCCCCACGGCGTCCGCGGTGAGGTGACCGTCGAGGTACGCACCGACGAGCCGGGGGAGCGGTTCGCGCCCGGCGCGCGGCTGACCACCGACCCGGCCTCCCGTGGTCCGCTCACCGTCCGCCACTCCCGCTGGCACAAGGGCATCCTGCTGCTGTCGCTCGACGGCGTCGACGGGCGGGACGCCGCCGAGGCGCTGCGCGACACGATGCTCGTCATCGACTCGGCCGACATCGCGCCCTCCGACGACCCCGACGAGTTCCACGACCACCAGCTCATCGGGCTGGCCGTGGTGGACACCGAAGGCGAGAGCCTGGGCGAGGTGACCGACGTGCTGCACCACGGGCAGGACCTGCTGGTGGTCAAGCGGCCCGGCCGCGACGACGCCTACGTGCCCTTCGTGAAGGCGCTGGTGCCCGACGTCGACCTGGCGGCCGGGCGGCTGGTCGTCTCCGCGCCTCCGGGCCTGTTCGACCTCGACGCCTGACATGCGCATCGACGTCATCTCGATCTTCCCCGAGTACTTCGCGCCCCTCGACGTGTCCCTGATGGGCAAGGCGCGCGCCAGGGGCATCCTCGACGTGCGCCTCCACCAGTTGCGGGAGTGGGCGCACGACGTGCACAAGACCGTCGACGACACCCCCTACGGGGGCGGGCCGGGCATGGTCATGAAGCCCGAGATCTGGGGCGCGGCCATCGACGACGTGGTGGCGAGCGGCGAGGGCCTGCCGCGCCTGATCGTGCCCACCCCGAGCGGGCGGCCGTTCACGCAGGCCGTGGCGCTCGAATACGCCGCCGAGCCGTGGTTGTTGTTCGCGCCGGCCCGCTACGAGGGCATCGACAGCCGGGTCATGATCGAGTACGGCCCCCGCCTGCGGCTCGACGAGGTCTCGATCGGCGACTACGTGCTGGCAGGGGGCGAAGCGGCCGTGCTGGTCATGGTCGAGGCCGTCGCCCGGCTGCTGCCCGGGGTGCTCGGCAACGCCGTGTCGGCCGTCGACGACTCGTTCGCGCCCGGGGCCATGGAGAACCTGCTCGAAGGCCCGGTGTTCACCAAACCGCCCGTGTGGCGCGGCCACGAGGTGCCGGAAGTGTTGCTCTCGGGCCACCACGGCAAGATCGCGCGGTGGCGCCGGGACGAGGCGCTGCGCCGAACCCTCCGCAAGCGCCCCGAACTGATCGAGCGCGGGGAGTTGTCGCCCGCCGATCTCCGGGCGATCGAGTCGTTTCGCGCCGATGGCGATCCTGTGGCAGACTGAAGCGCTGAATGCCTGCCGTTCGCAGGTTAGTCGTGCCCGCGTCCTTCTCGACGCCCCGCCTCGCAGGGGACGGACGGACCTCCGGGCGCTCTCTCAACTGATGAGGAACCTCAGTCATGCACACGCAGATCCAGGAGCTCGAGAAGGCTGCCCTCCGCAGCGACATCCCGGCGTTCCGCCCGGGTGACACCCTCGAAGTGCACGTCCGTGTCGTCGAAGGCAACCGCTCCCGAATCCAGGTCTTCAAGGGCTTCGTGCTGCGCCGCCAGAACGGTGGCCTCCGTGAGACGTTCACCGTTCGCAAGATCAGCTACGGCGTCGGCGTCGAGCGGACCTTCCCGGTGCACAGCCCGGTCATCGAGAAGATCACGCTGGTGACCCGTGGCGACGTCCGCCGCGCCAAGCTCTACTACATGCGTGAACTGCGCGGCAAGGCCGCCCGCATCCGCGAGCGCCGCGACGCCCTGCCCGCGAAGTAAAGCGGCATTTCCCTGCAAGCCCGTGCCTGACCGGCACGGGCTTTCGCAGTTTTGGCGCACCGAAGCCGAGTCGGCGACGTCGCGTACTGTGACCATGATTTAGGCTCGTCTAGGCACGCGCGGGCGCGCCGCATCTCTTGACTTCCCAGACCAGGACGGGGTGGACGTGGTCGCCGAAGACACCCATCAGAACGCCAAGCCCGGTAAAGACAAAAAGGGCGGCTCGTTCTGGCGTGAACTGCCCGTCCTGATCGTGGTGGCGCTGGTGCTCGCCCTGCTGATCAAGTCGTTCGTGGTCCAGGCGTTCTACATCCCGTCGGAGTCGATGGAGAACACCCTCCTGAAGAACGACCGGGTCCTGGTCAACAAGCTCGTCTACCGCGTGCGTGACATCGAGCGCGGCGACATCGTCGTCTTCTCCGGCGTCGACTCCTGGGCCGGCGAGGTCCAGTTCGACCCGCCCGCCAACCCGGTCGCCGGGTTCTTCCGCTGGGTCGGCACCGCGTTCGGCGTGGTCCCCGGCGAGAAGGACTACATCAAGCGGGTCATCGGCGTCCCCGGCGACAAGGTCAAGTGCTGCGACGAGGGCCGCATCACCGTCAACGGGGTGCCCCTCGACGAAGAGAGCTACCTCTACCCGGGTGACGTCCCGTCACTGGGGAACTTCGAGATCGACGTGCCCCCCGGCCGCCTGTGGGTCATGGGCGACCACCGCTCCGTCTCGCTCGACTCGCGCGCCCACGGCGGCGACCCGGGCGGCGGCGCCATCCCGATCGACCAGGTCATCGGCCGCGCGTTCGTGAAGGTCTGGCCGTTCGACCGGGCCGGGATCCTGCCGATCCCCGAGACGTTCGGCCAGAAGGGCCTGGCCGCCGCGGCGGGCGCGGCCCCGCTGCTGCTGGGCTTCGCGGGGGCCTTCCCGCTCATGGCCCTTAGGCGCCGCATACGCGTCAAGCGGTAGTCTTCGCTCCCGTGGCCGTCGCAGAAGAAGAGACCAACGCCTCCGGCAAGCCCGAGGAATCCGGCAAGCCGGAGAAAAAGAAGAAGTCCGCCCTCCGGGAGACGATCACCTTCACGATCGGCGGCATCGTCGTCGCCCTCCTGGTCCACTTCTTCGTCATGCGGTCGTTCTGGATCCCGTCGGAGTCGATGGAGAACACCCTGCTGGTCAACGACCGGGTGGTCGTCCTCCAGTTCGGCTCCATCGACCGCGGCGACATCGTCGTCTTCAAGGGCTGGGACGGCGAAGACACGATCAAGCGGGTCATCGGCAAGGGCGGCGACACCGTCAAGTGCTGCGACGACCAGCGCCGCATCACGGTCAACGGCACCCCGATCGAGGAAGAGGGCAAATACCTCTACCCCGGCGACTACGCCGGCCGCACCTTCGAGGTGAAGGTGCCCGCGGGACGGTTGTGGCTGATGGGAGACCACCGGTCCAACTCGATGGACTCGCGGTCCTACATCGACGACGAGTTCAAGGGAACGATCTCCGAAGACGACGTCATCGGCTTCGCCTTCGCCCGTTATTGGCCGCTTGACCGGCTCAGTCTCATATCGCGACCGGACACCTTCTCCAACGTCCGGTGATGGGGCGTACGCTGCTTCTGTCATGACAGTCGCTTACCGTCCGCGCCCGAGCGTGGTCCGCCGTGACTCCGGCCTCTACGGCTACGAGCGCGCCCTGGCCCGCCGGGGCCTCAAGCCCGTCGCCGGCGTCGACGAAGCGGGCCGTGGCGCCTGCGCCGGCCCGCTGGTGGTCGCCGCCGTGGTCCTCGGACGCGAGATCGACGGCCTCAACGACTCCAAACTGCTGACCGAGGCCCGCCGCGAGGAGCACTACGCCAGGATCATGGCGACCGCGAAGGCCGTCAGCGTCGTCGTCATCCCGCCCGCCGAGATCGACCAGCGCGGCCTCCACAAGTGCAACGTGGCGGGAATGCGCCGCGCGGTCGCCGGGTTGGGTCTCACACCCGGATACATCCTGACCGACGGATTCCCGGTCCCCGGCCTCCCGGCGCCCTCGCTCGCCGTCTGGAAGGGCGACCAGGTGGCCGCGTGCATAGCGGCCGCGTCCATCATCGCGAAGGTGACCCGGGACCGCATGATGACAACCCTGCACGAATCATTCCCCCAATACGGTTTCGCCGGGCATAAGGGCTATGTGACCAGAGACCACAGAGCCGCCCTCGCGCATCACGGGCCGAGCCAGCACCATCGGTTCTCGTTCGTGACAGTGGCTCGGACGATGCCGGGTATGAGGATGCGGGAGAATGAACCAGGGGCCGAAACGGGGTTGGGAACAGGAGGACCGGAATGAGCGCGGAGGATCTCGAGAAGTACGAGACCGAGATGGAGCTGCAGCTCTACCGCGAGTACCGCGATGTGGTCGGTCTGTTCACGTACGTCGTCGAAACCGAACGTCGGTTCTACCTGACGAACTCGGTCGACATGGAGGTGCGCACCGCTGAGAACGGCGAAGTCTTCTTCGACGTGAAGATGCAGGACGCATGGGTGTGGGACATGTATCGACCGGCGAGATTCGTGAAGAACGTGCGAGTGGTGACGTTCAAGGACGTGAACGTCGAAGAGCTCGCCAAGCCTGACCTGGAGATGCCGAAGGAGGGCTTCTCGAGCTGAGGTTGCGCTTCCCGGGGCCGGGTCCGCTTACTGCGGGCCCGGCCCTTCGCTTTTCCACAGGCCCGGGGTTGTCCACAGGCGGTCGCGGGGGAGTTCGCGGCGGGACGGGGTCTGCCAGCGTTGGCCGCATGGGAGCGGCGAAGGACGAGCTCGGCCGGGCCGGTGAGGAACTGGCCGCCGGATATCTGGTGGGCGAGGGGATGGAGATCCTCGCCCGGAACTGGCGGTGCCGGGAGGGCGAGATCGACATCGTCGCCCGGGACGGGGCGGTTCTGGTGGTCGTGGAGGTGCGGACCCGCTCTTCCGGGGCTTATGGGTCGGCGTTCGCTTCCGTGACCGAGGCGAAGCTGGCGCGGTTGCGGCGGCTGGGTGCTCGGTGGCTGGCGGGGCAGTTCGAGCGGTTCGCGTCGGTGCGGATCGACGTGGTGGCGCTGGACGGGTTCGCGGGGACCTTCTCGATCCGGCACGAGAAGGGGGTGTTCTGATGACGCCCTTTGCCGGAAGGAGCTCGCGATGGGCTGGGCCATATAGCGAGCGTCGTGGGAGGCGTCCAGATCAAAGCGGCTGCGGTGGCGGTCGCGGAGCGACCGGGGCCGGGGGCGGGGCTGCGGTCGCGGTCGTCGCCATCACGGTCGCTGTCGTGGCGGGAGGCGGCGGTCGGCAGGTGCGTCGTCTACACGCGTCCTGTCAGCGGCGCTTTCATCTCGGATGCGGTGGGTTCTCGCTGACGGTCTTCTTCCCCGGGCTGTGACGGGGCTGTTTCTTTCCGGTGGTCGCGGGGGTCGCCTTCGGTGGAAGGCGTGAGGGGTGTTCGATGCCTGTTGCACGTACGCGGTCCGCCGCGCTGGTCGGGGTGGCGGGGCACACGGTCGAGGTCGAGGCCGACGTCGGCCGGGGGCTGGTCGCGACCCACTTCATCGGGTTGCTCGACACGGCGATCAGCGAGGCCAGGGACCGGGTCAGGTCGGCCCTGCTGAACAGCAGGTTCGACTGGCCCGACGCCCGCGTGACCGTCTCGCTCTCGCCCGCCTCGCTGCCCAAGAAGGGCTCGTCCTTCGACCTGGCCATCGCCATGGCCGTGCTGGGCGCGGCGGGGATGGTGCCGCCCGAGCGGATCGCGGAGCCGTTCTTCCTCGGCGAGCTGGGCCTCGACGGGCGGGTGCGGCCGGTCCGCGGGGTCCTGCCGGCCGCGCTCGCGGCGGTCGCCGCCGGGGCGCGGACGATGGTCGTGCCGGCCGCGAACGCCGCGGAAGCGGCCCTCGTGCCGGAGCTGGCCGTGCTGCCGGTGGCCTCGCTGGGGGAGCTCGTGGCGATCCTGCGGGAGGGCGACGCGCGGGCGCGGGCGCCCTACTTCGACCCGATGGAGCTCGCCGTGCCCGCCGAGGAGAAGACCCTCGATCTTGCCGAGGTCGCAGGTCAGGCACAGGGTCGGTGCGCTCTGGAGATCTGCGCCGCCGGGGGTCACAACCTGTGGTTCCTCGGCCCGCCCGGCACCGGCAAGACCATGCTGGCCGAGCGGCTGACCACGATCATCCCGCCGCTCGACCGTGAACAGGCCCTTGAGGTCACCGCGATCCACTCCATCGCCGGTGCCCTCCCCATTGGCCGCCCCCTGCTGGCCCGGCCGCCGTTCGTCGCGCCCCACCACACCGCCTCGGCGGCGGCGGTGATCGGCGGCGGGACCGGCCAGATCCGCCCCGGCGCGGTGTCGCTGGCGCATCGCGGCATCCTGTTCCTCGACGAGGCGCCGGAGTTCTCCGCCCGGGTGCTCGACTCGCTCCGCCAACCGGTCGAGTCGGGCCAGGTCACGGTCTCAAGGGTGAACGGCTCGGTGACGTTCCCGGCCCGTTTCACGCTGGTGCTGGCCGCCAACCCGTGCCCATGCGGGCTCAGCGGGGAAGCCGGGCGGTTCTGCACCTGCACTCCGGCCGTCCGGCGGCGCTATCTGTCCCGCCTGTCGGGGCCGCTGCTCGACCGGGTCGACGTGAAAGTACGGCTCGCGCCGCCCACCCGGGCCGAGCTCCTCGCCGACCGCGCGCTCACCGAATCCAGCGCCACCGTCGCCGAACGGGTCGTGGAGGCCCGGGAACGGGCGGCCGACCGCCTGGCCGGCACCCCGTGGCGCCTGAACGCGGAAGTCCCCTCGTCGTTACTGCACGGCGGCTGGCGCCTCGACCACCGGGTCCTGGCCCCGCTGCACCGGGCCGTCGACCTGGGCACCCTCAGCGCCCGCGGGGTCGACCGCGTGCTCCGGGTGGCCTGGACGATCGCCGACATCAGCCGGCGTCCCCGGCCGTCGGCCGACGAGATCTCACTGGCACTCACGATGTGGATGGGAGAAGAACTGTGACCCTTGACCGGGCCGCACGAGCGGCCTTGACCCGGATCGCCGAGACCGGCGACGAGACCATGGGCCGCCAGCTCGCCGCTCACGGCGCGGAGGCGGTTGTGGCCGGCATCCGTGCCGGAACCCTCGACGGGGTCGACGAACGCAAGGCGGCGGCCTGGCGGATGCGGGCCCTGGCCGCAGGCGACCCCGACGACGACCTGGCCCGGTTCCGGTTCGTCATTCCCGGCGACCCCGACTGGCCGGATCAACTTGACGACCTGCGCGACGCCCGTCCGATAGGCCTGTGGGCCGACGGCAGAGGCGACCTGAGGCGGGCCTGCACCCGCTCGATCGCGCTGGTCGGGGCGCGGGCGGCCAGCGCCTACGGGGTGAACGTGGCCTCCGAACTGGCCTGCCGCCTGTCCGACCGGGGCTACTCGGTGATCTCCGGGGGCGCGTACGGCATCGACGCCGCCGCCCACCGAGGCTGCCTGGCCGGCCCGTCGCCGACGGTCGCGATCCTGGCCTGCGGCGTCGACGTCCCCTATCCGGCCGCCCATCAGGACCTGTTCGCCGCCATCCGGGAGGAGGGCCTGATGATCAGCGAATCGCCGCCGGGGGTGAACCCGACGCGGTTGCGCTTCCTCGTCCGGAACCGGGTCATCGCGGCGCTGTCGCGGGGGACGGTGGTCGTGCAGGCCGCTCCCCGCTCGGGAGCGTTGAACACCGCCCACCACGCCTTTCAGCTGAACCGCCAGTTGATGGCCATACCGGGCCCGGTGACCAGTGACGTATCGGCCGGCTGCAACAACCTGATCCGTCTCGGAAAAGCGGTGTGCGTGACGTCGGCCGACGAGATCCTGGAACAGGTCGGCCAGGCCGGAGACGACATCGCCCCCATCCCCAAAGGCCCGGTCACCCCTCGCGACCTGCTCAGCCTGGAGTCCAAGCGCATCCTCGACGCGATGCCGGGCGGGCTCGGGGTGATCGGTCCGGCCGAGGTGGCGCTCAAGGCCGGTCTGTCCCTGCCGGTGGCGCTGGGCTGCCTGGGTGGTCTGGAGGCCGCCGGCTATCTGAAGCGGGAGGGGAACGGTTGGCGGCTGACCGCCAGAGGAAGGGGAAGATAGACGGATATGTCGGGAGATCTTGAGGACGCGATTCAGGCCTTCGAACGCCACCTCCGGGTCGAACGCGGCCTGGCGGCCAACACGGTCCGGGCCTACATGGGCGACATGTCCTCCTTGGCGGAACATCTCATCGACGTGGGCGTCGACCGGGTCGAACTGATCGACGTGGGGGTGCTGCGGGACTGGCTGGGCGAACAGCACGACACCGGCAAGTCCCGCGCGACCCTGGCCCGTCGCACGGCGTGCGCCCGAGCCTTCACGGCGTTCTGCCACCGGGCGGGGTGGCTGATGGCCGACCCGGGCCTCCTCCTCGGCACGGCTCGGGCCAGAAGGACCCTCCCGAAGGTCCTCGACCAGGCGGAAGCGGTACGGATGCTGGACCTCAGGCGACCCGACGGAGGAAGGGCTTCACGTGGTGGCGAGCGATCGGGTGGCGGCCTGCGGGGCGAGTCCGAAGGGGCCGACCTGAGCGGCTCGGCTTCCGAAACCGGCACTGCCCGAACAGGCCGGCCTCGCCTCAGCGATTCAGAACTCGACATGGCCCGTTCTTGCTCCGAGCAGTCCGGGTGCTGCGGTGATCTGCCGGGGCGGTCCGGACGCTTTGATGATCTACCCGGGCAGTCCGAGCATCGCGATGATCTACGTGGGCGGTCCGGGCGCCGCGATGATCAGCCTGAGCACTCCGAACGCCGTGTTACCACTGACCGCCCGGCTCCAGGTCTTGAAGTGGCCGAGCCGGCTGCTGGATATGGGGGCATCGCCTCTGCCGGAGGCGATCTCGGCGGTCGGCCGGTGTCACGCGCTTCGGATGGTGGAAGCCCGCCCTCCAAGTGGAGATCAACCGCCTCCCACGGCGTTTCTCGTGACCGGGAGCCGATCTCGGATGGCGATCCGGGACAAGGGCGCGGCACGGGATCGGAGCCCGCCGAGAACGACCCCCTCGTCGTGGCGAAGGAACTGCGGGACCAGGCTCTGCTGGAGGTGCTCTACGCCACCGGGATCCGGGTCAGCGAACTCTGCGGGCTCGACGTCGATGACGTCGACCGGCAGCGACGCACCATCCGGGTCCTGGGCAAAGGCGGCCGGGAGCGGGTCGTGCCACTGGGAATGCCGGCGCTCGACGCCGTGGACGCCTGGTGCGGGCGCGGGCGGCCCGTCCTCGTCTGCGGGCGCTCCGGCGCGGCGCTGTTCCTCGGGGTCAGGGGTGGTCGTATCGACCAGACCGCCGTGCGACGGGTCGTTCACGCCCGGCTGGGTGAGGCGGGAGTGCCCGACATGGGGCCACATGGCCTGCGCCACACGGCGGCCACCCATCTTCTGGAAGGCGGCGCCGATCTCCGCAGCGTGCAGGAACTACTCGGCCACGCGTCACTGGGCACCACCCAGATCTACACGCACGTCTCGATCGAGCGTCTCAGAGCCGCCTATCAACAGGCCCACCCCCGCGCTTGACCGGGGGAATCTGCCGAGACGCAGAGCCGCGATTGCCGACTCCGGTGGATCCAGCAGCCACACGATTCCCACACCCTGACGGCGACGCGTCCCATGTCGTCATGCCCGCATTCCGGCCGATCGGCTGTTGTGATGGCGGCCGATGCGAGAGAGGAGGCTCGTGCTGGTTGACCGACGCATCACGGAATGGCGGTCATGAAACCGTGAATGGCAGGCGGCGATGTTGCGCGGGACCGGCTCCTTCGCCGACTCGCCATACGAGCCGTCTCCACCGTTCCAGGGTGAACGGGGGTCACAGCGGGCGGGCGCCTCTCGTCAGTCCTCTCCGGTGGGAAGCAGCCTGACCTGTCCCAGGCCCATCAGAAGCAGCGGGTCCAGATACAGACCCCCACTCAGCAACCCCCAATGCAGGCACGTGGCCGGACAGTGCCCGTCAGCCCCGCCCACCGTCCCCAATACCTCTCCCGTCCGCACGGGCTGCCCCTCCGTCACCGCCGCGTCGACCGGCAGGTACGTCGTCCGCAGCCCGTTGGCATGTGCCACCGTCACCACCCCGCGCCCCGCCACCTTCCGCGCCACCGTGACCACCCCCTCTCCCGCCGCCAGCACCTCCTGCCCCGCCGTCGCGGGCAGGTCGACCCCGCGGTGCCCGGACAGCCAGCGTTCCGGCGGGGGAGTGAACAGGCGGCTGGGCCGGGGTTCGCCCACCAGAGGCCACCCCCACTGGCTCGCGATCAGGAGCGCCACCGATGCTGGGAACAACATGGGCCACAGCCTGGCCGAATCGTTGCCCCCGGCTACTTGTCGGCGGGCCGCTTGTGGAAAGCGTCCGAGGTATGTCCCGAGATGAGAGATCAATCTGTGGAACAGCTTGTGGATAACGTGGGGATGCGGTGACCGGCGACGTCATCCGCGAGCTCGGTCGGCTCGCCGGAGTGGATCTGGGCCACGTGAGGGTCACCGGCCGGGAGCCGGTCATGCCCTCGCCGTTCCGCATCGGGACCGCCGCGGCGGCCTCCGTCGGGGCGGCGACCGCGGCGGTCGCGACACTGACCGGAGACCACGGGCGGGCGGAGGTCGACATGAGACACGCCGCCGTCGCATTCCGCAGTGAGCGGCACTTCCGCATCGGGCACGCGGCGATCCCGCTGTGGGCGCCGCTCAGCGGCGACTACGCCTGCGCCGACGGCCGGGTCAGGATCCACGCCAACTTCGATCACCATCGGGACGCGGCCCTGGTCGCCCTCGGCCTCCCCCCGGGCGCCGGCCGGGAGGACGTGGAGGAGGCGTGCGGAAGACGTACGGGCATGGAGATCGAGGAGGCGGTCACCCGGGCCGGAGGGTGCGCGGCCGCGATGCGCGGCAGGGCCGAATGGGCGGAGCACCCCCAGGGGCGGGTGGTGGCAGAGCGGCCGCTTCTCACGCTCGACCGGCTTCCGGGACCGCCGCCGGAAGAGACGGGGATGCGGGTGGTCGATCTGACGCGGGTGATCGCCGGCCCGGTCGCGAGCCGGTTTCTCGCCTCGTGGGGTGCTGATGTCATGCACGTCTGCGGGTCAGGGGTTCCCGAGGTTCCCGGGCTGGTGCTGGAGACGGCCGCCGGGAAGCGGTCGTGCCTGATCGATCTGCCCGCCGGGGCCGACCTGCTCAGAGAGCTCGTCAGAGGGGCCGACGTCGTCATTCGCGGCTATCGTCCGGGGGCGCTCGACCGGCTCGGGTTCGGGGTGGCCGATCTCGTCGGGCTTCGGCCCGGTCTCGTCGTGGTCGACGTCTCCGCCTACGGGCCGGGGCCGTGGCAGGGGAGGCGCGGGTTCGACAGTCTCGTGCAGATGGCGACGGGGATCGCGGCCGAAGCCGGTCCGCTGCCGTGTCAGGCGCTCGACCACGCCACCGGCTATCTCGCCGCGTTCGCGGCGGTCGCGGGGCTCATCCGCCGGCGGCGGGAGGGCGGGTCGTGGCACGCGACCCTCTCGCTCGCCGCGACCGCTCACTGGCTGGACGCCCTGGGCCGCACTCCGCCGGGCGGCGAACCCGAGGTGGACGATCTGCTGGAGACCCGTGACGGCCACACCTTCGTCCGCCCGCCCGGCCTCATCGCCGGGCGGCCTCCGGCGTGGTCGCCTCCGCCGCGTCCCGGAGAACACGCGCCGGCCTGGTGAGACCCACGAGCGGCGAGAACCACAGGCAGGGGATCGTCAGCAGGGCCCCGGCGAAGCACACCCACATCGCCGGACGCAGGCCCAGGAGTTCTCCGGCCACCCCGCCGAGCAGGCCGCCGACCCCCAACGCCCCCTGCGTCAGGAAGTTGATCGACGCGTTGACCCGTCCGATCAGCTCGGGAGCGGTCTCCCGGAGGGACATCGCGCCCGAGCACACGCTGAAGCAGACCACGGCCACGCCCACCACGGCCTCGGCCGCGCCGATCAGCAACACGCACCACCACACCGGGCCGCTCACCGCCGCCATGACCAGGAACCCGAGCGGGAAGAACAACACGGCCCCGAGCAGCACCGCGGGGCCTCCGTGCCGCCGCGACAACGTGGGGGCCACGAACGCCCCGACGAGCCCGCCGGCACCGAAGCCCACCATCATGATGCCGACGAGCCCGCCGGGCAGTTTCAGCACGTGGACGGCGTACAGGACGTAGACGGCGAGCTGGGCGGCGGCGAACAGGTTGACCGTCATCCCGCACAGGGCCAGCGCCCGCAGCACCGGGTGGCGGGCCAGCGCGGACATGCCCTCCGCGATCTCCCGCCGCAGCGACCGTCGCAGCGACCGCGCTGGGGTCGCCGGGCGGTCCGGCTCCTCGGCGCGGATCGATCGCAGGAGCAGCGCCGACGTCACGAACGTCACGGCGTTCACCAGGAGGGCCAGCGGCGCCGACAACACGCTCACCAGGACGCCCGCGAGGCCGGGGCCGCCGAGCTGGGCGATGGAGAAGACCGACTGCATGCCGGCGATGGCCTCGGTCCGCTGGGGTTCGGCGACGACGCTGGTCAGGTGGGGCATGGTGAAGTTCCGGAAGGTCACGGTGCAGGCGCCGACCACCAGGGCCACGCCGATCAGCCAGTGGACCGTCAGCAGGCCGAGCAGCCAGGCGACGGGGATGGTGACGACGGCCGTACCGGCGACCAGTTCACACAGCACCAGCACGGGACGGCGGCGGCGGACGCGGTCGGCCCAGACCCCGACGGGGAGGCCGATGAAGAGGAACGGCAGTGAGGCGGCGGCGGTGAGCACGCCCATCTCCATCGGCGAGGCGGCGAGCAGGGTGACGGCGGTGAGCGGGACGGCGAGTCGGGAGACCTCGCTGCCGGCTTCGGTGACGGCACGGGCGGACCAGAGGAGGCGGTAGTCGCGCTGGCGGCGAAGGGGGATCATATTTGTGAAAGTACTCTTTCAGAGTTATGAAGGCAATGCTTCACATCTTCCGACGCCCTACCGTGGAGCCCCATGAACAGCCATCGGATGGTCACCGACGACGTCGGGCTGCTGCGCGCCATGGCCCACCCGGCCCGGCTGGCGATCCTCGGCCGCCTCCAGGAGGAGGGCCCGGCCACGGCCACCGAGTGCGCCGAGGTCGCCGGGTTGTCCCCGAGCGCCTGCAGCTACCACCTGCGCACCCTCGCCAAGCACGGCCTCATCGAAGAGGCCCCCGCGCGCGGCGACGGCCGCGAACGCGTATGGCGGGCGCTCCAGAAGGGCTGGGGCATGAAAGACCCCGAGAGCGGCGAGCTCACCGCCGAGCTCCTCGCCGCGCAGAGCGCCGTCATCCGGACCGTCCTCGACGAGGCGTCGCGGCGTCTGGCGGAATACCTGGCCCAGTCGTCGCGCGAGTCGGCCGACTGGCGTCAGGCGACCCGGCTGGCCCACCTGGTCCTCTACATGGACCCCGACGAGATCCGCGCCCTCGCCGAGCGCGTCGACGACCTCGTCGCCCCCTACCGCATCACCGACCGCGACCCGGAGACCGCCCCCAACGGCGCCCGCGTCACGGAGTTCCAGCTCCGGGTCTTCCCCCGGGCCCCGAAGAGGTCCTGAGGGTACGCGGGCAGGTCAAGTCGTCCACCGGTTCCGGGTAGACTGTCCGGTGGTCTCCGTTGGTGAGGCCGAATTCGCACGCCCACTCACGAAACGTCCTCTCGGTCCGCCGATAAGGCGGCTGGAACGGTTCGGGGCGTCAGGGCGCGGGCCGCCGGCCCGTGCGTATAACCGAGATCGTGGAGGACCATTTCATGGCCACCCCCGTCGTCACCATGCGACAGCTCCTGGAGAGCGGCGTTCACTTCGGCCACCAGACCCGCCGGTGGAACCCGAAGATGAAGCGCTTCATCTTCACCGAGCGCAACGGCATCTACATCATCGACCTCCAGAAGTCGCTGTCCTACATCGACAGGGCCTACGACTTCGTCAAGGAGACGGTCGCCCACGGCGGCACGATCATGTTCATCGGCACCAAGAAGCAGGCGCAGGAGTCGATCGCCGAGCAGGCGGCGCGCGTGGGCATGCCCTACGTGAACCAGCGCTGGCTGGGCGGCATGCTGACCAACTTCTCGACCGTCCACAAGAGGCTCCAGCGCCTGAAGGAGCTTGAGGAGCTCGACTTCGAGAACGTCGCCGCCTCCGGCCTCACGAAGAAGGAGCTGCTGCTCCGCCGTCGTGAGAAGGAGAAGCTCGAGCGCACCCTCGGCGGCATCCGGGACATGTCCCGCGTCCCGAGCGCGGTCTGGGTCGTGGACACTAAGAAGGAGCACATCGGGATCTCCGAGGCCAAGAAGCTCGGCATCCCGGTCGTCGCGATCCTCGACACCAACTGCGACCCCGACGAGGTCGACTACCCGATCCCGGGCAACGACGACGCCATCCGCGCCGTCAGCCTGCTGACCCGGGTGATCGCCGACGCGGTCGCCGACGGCCTCATGACCCGCGCCGGCGCCTCGCGCGGCGGCGACGACAAGCCGGCCGGTGTGGCCGCGGCCGAGCCGCTGGCCGAGTGGGAGCGCGAGCTGCTCGAGGGCACCCCCGCCGCCGAGGCCCCGGCCGAGGCCGCCGCCGAGGCGCCCGCCGCCGAGGCACCCGTCGCTGAGGCGCCCGCTGCCGAGGTCCCCGCCGCCGAGACGCCGGAGGCCCCGGCCGACGGTGACGAGTCGAAGGCGTAGTCCTTCCCCAAAGCTCTTCCGGGTGGGCGTGTCGGCACGATGACACGCCCACCCGCTCCACGACGAAACCCATGAGGAAATGACAATGGCTTCCGTGAACATGGCCGACGTCAAGCGGCTTCGCGAGCTGACGGCCGCCGGCATGATGGACTGCAAGAAGGCGCTGGAGGAGTCCGAGGGCGACTTCGACCGCGCGGTCGAGCTCCTGCGTCTCAAGGGCGCCAAGGACGTCGGCAAGCGCGAGACCCGCACCGCCTCCAACGGCCTGGTCGCCCTCAAGCAGGACGGCGACTCGTCCGCCGCTCTCCTTGAGCTCAACTGCGAGACCGACTTCGTCGCCAAGGGCGAGCGTTTCCAGGAAGTGGCCGCCCAGGTCGTCGCCCACATCCTCGCGACCAAGCCGGCCGACGTGGCCGAGCTGCTCGAGTCGAAGCTCGACGGCAAGACCGTCAAGGAGCTGCTCGACGAGACCAACGCGGCGCTCGGCGAGAAGATCGAGATCCGCCGGTTCTCCGTGCTCGAAGGCGGCTACATCGGCGCCTACATGCACAAGACCGACCCGCAGCTCCCGCCGGCCGTGGGTGTGCTCGTCCAGCTCGACTCGGCCAACGCCGAGGTCGCCAAGGACATCGCGCAGCACGCCGCCGCGATGGCGCCGAAGTACCTCGACGCCGACGACGTGCCCGCCGAGGTCATCGAGAAGGAGCGTGCGCTCTTCGAGGAGATGACCCGCGAGGAGGGCAAGCCCGAGCCCGCGATCGCCAAGATCGTCGAAGGTCGCGTCAACGGCTGGTACAAGGACTTCACGCTGCTCCAGCAGGCGTTCGTGAAGGACAACAAGAAGTCGATCAAGAAGTACGCGGACGAGGCCGGCGTCAAGGTCCTGGCCTTCACCCGCTTCAAGGTCGGCCAGGCATAGTCTGGGGCTGTCACCCGAGGTCGTCCCGTAATCATGCGGGACGACCTGTTCAGCCCGAAATCCACTGAGGAGGCCGCCGCCGTGCAGGAGAACACCGAACCCGCCCCGGCGGCTTCGTCGTATGACGGGCCGCTGCGCTGGAAGCGGGTCATGCTGAAGCTTTCCGGCGAGGCGTTCGCCGGAGGGGATTCCCTGGGCATCGACCCGGTCGTCGTGGCCAAGATCGCCGACTCGATCGGGGAGGCGGTTCGCGACGGCGTCCAGGTCTCGGTGGTCGTCGGCGGCGGCAACATGTTCCGGGGCGCCGCGTTGTCCGAGCGCGGCATGGACCGGGCCCGCGCCGACTACATGGGCATGCTGGGCACCGTCATCAACTGTCTCGCGCTGCAGGACTTCCTGGAGAAGCGCGGCGTGGAAACGCGCGTGCAGACCGCCATCACGATGCAGCAGGTCGCCGAGCCGTTCCTGCCCCGCCGGGCGATCCGCCACCTGGAGAAGGGCCGCGTGGTCATCTTCGGGGCCGGGCTGGGCTCGCCCTTCTTCTCCACCGACACCTGCGCCGCCCAGCGCGCGCTGGAGATCGGCGCGGAGGCCCTGCTGAAGGGCACCCAGGTCGACGGTGTCTACGACGCCGACCCCCGGAAGAACCCCGACGCGGTCCGGTTCGACCGGCTCGAATACGGCGAGGTCCTCACGCGTGACCTCGCGGTGATGGACGCCACGGCCATCAGCCTGTGCAAGGACAACGGCCTGCCCATCGTGGTGTTCGAGCTGATGGGCGAAGGCAACATCCTGCGGGCGGTCCGCGGAGAGAAGATCGGCACGCTGGTGAGTCCGGCAGGGAAATAGGGAGCCAACAGTGATCGAGGAAACCCTCTTCGAGGCCGAAGAGAAGATGGACAAGGCGGTGACCGTCGCGAAGGAGGACTTCGCGGCCATCCGCACCGGCCGGGTCACCCCCGCGATGTTCAACAAGATCAATGTTGACTACTACGGGTCGCTCACGCCGGTCCAGCAGCTCGCCTCCTTCCACGTCCCCGAGGCGCGCATGGTGCTGGTGCAGCCCTACGACAAGGGCTCGATGAGCGCCATCGAGAAGGCGATCCGCGACAGCGACCTGGGCGTCAACCCCGGCAACGACGGCAACGTCATCCGCGTGGTGTTCCCCGAGCTCTCGGGCGAGCGCCGCAAGGAGTACATCAAGATCGCCCGGACCAAGGCCGAGAACAGCCGCGTGTCCATCCGGAACATCCGGCGGCACGCCAAGGAAGTGCTCGACAAGCTCGTCAAGGACGGCGAGGCGGGCGAAGACGAGGTCCACCGCGCGGTGAAGGAGCTCGACGACCTGACCCAGAAGCACGTCGCCAAGATCGACGAGCTGCTCAAGCACAAGGAAGCCGAGCTGCTCGAAGTCTGACGAGCACCATCGCGATCCTTGCCCCGGTAGTGCAAGGGGCAGGGATCGCGCGCATGTAGGGAGTAGGACATCTTGGACGGAACGGTGTCACCCCCGGCGGGCGGGAGCCGTACCGGACGGAACCTGCCGGCGGCGATCGCATCCGCGCTCGGGCTGGCGGCGGTGATCCTCGGATCGCTCTACCTGTACAAGCCCGCGTTCCTCGTGGTCGTCATCGCCGCCGTCGGCGTGGGGATCCACGAGCTGGTGAAGGGGCTGGCCACCCGCGACATCCACGTGCCGCTGGTCCCCGTCCTGGTGGGCATGGCGGCGATGGTCTCCGGGGCCTACTACTTCGGGCCGGGGGTCTTCCTCGGCATCTTCGCGATCACCGTCATGGGCGTGCTGGGCCGGCGGTTGTTCCAGGGGTCCGACGGCTTCGTCCGCGACGCGACCGCGACGGTCTTCATGGTGGTCTACCCGGCGCTGTTCGCCGGGTTCGTGGGCCTGCTTCTGGCGCCGCCCGACGGCGCCAACCGGGCGCTCATCTTCGTGGCCGTGACGGCCTCCTCCGACATCGGCGGGTACGCCGCCGGCGTCCTCTTCGGCAGGCACAAGATGTCGATCATCAGCCCGAAGAAGACCTGGGAGGGCTTCGCCGGTTCGGCGGTCGCCTGCGTCGCGGTCGGCGGCTGGCTGGTCGCCTGGTTGCTGAAGGGCGAGATCTGGCAGGGCGCGCTGCTCGGCGCCGTGGTGGTCGTCTGCGCCACGGTGGGCGACCTGATCGAGTCGGTCATCAAGCGCGACCTCGGCATCAAGGACATGGGCTCGGTGCTGCCGGGCCACGGCGGCATGATGGACCGCATCGACTCGCTGCTCTTCACCCTGGTGCCCTGCTGGCTCCTGCTGGCGGCCTTCATCCGCTAGATGCGGTGGAAGGCGCTCAGGCGGGCGGCGACGACGTCGTGGCCGCGTTCGGCGGCGACCTTGAGCTCGCCGTCGGTCACCGGAACCAGCCAGAGCCACCGCACCACGTCTCCGGCGACCTGGAACCCCGACAGGTCGGGCAGGCCGCGAGGGGCCGCCAGCATCATCACCCCTTCGTAGCCGCCGGGGATGGGGAAGGTGCCGGGCTGGTGATACCAGCGGGCCGTGTGGCCGTCGCCGAGCCAGGTCACCGAACGCCACGGATATTGACCCAGCCACAGGAACAGCCGCGCCGCCGACCGGGGGTCGCCCCGGGTGGCGACCGCGAGCTCGACGCGGGTGGGGGTGTCGTAGAGCTCGGCCGATGGCATGCGCTGGCAGCTCATCCCCACCGTCGACAGGACCGTGAAGTCGCGGCCGTAGGCGGGCGGGCGTTCGGTGACCCCGAGGGCGGGCAACCGGCCGCCGCTCGCGTCCCAGAAGCGGCCCGGAGGGCCCAGCCGCCCGTCGAGGTGGCCCATCACGAACTGCTGGAACGACGCCCACGACGACTCGCCGGCCCGCCACTGCCAGTAGGCCTCCGCCTTGGCGACCCGGGGGCTCAGGCCTTCGAGCGCCTCCGGCAGCGCCCAGGCGAACGGCCACTCGCCGACGGCGTCGCGCGCGTAGCCGGGCATGCCACGTTCCAGATCGGCCCAGCCGGGGATCACGGCCAGCAGGCCCTCGTCGTCGTAGAGGGCGACGCCGTCACCCTCCTCGAACCACAACACCCGCAGCCGGGAGGCGTCGAGGTGGGCGGTGCCGAAAGGGCGGCGGGTGCCCGCTCTGGGCATGACCGGGGGCCGGCCGGTGTTGAGACGGGCGTGGTCGAGTGACATCGGGGCGGTCACGTGGTTGGCCAGCCAGACGGCTCCGCGGACGGATCCGGCCGGGTCGCGCAGGTAAGCTACCGAGGACACCTGATCGCGCTCGACGGTAAGGGTGCGGCTCCCGTAGGGATTGGTGCTGGTGAGCACGATGGTGCTGTCCACGCCTCACCTCCCAGATCAGGACTCTAAGCCCGGTGCCGCCCGGCCGTAAGAGCAGTCGTCGTTTTTGAGATCGTGAGGGTTCGTTATGTCCGAGGCCGCCCCCAAGGCCGGTCAGCTCACGTTCGTCGCGCCGCGACGGGCGAAGCCGCAGCGCCACCTGGCCGACCTGACCATGGCCGAGCGCCGTGCCGCCGTCGCGGAGCTGGGTGAGAAGCCGTTCCGGGCCGACCAGCTCTCGCGCCACTACTTCGCCAAGCTGACCGGGTCGCCCGAGGAGATGACCGACCTCCCGGCCGCCTCCCGCGAGACGCTCGGGCAGTTGCTGCCGTCGCTGCTGACCTCGGTCCGCGAGATCACCTGCGACGACGGCATGACCCGCAAGACCCTCTGGAAGCTGTTCGACGGCTCCCTGGTCGAGTCGGTCATGATGCGCTACCCCGACCGGGTCACCATGTGCGTCTCCTCGCAGGCCGGGTGCGGCATGAACTGCCCGTTCTGCGCGACCGGCCAGGCCGGGCTGACCCGCAACATGTCGACCGCCGAGATCGTCGAGCAGGTCGTCGCCGGGCAGCGGGCGCTGACCAGGGGCGAGGTGCCGGGCGGGCCCGGCCGGGTCAGCAACATCGTCTTCATGGGCATGGGCGAGCCGATGGCCAACTACAAGGCCGTGATCGGCGCGGTCCACCGCATGGTCGACCCGTCGCCCGAGGGCCTGGGCATCTCCGCGCGCGGCGTCACCGTCTCCACGGTCGGCCTCGTCCCGGCGATCGAGAAGTTGTCCAACGAGGGCCTGCCGGTGACGCTGGCCGTCTCGCTCCATGCCCCCGACGACGAGCTGCGCGACACGCTGGTCCCGATCAACACCCGCTGGAAGGTGGCCGAGGTTCTCGGCGCGGCCTGGGACTACGCCGCCAAGACCAAGCGCCGGGTCTCGATCGAGTACGCCCTCATCAAGGACATCAACGACCAGGAGTGGCGGGCCGACCTGCTCGGGAGGCTGCTCAAGGGCAAGCTCGTCCACGTCAACCTGATCCCGCTGAACCCGACCCCGGGCTCGAAGTGGACGGCCTCGCGGCCGGAGGACGAACGGGCCTTCGTGCGCCGCCTGGAGTCCCACGGGGTCGCGGTGACGGTCCGCGACACCCGTGGCCGTGAGATCGACGGCGCCTGCGGCCAGCTCGCCGCGGCTAACCCCTGACCTGGCGTACCGCCGCATATCCGGCGAGCCCGGCCGCGCTCCAGGCGAGTGCCGACGCCACGATGACCACCAGCCGGTCGGGCAGTTCGTGGTGGTGGGCGGCGTTCATCCAGTCCAAGACCGGCACCGACGCCCACGGGCTCGCCGAGCTGAGCAGCAGGATCGCCAGGTAGCCGCCGACCAGCACGGCGGCCGAGGCGGCGGGGGAGGCCAGCACCGGGCGGCTCGTCAGGGCGCCCAGGGTGGTCCCGGCGAGCACGGCCAGCACGTGCAGCCCGGCGCCGTAGCCGAGGTCGGCCGCGCCGGGGGTCTCGGCGAAGCCGGCGAACAGCGGGAACAACACGGCGACCAGCGCCAGCGCCGCGGTCAGCAGCAGCGCGGCGAGCAGCCCGGCCACGAGTTCGCGGCGGCGGCCGACGGCGGTGATCGCGATGAGGCGCTGTTCGTCGGGCTCGGTGTCGAGCAGGCCCCGGGCCGCCCAGGCGAAGACCAGCATCAGGATGCCGGCCGAGTCGGAGTAGCTGGGGAGTTCGCCGCCGGCGGGGACGCCGGTGGCGTACAGGATCGACAGGACGGCGAGCAGCCCGAGCACGGGCTGGAAGATCCGGTGCGACCGGACGTAACCGGACAACCGGAATGAGACCAGGGGAATCATGAGACCTCGTGGCCTTCCGCCCGGAGCCGGGCCGCCAGTACATCCGCCTTCGACCGCGGCAGCTTGATCGTCAGAGTGGTCAGTGGATCGTCCTCGAAGACCGGCGCGGCTTCGGTGATCTTCCCGTCGCGCACCTCGTAGCGGGTCACGCCCGGCACCGCCCGCAGGTCGCCCTGGTGGTCGCTGGCCACGACGATGCCGCCGCGCGCGGCGATCTCGGCGACGATCACCGACAGTTCGGCGCGGGCGGTCGCGTCGAGCCCGGCGAACGGCTCGTCGAGGATCAGCAGGCCCGGCTCCCCGGCGAGGGCCTGCGCGAGGCCGACCTTGTGGGCGCTGCCCTTCGACAGGTCGGGCAGCATCTGGCCGAGCAGGTGGTCCATGCCGAGCCGGGCGGTCAGCTCCTCGGGCACGACCACCCGGCGGACCGCCGCCATGTGCCGCAGGTAGGCCGCCACGGTGAACGGCTGGGCCGAGGGGAACCGTTCCGGGGCGTAGCCGATGACCGCCGGGCGCTCCTCGATCCGGCCTTTGACCGGCCGCAACAGGCCCGCGAGCAGCCGCAGCAGGGTCGACTTGCCGGTGCCGTTGGGCCCGGTGATCTCGGCCACCGCGCCGCGGGCGAGGTCGAGGGAGGCGCCGGAGAGCACCCAGGGATCGCCTCGCCGGTAGCGGAAGGAGACGTTGGTCGCACGCACTTCCCCGATATTAGGTGGATTGTGTCCGTTGCCTGATTCATCTCGATAATGTGCGGCATGCTTCGCACACGAATCTCCGGCGCGGCGCTGCTCGCGGTCGCCGCGTTAGTCGCCCCCTCAGCCCCGGCATGGGCCGACGCTCATTCCCCGGGCTCCTCCGGTGTGGGCGACCCCTACTTTCCGCACGCCGGCAACGGCGGTTACGACGTCCAGCACTACGACCTGAAGCTGCGTTACACCCCCAAGTCCGGCAGGCTCGACTCCACCGCGACGATCACCGCCACGGCCACCAAGGGCCTGTCGCGCTTCAACCTCGACCTGTCCGGGCTCACCGTCCGGTCGGTCACCGTCGACGGGAAGAAGGCCAAATGGTCCCGTAAGGGCCAGGAGCTGACCGTCACCCCGAAGAAGGGCATCGACGACGAGGCCACGTTCAAGGTCGTCGTCGAGTACGACGGCAGGCCGAAGCCGGTCGACGACGCCGAGCTCGGCGTCACCGGGTTCATCCGCACCAAGGACGGCGCCGTCGTCGTCTCCCAGCCCGACGGCGCCCGCACCTGGTTCCCCGCCAACGACACCCCGCGTGACAAGGCCACGTTCTCGTACGAGATCAGCGCCCCCGTCGGCCTCACGGTGCTGGCCAACGGCGAGCCGCAGAATTCCGGCATCGTCCGGGTCAAGAAGGGCTACGTCGTCTCCCGCTGGCAGATGAAGCAGCCCATGGCCCCCTACCTCGCCATGATCGCCATCGGCAGGTACAAGGTCAGCGAGGGCATGGCCGGTGGCGTCCTGAACATCACCGCCTACGACCCGGCACTGGCCAAAACCTCCAAGCACCTCCACAAGGAGACCGCCGAGGCGACCAAGTGGGGCGTCGAGCACTTCGGCCCCTACCCCTTCGGCTCGACCGGCGGCATCGCCGACAAGCTCGACGTCCACTACGCCCTGGAGACGCAGGGCCGCCCGGTCTACGACGGCGACGCCAGCGACGATCTGCTGATCGTCCACGAGATCGCGCACCAGTGGTTCGGCAACAGCGTCGGCCTGGAGTCGTGGAACGACATCTGGCTGAACGAGGGCCTGGCCAGCTACGCCGAATGGCTCTACGAGGAGACCCACAACGGCCCGAAGGCCCAGGCGACCTTCGAAAAGCACTACAAGAACACCGGCAAGTTCTGGGACGTCAAGACGGGCGCCCCCGGCAAGAAGAACATGTTCGACTGGGAGGCGATCTACCTGCGCGGCGCGATGACCGTCCACGCCCTGCGCACCGAGATCGGCGACGAGACCTTCTTCGGCCTGCTGAAGGAGTGGGCGGCCCGCAACAAGCACGAGACCGCCACCACCAAGGACTTCATCGCCCTCGCCGAGGAGCTCAGCGGCAAGGACCTCGGCCCGCTGTTCAAGAAGTGGTTGTACGTGGCCAAGAAGCCCGCCCTGTAACGAGCACGGGGGCGGGCCTCCGGACAGGGCCCGCCCTCAGCCCGTCAGCTTGCCGATCTGGTCGATCAGCGTGAGCACCGAGAAGAACCCGAAGAAACCGAACGTCAGCAGCACCGCGACCATCCGGTGGCCGCGGATCCTGATCGCCTGGGGCACCATCCTGCGGTTGAGGACCGCCAGCAGCGCCGAATAGACGAACATCATGATCCCGCCGACGCTGGAGGAGATCACCAGCAGCGTGATGGGCTGGTCGAACCCGATCGTCAGCATCAGAATCCCGAAGATCACGATGAACCAGACGACGAGCGAGTAGATGCGGCTCTCCGTCCACCGCGCCGAGGCGGGCAGATAGACCGTCTTCACCACGTCGGCGACCATCCGCCCGACGTAGTCGCAGATGCCCATCGAGGCGGCGAACAGCGACAACGCGCCGATGGCCCAGAAGAACGTGCCGAACCAGTTCAGCCGCTCGTTCAGCACCTCGCCCTCGGCCTTGAGGAAGGTGATGTCGTTGGCGACGCCCGAGCCGAAGACCGTCGAGTAGGCCAGCATCGACATCAGGAAGATCGTGAAGATGGTGATCGCGACGAACGAGATGAGCTGCTCGGCGTTGGCGACCCGCCACCAGCCCCGCCACCGCGACAGGTTCTCCTCGGTGGGCTCGAAGGTGTAGCCGGTGGCCGGCGCGGCCTGGTCCTCCCCGGTCACCGGCGAGACCAGCCGGGGGATCCGGGCGCCCATGCCCATGTTCTTGTCGCGGATCCAGTTGCTCTGCACGAGGTTCTGGCCGCCGCCCGCCCCCGCGAAGGCCAGCGCGCCGAGGACCAGCGCCGCGCCGAGCTGGCTCGGCACCGTCCCGATGCTCGTGACCGCCTCGCCCAGTCCCCGGTACGCCTCTCCCGAGATCGCCACGAACAGCGCGACGACCAGGAACACGAGCACGGCCGCGACCTTGACGAACTGGGTGGCCTCGACGGTCCGGTAGACGACGGGGGAGAGGGTCAGCGCGATCCCGATGATCACGAGCTCGATCACCGCGATGACGGTGACGTCCCCCCGGCCGGCCGCGTAGGTGAACACGGTGGCGCTGGAGGTCGCCCACCCCGGCCAGATGTTGGCCAGCAGCGCCATCACGGCGAATACGATCCCCCAGTGCCGCCCCAGCCGCGAGAACCCGGTGAGCGCGGTCTCCCCGGTGGCCAGGGTGTAGCGCTCGATCTCCATGTTCAGGAAGTACTGCGCCACCACCCCGACGACGGCCGCCCACAGGAACACCAGGCCGACGTTGGCGGAGATGTAGGGCCAGATGACGAACTCACCCGAGGCGAGCCCGACCCCGGCCGCGATCACCCCCGGACCGAGGACGCGGCGCAGCGGCTGGGGCTCGGGTAACTGGGCGACCTTGAACGCGGGCATGCTGCTCATGGCCGCCGTCGCTACCCGCACAGACGCCTTTCAGGCCTGTCAGGAAGGTGCGGTCAGTGGGTGCCCCAGGAGTACGTTTGTTTGTGCAGCTTCAGGTAGACAAAGGTCTCGGTGGCCCTGACCGCAGGGATCGCCCGGATTTTGCCAAGAATTTCCAGGAGGTGCTGATCTCCCTCACACACGACCTCGACCATGATGTCGAGCGAGCCGGCCGTCAGGACGACGTAGTCGACCTCTTCGATCGAGCCGAGCTCGTCGGCGACGGCCTCCAGGTCGCCTTCGCACTTGATGCCGATCATGGCCTGCCGGGGGAACCCGAGAGTGAGAGGGTCGGTGACCGCCACGATCTGCATGACACCGGCGTCGAGCAGGCGCTGGACGCGCTGGCGGACGGCCGCCTCGGAGAGCCCGACGGCCTTCCCGATGGCGGCGTACGGCTTGCGGCCGTCGGCCTGCAGTTGCTCGACGATCTGCTTGGAGATCTCGTCGAGCACCACGGGGCCGTTCCTGGTGGTCCGAACCTTCGACGTGGTCATCCCCGCATAAGCCCTTCATGTTTCCGACATGTTGCCGCCTAGGTGCGACATGTTGTCAGTTCAGCGTCCCTTGTCAAGCGATTCCGTAGCAATTTGATATCTTTCGCTACGAAATCCCTTGTCGTTGTCTGATATGTCTGTCAGAGTCGCGACAACTTTGAACACCTTCACAGGAGGTCGAAGTGACCACCCGCCTGCAGAACTACATCAACGGAAAGTTCGTCGACGCCAGGAGCGGGCGCTTCTCCGACGTGGTCGATCCGAGCACCGGCGAGGTCTACGCGCAGGCCCCCCTGTCGGGACAGGAGGACGTCGACGCGGCCTACGAGGCCGCCGCGGCGGCGTTCGAGACCTGGGGACAGACGACTCCGGGTGAGCGGGCGAACCTGCTGTTGAAGATAGCCGACGCCATCGAGGCGCGCGCGGACGAGATCAACCAGGCCGAGTGCCGCAACACCGGCAAGCCCTACGCTCGCATGAGCGAGGACGAGACCCCGGTCGCGGCCGACCACTTCCGCTTCTTCGCGGGCGCGGCGCGCACGCTGGAGGGCCCGACGGCGGGCGAGTTCCTCGCCGACCACACCTCGGTCATCCGGCACGAGCCGGTCGGCGTCATCGGCCAGGTCACGCCGTGGAACTACCCGATGATGATGGCCGTCTGGAAGATCGCCCCGGCGCTGGCCGCGGGCAACACGATCGTGCTGAAGCCGTCGGACACCACCCCGGTCTCCACCGTCAAGCTGGCCGAGATCATCGGCGACGTCCTCCCGGCCGGCGTGTTCAACGTCGTCACCGGCGACCGCGAGACCGGCTCGCTGGTCATCGCCCACCCGACCGCCTCGATGGTCGCGATCACCGGCTCGGTCGGCGCGGGCATGGCCGTCGCCAAGAGCGCGGCCGACGACCTCAAGCGCGTCCACCTGGAGCTGGGCGGCAAGGCCCCGGTCGTGGTCTTCGACGACATCAAGGACATCAAGGCCGCCGCCGAGGCCATCGCCGGCGCGGGCCTCTACAACGCCGGGCAGGACTGCACCGCGGCCTGCCGCGTGCTCGTCCACGAGTCGATCCACGACGAGTTCGCCGAGGCCCTCAAGGAGGCCGCCGCCGCGACCGTCACCGGCACCGGCGACGACGCCTTCTACGGGCCGCTCAACAACCCGAACCAGCTCGCCCGGGTGCAGGGCTTCTTCGAGCGCCTCCCCGGGCACGCCACCGTGCTCACCGGCGGCGAGCGGGTCGGCGAGGCGGGCTACTTCTTCGCCCCGACCGTGGTCGACGGGCTGAAGCAGGACGACGAGATGATCCAGACCGAGGTCTTCGGCCCGGTCATCACCGTGCAGACCTTCACCGACGAGGCCGACGCCCTGGCCAAGGCCAACGGCGTGCAGTACGGCCTGTCGAGCTCCGTCTGGACCTCCGACCACGGCCGTGCGATGCGCATGTCGAAGCGGCTCGACTTCGGCGTCGTGTGGGTCAACACCCACATACCCTTCGTGTCGGAAATGCCCCACGGTGGCTTCAAGCACTCGGGATACGGCAAGGACCTGTCGGTCTTCGGCCTGCACGACTACACCCGCGTGAAGCACGTCATGCACTACATCGGCGAGTGAGTTAGCGAGAGGTGATATGCCCGAGGATGTCCCCGCCATCGAGCTTGACGGCGTCGTCAAGGAATACCTCGCGCACGGCGAGACGGTTCAGGCGGTAAAGGGTGTCAGCCTGACGATCGGGGAGGGCGAGTTCTTCTCCCTCCTCGGCCCGTCCGGCTGCGGCAAGACGACGACGATGCGCATGATCGCGGGCTTCGAGGAGCCCACGAAGGGCCTCGTGAAACTCCTCGGGCAGGACGTCACCAACGTCCCGCCCAACAAGCGCGACATCAACATGGTCTTCCAGTCGTACGCGCTGTTCCCGCACATGAACGTGTGGGAGAACGTCGCGTTCGGGCTGCGCCGCAAGAAGGTGGCCGAGGCCGAGATCAAGCAGCGGGTGGGCGACATCCTGGAGATCGTCGACCTGACGGGCCGGGAGAAGCGGCGTCCGCGCGAGATGTCCGGCGGCCAGCAGCAGCGGGTGGCGCTCGCCCGCGCGCTGGTCAACCGGCCCCGGGCGCTGCTGCTCGACGAGCCGCTGGGCGCCCTCGACCTGAAACTGCGCCAGCAGATGCAGACCGAGCTCAAGCGCATCCAGCGCGAGGTCGGCATCACCTTCGTCTACGTGACCCACGACCAGTCCGAGGCGCTCACCATGAGCGACCGGATCGCCGTCATGAACGACGGCCTGGTGGAGCAGCTCGCCGACCCCAGGGAGATCTACGAGAGGCCGGCGTCGAAGTTCGTGGCCGGGTTCATCGGGACCTCGAACCTGCTGTCGGGCACCGTGGACGCCGTCGAGGGCGACCTGCTGGTGGTCCGGCTGGGCGAGCACGACCGCATCCTCGTGCCCGGGAAGGCGGCGGCGGGGGACACCGTCGACCTGACCGTGCGCCCGGAGAAGATCACCATCTCGACCGAGCAGCCCGAGGCGGGGCTGAGCATGGTCCAGGGCACCGTGGGCGAGCTCACCTACCTGGGCACCTACAACAGCTACGCGGTGGCGCTGGCCGACGGCACCGAGATCACCGTCTTCCAGCAGAACGCCATCGACAGTTCGACGACGGCCGAACGCGGTGACACGGTGTGGCTCTCGTGGCGCCCGCAGCACTCGTACACGTTGTCGTAAACGGGGGAAGTTTGCGGATAACTTCAGGAACGTCCAGATAGAAACCCCCTCGGAGCTTTGATGAACAATCCCCTCCTGCGTGGTCTGACGCAGTCCCGATACTCCCGCCGTGACGCCCTCCGCTTCGCCGGCTACTCGGCCGCCGGGCTCGCCCTGGCCGCCTGTGGCGTGCAGGGCCAGAGGGCGGCGGCGCCCTCTCCCAGCGCCGTCGCCGACTTCTGGTCCACGCAGAAGAAGAACGGCCGGGTCGTCTTCGCCAACTGGCCCGAGTACATGCCCGAGGACCAGGGCCCGCTGAAGCAGTTCCAGCAGGCGACCGGGATCTCGTACGAGTACAAGGAAGTCATCCAGGAGAACGCCGAGTTCTTCGGCAAGTCGGAGCCGCAGCTCCGGGCCGGGCAGCCGCTCGGCTACGACATCGTCGTGATGACCAACGGTCTCCAGCTCGGCAAGATGATCCAGCTCGGCTACCTGACCGCGCTCGACCACAAGCAACTGCCCAACTTCGCCGCCAACGCCGGGGCGTCGTACAAGAACCCGGCCTACGACGCGAACAACACGTACACGATCCCCTACCAGGCGGGCGTGACGGGCATCGCGTACAACACCAAGTACGTCGACGAGGACATCACCAGCATCCAGTCCCTGTTCGACAAGAAGTACGAGGGCAAGGTCGGCATGATGGCCGACGCCCAGGAGGTCGGGAACTTCGGCATGTTCGCCGTGGGCGTCGACCCCGACAAGTCGACCCAGGCCGACTGGGAGAAGGCCGCCGCCAAGCTCAAGGAGCAGCGCGACAGCGGCATCGTCCGCAAGTACTACGCCCAGGACTACATCGACGCGGTCGCCAAGGGCGACGTGTGGCTGAGCCAGGCCTGGTCGGGCGACGTGTTCCAGCGGCAGCTCGCCGGAGAGCCGGTCAAGTTCGTGGTGCCACAGGAGGGCGGCACGATCTGGATCGACAACATGGCCATCCCGAAGGGCGCCGCTAACCCGGTCGACGCGCTCATGCTGATGGACTTCCTGTACAAGCCGGAGATCGCCGCCGAGCTCACCGCCTACATCCAGTACGTCACCCCGGTGAACGGCGTGCAGCAGATCCTGGCCGGCAAGAGCGACGAAGACTCCAAGGCCCTGGCCGAGAGCCCGCTCATCTTCCCGACCGAGGCCGACTACGCCAAGCTGCGGCCCTACCGCACCCTCACCAACGCCGAGGAGCCGGTCTACAACGGCCTCTTCCAGACCATCACCCAGGGCTGACCGAATGAGACGCTGGACGCCTTACTGGCTCGCCCTGCCCGCGTGGTTGTGGCTCGCCATCTTCCTGGTGGTGCCCATCGCGGCCATGGCCTCGGTGTCGCTGACCACGGGCAACCTCATCGACGGGTTCACGCAGACGTTCAGCGTCTCCAACTACACGGACGCGATCGCGAAGTACAGCACCCAGCTCGTGCGCTCTCTGGTGTACGGCGGCGTCGCGACCGTGATCATGCTGGTGCTCGGCTATCCGGTGGCCTACTGGATCGCCTTCAAGGCCGGGCACCGCAAGTCCATGTTCCTGTTCCTCCTGCTGCTGCCCTTCTTCGTGTCGTTCGTGCTCCGGACGATCTCGTGGGGCTTCCTGCTCGCCGACGACGGCATCCTGTTCGGCACGCTCAAGGGCTGGGGCGTGCTGCCGGAGGACTTCCACGTGCTGGCCACGACCGTGGCGGTCATCGGCGGCCTGGTCTACAACTTCCTGCCGTTCATGATCCTGCCGATCTACGTGGCGCTGGAGCGGGTCGACCCCCGGGTCATCGAGGCCTCCTACGACCTGTACGCCTCGCGCTTCTCGACCTTCCGCCGGGTGGTGCTGCCGCTGTCGCTGCCCGGTGTGTTCGCCGGCGTGCTGATGACGTTCGTGCCGGCCACGGCCGACCCGATCAACGCCCAGGTCCTCGGCGGTACCGGTAACACGATGATCGGCAACATCGTGCAGACCGAATACCTGGTCAACAACGACTACCCGACCGCGTCGGCGATCTCGTTCACCCTGATGGCCGTGCTGCTGATCGGCATCTTCATCTACGCGCGTGCCCTCGGCACCGAGAACGTGCTGGAGGCGGCGGCCCGATGAGAGGGAAGCTGGGCGACAGGGCCCTTTACGTCTACACGTGGCTGATCATCCTGTGGCTGGCCTCGCCCATCGCCGTGATGATCCTGTTCGGCTTCAACGACAAGCAGTCGAAGTCGAACACCTCGTGGCAGGGTTTCACGTTCAAGTGGTACCAGCAGCTCTTCGCCATCGACGGACTCACCGACGCGCTGGTCAACTCGCTGATCATCGCGGTGGTCAGCACGATCCTCGCGACCGTGCTCGGCACCCTGCTGGGCCTGGCCGTCGGCCGCTACCGCTTCCGCGGCAAGGGCGTCACCGACTTCCTCATCTTCGCCGCGATCAGCACGCCCGAGCTCGTCATGGGCGCCTCGCTGCTGTCGCTGTTCGTGTCGGCCAACGCCCCGCGCGGCCACATCACGATCATCATCGCGCACACGCTCTTCTCGCTCGCGTTCGTCGTCGTGACGGTCCGGGCGAGGGTGGTCGGCCTCGACCCCTCGCTGGAGGAGGCCGCCCGCGACCTGGGGGCCGGCACGTTCACCACGTTCCGCCTGGTCACCCTTCCGTCGATCATGCCGGGCGTGGCGGCGGGCGCGATGCTCGCCTTCGCCCTGTCGATCGACGACTACGTCGTGACGAGCTTCGTCAACGGCTCGGAACAGACGTTCCCCCTGTGGATCGTGGGCGCCGTGAAGGTGGGCATCCCGCCGCAGGTGAACGTCATGGGAACCCTTATCTTTGGGATAGGCGTCCTGCTCGCCGTCGCCAACGCCATATCCGCTCGCAGGAAGACGACCCACTAAAGGGACGTGAAATGTGTGACCCCCTCGCACAGCCGCACTCCTAGCACCGCGAAGGGCAAGTGCCCGCACCACTCCGCTCGCGCCGTTCTGATTCGGCGCGAGCCCGGCGTGTCCGCCGCCCCCACCTGATCTGATCTCCTGAGCCCCGTCGAGCCGTGCTCCGGGGCCGATCGGCGTTTCCCCACCGGCTTGTCATTCCGTCATGCCGGGATTTTCCGTACCCCCAAGAAAGAGACCTTGAATGATGAGGCGCACCAGAAAAATTGTCGGGATCCCCGCCGGTGACGAACCCGTGCTGAGGCGATGATGGATCCCCGACGCGCGCTCGCCGACGCCGAGCGCAAGCCCTACTGGCTGCACGAAGACCCACTGGAGCCGGAGACGCTGCCGCGTCTGTTCGGCCACACCACCGCCGACCTGGCCATCGTCGGCGGCGGCTTCTCCGGGTTGTGGACGGCCCTGCTGGCCAAGGAGCGCGACCCCAGGCGTGACGTGGTCCTCCTGGAGGGCCAGACGGTCGGCTGGGCGGCGACCGGCCGCAACGGCGGCTTCTGCCACGCGAGCCTGACCCACGGCCTGGGCAACGGGCTGGAGCGGTGGCCCTACGAGATCGCCGACCTGCACCGGATGGGCATCGAGAACTTCAACGAGATCGAAGAGACGATCAAGCGCTACGGCATCGACTGCTCCTTCGAGCGGACCGGCGAGATGAACGTCGCCACCGAGCAGTGGCAGATCGACGAGATGCGCGAGATCCACACGATCGGCCGCGAGCTCGGCATGGACATCCAGTACCTCGACCAGGACGAGGTGCGGGCCGAGGTCAACTCCCCGACCTACATCGCCGGCGTCTGGGAACGCGGCGAGTGCGCCATGATCGACCCGGCCCGGCTCGCGTGGGGCCTGCGCCAGGCGTGCCTGAAGCTCGGGGTCCGCATGTACGAGCACTCGCCGGTCCGCGAGATCTCCTCGCTCGGCCCGTCGTTGCAGCTCAAGTCGATGTACGGCACCGTGCGCGCCCGCCGGGTGGCGTTGGGCACCGGTGTGTTCTCGCCCCTGCTGCGGCGGCTCAAGTACTACGTCGTGCCCGTCTACGACTACGCCCTGATGACCGAGCCGCTCACCGAGGCGCAGCTCGACTCGATCGGCTGGAAGAACCGGCAGGGCATGGGCGACTCGGCCAACCAGTTCCACTACTACCGGCTGGCCGACGACAACAGCATCCTGTGGGGCGGCTACGACGCCGTCTACTACAACGGCGGCCGGGTGCGCCCGACCTACGACCAGCGCGACACCACCTTCCACACGCTGGCCGAGCACTTCTACGAGACCTTCCCCCAGTTGGAGGACGTGCGGTTCTCCCACAAGTGGGGCGGCGTGATCGACACGTGCAGCCGCTTCTCGGCGTTCTTCGGCACCGGCTACGGCACCCGCCTGGCCTATGCCGTCGGCTACACCGGCCTGGGGGTGGCGGCCACCCGGTTCGGCGCCAACGTCATGCTCGACCTCCTCGACGGGCGCGACACCGAACGCACGCGGCTCGACATGGTGCGCCAGAAGCCGGTGCCGTTCCCGCCCGAGCCCGTCAGGTCGGGGGTGATCCAGCTCACCCGGTGGTCGCTGGCGCGGGCCGACGCGAACGGCGGACGCCGCAACATGTGGTTGCGCACGCTCGACCGGCTCGGGCTGGGATTCGACTCATGAGATCTTTACGTCAACACTGAGGGAATGAGAGTCGAGTTCACCGCAGGCACCCTCCGGCTCGCAGGCGAGCTGAGGGTGCCGACGGGCCCGGGCCCCCATCCGGCGCTCGTCTTCACCGGCCCCTTCACCGGGGTGAAAGAACAGGTCACGGGCCTGTACGCCGCCCGCCTCACCGAGCTCGGCTACGTCACGCTGGCCTTCGACCACCGCAACTGGGGTGAGTCCGACGGCCAGCCCCGGCGGCACGAAGACCCGCAGGGCAAGCTGGAGGACCTGCGCGCCGCGGTCAGTTACCTGCGGTCGCGTCCCGAGGTGCGGCCCGACGCGATCGGCGCGGTCGGCATCTGCCTCGGCGGCGGCTACGCGCTGAAGTTCGCCGCCTTCGACCCCCGGGTCAGGGTGTTCGTCGGCATCGCGGGCGGCTACAACAGCCCCTACACGATGCGGACCGGCGACTGGTGGCCCGGCGCCCTGAAGTCCTTGACCGAGGCGCTGGAGCGCCAGGACCTCGGGGCGCGGCCCGAGTACGTCCCGGCGGTCGGCGGCCCCGACGCCGCGATGGGCGGCGACGAGCCGTTCCAGTACTACGGCACCGCCCGAGGCGAGACCCCCGGCTGGGTCAACGAGGTGACGAGGGCCTCGTTGCGCGAGCTGATCACGATGGACAACATGATGGGCGCCGACTTCCTGTCGCCGAAACCGGCGCTACTGGTGCACGGCGTGGTCGACGCCTACTGCGCGCCCGAGGGCGCCCACGAGGTGCACGCCCGCCTTTCGGAGCCGCGGAAACTCGTCTGGCTCGACGCGAAACAGCACGTCGACCTCTACGACACCGAGCCCTACGTCAGCCAGGCGGTCGAGGCCGTGGGCGCGTTCCTCAGCGTCCACCTGCCAGCCACCGCACGGGGTTCACACGGGTGACCAGGTCGGGCACGCCCTCGACGCCGAACAGCTTCGCGTAGCCCTCGCCGCCGTAGGGGCAGAGCTCGTCGCGGCGGGAGACGCCCGAGGTGAACAGCACACGCTCGCCGTGCCCGGCGTCGAGCAGGGTGAACACGTCGTCGGGGCAGGTGACCGTGACGTAGGCGCCGGTCTCGCAGATCTTGCGCTGGGCCAGCGGGTCGGCGGTCCTGACGTTGACCCGCTGCGGCGGCACCCGGTGGTGCAGCAGCGTCTCCAGCAGCGCCAGCCCGGACGCCGCGACGGGCAGATCGGTCCGCAGGGAGGCGCGGGCGGCGGCCACCGTCGCCCGTTCCTCGGCCGGGGTGGGCGTCTCGTCGTGGGCGGCGGCGACGATGAGGCCGGGCCGCGCGGAGGTGCCGTCGAGCCCGACGCCGATCTCCCGCAGCAGGTCGCCGGTGAGGTCGTCGACCCCGGCGCGTTTGATCAGCTCCCCGGCGAACGGCTCGGGCCCGAAGCCGGTGGCCGCGACGATCGCGACGCGGCTGCCCGCGGCCATGCGGGTGAGCGCGGTCGTGTCGCGCCCCATCCCGAGGCCGGTGTGGTCGACGACCAGGGACAGGCCGAACTCCCGGTTGAGGCGGGTCAGCTCGGCGGTGACGTGGCCCTCTTCGTCCAGCCAGCGCTCCGGATCGGACTCGACGCCGACGCCCCAGCGGGTGTCGGCCCGCAGGGTCTCCCAGGGGAGCACCGGGCCTTCGACGGAACTGACCGGGACGGTCCCGGCGACGGTCTGGATACGAGCCTCGAACATGACCGGACATTAGCCGATTTTGAGGCGTGATCAGGCCATTCTTGGGATTCCTTTACCCCGGAGTGTCAGCGTTTGTCGGCTCCGGGGAGGTACAGGCCAACCTGGCGGGGTCCTTCACGACGGTGATCTCGTCGAGGATCCGCCCCTGCGCGGGGATCGCCGGCGGCCGGCTCCCGGCGGGCACCCAGTAGACCCGGATGTCGTATTCGCGGTCGGCGTCGCGGGGGTCGTCGGCCCCGACGCGGACCGGGACCCGCCAGCCGCCGTCGTCGCCGGTGGCGAGTTCCTGGACGAAGGACCCGCCGACGACCAGCCAGAGCCGGCCGGCCCCGGGCGGGATGGCGGTGCCGGTGACGGTCGCGCAGGTCGGGCTGAACCCGCCGTCGACGGGCCGGGTGATGTGCACCATCCCGTAGTTGACCGCGAGCGGCGCCCGCGTCACGGCGGCGACCGGGGGAACGAACCCGGTCTGCCGCACGAGGGAGATGACGAGGCCCGTGACCGTCAGGGCGAACCCGGCGATGGCGAACGGCAACAATTCGGGTTTGCCGCGAAGGCTGACGACTAAAAGTGCCAAAGTGGCGAATCCGGCAAAAATGCTGACCGGTCCGAGGTATTTTCCGGATAAGTCCGGATCTGCGAATGCCCAGGTCACGGCGGCCGCGATTCCGCAGGAAGCGGCGGTGATCCGGCCGGCGATCGGCGCGTTTCCCATGAACGGGAGTATCCATCGCCGCGGTGCCGGATTCGCGGATTCGGCCGAGTTCACTGGGATTAGATGCGCCGAGCCGGTCATGCCTTTCGAAACGCCGGAATTGCCGGAAATGAATCACCGCCCCTTTTGTCGGAAAGGGGCGGCGAAAGGGTCAGCCGTTCAGCGCGTGCTCCGGCCGCTGCGCCGGGGCGACCGCCCGCTGCGCGACCTTGCCCGCGTTCGCCAGGGCGATCACCAGCAGGATCTCCAGCACGACCACGACCCGCTCCAGCAGCCCGAAGTACGCCTCCCCGCCGATCAGCGCCGACACCGGCGACGTCGGGTGGCTCAGCAGATAGGCGGCCAGGAAGGCCCCGCTCACCCGCGCCAGCACGCCGACGGCCCCGAGCGGCCCCCGCCGCGTCAGGATCCAGCCGGCCACCGGCAACGAGGTGAAGACCACGGCCGTCGACCAGCGGTGGATCTCACCGCCCAGGGTGCTCACGTCGGCCGACAGGTCGGTCGGGAAGATGGTGCCGAGCACCAGCCCGGCCGCCGCCACGATCAGCAGCACCCGGGTCGCCGCCGTCCGCGCCGGGTTCGGCTCGGTCAGCGACCAGGCGGTGGCCACGCAGCCGGCCGCCAGCGCCATCATGCCGAGGGCGAAGATGGTCTCGGTCGTCGGGTCCGTCACGGCGTAGTCGCTCAGCAGGCCCGTCATCGGGCTGATGAGGTCGGCGAAGAAGAGGTGCAGGGCCAGCATCAGGAGCAGGGCCGTCGCCGGGCCCGCCGTGGCCATCAGGATCATTGGTCCCCCGGTTCAGTGGACAGCGGATATGGGTGCGCGGTGCACGAGTTCCCCGTAGATCGACTCGAAACGGGCCAGCGACTGCTCGTGCGTGTGGGTCGCGGCCAGGGTGAGGCTCGCCTTCGACATCGCGGCGCGTTCCTCGGGCTGGGTGAGGACGGACTTGAGGTGCCGGGCCAGCTCCGAGACGTCCCCGGGCGTGTAGAGGTGGCCGTTGCCCTCGACGAGGTGCGGCAGCGCCATCGCGTCGGCGGCGACGACCGGCAGGCCGCTCGCCATCGCCTCCAGGGTGGCGATGCTCTGCAGTTCGGCCGTGCCGGGCATGCAGAACACGTCGGCGACGGCGTACGCCTGGGGCAGGTCGGCGTCCTCGACGAAGCCCAGGAACCTCACGTGGTCGCCGGCGCCGACCCGGTGGGCCAGCTTCTCCAGCGTCTCGCGGCGGTTGCCCTGGCCGACGAAGACGGCCTGGCAGTCGAGGTCGTTGAGCAGCTTCGGCAGCGCCAGCACGATCTCTTCGAGGTGCTTCTCCTCGTCGAGGCGGCCGACGAACAGGATCGTCGGACGCTCCGGCACGCCGAACCGGCGCCGGGCCCAGGCCTGCGGCTGCGGGTGGAACCGGGACAGGTCGATGCCGCACGACACCGGCTCGACCTTCTTGCGCAGGCCCTTGGCCGACAGCAGGCCGGCGGCCAGCGGGGTCGGCGTGGTGACGTGGTCGGCCCGCTCGAAGATCCGGTTGAGGTCCTTCCAGGCCAGCTCGCCGACCCGGCGGCGGAGCCGGTTGGGCACCCCGGTGAACTGGAAGAGGTTGTCCGGCATGAAGTGGTTGGTGGCCACCACGGGCAGCCCGGCCCGCTTGGCGGCGGCCACGGCCGACCGGCCGACCACGAAGTGGCCCTGGGTGTGCACGACGTCGGGCGCGATCCGCCGGACCAGCCGGTCCATGGTGCGGCCGAGCCCGGCCGGGACGGTGAACCGCATCGTCGGGTGGACGAGCAGGCGGGCCGACCGGAGCCGGTGCACGAGCACGCCCTCGATCACGTCGGTGACCGGCGGGCCGTCGTCGGAGCTGCACACGACGTGCACCTCCGTGCCCCGGGCCGCCAGGCCCGAGGCCAGGCGGTGGGTGAAGTAGGCGGCGCCGTTGACGTCCGGCGGGTAGGTGTCGGTCGCGATCAGCACCCGGCGGGGGCGCGAGTGCGCGAGGGACGCCTCGGCGAGGGTGAGGCTCATGGGGGCTCCGTTCACCTTGACAGAGGAGTGGTTCTGGCGAGCGCGACCGTTCCGGCCGCCGCGAGGGCCGCGGCCGCCGTCGCCGCGAGGCCGTTGGCGGGCAGGGGTTCACCGAGCAGGAGCGCGCCGAAGGACACCGCGGTCACCGGGTCGGTGACCTGCAACGCCGCGAAGGCCACCCCGAAGTGCCCGATCGCGTACGCCTTCTGGAGCAGCATCAGCGCCACGACCAGCGGGATCGGGAGGGCCAGGAGGAACCAGAGCTGGCCGGGCCAGCCGTCGGCGACGACCCGCATCAGGGTGGACGCGGCGCCGTACATGATCCCGGCGGAGACGGCCAGCAGGGCGGTGCGCCCCGGCGGGCCGGTCCGGGTGGCGGCGGCCAGGCAGATCAGGGCGGCGGCGCCCGCCAGGCCCAGCATCAGGGTGACCTCGGCGGTGGTCATGCTCGGTGGCCGGGTCGGCACCGGAACCATCAGGACCAGCGCGATCAGGCCGATCGCGACCGTGGCTCCCGCCGCCAGCTCGCGCCGGGACGTCCTGCGTCCGTGCAGCGCGGCGGCGATGGGGAGCGCGAAGAGCAGACTGGCGACACCCATGGGCTGCACGATCGTCAGCGGGCCGATACTCAGCGCGTAGACGTGCAGGAGGCCACCCGCGGCGATCACCGCCCCGCCGAGCAGCCAGCGCGGCCGGCGCAGCAGCACCCGCAGGCGGGGCTCGTTGCCGGTGGCCGCGACGTGCTGCTGGAGGGCGGCGCCGAGGGCGAAGAAGAGCGAACCGACTAGGGCTACGGCCGCCGACGGCGCTGCCGCGAGCATGGTCATGGTGCGGACTCCTCTCCCCTGGATGAACCCATGGCACGGTGGCCGGAACGCCGCGAAATGGCGTCCGGTTCGGGAACTCGTGGGAGATTTCCGCTGTCGTGCCTGACTGCTAACCGCAGCCTGGTTCAAACGGGAGGGAGATCCATCCGGGATCGCCCCTGAGATGCCGACCGGTCATCCCTGGGGCGACCCCGGGCGAATGCCGCTTCTCAGCTCATGGTCTTGCCGCCGTTGACGGCGACGCGCTGCCCGGTGACGAAGCGGGAGGCGTCGGAGGCGAAGAAGGCCACCGCGTCGGCCACGTCGGCGGGGGTGCCCATGCGGGGGAGCGCGAGGCTGTTCCGGTACGTCTCGTAGTTCTCGGCCGCCACGGAGGCGTGGCGTTCGACCGGGATCCAGCCGGGTTCGACGGTGTTGACGGTGATCCCGTGGGGCCCGAGGGCGCGGGCCCACGACCTGGTCAGGCCGTGCATGGCCATCTTGGCGGAGACGTACTGGCTGAACTCGGGGTTGCCCAGGTCGGCGACCTCGCTGCCGATGTTGACGATCCGGCCGGTTCCGGCGGCCTTCATGGCGGGCAGCACCGCCTGCAGGATCAGCAGCGGCGCCTTGACGAAGAACTTGAGCTGGTCGAGGTGGTCGTCCCAGGTCAGGTCCTCGACGGGGATCTCCGGCTGCGGGCCGGTGGCGTTGTTGACCACGACCTCGATCGGCCCGGCGGCGGCCAGCGCCGCGGCGACCTGTTCCTCGGAGGTGACGTCGAACCGGGAGATCTCGATCGAGTGGCCGCGGGCCCGCACCCGGTCGGCGACGGCGGTGGCCCCGGCCGTGTCGTGGGCGTAGTTCAGCACGACGTGCCGGCCGTCGGCGGCGAGCCGTTCGGCGATGACGGCGCCGAGCCCGCGGCTGGCACCGGTGACGAGAGCGGTTCCGAGAGACAAGAGACTTCCTTTCACGCCGGGACGGGGACAGGTGCCGATACTCGTGGACGCAGCACCGGCGCCGCCAGGGCGATGGCCGCGACGGCCGCGGTGACCAGCAGGAACGAGACGCGGGGGGAGAACGCGTCGGCGACCACGCCGAAGAGGGTGGGCCCGCCGAGCCCGGCGAACAGGGTCAGCATGGCGACCCCCGACACGCCCTCGCCGGGGGTGGGCGCGGCGTCGGCGGCGGCGCTGAACGACTGCGGCACGACGGTGGCCAGGCCGAGCCCGATCAGCGCGAACCCGAGGGCCGCCACCCAGGTCACCGGCGCGAACACGGCCAGCACGCCCCCGGCGAGCCCGGCCAGCGCCCCGGCCCTGACCGTCTTCACGATCCCGAGCCGGACGATCACCGCGACCGAACCGAGCCGGGAGAACGCCGAGGCGCAGGCGAAGGCGACATAGGCCAGCGCCGCCGCCACGGCGTCGGCCCCGGTCACGTCGCGCACGTAGACGCCCGACCAGTTGACCACGGAGCTCTCGGCGAAGGAGGAGCAGAAGGCCACCAGCCCGATCACGACCACCGACCTGGACGGCAGCCCGAGCCGTCGCCCGGGGGCGGGCCCGGAGGGGCGTACCGGAAGGGACCGGGCCGACAGCAGGGCGGCGCCCGCCGTCACGACCGCGACGGCGCCCAGGTGGAGCGGCGCCGCGACCGCCAAGGAGGCGGCGAAGGCCCCGAGCCCGGCGCCGGCCAGCATGCCGAGCGACCACATGCCGTGCAGCCGGGTCATGATCGGCTGACCGGCGGCCTTCTCGATGCCGGACGCCTCGGCGTTGACGGCGACGTTGGAGGTCCCGGCCGCCGCCCCGTAGAGGGCGAGGGCCAGGCAGAGAACGGGGACACTGGGGGACAGCGCGGGCAGCCCGAGCGTCAGGCAGTAGATCGGGACGAGGATCGCGGTGGCGTCCCGCGCCCCGAATCGGGCTAACAGGGGCCCGGCGGCGAGCAGGCCGGCGACCGAGCCGCCCGCCGTGGCCAGCAGGACGAGACCGAGGGTGGTGGCCGACAGACCCAGGTGCTCCTGGATCCAGGGGATGCGCGTGGACCAGCTTCCCGCCACCATCCCGTGGCTCAGGAAGACCAGTGAGATCGCGCGACGCATTTCGTACTCCATGTTTCGAGGGGTACGATCAAATTAACAGTTAGGCTTCCTGATGATTAAGGCGACCCCCCGCACCGCGCGGGCGATCAACGACCGGATGGCGCTCGACCTGCTGGTCGAGATGGGCCCCCTGACGGCCCCGCAACTGCGCGAGCTGACCGGCCTGTCCCGCCCGTCGGTCTCCGACCTGGTCGAACGGCTCCACGACGCCCGGTTGATCGAGCCGGCCGGCGAGACCGGCGCCGACCGGCGGGGCCCCAACGCCCGCCTCTGGCGGGTCGCGGCGGCCCGTGCCCACGTGGTGGGCGTCGACGTGCGCCCCGGTCACGTGAGCGCGGTCTGCGCCGACCTGGCCGGCGAGACGGTCGGCGAGGTGGAGCTGCCGGGCCGGCCCGGGATCGTGGCGGCCGTCCGGGCCGTGGCGCGCGGCCCGCTGCACACGGTCGTCGTCGGCGCGCCCGGCCACGGCACCCGCGACGGCCACGCCGAACAGCACGACCTGGGCGCCCGCGTGGTGATCGAGAACGAGGTCAACCTGGCGGCCGTCGCCGAACACCGGGCGGGGGCGGCCGTGGGCCGCGCCGACTTCGCCCTGCTGTGGCTCGACTCGGGCACGGGCGGCGCGCTGGTCCTCGACCACAAGTTGCGCCGGGGCGTCTCGGGCGCGGCGGGCGAGGTCGGCTTCCTCCCGCTGCGCGGCGGCGACCTGCACGACCTCGTCTCCGAAGCCCCCGTCGACGTGCTGGCAGAACGGGTCGCGCTGGGCGTCGCCGCGATCGCCGAGGTCGTCGACCCCGGCCTGGTCGTCCTCGGCGGCGGCGTGGGCCACCGGGGCGGCGCGGAGCTCTCGGTACGCGTTCAGCACGCCGTCGAGGCGATCTGCCCGGTCCCCGTGGAGGTCACGGCCAGCACGGTCGCCGACAACCCGGTGCTGCTCGGGGCCACCCTGCTGGCCCTCGACGCGGCCAGGGACGAGACGTTCGGCTAATTGGCCGTCCAGATGGCCAGGTTGAGCGCGGCGGCGAAGGTCACCCAGAGCAGATAGGGCACCAGCAGCCACCCCGCGACGCGGTGCCTGCGCAGGAACATCACGATGGTGACGACGATCGCCACCCAGAGCAGCACGATGTCGACGAACGCCGCCCCGTAGAGCCCCGCGCCGAAGAACAGCGGCGTCCAGAGGGCGTTGAGCACGAGCTGGACGACGTAGGGGGTGAAGGAGCTGTCGAGCCCGCGCGTCTGCCAGACCAGCCAGCCGGAGATCGCGATCAGCGCGTAGAGGACCGTCCAGACCGGCCCGAACAACCACTGCGGCGGCGCCCACGCGGGCAGGTCGAGCCGGGCGTAGACGGCCCCCGCGTTCGAGGCCGCGAGCCCACCGGTCACCGCGACCAGGGCCACGACCAGCGCGAACACGAGAAGTGCGGGCCAGCGATGCCGGGTCAGAGTGCTCATGTCGAACCCCTGCCCGCAGGGGCTCAGGTCAAGCGGCGGGCTCGGCGTGCATCCGGTTCAGCACCCGCTTGAACGCCCACACCGACCCCGCGAACGCCACCCCGGTGATCGCCGCGACGGCCGCGGTGCGAACCAGGAGGTAGCCCTCCAGGCTCTGGTGCAGCACCAGCCAGATGCTGACCGCCGAGTTGCACATCAGCACGAACGCCCACAGCAGTGTGATGCGGGCGAAGAACTGCCGCATCCGCTCGTGCTTCAGGATGAACGCCGGCAGGTGGATGTAGTCGAGCGTGAGCTTCTGGACCAGCGGCTTGTTGAGGCGCACCGAGGTCAGGAACGCCAGCGCGATGCAGACGGTGCCGATCTCCGGCTGGATGAAGTAGACCACCCAGTCGCCCGTCCACGCGCTGATCAGCCCGCGCGCCGTGACCGCGATGGCGGCCAGCAGCATGGTGCCCGGCACCGGGCGCCGGCGGATCAGCCGGTAGACGATGCCCAGGTAGACCCAGGAGGTGACCGCGATCAGGCCGCCGACCAGGCCGAGGAGCGCGAAGAAGGTGTAGAAGACCACCATCGGCGCGACCACCCCTTCGAGCAGCCGCGGGACCGCCTGCCGGAACAGGGCGGTCAGCCTCGGCAGGGTGAATTGAGGGTGGTTCATGCTGCTCCTTCAGGCGTCGGAGCACCGACGCTAAAGCTTTCGCGCCTACCCCTTGGCTGGAGTATGAAAACCGGTTTGGGAGGCCGTGGCCGATTCGTTACAGTACCCGACCCTTAGGGGTGGTCGGGGGTGACCCGTAGGGGACGTCTGTCGAGTTAGAGGGATCTAACCCTCCGGATAACCGTCCACACTCAACTTCTTTATCTGACTCAATTAGGGCCATTCCAGGTTTGTCCCTGATGTGGTGGAAGCGTCTGTTCCGTTGGGGTTGTCGTAGCTACAGTCCGAACGTGAAGAGCGTTCCAGGAGGGACTACGTGACGGTCGAGCACATGAGACAGGACATCCGCACGGCTGGGGAGTACGCCGCCGGGATCCGGCGCCTGCTGGAGAACCCCGATCTGCCCGACGAGCTCGGCCCGGCCGTCGCCCGCGCCCGCGACCAGGCGGGCCGGCTGCTCGACGCCACCCGGCGCCCCTACCAGCTCGGCGTGCTCGGCGAGTTCAGCGCCGGCAAGACGATGTTCATCGCCTCCCTGCTCGGACTGGAGGGCCTGCTCATCGGCGACCAGCCCACGACGGGCAACGTCACCGCCTACTGGGTGCGCCAGGGACCCTCCGGCGCCCGCACGGTCATCACCGGCCGGCACGCGAGCTACCTCACGGAGACCGCCGTCGCCCAGCGCCGCGAGTCGATCGGCCAGGAGCTGCACGCCGCCGGCCGCGCCCTGTCCGGCCCGGCCGCCGCCGGGTTCGAGCAGGCCGTCTGGGAGGCCGCCGCCCGGAACGGCGACGGGCGGGCGCTGCTGAGCTGGCACCAGGCGCACGCCGCCCAGGCCCCCAACCAGGTCCGCCGCCTGTCGGCCCAGCTCGTGGCCATCGCGCTGGCCGTCCGCGAGTTCGGGAGCCGGCTGGGCGCGCGGCCGGGGATCTCCGAGGCCGAGGCGAAGGACCTGCTGCTCATCTCCGAGAGGCGGCCGGTCTCCGAGCCCGACCCCTTCTGGATCGTCGACCACGTCGCGGTGACCGTGGAGGTCGCCCCCGAGGTGCTCGACCTCGACCGGCTGCTCGGCGACGCGTCCTGGAACCACGAGGTCTCCAAGGACCGCATGGTCGTCTACGACTTCCCCGGCTTCCTCAACGACATCTCCGGCGAGCGCGACCTGACCCTCACCAGGACGCTGCTGCCCGACATGGACACCGTGATCGCCCTGCTCAAGGGCGGCAACCCCGACGGCATGGCCTCCGACGAGCTCACCTCGCTGCTCCGCGAGGTCTATCCCGTCGACCGGCGCGGGCGGGTGCTGGTGGGGGTGGGCAACCTGAGCGACGTCCAGGACATCAGGCGGTTCGAGACCGCGGCCCTGCGCCAGGCGCAGTCCGACGACGAGGTGCTCGACCAGGTGCCGACCCTGCGCAAGCTGCTCGACACCGCCGGGAGGCTCAACCCCGACGACGACCCCTTCTTCTACTCGGGGCTGACGGCCCTCGACCACATGGGTCTCTCAGGGTCGCTCGACAACCGGGTCGGGGAGGCGGTCAGGGTCGTCGAGGCCGCCGGGGCGGTCGCCGCGGGGCTGCCGCAGTCGAGCCGGCTGCGGACCATGCTGACCGAGACCGCCCGCGACGGCGGCAAGGAGCTGGTGCTGAACCGGCTGTCCGACCGGCTGGCCGGCTACGGCCTCACGGCCCGCCACAGCCGCGTCGTGAAGGAACGCGCCGCCCTCGACCTGGCCGAAGGCGGCCTGGAGGCCGCGCTCGACCAGGCCTCCCGGACCGTATTCGCCTCGGCCGGCGCGGAGGCGGAGAACCTGGTGAACCAGGTCAAGACCGTGCTGAGCAGCCTCAAGGCCGACCTGCCGCCGCTGCTGGCCGAGACGCTCGGCGGCGGTAACCCCTCCCTGATGGACGAGGTCCGCGCCGACCTCATCGCCCGCGTCTTCGCCTGGCCCCAGTGGTGGGCGATCATGTCCACGGCGACCGGCACCGAGTTGCGGGCCGGCCCCGAGTCGACCGAGGAGTTCGTCGGCCCCTTCACCACGGTCTGCCACGAGGTCTACGCGAGCTCCCGGAACCTGGCGCTCGACCGCTGGGAGCGGGCGGTGCTGGCCAAGGCCCAGTCCCTCGTGACCGACGACCTGCGCCGCCGGCTCGCCGCCGTCGACCTGCCCGACCAGGAACGCGAGACGCTGGCCGCGCTGATCCGCCCCGCCGAGTGGCGCGGCATCCTGACCGACGCCGCCGCCGACCTGCCCCGCCCCGACACCGGGGGCGTCGAGCACGCCTTCCCGATGCGCCGCCCCCACCGGTTCGCCTGGTCCATCCCCCACGACGACCGGCCCGCCGAAGACGCCTGGTTCGTGCACCAGTTGCACCCAGTCCACGTGATCCGGCTCCGGCAGCAGGTCGTCGACGCCGCCGACATGGTGGTCCGCGGCTGGCTCGACGCCCTGCGCCCGCTGGCCGACGCCCAGATCAGATCGGGCCTGGAGACCCTGGAGGACGTCCTGGAGCGGATCCGCGCCGACGTCGTGCGCCGCCCCGCGCAGGCCAAGGGCACCCCGCTGCTGGAGGAGCTGCGCAAACTCCGCGCCGCCTACCCCAGCGGCGGCGTCAACCTCGGGTTCGCCCGGTTCGCCGACTGGAAGCGGGGCGCGTAGATGGAGCTCTACCTCGCCGGCCCCGACGGCGCGCGCGTCACCGACGTCCGGGTGCCCGGACCGCTGCCCCTCCCGATCGTCGTGCCGGAACGGGACGCCGTCATCAGGGCGGTGACCGTCGAACCCGCCGGGGCGCTCGCCACCCGCTGGACGCCGCAGGTCCCGCCGGGCGGCCTGAGCGTGCGGGGCGGCAGCGCGTGGCGGTTGCTCGGACCGGTGTCGGCCGAGCCCTCGGACGCGCCGGCCGACCCGGTCGTCTTCACCTGGACCATCACCTACGAGTACGAGGGCGGGAACCGCCGAATGGCAGAGAGCCGCGTAACCGTCACCCCCGAGACCCGCCCCGACCTCGACGTCAACAGCGGCTGGATCGCCCTGGACTACGGCACCAGCACGACCTCGATCACCCTGTTCGACCAGCGCCGCCAGCACGCCCTGATCGGCTTCCCGCCCTCGCAGCGGGAGGTGCTGCGCCGGGAGCTGACCCTGCGCTTCGACGGGCATCCCGGCTACGGGCTCGACGGCCAGAGCTGGCAGCGTTTCCTGGCCGCCACCGGGAGCACCCTGGCGACCGCCGGGGGGACCGCCGACCCGCTCCAGGCCGCCAGGGCCGTGCTCGACAACGACACCTCCACCAGCGGCGCGGGGCTCTACCGGCTGCTCCTGACGATGGAGCGCCAGGCCGCCCAGGTGCGGCAGCCGATCGTGTCCCAGGCGCTGCAGGGGCTCTACCGCGCGGCCTTCGACGTGCCGCCGATCCGGGAGCAGCGGATGATCAGGATCCCGCTGCACGCGGGGGAGGAGACGATCGACAGCGAGATCGCCGTCCACGGGCTCGACCCGCTGACCGTCAGCATGGCGGCCGACGGGCACCGCTCCGGCGGGTCGGCCGAGCCGCTGGCGCCGGAGGTCCGGTCGCAGCGCGGCCTCAAGCAGTTCCTCGGCTCGTCCCGGTCGCTGCCGGGCCTGCCCGCCGGCCACCCGGTGACGCCCGACGACGTGATCGCCGCCGCCTGGGCCGGCCTGATGACCGAGAAGGTCGCCAAATACTGCCACGACCACCCCGACGAGGTGTCGACCAAGCCGATCACCCACGCCGTGGTGACCTATCCGACGGTGTCGCCGCCCCGCACCCGCCAGGACGTCGAACGGCTGGCCCGCCGCATCGGCATGCGCCAGGTCGTGACCGCCTACGACGAGGCGACCGCCGCCGCGATGTTCTACCTGATGCGCGACTTCGCCGGTGACCAGGCGGTCGGCATCGAGGCGTTCCGGGCGCACACCCGGCGGGTGGGCGACAAGCAGTGGCACCGCAACATCCTGGTCGTCGACATCGGCGGCGGCACCACCGACATCGCGCTGCTCGGCATCACCCTGCTCGACCAGACCGTCTACGGGACGGGCCGCGACGAGCGGGTCCAGGGCCGCTACTACGCGCTGCGTCCCGCCGTGCTGGCGAAGGCGGGCCGGGCCCAGCTCGGCGGCGACCGCATCACGCTGGGCGTCTTCAAGCACCTGAAGGCGCTGCTGGCCGACGCGGTGCTGACCCGCTCGCCCCGGCTGGTGCGCGAGGAGTACCCGGGCTACCTGACCGGCGGCGTCTACGTCCCCGGCTCGCTGCTGGCCCCCACCGCCGGCTCCGACGCCGAACAGCGCCGGGCCGACCTGATCGAAAAGGTGGTGCCGACACGCTGGGCGAGCGCGGCCGGTGACCGGCACGCCGCCGAGGAGCGCTTCCGGCGCCTGTGGAGCCAGGCCGACCTGGCCAAACGCCAGCAGTCGACGCACGAGGGCGACTACGTGGTGCGCCGGGTGCCCGAGCTGCTCCAACTGGAGGGCCGGGCCCGTGAGATCACCGAGCCCGCCGAGGTGGTCGTCAAGCGGGAGGAGATCAACCGGATCATCGAGGAGGTGGTCAGGGACGCCTTCGCCATCGCCCTCAGCGTGGTCAAACGGCGGCTGGGCCGGGACGAGAAGGGTGTGCCCGACGTCCTCGACAAGGTGATCATCTCCGGCGGCACGTCGGCGCTGCCGCAGGTGCGCAGGGTCCTCCTGGAGACGTTCGCGCAGGCCGGCGACCACGTGAACTGGAACCCCCTCGACGTCGTGTACGACCCCGCCTTCGCCAAGACCGGCACCTCCATCGGCGCCTGCTGGGCCGAACACGTCAGGCAGAAGGGCTACGCCAGCGCCTCCCACGCGACCCAGCGGGTGCGGCGCGGCCTGACGGAGCTCTACATCGACGTGGACAACCTGTTCCACGCGCTCCCCAACACCCTCGTCTTCGACGCCACGGGCGGGCAGCTCTTCCCGGTCTTCCAGGTCGGGGAGCGGTTCGACCGCATCCAGGTCGACGGCGAGATCGAGGGCCGCCGCCGCTACGGCGACTGGATCCCCGTGCCGCAGAACATGGCGATCTACCGCCAGCCGTTCGCGGTCGAGGAGGAGCGCAGCCTGTGGAGCCACCTGAGCATGCACGACCTGCTCCAGGGACGGGTGCCCGCCGAACAGCAGGCCGCCTGGTACCGGCAGGTGATGGTGACGTTCGAGGTGAACGAGCGGGAGCTGGTGACCGCCCACTTCTGCCACCAGTCCGGTCCCGTGTACGCCCCCCGCTTCGGCTCCGCCCCGGCGACCCGCGGCCTGGTGGCCAAGGACGAGGCGGGCCGCTTCGTGCTCCAGCGGGACATCGTGGTCAACCCGTACACGGCCGGCGGCCTGGCCTCCGCCCCGCAGCCGATCTTCACGGCCGGGACGGTGCTGACCGAGCGCCTGCTCACCGACAACGGCCGCCACGCCGCCGGTCTGATCGGCCGGCCGCTGCCCAAGGACGTGCCCGGCGACGGGCTCTGGACCTTCTACACCCCCGAGCCCGGGAGGCCCGAGGCCCTGACCCAGATCGGCGAGTCCGTGCGGGCACCCAGGGCGGGGCTGCTCGGCGCCGACATGGTGCCGGTGCTCGACTCCGAGGGGCGGCTGACCGTGGAGCCCGGCTATGTGCGATTCCGGGAGGCCGGGTCCCCGGCCGACGTGGTCGCCGACCCGGGGTCGGTGTTCAGCGTCGCGATGACGCCGGGCGACCCCGACGTCGACGAGAAGCTCAACCCGTTCAACGGCGGCCACTGATGGCGCTGGAGGAGACCCTGCGCGCGGTCCTGGCCCAGACCGGGACCGCGCCCGCCGCCCTGACCCGGGGATTCCTGGCCGGGCTGCGCACGGCGCTGGACGGCCTGCCGGGCCCCGGGACGGCGGACCTGGCCGCCGACCTCGACGCCGTGCTGGCCGCCCCGGCGCCGGAGCAGCCGGTCGCGGCCGTGACCGCCGCGAGTCCGCTGCGCGAGTCCCTGCTCGGCCTGGCCGAGCGGATCGCGCCCGGGTCGACCGCGCCCTCCCACGACGAGGGAACGTTGTGGACCGCCGTCCACCTCAACGCGCTGCGCCTGTCGCGGCGCGAGGCCGACCTGGTGCGCCGGGCCGCCGAGGAGGTCGCCGTCCGGTCGGGGGCCAGGCCGGGCAAGCCGGGGGCGGCGGTCACCCTGCACGGCCCCAAGGACGAACGCCTGATCCCGGCGCTGAAGGTCGACGGCCGCGTGGTCGCGCCGGGGCTGGCCGTGTCCGGCGGCGGCGCGCCGAAGACCGCCGGCTCGGTCCCGGCCGAGATGGCCACCTTCGCGGCGATGATCCCGGTCCTGGCCGAGCTCGATCCAGGGCTGCACCACTGCCTCCAGACGCTGGAGTTCTCCGGCCTGCGCGGCCTGGCCGAACCGGCCGCCCGGACCGGCTACGTCGGACATCTGAACAACCGCCTGGAGGAGGTCGCCTCCCAGCGGAGACACTCGGGCCCGTGGCTGGAGTCGGTGGTCCGCCTGCACGAGGCGTTGTGCTCGGTGGTGCACCTGCCGCCCGCGCCGGAGGACTCCTGGTGGGGCGAGTGGCGGGCGGCCTGCAACGACGCCCTGTCCGACGCGGCGCTCGACTCGGGCGCCGGGACGGTGAAGTTCCCGCCCGGCCGCTACCGCTCGGCCGACGACCTGACCCGCCACGACATCGCCATCCACTATCCGGAACGGCCCGGCCAGGTGCTGGCGTGCGTGCGGGCGTGGTCGAGCGTGCACGGGATCGAGACGCCGGGACGGGTCATCTATGCGAGCTGACCTGGTCGCCTGGCCGTCCGACGACGACTACGTCCGGGCGCTGAGCCACTCGGCGGAGTTCGGCGCGGGCGAGTTGCGCGGCGCCTGGGTGGCCATGGACGGCCCGGCCCGGCCGCGCAGCTTCCGCTGGCCGGGCGGGATCGGGTTCGAGGTGAGCGCCGAGAGCGAACTCGTGCTGCTCTGCTTCACCTCGGCGGCGGCCTCCGACCGCTGCCACCGGCTGGCGGCCGAGGGGACCGGGGCGCTGCACTGGCACCACCGCGGCATCTCGATAGACGGGCGGTGGATCCCGGTCGCCACCCACGACCGGGTCACCTTCGATCCCCGGACCGCCTTCTGGGCCGAACCCGCCGCCGAGGTCACGCGGGAGCTCCGCATCCCGCGCATCCCGACGGCCACCACGATCGAGCCGGCCGCGCCGCCGCCCCCGCCGGTCGTGGTGCGGCCCCTGCCGCCGGTGTGGCTGGTGCCGGTCGTGGCCGCGATCGTCGCCCTGGCGTTGGCCGGGCTCGTCCTGGTGTCGCTGGCATGACGCGCACCCGCGTGCTCGTCGTGCTCGTCTGCGTGCTGGCCGCCCTCGTCGTCGCCCAGACGATGGTCGCCCGCGCCAAGGTGGCCGGGCTGCGCGACACGATCGAGGGCTACGAGACCAAGGGGAACGTCCTCGTCCGGAAGAGGATCGTGTTCGACCTGACGGGCACGCGGTGCGACGGCCTGAGCGAGTGCCGGCCGGCGAAGCGGGTCACCGTCGAGCCGTGCGACGGCGGCCTTTGCGTGTCGCACGACCGGTCCGGCCGGAAGAAGGTCGCCATCGTCGACGGCGAGGCCAACGGGGTGCCCGGCGCCACCGGTTGCTGGCGGTTCTCCTTCACCCCGACCCGGGCCGCCTTCGACCCCGGGGCCGGGGCGTGGTTCGTCACCGAGTTCGACGCCCGCCTGGAGGCGGCGAAGGGCGGCGACACCTCCTGCGGGAAGGTCACGGCGGTCTGGGAGGCGACGGGCAAGCCGGTCTAGAGGCTCGTGGTCGCCAGCTTCGCCCCGAAGCCCACGAACACCGCGCCCACACCGGTCGTCAGCCCCGCCGACAGCACCTTCCGCTGCCGGAACTGCCCGGCCAGGAACGTCCCGCCGAAGATCAGCGCCGACAGGTAGAGCACCGAGAAGACCTGCAGGATCGCGCCCAGGATCAGGAACGACAGGGCCGGCGCGGCGTACGTGTGGTCCACGAACTGGATGAAGAACGAGACGAAGAACAGGATCGCCTTCGGGTTCAGGAGGCTGATGATCAGCGCCTTCCGGAACGGGTCGGGGGAGAGCGCGGGCGTCGCGACCTCGCCGGTGACGGTGCGGGTGCGCCAGGCGCCCCAGATCATCGTCAGCCCGATGTAGGCCAGATAGGCGGCGCCCGCGTACTTCACGATCGTGAAGACGAGTTCGTTGGACATGAGCAGCGAGGCCGCGCCCGCCGCCGAGGCGAACATGAGCACCGAGTCGCCGATGAACACGCCGGCCGCGGCGCGGTAGGCGTCGCGGACGCCGCGCTGGGCGGCGGTGGAGAGCACGAACAGGGAGTTCGGGCCGGGGAGGAGGACGATCAGGAACGCGCCGATGACATAGGTCCATATGTCGGTGATGCCGAAGAACACGCGGTCACGATACTCCCGCGGGGTTTACCTGTAATTCCTATATGTTTAGTATGAAATTATGACCGAACCCCCCACCCAGCAGGAGAGCCGGACCCAGTTCAACGAGGACTGGGCGGCCACCGTCATCGGGCTCGTCCTGCTCGTGCTCGTCATCGTCGGCGTCATACCGCCGGGGCTGATCCCATGACCCGGACCCAGGCGTCCGTGAGAACCAACGGCGTCCTCGGTGTGGTCCTCGGTGTCGTCGTCGTGCTGGTGCTCGGCGCGGCCACCCGGTTCCTGGAGAAGAACGTCCCCGTCTGGTTCGAGGGCGACATCGCCAAGGCCGTCGAATATCCCGTCTACGCCATCGTCCTCGGACTCATCGGCAACGCGATCCTCACCGCCACCGGGTGGCGGGAGCGGCTTGAGGGCGGCTTCCGGACCGAGTTCTTCATCAAGACCGGGCTCGTGCTGCTCGGGGCGTCCATCAACCTCAAGGTGATCGTCACCGCCGCCGGGCCCGCCATCATCCAGGGCATCCTGCTCATCTCCAGCGTGTTCCTCTTCACCTGGTGGCTCGCGGGGCGGCTCGGGCTCGACGACAGGCTGCGGGCGTTGTTGTCGGCCGCGGTGTCGATCTGCGGGGTGAGCGCGGCCATCGCGGCGGCGGGGGCCGTACAGGCACGGAAGGAACAACTCGCCTACACGGCCAGCCTGGTGATCGCGTTCGCGCTGCCGTCGATCTTCCTGGTGCCGTGGCTGGCCTCGGTGCTCGGGCTGACCGACGAGGTCGCCGGGGCCTGGATCGGCGGCAACATCGACACCACCGCCGCCGTGACCGCGGCCGGGGCGCTGGTCGGCGAGGACGCCCTCGCCGTCGCGTCGATCGTCAAGGTCACCCAGAACGCGCTGATCGGGATCGTGGTGATCGCGCTGACCGCCTGGTTCGCGTTCAAGGTCGAGCGCACGCCGGGCGCCAGGGCGCCGGGGATCGGGGAGTTCTGGACCCGGTTCCCGAAGTTCGTGCTCGGGTTCGTGGCCGCCTCGGTGATCGCGACCTGGTATCTCGGCACGGTCTCCGGTGCCGAGGGCAAGGAGGTCATCGCGGTCGCCAACGACCTGCGCGTGTGGTTCCTGATCCTGGCCTTCGTGAGCATCGGCCTGGAGTTCAGGGCCGGCTCGCTCCGCGAGGCCGGCTGGCGGCCGGTCGCCGTGTTCGCCTCGGCCGCGGTGCTCAACCTGGTGCTCGCGCTCGGGCTGGCGCTGCTGCTCTTCAGCGGCTTCACAGTGTGACGCGAATCACATTCCCGACCTGGAACGTGCCTCGCTGCGGCATGACCCCTGGTTAAGGGTGGCGCCCCTTGTCGGGGGCGCCACCGGGCGGTAGCTTCACACCCCGACGTCGCGGCGGCGGAAGCCCCACAGGCCCGCCGCTGTCAGGGCCACGGCCACCACGGCGAGCACGACCAGCGGAAGCGCGGTCACCTCGCCGCCGGGGAGGTGGGGCGTGTGGGTGAACGGCGACAGGTCGAGTACGGCCTCGCTGAGCTGGAGCAGTGCGCCGATCTGTCCCAGCAGCAGGCAGATCGCCAGGATCCCCCACGCCGCCGCCGACAACCGGGGCAGCAGCCCGAACAGGGCGACCGTCAGGCCCGTCAGGGTGGCCGCCGCCGGAGCCTGCGCCAGCGCCGCGCCGATCAGCCTCGGGACCTGGCCCAGGTCGCCGACGTCCGCGCCATAGGTGAGGCCGAGCCCGACGCCGATCATGAACAGCGCCACGACCGGGCCCACCGCCGCGAAGACGACGTGGCCGAGCGCCCACGGCACCCGCGCGGTCGCGGTGGCCAGCACCGGTTCGGCCCGCATCGCGCCCTCCTCGGCGCGCATCCGCGACGCCGCCTGGATCCCGTACGCGGCGGCGGCGATGGCCGCGATGCCGAGCAGGGTGGCGATGAACGTGTCGGTGAGCGAGGCCCCGCCGCCCAGGCGGGCGAACAGTTCGGCCAGCTCGGCGTTGTCGCGGAACGCGTCGGCCGCGCCGGAGGCGGCGCCGCCGAAGGCCAGCCCGAAGATCAGGAAGCCGGCGCTCCAGCCGATCAGCAGCCCCCGCTGCAACCGCCACGCCAGCGCGAACGGGCCGGTCAGCGAGGTCGAACCGGCCGGGCCGAGACGCGCCGGCAGCAGCCCGCCGCCCACGTCGCGGCGGAGCGACAACCATCCGGCGGCCACGGCCAGCACGACCGTCAGGCCGAGCGAGGCCAGCAGCGGCCGCCAGTCGTCGCCCGCGAACGGCTTGGTGTACTGGCTCCACGCCAGCGGCGAGGCCCACGACAGGTCCGAGCCGGTCGCGTCGCCGGCCGCCCTGACCAGGTAGGCCACGCCGAGCGCGGCCAGGGCCAGCCCGCGCGCCGGTCCGGCGTTCTCGGTGAGCTGCGCGGCCACCGCGCCGACGGCGGCGAACACGATCCCGGCGAACGCCATCGACATGCCGAGCAGCAGCGAACCGCCGGAGAAGCCCATGAAGGCCGCGGTCAGCAGGCCCATCACCAGGTCGGCGCCGGCCGCCACGACCAGCGCGGCGGCGAGCGGGGCGTGCCGTCCGACGACGGTCGCGGCGACCAGTTCGCGCCGCCCGGCGTCCTCCTCGGCGCGGGTGTGCCTGATCACCACGAGCACGTTGATGAGCGCGACGATCAGCAGGGTCAGCCCGGCCCGCTGGGTGGCCAGGGCCTCGACGCTGTGGCCGTAGACCGGGCCCAGCATCGCCTCGATCGACGGGATGCCCGCCGTGGTGCGGGCGTAGAGGACCCGCGACTCCTCGGTGGGGGTGAGCTCGGCGAAGCTGGCCGCGTACACGGCCGGGAGGGCGCCCAGGATCAGCACCCACAGGGGGAGGAGCACCCGGTCGCGCCGCAGGATGAGGCGGATCAGGTGCCGGAGGCCGGTCATCTCGCCGCCCCCTGGTAGTGGCGCATGAAGAGCTCTTCGAGGGTGGGGGGCTGCGAGGTGAGGCTGCGCACGCCCGCCGACGTGAGGTGCTTGAGCGTCTCGTCGAGCCGGTCGGTGTCGACCTCGAAGCGGACGCGGGTGCCGTCGACGACCAGGTCGTGCACGCCGGGGATCGTGGTGAGGGGGGTGGCCAGGTCGGCGCTGATCGAGGTGCGGGTGAGATGGCGCAGGTCGGTCAGGGTGCCGCTCTCGACGGTCTGGCCGTTCCTGATGATGCTCACCCGGTCGCAGAGCTGCTCGACCTCGGCCAGGATGTGGCTCGACAGCAGGACCGTGCGGCCCGACCTCTTCTCCTCGGCGACGCACTCGCGGAAGACCTCCTCCATCAGGGGGTCCAGGCCGGAGGTGGGCTCGTCGAGGATGAGCAGCTCCACGTCCGAGGCGAGCGCCGCGACCAGGGCGACCTTCTGCCGGTTGCCCTTGGAGTAGGCGCGGCCCTTCTTGCGCGGGTCGAGGTCGAAGCGCTCCAGCAGTTCGGCGCGGCGCTTGGGGTTCAGCCCGCCGCGCAGCCGGCCGAGCAGGTCGATGACCTCGCCGCCCGACAGGTTCGGCCACAGGGTGACGTCCCCGGGCACGTAGGCGAGGCGGCGGTGGAGCGCGGTGGCGTCCTTCCACGGGTCGCCGCCCAGCAGGCGGGCCGACCCGGAGTCGGCCCGCAGCAACCCGAGGAGCACACGGATCGTGGTCGACTTCCCCGATCCGTTCGGGCCCAGAAAACCGTGCACCTCCCCGGTCCTGACCGTGAGGTCGAGTCCGTTGAGCGCGTGTGTCCGGCCGAAGGTTTTGTGGAGGCCGGACACCAGGATGGCGTTTTCCATGGTTCGGACCGTACGCTCGTTTCACAAATTTGTGAAATCTATGACGCGTATGAATCGCGTATATATTTTGGTTGGGGAGGTTGGATGCGAGACGAGGAACAGGTGCGCATGGCCACCGAGCGGATGGCCATGGTGTTCACGAGCTGGGGTTTCCCCCGCATGGCCGCACGCGTGCTGATGACGGTGATGACCGCCGACGAAGAGGCGCTGACGGCCGGCCAGATCGGTGAGCGCCTGGCGGTGAGCCCGGCGGCGGTGTCGGGCGCGGTGCGTTATCTGCTCCAGGTGGGCATGCTGGCCAAGGAGCCGCAGCTCGGCTCGCGCAGCGACGTCTACCGGCTGCCCGACAATCCCTGGTACGAGGCCACGGTCCTGAAGAACGACCTGTTCGTCACGCTGGCCGCCATGGCCGAGGAGCTCGGCATGGCCCTGGGGGAGGAGACCCCGGCCGCCCGCCGGGTCCTGACGATGAACGAATACTTCAAGTTCGTGCACGAGTCGCTGCCGATGCTCATGGACCTGTGGCGGAAGTACAAGGTGGAACACGGCCTTGACTGACAGAGTGGTCTGACAATCTTTTACATAGACCGCCTCGGGTTCCGGGGCGGTTTCGTCATGTTTCACCGGATAACGGGATAGGCCTTGTGACGGTGGGATCGGCGGGCTACGATCCCCACAACTCTTAGGAAACTTTACTAAAAGAAGCTCCCACTCACAGCGTCAAGTCACCGGACGCATCCACAGCCTGTCCTCCCACCCCCCTCACCCGAGGTTGTGACATGCAACGTAGGTATGTCTGGCGAACGCTGACGGCGGTCTTCTCGCTCGCGCTCGCCTTCGTCGTGATCCCCTTCGCCGCGAGCCCGGCCAGCGCCGCCGCGACGGCGACCTTCACCAAGACCTCCTCGTGGGGGTCGGCGTTCGAGGGCAAGTACGTCATCACCAACAGCGGCCCCAACGTCGTCAACGGCTGGTCGCTCGCCTTCGACCTGCCCTCCGGCGGCGCGGTCAGCTCCCAGTGGGACGCCACCCTCACCCGCAACGGCCAGCGCTTCACCTTCTCCAACGTCGGCTGGAACGGCAGCATCCCGGTCGGCGGCTCGGTGAGCTTCGGCTTCATCGCCAGCCCCGGCGACGCGACCCCGGCCAACTGCACGATCAACGGCGTGTCCTGCGGCGGCGGCGTCAACCCCTCGCCCTCCCCGTCACCCTCGCCCTCGCCGGGCGGGCCCGGCAAGCCGGGCACCCCGTCGGTCACCGGCACCACCGGCTCGTCGATCTCGATCTCGTGGGGCGCCTCGTCCGGCACGGTCACCGGCTACCGCGTGTACGAGGGCTCGACCCAGCGCGCGCAGGTCACCGGCACCAGCGCCACCGTCTCCGGGCTCGCGGCGTGCACCGCGAAGACCTACACGGTCAAGGCCTACAACACGCAGGGTGAGTCGGTCGCCAGCGACGCCGTCAGCGGCTCGACCACCGGCTGCCCGATCGGCCCGCTGCCCAAGCACTTCCTCACCGGCTACTGGCACAACTTCGTCAACCCGGCCACCGAGCTGAAGTTGTCGGCGGTGCCGAACGAGTACGACCTGATCGCCGTCGCGTTCGCCGAGGCCACCAGCACCCCCGGCCAGGTCACCTTCGCCCTCGACCCGGGCCTGGCCACCGCCGTCGGCGGCTACACCGAGGCCCAGTTCAAGGCCGACGTCCAGGCCCTGAAGGCACGCGGCAAGAAGGTCATCATCTCCGTCGGCGGCGAGACCGGCCGCGTGCAGGTCGCCAGCGCCGCCGCCGCGACCCAGTTCGCCGACTCGGTCTACGCGGTGATGCAGAACTACGGCTTCGACGGCGTCGACATCGACCTGGAGAACGGGCTCAACGCCCAGTGGATGGGCGACGCCCTGCGCCAGCTCCGCAGCCGCGTCGGATCGTCGCTGATCATCACGATGGCCCCGCAGACGATCGACATGCAGTCGACCGGCATGGAGTACTTCAAGCTGGCCCTGGCCATCAAGGACATCCTCACGGTCGTCCACATGCAGTACTACAACTCCGGCTCGATGCTCGGCTGCGACCAGGCCTTCGCCTACGGCCAGGGCTCGATCAACTTCCTGACCGCCCTCGCCTGCATCCAACTGGAGAACGGCCTGCGCGACGACCAGGTCGCCCTCGGCCTCCCGGCCGGTCCCGGCGCGGCCGGCGGCGGCGTGGTCGCCCCCTCGATGGTCAACCAGGCCCTCACCTGCCTGGCGACCCGGACCAACTGCGGCAGCTTCGTGCCGCCGCGCGCCTACCCCGGCATCCGCGGCGCGATGACCTGGTCGATCAACTGGGACGCCAGCAACAACTGGAACTTCTCCCGCACCGTCCGTCCCCACCTGAACACCCTGCCGTAGATGAAGATCCGCAGTCTCATAGCAGCGGCGGCCCTCGTGCTGGGCGGCGCCTTCGTCGCGTCGCCCGCCCAGGCCGCCAACATCGCCACCAACCCCGGCTTCGAGTCGGGCCTGACCGGCTGGACGTGCTCCTCGGGCGCCCAGGCCGTCACCACCCCCGTCCGTTCGGGCTCCGGGGCCCTGGCCGCCACCCCGGCGGGCAGCGACTTCGCCCGGTGCTCCCAGACCGTGACCGTCCAGCCGAACACCGCCTACACGCTCTCGGCGTGGGTGCGCGGCCCCTACGTCTTCCTCGGCGCGATCGGGTTCTCCGAGACCTGGGCCGCGCCCGGGGCGGCCTGGGCCCAGCTCACCCGGACCTTCACCACCGGCGCCTCCCAGACCTCCGTGACGATCTATCTGAACGGCTGGTACGGCCAGGGCACCTACTACGCCGACGACGTGGTCCTGGACGGCCCCGGCGGCAACCCGCCGGGACCGCAGCCCCCGGCCGCGCCGGTCCTCTCGCTCGGCCAGACCACCACCGACGTGAACCTGTCGTGGCCCGCCGTCTCGGGCGCCACCGGATATCGCGTCTACCGCGCCGGGTCGCTCATCGCCTCGCCGGCCGGCACGACCTACACCGACAGGCCCGCCGCCGGGACCTACGGCTACCAGGTCAGCGCGGTCAACGCGGCCGGCGAGTCGGCTCGTTCGAACACCGTCACCGCGACGGTCGGCAGCGTGCCGCCGCCGCCGACGGGCCTGCCCAAACGGGTCATGGTCGGCTACCTGCACGCCTCGTTCGCCAACGGCTCCGGCTACACCCGGATGGCCGACGTGCCGAACGAGTGGGACGTCGTCAACCTGTCGTTCGGCGAGCCGACCTCGGTCACCTCGGGCGACATCCGCTTCACCCAGTGCCCGGTCGCCGAATGCCCCAACGTGGAGACCGAGGCCCAGTTCATCGCCGCCATCCGGGCCAAGCAGCAGGCCGGCAAGAAGGTGCTGATCTCGATCGGCGGCCAGAACGGCCAGGTGCAGCTCACGACCACGGCCGCGCGCGACAAGTTCGTCCAGTCGGTCGGCGCCATCATCGACAAGTACGGCCTCGACGGTCTCGACATCGACTTCGAGGGCCACAGCCTGTCGCTGAACACCGGTGACACCGACTTCCGCAACCCGACCACCCCCGTGATCGTCAACCTGATCGCGGCGCTGCGCTCGCTGAAGGCCCGTTACGGGAGCCGTTTCATCCTGACCATGGCTCCGGAGACGTTCTTCGTCCAGCTCGGCTACCAGTTCTACGGCTCGGGCCAGTGGGGCGGCGCCGACCCGCGCGCGGCCGCCTACCTCCCGGTCATCCACGCGATGCGGAACGACCTGACCCTGCTCCACGTGCAGGACTACAACTCCGGGCCGATCATGGGCCTGGACAACCAGTACCACACGATGGGCGGCCACGACTTCCACGTCGCGATGACCGACATGCTGCTCGCCGGGTTCCCGATCCAGGGCGACACGAACAACGTCTTCCCGGCGCTGCGGCAGGACCAGGTCGCCATCGGCCTGCCGTCCTCCCCGCAGGCGGGCAACGGCTTCACCACCGTGGCCGAGGTCCAGAAGGCGTTCGACTGCCTGGCCAAGGGCACCAACTGCGGCCCCTACCGGCCGCGTGGTGTCTACCCGAACCTCCGGGGTCTGATGACCTGGTCGATCAACTGGGACCGGTTCAACAACTTCGAGTTCTCCCGCAGCCACCGCTCCTACCTCAACGCGCTCGGATAGGACGTGTTCCGATGAAACGTTTACGCGTGCTCCTCGCGGCCTCGATCGCCTTCGCGGGTGTCCTCGTCGCCACCCCCGCCCACGCGGCCCCCGCCACCGCCGTCTTCACCAAGACCTCCGAATGGGGGTCCGCCTTCGAGGGCAAGTACGTCATCACCAACGGCACCACCTCGACCATCAACGGCTGGTCGGTCGCCTTCGACCTGCCCTCGGGCGGGAGCGTCAGCTCCCAGTGGGACGCCGTGTTGTCCCGCAGCGGCCAGCGCTTCACCCTCAGCAACGTGGGCTGGAACGGCTCCATCCCGCCCGGCGGCACCGCCAGCTTCGGCTTCATCGCCTCGCCCGGCTCGGCCGTCCCCGCCAACTGCACCCTGAACGGGCAGCCCTGCGGCGGCGGCACCACCAACCCGGGCGCCCCCGGCACCCCCGGGAACCCGTCGGTCACCGGTACGACCAGCTCGTCGATCTCGCTCTCGTGGGGCGCGTCCTCGGGCACGGTCGCGGGCTATCGCGTGTACGAGGGCTCGACCCAGCGCGCCCAGGTCACCGGCACCTCGGCGACCATCTCGGGGATCGCGGCGTGCACCTCGAAGACCTATGTCGTGAGGGCGTACAACAGCGTGGGCGAGTCGGCCTCGTCCGGCTCCGTCACCGGCTCCACGACGGGCTGCCCGACCGGCGGCCCGCGCATGCCCGGCGCGCCCTACCTCTACATGGGCTGGGGCGACCCGCCCGCGCCCGCCTCGGTGATGGCGGCGACCGGGGTCAAGTCGTTCACGATGGCCTTCATCCTGTCGTCCGGCGGCTGCAACCCGGCCTGGGACGGCAACCGCCCGCTCAACAACGCGGCCGACGTCAATGCCATCAACGCCATCAAGGCGGCCGGCGGGTCGATCCAGGTCTCGTTCGGCGGCTGGTCGGGCAACAAGCTCGGGCCGAACTGCTCGACGCCGCAGGCCTACGCGCAGGCCGTCCAGACGGTGATCAACGCCACCGGGCCGGCCGTGGTCGACTTCGACATCGAGAACACCGACGAGTTCGAGAACTACACCGTCCAGGACCGCATCCTGAACGGCCTCAAGATCGTCAAGCAGAACAACCCGAACATCAAGATCGCGGTCACCTTCGGGACCTCCACGAGCGGCCCGACCGCCCACGGCGTGCGCCTGATCAACCAGGCCAGGGCCCTGGCGGTGCCGATCGACAACTTCACGATCATGACGTTCGACTTCGGCAGCTCGAACATCCAGCAGGACACGATCAACGCGTCCGAGGGCCTGAAGAACGTCCTGAAGTCGGCCTACGGCTACACCGACGCCCAGGCCTACGCGAAGATGGGCATCTCGGGCATGGTCGGCCTGTCCGACCAGCTTGAGACCACCACCCCCGCGGCCTGGACGGCGATCCGCGACTACGCCGTGCAGCGCGGCCTGACCCGCTTCGCGACCTGGTCGGTCAACCGCGACCGCCCCTGCCCGGGCGGCGGCGTGGTGTCCAACTGCTCCGGCATCAGCCAGTCGAACTGGGACTTCACCAGGATCACGGCGGGCTTCTAGCACCTCACGGCCGCCGGGGAGTCCGGGACGCGGGCTCCCCGGCGGCCTGTCGCCGGGTTGCCCTCGAAGCCGAGGGCGGTGCGCGCCCATGCCGGGACGCCGGGGCGCGCACCGCCCTCTTTCGCCCGTGGCGGGGCGATGCGGGCGCGGCCGGTCGGCGCAGGTCACGGCGGGACGCGGGGACGGCGGGCGGCGCCGGGCAGGCGGAGCCGTAACGGAAGAAAGCATTTGCGACGCCCCTCCCCGGCCGGGCGGAGTGGCTAAGGTTGTCGCCGTCATGGACTACGCAATCCCCACGGGAATCCTTCTCGTCACCGGTGTCGTGCTCGCCGTCCTCGCCCAGCGGAGGGGGTGGCGGCCCTCCCTCCTGGCGATCCTCGGCGTCGGCATCGTGGTCCGGGTGCTGATCATGTTGTTCTCGGCCGCCGACTCCTGGCAGCCGATCGACTTCGTCAACAGCTTCCGCCCGGCCGGTGAGGCGATCCTCGAAGGACGCAACCCGGTCAACAGCGGATGGCACTTCCTGCCCGCGATCCCCTATGTCTACGGCTCGCTGATGTGGCTGGGCATCCCGTGGGAGATCGCCGGACGACTGGTCACCGTCGTCGCCGACCTGGCGCTGATCCCGCTGGTCGGCAGGCTGGCGGGCCAGGGGCGGCAGCGGCTCCGCGCCTTCCAGTACGCCTGCAACCCCCTCGCGGTCCTGGTCGCGTCGGTCCACGGGCAGGTGGAGCCCGTTTCGCTGGTGTTCGCCGTGGCCGCCTATGTGGTGGCGCGGGGGCCGGGGGAGTTCCGGGGGAGCGAGCCGCTGCTCGACCGGCCCGACCGGATGGTGCGCAGCCTCCTCACGCGCGACGCCGCCGGGGTGACCCGCCGGGCCGTCTACGCCGGCTTGCTCATGGGGCTGGCGCTCTGCGCGAAGAGCTGGCCCGTGATCCTGGTGCCGGGCATGTTGATGTTCCTGCCGGGGGTGCGGGCGCGGATCGTGTCGGGGCTGGCGGTGGCCGTGCCGCCGATCCTCGTGCTGCTGACCATGCCGCTCGGCGGCTGGGTGCGCTGGGACCAGCTCGTCGACGTGCTGAAGGAGATCAGCCTGCGGCCGAGCGACGTGCGGCCGATCACCGGCGACTGGGGCTGGACCGCCGTGATCAACGGCGGCGAATGGGACCTCACGCCGTGGAAGCTCGTCGTCGGCCAGTACATGATCTACGCAGTGGCGGCGTTCTGCCTGTGGTGGTGGCGCAAGGCCGATCCGATCGACGTGTCGATCGCGATCCTGCTGGGCTTCATGGTCGTCACGCCGCGCCTGGGCGCGCAGTATCTGCTCTGGTTCATGCCGTTCCTGGTCGCCCGCCCCACGAAGTGGGCCTGGCCGGCGATCATCGGCAGCTCGTTGTGGGCCGCGACCGGCTATCTGGTGCTGACCCAGTTCCGCGGCCAGGACTGGGGCGCCCTGCACGCGCCGTGGGCGATCAGCTCGATCGTCCTGTTCCCGCTGCTCATCGCCGCGATGCCGTGGGCCCGCCGGTCATTCGACGATCAGGCGAACCAGGTGCCCGTGACTCTTGAAGCCGGGCGGGTCGCCGTCGAGCACCCCCGTGACGCAGTCGAAGACACGGGGGTCGCTCTGCCTGACGAAGAAGACCGGCTCGGCGATGGCCGTGAGAAGACCGACAGCGGCACGGTGCAGCGCGACACCTGACAGGTCCTCCCCGATCGTCAGCGTCACCTCGTACACCCCGTCGTCGAGGAGCCGGTCGGCCACGATCCGCCACCTGTCGCCGCACGCCTTCTTCAGGTGCGGCAGCAGGTGGACCTCCGGCTCCTCGGTCACCCAGCCGTCCCGGCGCATCGACGCCAGCAGGGTCTGGACCTGCGGATCCATCGCTGTGCCGTCGGCGATTCCGGTCTGCCGCTCATCGATGTCCCATCTGCGCACGCGGTGACCCTACGCCGGTGTACGCCCCCGCGGGGGCACTTCCCCCGAGACGAGCGCCCGGGCGAACCGGGCGGACGGGTCGCTGTCGATGAGCAGCGCCCGCACCAGCAGCGAGAGCGGAATCGCCAGCAGCGCCCCCAGCGGCCCGATCACATAGGCCCACACGATCAGCGAGACCAGGGTCATCGTGGTGGTCAACCCGACGGCGTCGCCGAGGAACTTCGGCTGCACGAACGACTGCACCACCACGTTGATGACGATGTAGGCGAGGATCACCAGCAGCATCGTCGAGAACCCCCCGTCCAGCAACGCGAGCAGCGCCGGCGGCACCAGCCCGATGATGAAGCCGATGTTCGGCACATAGTTCGTGATCAGCGCGAGGATGCCCCACAACAACGGCAGCGGCACGCTGAGGACGACCAGCGCGATCACGTCGAGCACCGCGCAGATGATCCCGAACACGGTGGAGACCAGCAGATAACGCCGCGTCCGCGACGCGAAGGTGGTCAGCGCCGCGTGCAGTGCGGGCCGCTCCACCTTGGCGACCCGGATGATCCGGGTGAACGCCGGCGCGTCGAGGTTCATCGACAACGACAACACCACGATGAGGAACAGCGCCGACCCCGCCCCCAGCGCCCCCGCGAGCAACCCCTGCGCGATCGGCAACAACCGGCTGGGATCGAAGGACTTGACCGCCTTGTCGATCTGGTCGGCCCCCAGCCCGATCTCGGCCGCGAAGGCCCGCGCCTCGGCCGCCAGCGCGGCGAACTTGTCCGTGTACGTCGGCGCGATCGTCGCGAGCTGAGCCGCCGCCACCGCGATGATCGCCACCATCCCGGCGAGCACCAGCAGCACGACGAGAAAGGGAACCGCCACCTGCAGCCAGGTCGGCGCGCCCTTCCTCTCCAGCACGCCCCTGAGAGGCGACACCGCCACGACCAGCACCAACGCCAGCATCACCGGGCCGACGATCGACCCCACGGCCTGGATTCCGGCCAGTGTCACGACCGCGGCCGCCGCGGTCAGCAGGACGACCAGTGCGCGCGGCAGCTCGATCATGAGCGGTTACTACCCTTCTGACCGGCGAAAACCCACTGTTGGTGATCAACTGACCGAGCCGTGACCCGGCGCCCGTGCGGAAGCACTCCGGAGAGCTGTTAATCTTTAATCCGTCGACCTGGTTCGGCAAACCCCCTTCTTCTAAACCGAGAAGCACACCGGTACGAAGCACCGGTGAGCGGATGGTAAATTAGAAGGGCCAGCCCGGAAGGGCCGGAAAA
>NZ_BBXE01000012.1 GCF_001570565.1 Herbidospora yilanensis | reverse complement strand
TCGGGTGTCGGTAAGACCGAGTTGTCGAAGGCGCTGGCGGAGTTCCTGTTCGGGGACGAAGACGCGCTGATCATGCTGGACATGTCGGAGTTCATGGAGAAGCACACCGTCTCCCGGCTGTTCGGCTCGCCTCCCGGTTACGTCGGCTACGAAGAGGGCGGGCAGCTCACCGAGAAGGTGCGGCGCAAGCCGTTCTCGGTGGTGCTGTTCGACGAGATCGAGAAGGCCCACCCCGACATCTTCAACAGCCTGCTGCAGATCCTGGAGGACGGTCGCCTGACCGACGCCCAGGGCCGGGTGGTCGACTTCAAGAACACGGTCATCATCATGACCACCAACCTCGGCACCCGTGACATCAGCAAGGGCATCGGGGTCGGGTTCGCCAAGAACAACGACGTCGAGGGCAACTACGACCGGATGAAGGCCAAGGTCCAGGAGGAGCTCAAGCAGCACTTCCGGCCCGAGTTCCTCAACCGCGTCGACGACACCGTCGTCTTCCACCAGCTC
>NZ_BBXE01000011.1 GCF_001570565.1 Herbidospora yilanensis | reverse complement strand
TCTTCAGGACCACGGCGGGGAGTCTTCCAGCCCTGAGCACGGCCCCCGGAAAACGTTGTCATTGAGGCATCCCGAAGCGACCGAGAATCCCCGGAAAGGGGCCGACGATGGCCACCACGCACGGACGCCGCATCCTCCACACGACCCCCTTCGCCCCCCAGGCGGCCACCCCGGCCCCGCGCCTGGCAGACCGGGTCTGGGCCGTCGCCCGGATCGCCCTCGGCTGGATCTTCCTGTGGGCCTTCGCCGACAAGCTGTTCGGCCTCGGCTTCGCCACGCCGGCCGCCAAGGCGTGGATCAACGGCGGCAGCCCGACCACCGGCTTCCTGAAGGGCGCCGCGGACGGCCCCCTCGGCGGGTTCTACACCGCCCTGGCCGGGAACGCCCTGGTCGACTGCCTGTTCATGCTCGGCCTCCTGGGCATCGGCGCCGCCCTGATCGCCGGCATCGGCCTCCGCGTCGCCGCCGGCGCGGGCACCCTGATGATGGTCATGATGTGGGGCGCCGAACTGCCGCTCCAGACCAACCCCTTCATGGACGACCACATCGTCTACGCCGTCGTCCTCATCGGCCTGGCCGCC
>NZ_BBXE01000010.1 GCF_001570565.1 Herbidospora yilanensis | reverse complement strand
GCTGCAGGTTGCAGGGGTCGACGGTCATGGTCTGGTCGGCGCTGGTGCGGAGCAGTTCGCCGTGGCTGATGTCGTTGGTCCAGGTGGCGCCACTGTTGGCCTTGCCCGCGAACGGGTTGGACTCGGTGGTGGCGTTCGGGGTCCACGTGCCGCCCAGGCTGGTGGCGGTGAAGGAGCGGAAGTAGCGGCCCTGGGAGCCGATCGCCTCGACGATCATGAGGTAGCGCTGCTGGCCGGCCAGCTTGTAGACCTGGACGGCCTCGAACAGGTTGTTCGTGGTGTCGGTCATGATGGTCTGGTAGCTGGTGCCGAAGCTGCCGGGGAAGTTGCCGATCGGCATGCTGGCCCGGTAGATGCGGCCGTTGTCACCGGCGAAGAACAGGTACATGTTCTGGTCGTCGCCGATGAGCGCCTGGTCGATCGGGCCGGTGCCCGAGTTGGAGATGCTGCCCGAGAACAGCGTCTGCGCCGACGACCAGCCGTTGGCGTTGGTCGGGTTGGAGGAGGTCCGGTAGGAGAACGCCGCGCCGCCCCACTGGTAGGCCAGCACCCAGATGCTCTTGGGCGCGAAGTAGAACAGCGACGGCGCGACCGTGCCCGAGTTCATCGGGTTCTGGGTGGCCGAGGCCATCTGGGAGTAGTTGCTGAACAGGGAGAAGTTCATCGAGCCCCAGCTCGACCCGAAGTCGTGCGTGGTGGCGTAGACGAGCTGCTGCCCGTTGTAGGGGGCGACGGTGAAGTCCTTCAGCGACACCCAGCCCGA
>NZ_BBXE01000009.1 GCF_001570565.1 Herbidospora yilanensis | reverse complement strand
CTGAGCCTTTTTCATCCTCGGGTGACCCGGTGGTTTTGCAGGACGGCGATGGCCTTGACCAGGTGACCGGCCTTGGACGGGCTGCACCGTAACCGTTGCAGGATGCGCCAGCTCTTGAGCTGGGCGTTCGCGCGTTCTCCCGGCCCGCGTAGCCGGGCGTGGGCCCGGTTGGCCGCCTTCTGCGGTTCGGGCTTGTTCTTGCCCTTGTACGGGGTGAGCACCACCGCCGCTTGTTTGTGAATGCCCTGGTAGGCCTTGTCGGCCAGGGTGAGGATCCCGGCCGCCCGCAGATGGCGCGGGATGCCCCAGATCCGGGCCGCGGTCAGGTCGTGCGTCTTGCCCGGCAGCGCACCCGACGTCCACACCAGGTCGCCGTCGGGACCGGCGATGACCTGGATGTTCATCCCGTGCATACGGTGTTTGGCCGAGTAGTACGGCCGGTCGGCCCGCACCCGGTCGGTACGGATCAGGGTGCCGTCCAGGATCAGGTGCCGCCGCCCGTCCTTGACGGCTTTACGCAGCGCCGCCGCCAGCTTCGGAGAACGGGCCGACAACAGCTTCACCACCTCCTGGACATACCGCCAAGCGGTCGCCGCCGACACGCCGAAACCTGCCGCGAGCTGGGCGTATGTCTCGCCCTTACGCAGGTGGACCAGGACCAGGAGCGCCTGTTGGCCGGGGTTGAGCGCCCGCCACACCGACCCGATCGCCTTGCGCCGCCGGCGGATGATCCCGGCCACGTAGTTCAGCGTTGAACGCGACAAATCGACGGAAGCGCGATAGAACAACACCCGAAGCTCCTGGTAGTGGCGGATGGATTGTGGTGATCAACCCGTCTACCAGGGGCTTCACTGCGTCATAGGGCAAGCTCCGACACCGCGATCATGCTGTGACCAGCTCTCCCGCCACGAGGGATGAAAAAGGCT
>NZ_BBXE01000008.1 GCF_001570565.1 Herbidospora yilanensis | reverse complement strand
TGATGGGCGGGTAGGCGTTGGCCAGGAGCTGACGGAACTGGGCCGAGAACCAGTGACCCGACAGCGGAGCGTTGGCCAGAGCACCCGTGGGGTTGTTGCCGTTACGGTCGTTGCCGCCGTAGGTCGGGTCGCACATCCGGTCGAAGCCCTTGCCCTCGGTGTTCGGAATCTCGCTCGAGGAACCGTCGGACTCACCCGGAGGCTTGACCCACACGTAGGCGTCGATACCGGTGGCCGGGTTGGCCCGCGGACGCTCACCCAGACCCGCACCGGCTCTGGTTGCACCAGTTACCGGCGTGCACCCGGCGGTCGACCTTGGAGTTGTTGACGAAGGTGTTCAGGTCGGTCGAGGTGCTCGGCCCGGTCGGCCGGTTCGGACCACCCCAGCCGTTACGCGAGGTGTCGATCAGCATGCCGATGCTGGAGGAGAAACCCTCCTGGATCAACCGCTGACGGAAGGCCTGCGCGAAGGACAACTCATCGATGTAGAAGTTCCAGTCCACCCACCGGGAGGAACGGATCTGCTGGCCGTTGACGCTGCCGCTCACCGAGAAGTACGGCTCGGTCAGCGCCGAGTAGTTGGCGGTGTTGGTGATGAACCCGTGCACCGTCGCCTTGCCACCGGTGGCCAGCGCCGCGGTGGTGCCGAACAACTGCGCCGACGGACCGAAGTTGGAATCCCAGCCCAGCCAGCCGTGGTGACCGGCGTCCACATAGTTGTAGACGTTCGGAATCGCGTACAGCTTGCTCAGCGCGTAGGCCACACCCTGCTCATAAGCGCCCGAGCTCTTGGCCTCCTGGCAGGCGGCCAGGTTCAGGTTCGTCACCAGGTTCGGCAGCGAGTCGATCTCCACGATGGCGACGATGCGCAGGTTCTGGTACTTCGAGTCCGACATGATCGAGGCGATCGGGTCGATGTACTCGGTCTTGTACCGGTTGAGACCGTCCTGCGAGACCTTCAGCTCACCGTTGGAGGCCAGGGCCGAGCAGTCACGGTTGGGCAGGTTGTAGATCACGACCTGGAT
>NZ_BBXE01000007.1 GCF_001570565.1 Herbidospora yilanensis | reverse complement strand
AGCGCGATCTGGCCCTTCAGCATGCGGCCGCCGTCGCCGGTCAGGCGCAGGTAGTAGTCGGAGGAGCAGAAGGTGCCGTCTTCGTCGAGGGCGAGGATGCCCGAGCCGGCGGGACGGTGGCCTGGGTCTCGGTGGTCTTGGCGATCTGGTTGCCCTCGTTGTACTCGTCGAACATGGAGATGTAGAGGCCGTGGGAGCCGGCGCGGATGGTGTTGTAGAACATGCGCCACATGAAGTCGCCGTGGGCGCGGGCGCGTGATTGCAGGTCGCCGGGCATGACGCAGGGCTGGTAGTCGATGCCGTTGGCGTTGCAGTCGGCGACGTCGGGCAGGAGGTTGTTGGTGTAGAAGCCGTCCAGGCCCGGGATGGTGTGGGTGCGGCCGACCATCCAGGGCGAGATCATGTTGAAGGCGCGGTAGACCTCGCCGAAGCCGGTGCGGGAGTCGTTGATGCCCTGGCGCCAGTAGGTGGGCACGCCGCCGATGACGTAGCAGCCCTGGGCCTTGAACCAGTTGATCACTTCCAGGCAGGGGGCCGGGGGGAAGGGGCGGCCGGGGTCGTTGAAGCCGAAGCCCCAGA
>NZ_BBXE01000006.1 GCF_001570565.1 Herbidospora yilanensis | reverse complement strand
TGTACTTGGCCGAGATCTTGGTGACACGTGGCCGTCAGTGATTGATCATGAAGAAGACCTCCGGGCGTAGTGGAGTTAGCCGCTTCACGCACGCACGGAGGTCTTGATGGGTCACGCTAACGCCCGGCTGACGTTTCACGGCAGATGCCTGCTGGTCCGCCGTGTCGTGTTCGACGACCGCCCGGTCGCGCACGTGGCCGCCGAGCTGGGCGTCTCCCGCCAATGCGCGCACCGGTGGGTGACCCGCTACCGGGAGGAAGGCTGGCCCGGACTGCAGGACCGGCGCAGCGGACCCCGCACCAGCCCGCGCCGCACCCCACCCGAAACCGAGCAGCGCGTGCTGAAAGCCCGCGCCGACCTGCGGGCCGGACCCGATCGGCTCGCGGCCGCCACCGGGGTACCGGCCCGGACCATCACCCGGATCCTGCGCCGCCACGACATCCCACGCCTGGCGATGTGTGACCCGCTGACCGGAACGCCGATCCGCGCCACCCGCAAGAGCGAGCGCCGCTATGAGCATCCCGCGCCCGGCGACATGATCCACCTGGACGTCAAGAAACTCGGCCGCATCCCCGACGGCGGCGGCCACCGCGCCCACGGCCGCCAAGGATCCCCACGTGGCCGCGGGATCGGCTTCGACTACCTGCACACCGCCATCGACGACCACACCCGCCTGGCCTACATCGAAGTCCTGAACGATGAGAAAGGCACCACCTGCGCCGCCTTCCTCACCCGCGCCGCCGCCTACTTCCACGCCCGCGGGATCAGCCGCATCCACCGGGTGATGACCGACAACGCCAAGAACTACCGCATCAGCCACGCCTTCCAGCAGGCCTGCGCCGCCCTGGGCGCCCGGCAGAAGTTCACCCGGCCACACTGCCCCTGGACCAACGGCAAAGCCGAACGCCTCAACCGCACCATGGCCACCGAATGGGCCTACCGCCGGCCTTATGCCAGCAACCAGCACCGCACCCAAGCACTCGGCCCCTGGCTGGAGTACTACAACACCGCCCGGCCACACTCAGCCCTTGGCGGCAGGCCGCCCATCAGCCGACTGTCACCAAGTTCATGACCAAGTACAG
>NZ_BBXE01000005.1 GCF_001570565.1 Herbidospora yilanensis | reverse complement strand
TAGTGAGCCGGTCGTGAGTTCTTGTAGCGCCACCTGAGTCGCGTTCTGTTTCAAATCGCGGGTTCAGGCGTGACAGCAGCCGGTGGCCGGGGTGTGCTGGTGGTTGTGAGTGACAACCGGTTGACACCGCTGGTGCTGTCGCAGGCCGAGCGGTCGACGTTGGAGAACTGGGCGAAACGGCGATCGACCGCGCAAGGGCTGGCCACGCGGGCACGGATCGTGCTGGAGTGCGCGGACGGCCGAAGCATCGTGGCGGTGGCGGCGCGATTAGGGGTGGCCAGGAACACCGTCAGCCGGTGGCGGTCACGGTTCCTGGCCCGGCGCCTGGACGGCCTGTCCGACGAACCGCGCCCCGGGGTGCCCCGCTCGATCAGCGACGCCCAGGTCGAGGAGGTGGTCGTCCGCACCCTGGAGGAGGTCCCCGAAGGCTCCACCCACTGGTCCAAACGGGAACTGGCCAGACAGGTCGGGATCTCCCCGACCAGCGTGCAGCGGATCTGGAAGGCGTTCGGGCTGCAACCCTGGCGGACCGAGGACTTCAAGATCTCCACCGACCCGCTGCTGATCGATAAGATCCGGGACGTCGTCGGCCTCTACCTCGCCCCGCCGGCGAACGCGGTCGTGTTCTCCGTGGACGAGAAACCCCAGATCCAGGCCCTGTCACGGACCGCGCCGGTGCTGCCCATGCTGCCCGGCGTTCCCGAACGCCGCAGCCACGACTACAAACGTCACGGCACCATCGACCTGTTCGCCGCCCTCAACACCGCCACCGGCCAGGTGATCGGGAAACTGTCGGCCCGGCACTCGGCCGAGGACTTCCGCGACTTCCTGGCCGAGATCGACCGGCGCACCGACCCCGCCCTGGACATCCACGTGATCTGCGACAACCTGTCCGCGCACAAAGCACCCGCCGTCCACCGCTGGCTGCTGGACCATCCCCGCTTCCGGCTCCACTTCACCCCGACCTATTCCTCCTGGATCAACCAGGTCGAACGATGGTTCGCCGAACTCCAGCGGCGCTGCCTCCAACGCGGGGTCTTCTGTTCCGTGGACGAGCTGACCACCGCGCTGGAGAACTGGATCGAGGTGTGGAACGCCCACGCCCGGCCCTTCACCTGGACCGCGACCGCCGACCAGATCATCGGCCGAATCTGCCGCTACTGCTCAAAAATCTCCGGACCGGCTCACTAG
>NZ_BBXE01000004.1 GCF_001570565.1 Herbidospora yilanensis | reverse complement strand
CACCTGACCGCCGCCGCGGCCCGCTCCTGGACCGACCTGCGCGGCAGGCACATCGCCGACTACCAGACGCTGTTCAACCGCACCACCCTGGACCTCGGCCGCACCTCCGCCGCCGACCAGCCCACCGACGTCCGCATCGCCCAGCACAACAACGTCAACGACCCCCAGTTCGCCGCGTTGTTGTTCCAGTTCGGCCGCTACCTGCTCATCTCCTCCTCCCGCCCCGGCACCCAACCGGCCAACCTGCAAGGCATCTGGAACGACTCCCTCACCCCCTCCTGGGACTCCAAATACACGATCAACGCCAACCTGCCGATGAACTACTGGCACGCCGACACCACCAACCTGGCCGAATGCTTCGACCCGGTGTTCAAGATGATCAGCGAGCTGGCCGTCACCGGCGCCCGCACCGCCCAGGTCCAGTACAACGCCGGCGGCTGGGTCACCCACCACAACACCGACGCCTGGCGTGCCACCTCCGTCGTCGACGGCGCCCTGTGGGGCATGTGGCAGACCGGCGGCGCCTGGCTGGCCACCCTCATCTGGGAGCACTACACCTTCACCGGCGACCTGGACTTCCTGCGCACCTACTACCCCGCCATGAAAGGCGCCGCCCAGTTCTTCCTCGACACCCTCGTCCCAGAGCCCAGCCTCGGCTACCTGGTGACGAATCCCTCCAACTCCCCGGAGCTGCCCCACCACAACGGGGTCAGCGTCTGCGCCGGCCCGACCATGGACAACCAGATCCTGCGCGACCTGTTCAACGGCTGCGCCCAAGCCGCCCAGACCCTCAGCGTGGACGCCACCTTCCGCACCCAGGTACTGGCCGCCCGCGACCGCCTCCCCCCGATGAAGACCGGCTCACGCGGCAACATCCAGGAATGGCTCTACGACTGGATCGAACCCGAGACCGGGCACCGCCACATCTCCCACCTGTACGGGCTGCACCCCAGCAACCAGATCACCAAACGCGGCACCCCCGCCCTGCACACCGCCGCCCGCCGCACCCTGGAACTGCGCGGCGACGACGGCACCGGCTGGTCCCTCGCCTGGAAGATCAACTACTGGGCGCGCATGGAAGAAGGCGCCCGCGCCCACACCCTGCTCCGCCTGCTGGTCACCACCGCCCGCCTGGCCCCCAACATGTTCGACCTCCACCCGCCCTTCCAGATCGACGGCAACTTCGGCGCCACCTCCGGCATCGCCGAAATGCTCCTCCAATCCCACAACAACGAACTCCACGTACTGCCCGCCCTCCCGTCGGCCTGGCCC
>NZ_BBXE01000003.1 GCF_001570565.1 Herbidospora yilanensis | reverse complement strand
GGTCCACTTGAGGGTCTGGCCGGAGTAGGCGTGGTTGCCGTCCGGGTGCTTGCCGCTCGGGTAGCCGAAGACGTAGACGCTCTGGCCGACCTTCTGGTTGTAGGCGAAGCCCTGGCCACCGACGTTGTCGCCGAGACGACCGGCGTCGGTGTACTTCCAGACGTAGTACTTGCCGTCCTTCAGCCAGGAGTGCTTGTAGGTGTCAGCGACTTCCTTGGAGACTTCCTGGAGCGACTTCAGGCCGTAGAGCTGCCACAGCTTGTCGAAGTCGGCCAGGCCGTTCGCCGGCAGCTTGATGCCGTTGTACACGGTGACGAACGCGTAGTTGCGGTCGCCGTCCTCGTACACGTCGAAGTCGTAGTGGGTGAAGGCCTGCTTGCCCACGTAGACGCCCCACGGAGCCTTGCCCTGGTAGTAGCCCGGGACGAAGATCCAGTTCTCGAGCGTCGCCTTGTTGGTCTCCACGTTGTACACGCAGTGACCGGCGGTCGCGACCAGGTTCTTGTAGGCGGCCTGGATCGAGGTGGCGGTGCACCAGTGCGGGTTCTTGGCGACCCACTTGGGGTGGTTCCGCGTTCCCTTGTTCTCGAACCCGTCGGAGAAGAACACCTTGCCCGTGGTCTTGGGCAGGTTGACGTTCTTCGACGTGCTCGTGGTCTTCTTCTCGTCACCGATGGCGGGGACGACACCCGGCTTGGTGTCGGCGGTCGGCCCACCGGTCGAGACGTGCTTCCCGACGACCTGGGTCTCCACGTCGTAGGGGGTCGCGGCCACGAGGTTGGCGGCGTTCTCCGCCAGCCACATGCCCGCGATGTTCTTGGCCGCGATGCCAGTGGTGGCCAGCGGGGCGCTGGCGACGTCACCGGCGGCGGAAGCCGGCTGGGTGACGAGAGCGGAGGCCAGCAGGCCCGCCGCCACGCCACCGAGGGCGAGAGTGCGCTTCATGGGGAACTCCTTGGTCTGTACGTGGGCCGCGTCCTGCGTCCCATGCGTCAGGAAAGGGATGAGTGGACCCTACAGCCGATCTTGTGGGGGTCCGCAGCGAAATCCACGGTTTCCGATCATCCATGAGGCGCAGAGATCTTTTCGTGATCCATCTGACGAGTCGTCGGCGGGCTTGTCATGATGATCTTCGAAACGGAAGTGCAGCTCGGGTGCCGTCTGTTCGATCTCTGTGGGCGCGGTAGGGAACCACAGGGATCTGTGAAGATGCTGTGAATGTGATGTAAATCACTGGCGTTCGATGGAACCGGATTGGAGGTTGCCCTACTTCCGCCGGACGCGCAAAAACGACAAAAGGCCCGATCGTAACGATC
>NZ_BBXE01000002.1 GCF_001570565.1 Herbidospora yilanensis | reverse complement strand
TGAAGCGATCCGGTTCTGATGGAGGCTCGATTCCTTGAGAGGATCGAGTCATGGCACGTCTGTCCCCCTACCCCTCTGAGCTGCGCGAGCGTGCGGTGCGCATGGTCGCCGAGGTGCGCCCGAACTACCCGACCGAATGGGCGGCCATGAAGGCCGTCGCGGCCAAACTGGGCGTCAAGACGCCGGAGACGGTGCGGACCTGGGTGCGCAAGGCAGAGATCGACGCGGGCCGGCGGCCCGGAACGACATCGCAGGAAGCGGCGGAGATCAAGCGGCTGCGGGCGGAGAACGCCGAGCTGAAGCGGGCCAATGAGATCCTGAAGGCGGCGTCGGCTTTCTTCGCGGCCGAGCTCGACCGGCCACACAAGCGCTCGTAGCGTTCATCGACGAGTTCAAGCGGGTGTTCGGGGTCGAGCCGATCTGCCGTGTCCTGACGGGCCACGGGCTGAAGATCGCCACCAGCACCTATTACGCGGCCGTTCGCCGCGAGCCTTCCGCTCGCGCGCTGCGGGATGAGGAACTGAAGAAGGAGATCGCCCGCGTCCATCGGGACAATTACGGCGTCTACGGGTTCCGGAAGGTCTGGCGGCAGTTGCACCGCGAAGGGATCGCGGTGGCCCGTTGCACGGTCGCCCGGCTGATGCGCGAGCTTGGCCTTCAGGGCGCCCGCCGCGGCGGGAAGATCCGCACCACCGTCCGGGACGACAGACACCACCGAGCCGATGACCTGCTGCGACGGGACTTCACCGCGGACCGGCCCAACCAGCGGTGGGTGGCCGACTTCACCTACGTCCTGACCTGGGCTGGGGTCGTCTACGTCGCATTCGTCGTCGACGTCTACTCCCGCGCGATCGTCGGCTGGTCAGCCGCGACGACCAAGCGGGCCAAACTCGTCCTGGACGCCCTGGACATGGGGCTATGGCGACGTGATCGCGCTGGAAGGCCGGCCGGACCGGGTCTGGTGCATCACTCTGACGCCGGCAGCCAATACACATCCTTCGCCTTCACCGCTCATCTCATGGAGGCGAAGATCGACGCCTCGATCGGAACGATCGGCGACGCCCTCGACAACGCGTTGATGGAATCGGCGATCGGCCTGTTCAAGACCGAACTGATCAAACCCCGCACGCCCTGGAAGGGGCTGGCGGACGTCGAACTGGCCACCGCCGAATGGGTCGACTGGTTCAACAACCAGCGCATCCACACCGCCATCGGCAATGTCCCACCCGCCGAATACGAGACCGTCTACTACGCTCAACACCAGCCCCAACCGGCAGCTGGAGTCAGCATTTAGAGCCTCCACTGACCCCGGGCTGCTTC
>NZ_BBXE01000001.1 GCF_001570565.1 Herbidospora yilanensis | reverse complement strand
CCGATGAGTAGCCCTGTGTCAAGCCGCCGTATGTTGATCTTGTTGGAGCAGGACCTGGAGAGCTCCGTGCTTGGCCGGATCGTAGGCGGTGTGGTCCTGCCAGCAGTGCCAGATCACGTACAGCCAGGCGCGGGCCAGGATTCGGGTGGCGTGCGGGTGGTCCTTGCCGCGGGCGATGGCGTCGGCATACAGCTTGGCGGCCCACGGGTTGGCTCTGCGGGAGTCGGCGGCGAAGTCGCAGACGGCATCACGCAGTTGTTTGTTGACCGCCCAGCGGAAGCCGACGCTCTTGTGTTTGCCGGACTGGCGGGTGGAGGGTGCGACGCCGGCCAGGCAGGCCAGCGAGGACGGGTCGGGGAAGCGGGCGCGGCAGTCGCCGATCTCGGCCAGCAGCCTGGCCGCGCGTACGGTGCCCGAACGAGGCAGCGAGGAGAACACGTGTGCGTCGGCGTGCAGCGCGAGCTGCTCGCTGATGTGCGCCTCCAGCGCCTTGATCTGCTCGACCAGCGAGGACAGGACGGCGAGCATGGCGCGGGTGGCGTGCGCCCGGGCCGCGCCGTCCTGGCCGCTGGCACCCCGAGGGGCGGCCCGCAGGTGGGCCAGCAGCACGGCCGGGGCCTTGCGGCCGCAGTAGCCGACGCTCTTCAGCCAGGCCGAAAGACGCCGCACCGACAGCCAATCGGCACGCTCCTGGCAATCGAAGCGGGCCAGGAAGGCCAGGCTGATCGCGCTGTCCAGGTCGGCGAACAAGCCGACCACGCCGGGGAAGGCCGAGCTCAGGTGCGCACGCAGCTGGTTGCACAGCGCCACCCGGTGGGTGACCAGGTCACGGCGAGCCCGGACGGTGACCCGCAGCGTGGTGGTGGCCGGGCTGTCGGGCACCAGGGGCCGCAGCCGGGCCCGGTCGGTGCGCAGGGTGTCGGCCAGCACGAACGCGTCGAACCGGTCGTCTTTGTTACCCGCCGAGCCGTACCGGGAGCGCAGGTTCCTGACCTGGTTCGGACTGATCACCACCACGGTCAGCCCGGCCTCCAGCAGGGCTTCGACGACGGGGCCGTCGCCCCGCTCGATGGCGACCTCGCATGTTCCGGCCTTGGCCAGGCGGCGGATGAGTTCCTTCAACCCGGCGGCGGTGTGCTCGACGGTGAAGCGGGTGATCACCTTTCCGGCCGTATCGACCACGCAGGCCGCGTGATCGGCGCTGGCCCAGTCAACTCCCGCGGTGACACCGTTCGGAGCGGTCGCGGGCAGGGATGTGGTGGGGGCATACTGCATGACAGCCTCCTCGCTGCTAAGCCCAGTGGGGAGGCACCCTCTTTCGGTATCGGGACGCGGCTGCCGGTCAGCTCACTGTTCGGCGCTCGGTGGCGCTCAGCCCTGTCGACGGTCGGCACGCCCCGAAGAACCGCCGGGCCCCGCGGAACTCATCGTGGACCTCGGGGTCGAGCGAGCTGGGCAATGGCCCGGCGGCACCTCGGGTGCATCAGCAGTCTCTCGACTACCGACAAGAGGATGGTGCACCAGTGAGCC